>DATJZU010000071.1:0-6694 GCA_035498835.1 Thermoanaerobaculia bacterium
CTGGATGGGCCCGTCGGAGCGCAGCAGAACGAGCTCGCGAGGATTTCGAACCGGGAGCAGCGTCAACAGCACCCGGTTGACGAGCGCGAAGATGGCCGCGTTGGCGCCGATCCCGAGCGCGAGCGTGATCACGGCGGCCGCGGCAAAGCCGGGGCTGCGTGTGAGCATCCGAGCGGCGTAGCGAACGTCCTGAAGGAGGGAGCTCACGGGCCTACCGCGAGACGCCGGCGGGCTGGCCCATCCGGTCCTTCACGATCTCCGAGCCCGCGACCCAGCCGTCGGCCAGGCGCACGATCCGCTGGCCGTACCGCGCGTTCTCCTCCGAATGCGTCACCTGGATGATCGTCGTCCCTTCGTCGTTCAGCTTCTGGAAGAGGCGCATGATCTCGCGTCCCTGATCCGAGTGGAGGTTCCCGGTCGGCTCGTCGGCGAGCAGGAGTTTCGGGTTCGCGATGAGCGCGCGGGCGACGCCGACGAGCTGCTGCTGGCCGCCGGAGAGCTGACTCGGGAACAGGTCCTTCTTGCCCACGATCTGGAAGCGGTCGAGCGTGTCCGCGACGAGGGCCGCGCGCTCGGAGCCCTTGATGTTCCGGTAGGAGAGGGGGATGTCGAGGTTCTCGGCCACGGTCAGGTCGTCCAGCAGGTGGTACTGCTGGAAGACGAAGCCGATGTTCCTCTTGTTGAGCTCGATCCGGTCGCGGGGCTTCATCTCGTGCACGGCCTGGCCGAGGAAGCGGTACTCCCCCGTCCAGGCATGGTCGAGCATGCCGAGGATCGACAGGAGCGTCGTTTTGCCGGCGCCCGACGGCCCCATGATGGTGACGAACTCGCCTTCCGAGATCGTCAGGTCGATGCGCCGCAGGACGAAGGTCTTGCCGGCCCGGGTCTCGAAGGCTTTCTCCACGTTCTTGAGATCGATCATGGTTCCTCTCACTCCCCTCGGAGCGCCTCGATGGGGTCGACGCGGGACGCGCGCCGCGCGGGGAGGTAACAGGCCCCGATCGCCACCGCCGCGAGGAGCAGCGAGACCGCCCCGTACGTCGCCGGGTCGATCGGGCGCACGGCATAGAGCAGGTTCGTGAGCGCGTGGCTGGCGGCGAACGCCCCGGCGAGGCCGATTCCGATGCCGATGGCCGCGATCCGGGCGCCCTCGCCGATCACTTCCCTCCGAACGCGTGCCGGATCGGCTCCGAGCGCGATGCGCACGCCGATCTCGCGCGTCCGCCGGGCAACGAGGTTGCCGAGGACGCCCGCCACGCCGAGTGCCGCGAGCAGCAGCGCCGCGCCCGCGAAGGCGCCGAGGAGCCCGGCGAGGAAACGCGGCCGCTCGAGAGAGCCCGCGACGATCTCGTCGACGGGTCGAAGCGACTTCACGGGCAGGAGCGGGTCGGCTTCGCGGATCTTCTCGCGCAAGGTCTCCGCAAGGCCCGCCGTCCCCTCGGGCGCCCTCACGACCAGGTCGGTCCAGCGCTTCCAGTCGACGCCGACCTGGGCATAGTTCGTGTAGGCCGCCGGAAGGTCTCCCGTCGAGAGCCCGAAGTGCCGGACATCGGACACGACGCCCACGATCTCGATCCACCGCGGCGGACCGCTGTCTCGCGCCCAGCGGAACCGCGATCCGATCGGGCTTGCCCCCGGGAAGTAGAGCCGGGCCATGCTCTCGTTGACGACGGCGACGAGGGGAGCGTCCTCGCGGTCGGCGTCGGTCAGGTCTCGCCCGGCGATCCGGCGGATGCCCATCGTCCCGAAGTAGTCGCCCATCACGCTTCGCGTTTGGAGCGGCGGCTCCTGCCCGGGCGGGATGGCCGGCCGGCCCTCGATGACGAACTGGTGGGCGAGGTCCGAGCCGCCGAGCGGGATCTCGCTGACCATTCCGGCCCGGAGGTGCGAAGCCGCGAGAAGCTCGAGCAGCCGGCGCCGAAACTGGAGCTGCGAGGGCAGGCGCTGGTAACGCGATTCCGGAAGGTTGAAGTGCGCCGTGACCAGGCCGCCGGCCGGGAAACCGGGGTCGATCGAGCGAAGGCGCCAGAGCGTGTTGGCGAGAAGCCCCGCTCCGACGAGGAGCACCAGGGCGAGGGCCACCTGGGACACGGCGAAGGCCGTGCCGAGGCGCCGGTCTTCGATGCCGGTGGTGGTGCGCGGACCGTTCACCCCCGCTCCCGGCGGGCGGCGCGCGGCGCGCACCGCGGGAACTAGCCCGAACAGCAGCCCCGTGGCGATCGAGATGGCGAGCGCGAAGAAGAGGACGCCGCGATCCGTCGAAACCGAGGCGAGGCGCGGCAGCGAATCCGGGAGGCGCGTCACCAGAATCCGCGTCGCCCAATCCGCAAGGGCCAACCCCGCCACTCCGCCGGCGAGCGCGAGCAGGCCGCTTTCCGCCAGCACCTGGCTGGCGAGCCGGGGGCGACTCGCGCCGAGCGCCGAACGGATGGCGAGGTCCCTCGCCCGAGCGCGCGTTCGAGCCACGAGGAGGCTCGCGATATTCGAGCAGGCGATTAGCAGAACCATGCCGACGGCGCCGGAAAGTGCGACGAGCGCCGTCCGGCTGTCGCCGACGACCCGCTCGCGGAGCGAGACGAGCCCGGGGTCGAGGCCGGTGTCCGTATCCGGATAGGCCGCCGCGAGCCGGCGGAAGATGGTCGCAACCTCCGCGCGGGCGGCCTCGATGGAGACGCCCAGCCGCAGGCGCAGAATCGGCCGCGCGAAGTGAACGTCCCGATCCCGCGCGCCGGACGGGTACCCGACCCAGGCGGGAAGGAAGAGCTCGACCCGATGCTCGGGCAGCGCGAATCCGGCGGGCATCACGCCCACGATCGTGTAGGGCAGGCCGCTGATCGTCACGGAGCGGCCGACGAGCCCGGGATCCGCCCCCCAGCGGCGGAGCCAGAGGCCGTGGGTCACGACGGCGACGCGTTCGCCGCCTTCGCGGTCGTCCGAGGGCCGCAGCGCGCGTCCGAGGTAGGCCGGCACGCCCAGGGCCTCGAAGAGGTCGCCGGTGACGAGAGCCCCGGTGATCTGCAGGGGATCGCCGCCGCCGGTCAGATCGAGCGGCTGCAGCGCCGAGCCGCCGACGGCGTCGAAGGAGCGGGCGGTCTCCCGCACGTCCGAGAGCTCCGGCATCGAGATGTTGTCCGGCAGCGTGGCCAGCCGCTCCGGCTCCGCGTAGGGAAGGGGCCTCAGCAGAACGGCCCGGACGACGGAGAAGATCGCGGCGTTGGCGCCGATCCCGAGCGCCAGCGTCGCGACGGCAATCGACGTGAAGCCGGGACTCTTCGAGAGGCTTCGGATCGCGTGCCGCAGGTCGTGGAGGAATCCGCTCATGTCGACTCCGTTCTCAGCGCACGGACCGGGTCGAGCCGCGCGGCGGCGGCGAGCGTCACAAAGGCTTTTTCGACGTTCGGGAGATCGATCATCGCGTCACTCCGTCCGAAGCGAGACCGCGGGGTCGACACGCGTCGCCCTCCGCGCGGGCAGGTACGCGGCCGCGGCCGCCGTCGTCGCGAGAAGCACCGCGACGGTGGCGAGCACGGCGGGCTCGGCCGGCCGCACGCCGAAGAGAAGACCGGAGAGGAGTTTCGCGGCGCCGATCGCGCCGAGCGCTCCGAGGGCGATGCCGGCCGCCGCGCGCGCACCCGCTTCGCGGAGGACCAGACGCGCGACCTCGGTCCGTTGCGCGCCGAGCGCGACACGGATTCCGAACTCGCGGGCCCGGCGCGCGACGCCGAAGGAGAGGAGTCCATAGAGCCCGATGGCGGCGAGAAGCAGTGCGACGGCGCCGAAGAGCGTCAGCAGAAGCGCCCGGAACCGCGGCGAGCCGAACGACTCGGACGCGAGAGCGCTGGCGGTCCGGACGTGGAAGAGCGCGACGTCCGGATCGACGTCCTGGAGAGCGTGGCGAAGCGCCGGCGCGAGCGCCGCGGGATCGATGCCGGCGGGCGCCCGGACGACGACCGCCAGGGAGTTCATCGGGACCTGCAGAAGGCAGGGATAGACGGCCGGGGCCGGCTCAGAGCCCGGTCCCAGGAATCGGACGTCGCCCACGACGCCGACGATCCGACGCGGACGGCTCCAGAAGCTCACGGTGTGCCCGAGTGCTCCTTGCCGGGGAAAGTAGCGCCGCTCGAACGCCGCGTTGACGATCAGCACTTCCGCCGAGCCCTGGCGGTCGCGGTCGTCGAAATCCCGGCCCGCGAGAACGGGGGACGCCACCGTCCGAAAATAGCCGGGAGCCACCGGCCGGATGTACACCTCGTCGCGTTCGCCCGGCCGGTGCACGAAATCCTCGATCTGAATCTCGGAAGTCCACCCCGCCATGAGCGGATGGTTGAGCGCGAACGAGGCCGACGCGGCGCCCGGCAGCGACTGAAGCTTCGGAAGAAATCCGGCGTAGAAGCGCAGGACCTCGGGCCACTTGTAAAAATCTTCGGTGTGCGGCGGCTCGGGATACTTCGAGCGCGGTAGGACGAGCTCGGCCGTCAGCAGGCCTTCCGTGCGGAACCCCGGATCGACGCGCTCGAGATTGCGCAAGCTCACGGCGAGCAGCGCCGCGGCGGTGGCAAGCATGCTGGCGAGCGCGACCTGCCCGACGACCATCGCGCCGCGCAGCGTCTCCCGTGACGCGCGACCCGTGCCGGCGCGCTCGAGCGAGCCCTCCCGGCCCGAAACGACGCGTCCGAGTGGCGCGAGCGCCGAGAGAATTCCGGCGCCGAGGCTGGCGGTGAGCGTGAAGAGGAGGACGGGCAGATCGAGGCGAACTTCCGCGATGCGCGGGATGGTGTCCGGCGACAGCGCGAGCAGTCCGCGGATGCCCCAGGCGGCGAGAAGGAGTCCCGCGCCGCCTCCCGCGACGGCGAGAATGAGGGCCTCGGCGAGCAGGGGACCGCCGACGTCCGCGGCGCCCGCGCCGAGCGCGCGGCGAATCGCGATCTCCGGAGCGCGGCCGCGTGAGCGCGCGAGAAGGAGCCCCGAGACGTTGGCGCAGGCGACGAGCGTCACGGCCACGACGGCCGCGAAGAGGATGGCGAACTCGCGGCGCAGGTCTCCGACGAGCGCATCGGCGAGACCCTGGACGCGCGCGCCCCGGCCGGCGTTCTCGTTCGGGTACGCGCGGGCGAGGCGCGCCGCGATCGCGCCCATTTCGGCGCCCGCGGCCTCGATCGAGACGCCGTCGGCGAGCCGCGCCACGGCGAGCATCGCGTGGACACCGCGCTCGGTTCGGAAGGCGCCGAGCATGGGCGTCAGGGCCATCCAGGCGGCCGCGCGCGCGGGAAACTCGAAGCCGGCCGGCATGACGCCGATGACCGTCGAAGGGATGCCGTCGATCGCGATCGTCCTGCCGACCACGGAGGGAGAACTCCCGTACCGCGACTGCCAGAGCGCGTGCGAGAGGAGCACTGCCGGAGGCGCGCCTTCGCGGTCGTCGTCGGGCGAGAGCGGCCGGCCGAGGACGGGCGCGACGCCGAGCAGCGGAAAGAGGTTCGCCGTCACCGTCGCCACCGCCACGCGGTCGGGCTCGCGGCCCGGATCGGCGAGGTTCAGGTCCAGGCGCCGATAGGCGGCGATCGCCGAGAAGGAGCGGTTCTCTCGGCGCCAGTCCGTCAGGTCGGGGAAGGAGACGCCGCCGTTGCGTTCGCCGTTGTGCAGGTCCGTCTCCCACACGATCGCGAGGCGGGCGGCGTCGCGAAAGGGAAGCGGCCGCAGGAACACCGCGCGGACGACGGAATAGACCGCCGTTGTCGCGCCGATGCCGAGCGCCATCGTGAGCACCGCCACCGCCGTGAAGCCGGGACTCTTCGAAAGACTCCGGACGGCGTGGCGCAGGTCGTTGAGAAATCCGCTCATGCTTACTCCGACCTCAACGCGGCGACCGGGTCCATCCGCGCCGCGCGCCGCGCGGGGACGTCGGAGGCGAGCGCCGCCGCCGCGAGCAGGCACAGGGTTACCGCCGTGCAGAGGATCGGCCGGCCTTCGAACTCGGGGATGGCGGCCGAGAGGATTCGCTCGACCGCGAGCGACAGCGGGAACCCGATCGCGCACCCGAGGATCGCGAGCAGGAGGCCCTGCCGCGCGACGAGTCCGCGGATCTGCGACGGGCTCGCCCCGACCGCGATTCGCACCCCGATCTCGTTGCGCCGATGGCCCGTCACGAAGGACACCGCGCCGAAGATCCCGAGCACCGCGAGGAGGAGGCCGAATGCGGCGAAGCCGGCGAGGAGCGACGTCCCGACGCGGCTCTGCGCGTGCGACGCGGCGTACAGGTCTGCGAGAAACACCGTCTCCGCGGCGCCGATGCGCGGGTCCGTGCGCCCGACGGCGCGCACCGCCTCTCGCGCCCACGCGCGCGCCACGGGGTCGCCCCGAACCATCAGGTACACGCTTTGTGCGGCGTCGTGCGCGGCGAGCTGCGCGTAGGGAAGGTAGATCGTGTCGCGCAGATCTCCCGAGTCGCGGACATCCTCGGCGACGCCGACGACCGTCATGCGGACGAGTCCGCCGTTCGGCAGGCGGCGAACGACCCGCTGTCCCAGCGCGCGACCGTTGCCCCAGAGCCGCCCCGCGAGGTGGCGGCTGACGACGGCGACCGGGAGGCCGTCGGGCTGATCCGCGTCGGAAACGTCGCGCCCCGCGAGGAGCCGCGTACGGAAGACGTCGAAGAGCCCCGGCGTCACGACGCGAAGGTTGACGGTCAGGAGAT
>DATJZU010000072.1:0-32032 GCA_035498835.1 Thermoanaerobaculia bacterium
CGGCGCACGCGAGGATCTCCGCCGGCTCGGCGGACGCCGACGGAACGTGAGGGGCCGGCTCCGGCGGATCGCCGTCGCGAGCTCCCGGAATCGGGCGCGGGACGATGCCGTAGATTCCCGGGGAAGCCACGTCAGCTCCGCTTCCGGACGGATCGCGGCCGGCGGGCTCGCGTTCGAAAATCCATCACGAGGAGGAGTGTCAGCTTCCGAGTGGTCGCTGAAAATATCCACTCGGGACGAGTGTCGCATAGCCACTCATCGGGCGGCCTCGGCGCGATCGGCGAGAGGGGTACGCGCCTTAGAAGGCCGTCAGGTTCGCGACGATTCGGCCGGTGTCGGTGCCCAGGGCCGGGAATCCTCCGCTCCGCCCGCCGAGGGGCGGCCGGCCGCCCGCGCGGCGAAGGCCGCCGGCAGGCCCACGAGGAGCGCGTGCCCGATCAGCCCGTTCAGCATGACCGGCAGGGGCATCGGCGGCGTCCGGTGAATCGCCGAAAGAGGAATGACGACATAGGTCATGAACAGATGCACGAGAGGGCCATAGACGAGCCCGCCGAGAACGGGCCGCGCGACGAGGACCGGCAGCGCCCGCGAGATCAGGAAGTAGGCGAGCACGACCAGAAAGCCGTTGAAGAGCTGGAGAAAGCCGCCGAGCAACACGGCCGGCGCGCCGCCGCCGAACGCCGCGTCGCGCCCCAGGAGTCCGGCGGCGATCGACTGGAAGATCCGCGCGGGCGACGCCCCGCGCGCACCGAAGAAAACGATGGCGTCGATCGCGTCGAGTCCGCCCACGAGGAGTCCGCCCGCCAGCAGCGTGGGCAGCGCCGTCCGGAGAGTCCGCGACACGCTTAGCCTCCGTCGCGCGGAGCCAGCGGCCGCGCGCCCGCGCCGCAGATCTCGAGCGAGGACGGATCCTGGAGAAACGCCGCCACGCCGAGGCGCCCGCGGTCCCAGCCCTTCTCGAGCGGGATCTCCTCGCGGAATTCCTTGTGCGAATCGCCCGAGGACAGGCGCCCCGCCCGGCGCAGGACCCGCACGACGTAGTCGTTGCGCAGCGTGCTGCCGCCGTTCTCGCCCTTCCCGACCGCCGTGACGAGGCCCGTCTCGTAGAGCGCGATCATCAGGTCGAGCTTGCGGGAGCGCAGCGTCTCCGGCCGCTCGACGTCCGCGCGCACGAGCACCTGCGACGCCGCCGGCTGCAGCTCGAGGACGATCCGCCCCGCGGGGCGCGCGGCGGCCGACGCGATCGCCGAACGCAGCTTGCCCGCGTCGGAGCCCACCATCTCGACCCGGCCGTCCACGATGGCCTGCGGCGTGTAGACGTTCTGCGACTGGAAGGCGCGGGCGTAATCCGTCTGCCGCTCCGTCCAGGCGTGCCGCGAGAACGGATCCTTCCACCCGAGGGAGTCCCAGAAGTCCACATGAAACGCGAGCGGCACGACGCGGCCCGCGCTCTCGGCGCCCAGACTCTCGAGCAGTCGGTCGGCGGGCGGGCAGCTCGAGCATCCCTGCGACGTGAAGAGCTCGACGACGACGGCGTGCTCCGGCGGCCGCGAAGCGTCGGCCGCCTCCGGCTCCGGGATCATTCCGGCGCCCTCCCGCAGGAGCGCGGACAATACGAGCGCGGCGAGCGCGAGGGTCCGCCCCACGACGTCGAATTGTGACGAACGAAGCGGTCGTCGGCAATATCCACTTGAAACCGGTTCTCTATGACCACTATCTTCCCCCCATGAGGGCCGCGCCGCCGGGGATCCTGCCCGTGATCGCGATCGACCGCGACTCGTCGAAGCCGCTCTACCGGCAGCTCTACGAAGGCTACCGCGACGCGATCGCCGAGCGGCGACTGCGCGCGGGGCAGCGGCTGCCCTCCACCCGCAGCCTGGCGATCGAGCTCGGGATCTCGCGCATCCCGGTCCTCAACGCCTTCGAGCAGCTTCTGGCGGAAGGCTACTTCGAGAGCCGGACCGGCTCGGGCACGTTCGTCGCGAGCGCGCTCCCGGGAGAGAACCTCGCGCCCGCCCGACGCGCGGCGG
The DNA here is from genome assembly GCA_035498835.1 of Thermoanaerobaculia bacterium. GTDB lineage: Bacteria > Acidobacteriota > Thermoanaerobaculia > UBA5066 > Gp7-AA6 > DATBFU01. The sequence goes on from DATJZU010000072.1 coordinate 2,031, forward strand.
TCCGCGCCGCGCCGGCGAGACCGGCGCCGCGGAAGATCGGCCACATGGCCGCGGAGCTCCGGCGCCTGGAAACCGGCCCCTGGTTTCGCGGCCGGGGAGCGTTCAGCGTCGGCGAGCCCGCGCTCGACCGGTTTCCTCTTTCCGTCTGGTCGAGCCTCGTCGCGCGCCACGCCCGGCGGGCGGACCCGGCGCTCCTTCCCTACGGCGATCCGATGGGACTGCCGGCGCTTCGCGAGGCCATTGCCGAGTATCTGCGCACGGCGCGTGCCGTGCGGTGCGAGGCCGACCAGATCATGATCGTGAACGGGTCGCAGCAGGCGCTCGAGCTCGCCGCCCGCGTGCTGCTCGACCTGGGAAGCCCCGTCTGGATCGAGGAGCCCGGATACTTCGGGCTTCACCGCGTCCTGTCTCTGGCGGGCGCGCGCCTCGTGCCCGTGCCCGTCGACGCGCACGGCCTCGACGTCGCCGCCGCCATCGGCCGGAGCCCGAAGCCGCGCGCGGTCTTCGTCACGCCGTCTCACCAGTTCCCGCTCGGCGTCACGATGAGCGCCGCGCGCCGGCTCCAACTGCTCGACTTCGCGCGGGAGAGCGGCTGCTGGATCATCGAGGACGACTACGACAGCGAGTATCGCTACGGCAACCTGCCGATCGCGGCGCTGCAGGGACTGGACCGCGACGCGCGCGTGATCTACATCGGGACGTTCACCAAGATTCTCTTTCCGGCCATCCGTCTGGCGTATCTCGTCCTGCCGCCGGACCTCGTGTACGCCTTCACGCAGGTCCGGTACTCCATGGACATCCTCTCGCCCACGTTCTCCCAGGCGGTGCTCGCCGACTTCGTTCGCGAGGGGCACTTCGCGCGCCACATCCGGCGGATGCGCGTGCTGTGCCGCGAGCGCCGCGACGCGCTCGTCCGCGCGCTCGCGCGCGAGCTGCCGGACACGCTGCGGGTCCTCGGTGACGCCGCCGGGATGTACCTGACGGCGACGCTGCCGCGGGGCCGGCGCGATCTCGAGATCTCGCGGCGGGCGGCCGAGCGCAATCTCTGGGCGGCACCGCTTTCGGAGGCCTACGCCGGACGCCCGGCGCGTTCGGGACTGATCCTCGGCTACGGGAGCACGCCCGCGGAGCAGATCGAGAAAGCCGTCGTGCGATTGCGGGACGTGATCCGGTCGATCGGAGCCGCGAAGCGATAGGCAGCGCCGGACGGAGACTCGAGATCGCGGCGCGAGTGAGGGATCAGGCGCTCGGTCGAGGCCCCTTGGTCGAGCCGAGCGCCGGTGCGCCCGAAGAGCGCGGATCCCGAGCGAGAGGCGAGCGACGGCGGAACGCGCTCGCGCCCTCGCGGTCTCCGACGATCTCGCAGACCTTCGCCGCGACCTCGAAGCTCCTCGAGGTGGGGACCTGCCGCGTCATCTCGTCGAGGAGCGCCTTGAACTCCGCCCCGCGGCCGCCGGCCGCGTAGAGCAGCGCGAGCCGCGACCACGCGTCGAGACCTTCGGGAAAATCCCGGATCTCGTGCCGGAAATCCTCTTCGGCCTCCTGCTCGCGGCCGAGATGCGCGAGCGCGTCGGCACGGGCCGCCCGGATGCCCTGCATCGGCGGGGCGTGCGTGTCCGCCTCGATCTGCAGAGCGTGGTCGAAGTGCCCGATCGCCGCGGAGAAGTCGCCCCGCCGTGACGCCACGCGACCCAGGAGCAGCAGCGGCAGACGGCCCTCCGGATTCTTCGCCTGCGCGGCCTCGGCGTACTTTCCGGCCGCCGCGACGTCGCCGTCCGCGAGCGCGATCGCCGCGAGCTCCTCGTCGACACCCGAGGACCCGAGCGCGCGCGCCGCCTCCGCGAGCGACCGCGCTTTCGCGTACTGCCCGTCTTCGAGGTGCAGGTCCGCGAGGCCCATGACGACCTGCGGCGTTCCGGGCGCAAGCCGGTCGGCCTGCTCGAGCGCCGCGATGGCTTCCTTCGACTTCCCCGCGCGCCGCAGCACGCGCGCGAGTGACTCCCATCCGTCGAGCATCCGCGGATTCTCGGCCGTGAACTTGCGCAGAAGCGCGGCCGCCTCGTCGTCGCGATGCTGCTCGGTCAACCGGCTCGCGTCCTTCAGGATCTGCAGCGATCCGATGCGGTCCTTCGGGTCCGCCAGGTCCTTCGCGTCGGAGCCGGGCGACGCCTGCCCGATGTAGCCGAGCGACGCGAGCTTCTTGATCGTCTCCGGGTCCGCGGCGCCGGGCGCCTGGAGGGGACGGTTCATGGCCGAAAGCTCGACGCGCAGCCGACGGAACTCCGGCGGCAGATCCGCCGCGAGATTCTTCCGCTCGCCCGGGTCCGCGCGGAAGTCGTAGAGCTCCGGCCGCGGCGCCTCGATGTACTGGTGGCCGTCGTCGGTCAGGGAAGCGAGGTCGCTCCAGCCGAAGTGATACCTCGGATAGAGCGTCTCGCTGTAGACGCTGCGCGCCGATGTCTTCCCGGAGGCGAGTGCCAGGAGCGGCACGCCCGGGAGCCCGGACGGCGGCGTCTGCCCCAACGCGGAGGCGATCGTCGGGAAGACGTCCACGAGCCCCGCGGGCGCCTCGACGCGCGTGCCCGCGAGTGCCGACTTCGGGAGCTTCAGGAAGAGCGGCACTCGGACGGCCTCGCGGTAGAGGAGAACGCCGTGCTCGTCCTCGCCGTGATCGCCCAGCCCTTCGCCGTGGTCGGAGAGAAAGACGACGAGCGCACCGTCGTAGAGCCCGCGCGCCTTCAGAAACGCGACGAAGCGCCCTACGATCTCGTCGGCCGCCGCAATCTCGCCGTCGTAAGGGCTCTTCGCGTAGCGGCTCTTGAAAGGCTCCGGCGGTTCGTACGGCGTGTGGGGCTCGTAGAGATGGAGGAGCGCGAACACGGGCTGGCCGGCCGGCCGCCCGGAGATCCAGGCCTCGAGGCGGCGCTCCGTCTCGCCGCCTCCCCGCTGCACCTGCCCGATCGCCTGGCCGGCCGACGTCGACTCGATCGCGTCGTCCCAGAAGGCGAACCCGCGCGAGACGCCCGAGGCATGATCGAGCACGATCGCAGAGACCGCTCCGCCCGCCGCGTAGCCGCGCGAGGAGAGAAACTCGGCGAGCGTCGTGTGAGAGGCGTCGAGACGGTAGCCGACGTTGTCGCGCACGCCGTTCTGGAACGGAAGGAGCCCCGTCAGCAGGGCGACGTGCGACGGCAGTGTCAGCGGCACGTGCGAAACCGCGTTCTCGAACACGAGAGAGTCCTTCGCGAGCGCGTCGAGCGCGGGCGTCTCGACGCCGCGGTAGCCGTAGGCCGGCAAATGATCCGCGCGCAGCGTGTCCACCGAAATCAGGAAGACGGGCGCCCGCGGGAAGACGAGAGCCTTTCGCGAGCAGCCGGACGAGCCGAGCAGAACCGCCGCGGCCGCCGCGAGGGCGGCCAGGAGGAGGCGCCCGACCCGGGCCGGGCCGGGCGTCCCGCCGGTCACTGCAACGACTTCAAGAGCTCCTTGGCGGTGTCGGCGTCGCCTCCGCTCGGCGCGAGCTCCAGGTATTTCTTCAGATCCGCCTTGGCCTCGGCGTTCTTCTTGAGCTGCATTCGGGCGAGGCCGCGGTAGTAGTACGCGTCGGCCAGATCCGGCGTCAGCTCGAGGGCCTTGCCGAACGACTCCTCCGCCGCGGCGCTCTGCTTCTTGTTGTAGAGGAGGATCCCGAGGTTCAGGTAGGACGTGTCGGAGGCCTGTCCCGCCGGCACCTTCGCGAGCGCCTCGCGTCCCGCGTCGAGGTTGCCGCGCGAGAGCTCGAGCTCTGCGATCGTCTTCCACGCGGCGCCGTCGTTGGGATCCTTCTCGGCCGCCTTGCGCAACCAGTTGATCGCCTCGGCCGTGTTCTCCTCGCCCGCGTACGTCTTCGCGATGCTCATGTAGAGGGGCGCGTAGTCGGGCATCTCCTGGAGCGCCTTCTGGTAGTTCTCGCGCGCCGCCGGCCAGTCCTTCGCCGTCAACGCCGTGTTGCCGGCCTCGATCGCGGCGGCAGTCTCCTTGGAGACTTTCTGACCCGCCACCTGCAGCTCCTCGTGCGACGCCGCCGGACTCTCTTTGGGCGGCTCCACGGGCTCGAGCTGCACGTCGATCGGCGGATTCCGCGAGAGCTCCTGCACCGGCACGGAGATCTGCTTGGTCTGAAACCCGGGCGCCTCGAAATCCACGTTCCACGTGCCGCCGGCGAGCCCGAAGTAGGCGAACCTGCCGTTCTTGTCGGTGGTGACGTCGGTCCCGCCCTTGCCGGACTCCGTCCACCGGAGCTGAATTTTCGCGCCCGGAATCGGCTGTCCCTTGGTGCTCTTGACGCTCCCCTCGATCCGCCCTCGGCCGCGCCATTCCTGAGCGCTCAGGACGGCCGTCCCGAGAGACAGGACGGCGATGCCGGCGATGATGACCCTTCTCCGCATGACTCCCTCCCCCGACGAAAAATGCGAACCGGTCGTGAGTATATTTCTTCGGGCCCGCGTCCGTTAAGAGGCCGGCTCCTCGACGGTCTGGTAGCGGCCCGGCTTCGCGTCGCCGACCGTTTGGACGGCGCCCGAGGGCCAGCGAATCTCGAGGCGCCGGATCTCCTTCGCCTTGCCGAGGCCGAAGTGCACGCGCGGGTCGCTCGAGGAGAGGTAGCTCTCGCCGGCCTTGACCTCCCGCACCTGCTTCCCGAGCTCCGTCTCGAGCGTGACCTTCGCGCCGACCCCCTGGCGGTTCGACCTGCGCCCTTTGAGAACCAGGCCGATCCAGCCGCCGTGGACGCCGTCGTTGCGCAGGAGCTCGAGCGGTCCGCCGGAGTTCGAGACGGCGATGTCCACGTCGCCGTCGTTGTCGAAGTCCGCCACGGCCGAGCCGCGGCCGACGAGCGCCCGGCGGAACGGCTCGCCGCAGCCGCGCTCGGTGAACTTGCCCTTGCCGTCGTTCCACATCAGAAACGGCCGCTCGGCGTACGTGACGCCCTGCATCCTGGGCGTCTCGAGCACGTGCCCGTTCGCGATGAAGACGTCGAGCCTCCCGGCGTTGGCCGCGTCGAAGGGGTTGAGACCGAAGCCCGAGAAGTTGAAGGCCGGAGGTCCGAAGCCGCTCGACCCCGAGACGTCCTCGAAGACGCCGCCGCCGACGTTGCGGTAGAAGCTGTTGGGCTCCGCCTCGAAATTCGCGACCAGAAGGTCCGGCAATCCGTCTCCGTCCACGTCGGCCGACGAGACGCCCATGCCGCCGAAGGCCCGCCCCGCGGAGTTCACGCCGGCGCCGGAGATCAGGGAGGCGTCCTCGAACTTCATCCCGCCGAGGTTGTGGAGGAGCAGGTTCATCGTCGTGTCGCACGCCACGTAGATGTCCGGCTTCCCGTCGCCGTCGAAATCCGCCACGACGACGCCGAGCCCTTTGCCGAGCACCGCGCCGACGCCCGAGGACTCGGTCACGTCCGTGAACGTCCCGTCGCCGTTGTTGCGGTAAAGCAGGTTGCCGATCGGCGGATAGAGACTCGGGTGACAGTACTCGCGCTTGCCCGTGACGGCGTCGCCGCAGAAATAATTCTTCTCCACCGAGTAGTCGAGATAGCGCACGACAAAGAGGTCGAGATAGCCGTCGCCGTCGAAATCCGCAAACGCGGCGGAGGTGGACCAGCCCGATCCCGCGACGCCGGCCCTGTCCGTGACGTCCGTGAAGGTGCCGTCGCCGTTGTTGTGGTACAGGACGTTGCGCCCGAAGTTCGTGACGAAGAGGTCGGGGAAGCCGTCGTTGTCGTAGTCGGCGGCGATCGCGCCCATCCCGTAGCCGGCGTTGTGGAGGCCGGCCTTCTCCGTCACGTCCGTGAAGACGCCCCGCACGTTGCGGTAGAGGCGGTCGGGCGGCCGCGGTCCCGAGCCCGCGGGGAAAGGCCCCGACTGCACGACGTAGAGGTCCATCCAGCCGTCGTTGTCGTAGTCGAGCCACGCGAGCCCCGAGCCCATCGTCTCCGGAAGTTGATGCTGCGCCGTGCCGCCGCGCTCGTGCTGGAACTTGAGTCCGACGGACGCCGCGACGTCCGTGAAGAGGACGGGACAGTTCGCGTCCTTCCGGGCGGCCTTCTCGGCGGCCGGGGGCGACAGGGCGGCGACGGCCGCGAGAGCGAGGAGGAGCGGGAACAGCGCGCGCGTTCTCACGGCGTCCGCTCCCGCTGCCGCTCGCGGTCGAGCTCCCAGGCGATGGCGCGATTCTCGGGGTCGAGAAGCGCCGCGCGCTCGAGCGACCGCACCGCCTCGTCGTGGCGGCCGAGCTTCGAGAGCGCCTCGCCGCCGCCGCGGAGCGCCTCGGGATCGTCGGGATGCCGGCCGAAGGCTTCGAGCGCGCGCTCGGCGCGGCCGGCGCGGAGCTCCGTCCAGCCGAGATTGAGCTCCGCCTGCCGAGAGGCGCTCTCGTAGCGGCGTTTCTGTTCCCTCTGGAAGAAATCCTGATAGATCGCGATCTCCTGTTTCGCCTCGTCGCGCCGGCCGGTCCGCGCGAGGAGCGTGCCGAGCGCGTAGTGCGTCACGGCGAGATCGGGCTGCAACTCGACCGCGCGCCGGAGCGAGGTCTCCGCGGCCGCGGCGTTCCCCGCCGATTCGTACGCCCTCCCGAGATCGAGCGCCGTCTCGGCCGACTTCGGATCGAGCCTCGCCGCACGCTCGAGCTCCGGAACCGCCTCCGCCGCCCGGCCGCGAAAGAGGAGCAGACGGCCCAGCCGGTGGTGCGCTTCGGGGGACTCCGGCGCCGCCGCGACCGCCTCGCGAAGCACCGCCGTCGCGTCCTCGAGCCGGCCGACCTCGAAGAGCGAAGTCCCGAGATAGAAGAGGACTCCGCTCGAAGAATCTCCGCGCCGGCGCACCTCCTCGAACTGCGCAGCGGCGTCGCCGAAACGGCTCTGCTCGCCCAGGTTGAGCCCGTAGTGGACGCGCAGCTTGCTGTTGTCCGGCACGCGCTTGAGGACCTTCTCCATCTCGGCGTTGCCCTGCGCGTACTTGCGCTGGCGCCAGAGCGACTCGGCGAACTCGGCCGCGAGCGGCAGGTTCTTCGGATCGGCGGCGAGCGCCTTCCGGTACGCTTCATCGGCGCGCGGGTCCGAGAGGGCATCGTAGGCGGACGCGAGGCCGCCGAGCGCGCCGGCGTCGCCCGGATGCGCCGCGAGCACCGACTCGAAGTCGGGCATCGCTTTCTCGGGGTCCCCCGTCGCGACGGTCGCCTTGCCGCGGAGAACGAGGCCGTCCGCATTTCCCGGATCGAGCGCGACGGCGCGCGTCGCCTCCGCGAGCGCCTCCTTCGGCTGTCCGCCGCGCAGATACGCGCGCGCGAGCGCCCGGCGGGGCTCCGGCCGGTCGGGCAGCGCCCGGATCACCGGGGCGAGGAGTTTCGCGGCGCCTGCGGGATCGCCCTGGTCGGAGAGCGTCTCGGCGAGGCCCACGGCCGCCCGGGCGTCCGAGGGGCGCGCCGCGAGCGCCTCCTCGTAGAGACGCCGCGCCGTCTCGAGATCCCCGCGCCGCCGCGCGTCGGCCGCGCGCTCGACCGGTCCGGCGGCCTTCCCGGCGGCGGTCCCGGAGGGGAGTGCGGGCGCCGGCGTCGTCGGGGCCGGAGAGGCCGCGACCACGGCGAGCACGATCCCGAGAACCGGCAAGGTTACGGGGACGGCTCGGTCACCGTGAGCCGGCGCCCGATCGGGACGTCATGGTCGAGCACGCTCTTGCGGCCGGACGGCCACAGCACTTCGACGCGGTCCACGGCCGTCGCGTCTCCCAGCCCGAAATAGAGCGGCAGCGCGCTCTGCGAGAGGTAGCCCGACTTGCCGTCGTTCCACTTGGTGAACGTCCGCCCGCCGGCCGACACGGTCACGCGCGCGCCGAGGCCCTGCCGGTTCGAGATCTTCCCGACGAGCGCGACTTCCAGAAAGTGCACCGGATGGCGAGACGACAGGTCCGAGATGAGAACCCGAGGCCGGTCGTTGAACTCGCTCGTCACGATGTCGAGATCGCCGTCGCCGTCCACGTCGAAGATGACGGCGGAGCGCGTGCTGCGCGTGCCGAGAACGGTGATCTTGCCCGTCCGGTCCTTGCAGGCCGGCCGGCCCTGGCCTTCCTTGTCGCAGTCGAGCTCGAAGAACGGCACGGCGGTTCCATTGGCGCGCGGCTCGATCCCGAGCAGGAATTCGGCATCGCGGAAACGCTCGCCGCGGTCGTTGAGGAGGACGGTGTCGATGCCGTAGCGGAACGGGAAGCTCATGCCGGACGCGATGAAGACGTCGTCGAAACCGTCGGCGTTGAGGTCTCCGACGCTCGGGCCCCACGGCCAGTAATTCTCGACCCCGACCCGATCCGAAATCTCCTCGAAACGGCCGTCGCCGAGGTTCCGATAGAAGGCGTTCCCGAAGATGTTGTTGGCGCCTCCCTGGAGAAAGGCGTCGTTCCACTTCATCTCCGACTTCTCCTTCTCCTTGTCGGGCCCGATCTCCTGGCTCATGTCGGAGTGCATGTCCGTGAGCAACAGGTCCACGCGCCCGTCGTTGTCGAAGTCGAAGAACTTGATGCCCATCGCCCCCCACGGCGTCTTGGGAAAGTACTCCGCCGTGCGGTCCACGAAACGCTGACCCTTCTCGTTGACGTAGAAGTGGTCGTCGCCCTGCATGTTGAGCACGTAGAGGTCCGGGAACCCGTCGCCGTTCACGTCCGCGAAGCTCGCGTCGCCGCTCCACGACGTCGTCTTCAGGCCCATCTTTTCCGTGACGTCCTCGAACCGGTTGTTTCCGAGGTTGTGGTACAGCCGGCAGGACTCCGTGCGCTCCGGATGGAGATGACCCGAGAAGGCGTCCTCGTAGCCGACGAAGTATCCGCCGCGGCCCTTCTCCTCCGTCGTGTACTTGCCGACGTTGACGAGGAAGAGGTCGAGCTTGCCGTCGTTGTCGTAGTCGAAGAACACGGCGCCCGAGGAGTGCCCGACGTACTCGAGTCCGGCCGCCTTCGTGATGTCCTTGAAGTGCCCCTTCCCGTCGTTCTCGAACAGGATGTTGCCGCCGCGCACCGTCGTCACGAAGAGGTCGAGGTCGCCGTCGTTGTCGATATCGGCGAAAGAGCCGGTGACGCCGATCCGGCCCGGCACCGCGACGCCCGCCTCCTTCGTGATGTTGCGAAACTTGCCGTGCCCGAGGTTCTTCCAGAGCTCGTTGCCGCCGAGCTGGCTGACGAAGTAGAGGTCCGGCAGGCCGTCGCCGTCCACGTCGCCCGCGATGACTCCGTTGCCATGGTCGTAGTGGACGGCCTTGTAGTACTTGGCCGAGTCGTCCGTCGGATGCTGCACGAACGTGATGCCGCTCTCGGCGACGCGGTCCTGGAAGTGGAAGTCGTGCACGACGCGGATGCTCGACGCGTCCTTCTTCTGCGCCGCCGCGCGGGCGGGGAGCGTGTCCGTCCCCTCGTCGACGACGGGAATCTTCACCTGCGGCGTCGGGCCGCCCATGGCCCACCGCGCCGCGGCCGCCGCGCACGAGGCGGCGAGAACGAGACCGACGATGCGCGCCGTGCGGCGTCCGGGCGTCATGGACGTCAATACTATCCGCCGGATCGCGAAGGGAGCTCAGCCTTGACGCGAACGGTGGAGGAAGCAGAAATAAAAAGGCTGCGAAAACCGCAGCCTTTCCGATCCTCTCGCCCCCCGGCGGCGGACCGCCGCCGGCCCTGCAACTCGAATCGAAACAAGCATACGCCGGCGCGGGCGCGGGTCAAGCCCGGACGAAAGGGAAGGCCGCGCGATGGCCGCCGCCCGGCTAGTCCTGGGCGGGCCGGATGTCGCGCAGCTGCTCGTCCAGGATGATGAGGGTCACGCGGCTCCCCTCGGGATACCGCGAGTATTGCTGCTGGGTGACCGGGAACCGGTAGTGGACCGTCTTGTCGCCGTCCTCGGCCTCGAAGGACAGGTAGTAAGTCCCGCTGGTCCGGTAGCCGGACGACCCGGCGTCGTACTCCCGCTCGGTCACGACGGCGTGGAGGGTCTTCGAGCCCGGGTCGTGGGCCGTCGGGCCCTTTCCCCCGCTCGCGCAGGCCCCCGCGAGAAGCGAAAGGGCGAGCACGGACATCGCGGCGACGGCGATTCTCCTCATCGCCACCGAGAACCCGTGTGCGGGGGCGTTCTATTTCGGGCGGACGGGGCCTGCCGTCTATCGGACCCGCACGCCGTTCTTGACCACCACGTCGACCCGCTGAAGCAGGTCGATGTAGGTCAGAACGTCTCCCCGCACGGCGATGACGTCGGCGTAGCGCCCGGGCGCGAGCGTGCCGAGATCCTTCTCTTTCTTGAGCCACGCCGCCGGCCACCGCGTCGCGCCGGAGATCGCCTGCATGGGCGGCACGCCGAGGCGCACCCAGGCGTCGAGCTCGCGCCACGTCGAGTCCGTGTGGAAGTTTCCGGGCACCCCCGAGTCGGTCCCGACGAGCATCGTCACGCCCGTCTCGCGGATCTGCTGGAACTTGTGCGCGAGCGTCGGGATCCGGCGCCGCACGAGGGCGAAGTACGGCAGGCCCGGCAGGTCCTGCAACGACTCGCGGATATCCTTGACGATGTCGGGCGCGAGATCCTTCTGCCAGCGGGGATCGTTGAGCCGCTCGGGAAACTTGTCCGCCGTGTACTCCGCGAGGAAGAGGCCCTCGATCGTGGGGCACCACGCGAGCGACTGATTCCGCTTCCGGATGCCGGCCAGGATGTCCTCGGGATATCCCGGTTCCGTGCCGAGCCCGGTGTGCTCGAAGCAGTCGACCCCGTATTTCAGGCCGATCCGAATCTCGTCCTCGCGGTGCGCGTGCGCGACGACGGGCTTGCCGCCCTTGTGCGCCGTCTCGATGACCGCGCGGACCTCGTCCTCGGTCATCTGGTCCTGGTCGATGAGCTTCACGACGTCCACGCCCGCATCCACGATCTTCTGCACCTTGGCGCGTGCGTCCGCCGGGCCGTTGACGCCCCAGCGGTACTCCTTTTCCCGCTCGGTGTAGGGGGCGTGCTGGATGAAGGGACCCGAGACGAAGAGGCGCGGTCCGGGGATCTCGCCCTTCGCGATCCGGTCGCGCACATCCAGGATGTCGTTTAACTCGGCACCGAGGTCCCGCGCGAACGTGATGCCGCTCTCGAGCAGCTGCTTGGCGGCCGCCGGCATGATCTCGCGCCGGAAGCGGGAGCGGTACGTCGTATCCCAGTGCTCGTAGTCGCCGTGGCCGACGATCATGAGATGGACGTGCATGTCGGCGAGGCCGGGCAGAACGCTCATGCCGCGCGTGTCGATCGTCGGCGTCCCGTCCGGAACCGCGACGCGGGAGCGCGGGCCCACGGCGACGATCCGCTCGCCGGCGATCAGGACGACGCCGTCATCGATCGGCGTGCCCTCGTACCCGTCGATGATCCTTCCGCCAACGAGGGCGAGCGTCGGCCTGGCCGGCGGGTCCGCCGCCCTCGCGAGCGCCGCGACACCGAGTCCCAGAGCGAGAGCGAGAACGAATCGTCGCATGACCCCTCCCTTTGGAAGCGCCCGTATCCTAGCGTGCCGCACGCCGCTGCCCCATTGAACTCGGGCGGCAACCAGAATACTGTGGGCGCTCTTTTTTCGAAGCTCGTTCGAGGAGGGCAGCGTGCACAAGTGGTCAGGCGCGCGGGTGGCGCTCGTCGGCCTGGGACCGATCGGCGTGGAAGTCGGGAAGGCGCTGGTCGGACGCCCGGGAATCGAGTTCCTGGGCGCGGCCGATCCGGCACCCGCGATCGCGGGCAAGTCTCTCGCGGAGGTCCTCGGAGTGCCGGCGGCGCCGGCGCTCAAGGTCGACGGCGACGCCGCCGCGCTGTATGCGCGCTCCGCGAAGGACCGGCAGAAGCGCGACGTCGTCCTCCTCTGCACGGGCTCGCGCCTGGAGAACGTCGTCTCGCAGATCGAGCAGGCGGTGGACGCCGGGTTCCACGTCGTCTCGACCTGCGAGGAGCTCTCCTATCCGGAGCTGAAGCACGCCGCGCTCGCCCGGCGCGTTGACCAGAAAGCCTCCGCCCGAGGCGTCGCCGCCCTCGGCACGGGCGTCAATCCCGGTCTCGTCATGGACCGGCTGGCCCTGGCCGCCGCGGCGGCCTGCGTGCGCGTCGACCGCGTCAAGGTCACGCGCGTCGTGGACGCGGCGAAACGGCGCGGCCCGCTGCGCGCAAAGGTCGGAGCCGGGCTCTCCCGGGAAGAATTCGCCGCCGGCGTCGCGTCGCGCAAGCTCGGCCACGTCGGGCTGTCCGAGTCCGCGGCGATCATCGCGATGGGACTGGGTCTGCCGATCCACGAGATCACCGAGACGATCGAGCCCGTCATCGCCGATAAGGAAACCGACGGTGTCGCGGCGGGACGCGTGCTGGGGCTCCACCAGATCGCACTCGTGCAGGCCGGCGACGAGGTCAAAGTGGCGCTCGATCTCACGATGGCGGTGGGCGTCGCGGACCCGGCGGACACGATTGAGATCGCGGGAGACCCCCCCGTGAACCTGCGCGTGTCCGGGGGCTTCCACGGCGACCGCGCCACGGTCGGCTGCGTCGTCAACGCCATCCCCTTCATCGTCGACGCCCCGCCCGGCCTCCAGACGGTCGTCACGCTGCCGCTCTTCGGCCTGTTCCCGGAGTCGTCGCAGACGTAGACCGCGAGTTGCGCCGGCCCGCATAGACTCCGCGCGGGAGGGCCCGTGTACGTTCTCGAGCGCTCGCAGAGGATCCCGGCTCCGCTCTCCGATGTCTTCGCCTTCTTCTCCGATCCACGGAACCTCGCGCGGATCACGCCGCCGTTCCTCGGTTTCCGGGTCATCGCCGCGCCCGCGGAGCTGGCCGCGGGAAGCCGGATCGAGTACCGGATCCGCTGGGCGTTCCTGACGCTCCGGTGGGTGACCCGGATCACGCGCTGGGACCCGCCGGCGGAGTTTCAGGACGTCGAAGAGCGCGGTCCCTACCGGACGTGGATTCACACGCATCGGTTCATCGAAGGCCCCGACGGCGTCACGATGCACGATCGCGTCGAGTACGCGCTCCCCTTCGGTCCGGCCGGGCGCCTCGTTCATGCGCTGCGCGTGCGGCGCGAGCTCGACGCGATCTTCGAATACCGGCGGCGAGCGATCGAGGAAATCTTCGGCGGGGGATCCCGCGACCGTGCCGCCGGGGCGACGCCATGACCCCCGGATTCGGCTTGCGCCTTCTCGTCTTCGGTGCGCTGTGCGCCGCCACGGCCGCGATCGGCGGCCGCTTCACCACCCGCGGCCTGGGACCCTGGTACGACGACCTCGCCAAGCCTTCTTGGACCCCCTCGGGCGCGGTGATCGGCGGGGTCTGGACCCTCCTCTTCGCGATGATCGCCGTTGCGAGCGCGATCGTGTGGGGCTGCGGACGACCCCTCGCATACGCGCTGGCGCTTGGAGTTAACCTCGCCTTGAACGCCGGCTGGTCTTACCTGTTCTTTGCCCGCCGCGCGCCTGCCGCGGCGCTTCCCGAGCTCGTCATCCTGGAGCTGACGTGCATCGCGCTCGTCCTTCTGGCATGGCCCGCATCCCGACTCGCCGCCGGGCTCCTCCTACCCTATGTGGTCTGGGTCGCGTTTGCCGGATTCTTGAACGGGCGCATCGTCCGCTTGAACGCGTGACGACGATCGTCCACTGGTTCCGCCGCGATCTTCGCGTCGCCGACAACGCCGCGCTGTCGCGGGCGGCACGCGATGCCGATCGCGTCGTGCCGGTCTTCGTTCTGGACGATCGCTACGCAGACGATCCGGACGTCGGTCCGGCGCGCTTTCGATTTCTCCGGGAGAGTCTCGAGGAGCTCGCTGCCGAGTTGCCGCGATTCGGCGGGCGCCTGCTCGTGCGCCGGGGTCCCCCGGCGCGGGCCCTGCCGGAGCTTCTCGCGGAGGCGGGGGCCGAGGCCGTCTACGCGAACCTCGAGATCGGGCCGTATCCCGAGCGCCGGGACCGGGAGGTCCGCGCCGCGGTCGAGCGCGGTGGCGGGAAGCTGCGTCTCTTCGCCGATGCGCTTCTCGTCGAGCCGGACGCGCTCGCGACGGCCGTCGGCGCTCCGTTCACTGTCTTCACGCCGTTCGCGAAGCGGTGGCGCGCGGCGGAGAAGCGCGGGCCGGAAACGGATCCCGCGGACCTCGCGACGCCACAGCTCCCGGGAGTCCCCATTGAAAGAGTGCGCGCCTGGAGCGATCTCGCTCCCGATCCCGCCGCGCCGGCCGGAGGCGAGTCCGCCGCGCGGAAACTGCTCGGCGCGTTCCTCGCAGCCGCCGTCCGCGACTATGCGGTCGGCCGGGATTTTCCGGGCCGGGCGGGCACCTCGCGGCTTTCGCCGCACCTCCACTTCGGCACGATCTCGCCGCGCACCGTCCGCGCGGAGGCGGCGCGGGCCTGGAGGGAGCTGCCGCCCGGCGAGCGCGCCGGCCTCGATCGTTTCATCGGCGAGCTCGCGTGGCGCGAGTTCTTCCACCACGTCCTCTTCCATTTCCCCCGCGTCGCGGAAGAAAGCTTCCGGCCGGAGTTCGACCGGATGCCGTGGCGCGAGAATCCCGAAGGCCTCGCCGCCTGGCAGGCCGGCCGAACCGGCTATCCCCTCGTCGACGCCGCGATGCGCGAGCTCGCGACGACGCACTGGATGCACAACCGCGCGCGGATGATCGCCGCCTCCTTCCTCACGAAGGATCTCCACCTCCACTGGAGCCGCGGCGAGAAGTGGTTCGAGCGCCAGCTCGCCGACGCCGATCTCGCGAACAACAACGGCGGCTGGCAGTGGGCGGCGGGAACCGGCACCGACGCGGCGCCGTACTTCCGCATCTTCTCGCCCGTCCTGCAGTCGAAGCGCTTCGATCCGGAGGGTGCGTACATCCGCCGCTTCCTGCCCGAGCTCGCGCGGGTGCCGGCCGCGAAGATTCACGAGCCGTGGACGATGACCTCGGACGAGCAGCGCGCCGCCGGCTGCCGGATCGGATCCGATGATGGCTATCCCGCCCCGATCCTCGAC
The DNA here is from genome assembly GCA_035498835.1 of Thermoanaerobaculia bacterium. GTDB lineage: Bacteria > Acidobacteriota > Thermoanaerobaculia > UBA5066 > Gp7-AA6 > DATBFU01. The sequence continues at coordinate 17,040 of DATJZU010000072.1, forward strand.
CACGCAAGGGAACGCGAGGCCGCGCTCGCGATGTTCGAAGAGATCCGGAAGTCTTCCCCGGTCCGATGAGCCGGTTTCTCGCCCCGTTGCTCGAGCGGCGGCCGCAGGGCCTGTACGCCCCGGCTTTCGACGCCTTCGTCGATCCCCCGACGCCGTCGCCGCGCGCGATCCTGTCTCACGCGCACGCGGACCACGCCGTTCCCGGCCACGGCGAGGTCTGGGCGACGGCGGTGCCGCCATCGACGCTCCGCAGAACGTCGCCCGGATTCGCGCCGAGGTAAATCCGGTCGGCATCGCTCGGATCGACGGCGATTGCCGAGATCTGCGTGGTCGGGAAACTGTGCAGAAGGCTCCAGCTCTCTCCGCCGGTCCAGCTCTCGAACACGCCGCTGTAGCCGACGGCCGCGAAGAGATGCGAGGGTGTCTGCGGGTCTCTCGCGATCGCCGCCTCGCCTGCCGGCGGTCCCGCGCTCGTCCAGCGATTGATCCCTCCGAAAACGACGACGGAGACGGCGAAGAAAAGGAGGGCCACGGCAGAGAACTTGAGCCGCATTCCCCCTCGCATCGCTTCGGTCTTGATCGCAGCGCGATTCTATTTGGCCGCATTTAGGAACCGTTCAGCTTTCGCGCCGGACGGGCTGGGAGCCACCTTTGGTGGCTCCAGAAAAAGGCGGCCCCGACTTATTCGCGTCGGGGCCGGGAAGGAAGGTATCGCGTGCTGACCTGTCTAACGGGACAGGAGGCGATAACATTTCCTCTGATCTAAGGCATTGAAAGAAAAGGCCTTCAGCCCGAGACGATCTGGAAGTCTCCCGGCGCGAGGGTGTCGTCCGGCACCACCTCGAGCCGGATTCCCAGGGTCGTGCGCAGCTCCTCCAGAATCCGGCCATCTTCGCGGAAGAACTCGACGAGCGAGGACGGGGCGCGCACGGAGACGGCTTCCCCGCTCGTATACAGAACGGGGGGCCGCAGAAGGGCCCGGCGGAGATCGAGCGCGGCCGTCAGATCCGTCTTGACGCGTCCGGTGCCCGAGCAAGCCGGGCAGGAGCGCGTCAGCACGCGTTCGAGGTTGTTGCGGCTCCGCTGCCGCGTGATCTCCACGAGGCCGAACTCCGAGATCTGAAGCACCCGCGTGCGCGAGCGGTCGCGCGCGAGCTCGGTCCCGAACCGCTCGAAAACTTCCCGCCGATGCTCCGCGTCCTGCATGTCGATGAAGTCCACGACGAGGAGTCCTCCGAGATCGCGCAGCCGGATCTGCCGTGCCACCTCCGGCACCGCCTCGAGGTTCGTGGCGAAGACGGTGTCCTCGAGATCGCCCTTGCCCGTGAAGCGGCCCGTGTTGACGTCGATCGCGACGAGCGCCTCCGTCTGGTGGATGACGCAGGAGCCGCCCGACGGCAGCGCGATGCGGCTCGACAGCGCCGCCTCGATCTCGCGCTCGACGCCGAAGCGCTCGAAAATCGGCTCTTCCTCCCGGTACGTCGAGATCCGCGGGACGAGCCCCGGTGCGACCTGCGCCGCGAATTCGCACAGGCGCGCCGCGGCCGCCTCGTCGTCCACCCGGATCTCTTCGAAGTCCGACGCCACGAGATCGCGGAAGACGCGCAGGGGAAGGTCGAGCTCGCGGCGGAGGAGCGCCGGCGCCCCCGCGTTCTCGGCCTGGCGCGCAATCTTCGCCGCGAGCGCCTCGAGGTAGGCGCGGTCGGCCTCGAGCTCCGCCGGGGACGCGCCGAGCGCCGCCGTGCGCGCGATGAAGCCTCCGCCGCCCGGAAAGCCCTCGAGGATCTGCCGCAGCCGCTCGCGCTCGGTCTCGTCGGTGATGCGGCGCGAGATGCCGACCTCGCGAACGGAAGGCAGCGAGACGAGCGTGCGCCCGGGCAGCGAGACGGCCGCCGTGACGCGCGGGCCCTTTCCCGCAATCGGGTCCTTGGTCACCTGCACGACGAGCTGCTGGCCTTCCTTGACGAGATCGTCGATGCGCGGCCGATCGTCGCGCACAGCGGCGCCGTTGCCGTCGTCCTCCTCCGCGCCCTCGAAATCCACCGGGTGCGGCGCCGCATCCTCGACATAGAGAAACGCGTCACGCTCGAACCCGATCGCGACGAACGCCGCCTGCATGCCGGGCAGCACGCGGTGCACCCGGCCGAGATAGACGTTGCCGACGAGACTCTCGCGGCCGCGGCGTTCGTGAAAGACCTCGACGGTGCGGCCGTCCTCGCGGAGCGCGACGCGCGTCTCGGGAGGCGTCGCGTTGACGAGCAGATCCTTGCTCACGCGTTGGCGAAGCGGCGGTATTCGACGCCCAGGATCAGGCCGATCGCGAGAAACGTCGTGGCGATGGAAGACCCGCCGTAGGAGACGAGCGGCAGCGGAATGCCGGTGGTCGGAAGCAGGCCGATCATCATCGAGGCGTTGATGACGACCGAGAAGAAGATCATGCCGGCCAGCGCGAGCACGAGGAAAACTCCGCCGCGGTCGCGCGCGGCCTGCGCGAGCGTCAGCGCGCGGAGGAGCAGCGCGGCGAAGAGGCCGAGCACGAGGATGACGCCGAGGAATCCCCATTCCTCGGAGATGACCGCCAGGATGAAGTCGGTGTGCTGGACCGGGAGGAACCGCAGCTGGCTCTGCGTTCCGGATCGGAAGCCCTTCCCGAAGAATCCTCCCGAGCCGACGGCGATCTTCGACTGGCGCACCTGGTAGCCGGCGCCGAGAACGTCGTGCTCCGGGTTCAAAAACGTCCCGATCCGCTGCTTCTGGTAGTCCTTCAGCAGGAACCACGCGGCGCCGCACACGACCGCCACGAGCAGGATCAGCACGATCCAGCCGCGCAACGGCAGTCCGCCGAAGTAGAGACCGACGCCGAGGAGCGGCAGGAACGTCAGCGCGAGCCCGAGGTCGGGCTGCAGGAAGACGAGCAGGAACGGCACGCCGACGATCGCTCCGAGCTTGAAGAAGGCCGCGCCGCGCAGGCGTCCGTCGTCCTCGTTCTCGAAGAGGTAGGCGAGGAGCAGGGCCGTCGCGATCTTCGCGAGCTCCGCCGGCTGGAACTGGAAACCGCCGATCCGGATCCACGACCGCACGTTGGCGATCCGCTCGCCGAAAAAGAGGAGATAGAGCAGCGGAACGAGCGTCGCGCAATAGATCGGGAACGACACTTTCAGGAGCGTGCGATAGTCGAAGAGGATCGCGGCGAGCATCAGCCCGAGACCCACGGCGACCCAGATGCCCTGCCGCGCGGCGAGCCCGGCGAGCCTCCCTCCCGCCGTGGTCGACGCGACGAAGAGGATCCCGAGCGCCGAGAGGAGGAGCGAGCTGCCGAGCACGATCGGATCGAAGCGGCTGCGGGCGGACAGGACGCGCGAGATCATCGCGGACTGCCCGGCTGCGCGTTCGAAGCTCGCAGGAGGCCCGGGGCCGCGGTGTCGGCCGGGGGCGGAACCCCGAAGCGCTTCTCGAAGAGCGCCTTCGCCAGGGGCGCGGCGGCGAGATTGCCGTGACCGCCGTTCTCGACGAAGACCGCGACCACCATCTGCGGGTCTTCGACGGGAGCGAAGCCGATGAACCAGGCGTGGTCCGCGTACGCGCCTTTCGCGGCAAGACCCGATTCTTTTCCGACGACCTGCGCAGTGCCGGTCTTCCCTCCGGCCTCGACGCCCCGGACGCGGGACCCGAAGGCCGTGCCGCCGGGCTCGTTCAGAACCGCCCACATCCCGTTCTTCACGATCGCGAGCTTGTCGGCCGCGAGGGGCGTGCCCGGCTTCGTCTCGACCTTGTAGCGCAGCCGATTGCCCGAGCGGGCCTCCTGCGACGCGAGGAAGAGATGCGGCGTCGGGAGGCGGCCGTTCTCGAGAAGCCCGGAGAGGGCCCGCGCGAGCTGCATCGTCGTCACGAGGACGGGGCCCTGGCCGATCGCGACCGAGATCGTCTCGCTCGGATACCAGCGCGCGTGCCGCTTCGTCAACGCCCACTCTTCCGACGGCACGAGCCCGGCCTTCTCGAACTGGAGGTCGACGCCGGTCGGCTCGCCGAAGCCGAAGCTCTTCGAGATCTCGGCGATGCGGTCGATCCCGAGGCGGCGGCCGAGGGTGTAGAAGTAGACGTCGCACGACACCTTGATCGCGTCGCGCAGGTTCACCCAGCCGTGGCCGTTCTTGTTGTGGCAGTGAAAGACGCGTCCGTAGAACTCGGCGTACCCGGGACAGAACACGCGGGCGTCCGGATCCACGAGCCCCGCCGCGAGCGCCCCGTACGCGAGGAACGGCTTGAACGTCGAACCGGGCGAGAAGGCGTTCTGGATCGCACGGTTCTGCAGCGGATGGTGCGGGTCGGTGGTGAGCCGGGTCCACTCGTCTTCCGTCACGCGCCGCGTGAACCAGTTGGGGTCGTAAGACGGCGACGAGACGAGGGCCAGGATCTCGCCGGTCTTCGGATCCATCGCGACGACGCTCCCGACGCGCTCCTTGAAGTAGTCCTCCGCGATCCGCTGCAGATCGAGGTCGAGCGTTGTGAAGAGGTTCTGACCGGGCTGCGCGGGCGTACGCCCCTGCTCGGCGATCTCGCGTCCGTGGGAATCCACGACGACACGCCGTTCGCCGTTGACGCCGGCCAGGAGCGGCTCGTAAGTCGCCTCGATCCCCTTCTGCCCGATCCAGTCGCCCGGCGCGTAACCGCTCTGGGGCGCCTTGATCTGATCGACGGTCGCTTCGGCGAGGTAACCGAGCGCGTGCGCCGCGACGACGCCGTGCGAGTAGAGACGGCGCTGGGAGATCGAGATGGCGAACTCGGGATGCTCCGGCGATCGCGCCTCGATCGACGCGACCTCCTCGATTCCGAGATTCTCGGCGATCGGCACCGCCACGAATTCGGGATTCTTCAACGCGCGCTCGAGGCGGGCGCGGACCTGCTCGGGCGGCAGGCGGAGCACGCCGACGGCGAAGGACTCCGAGTCCTCGAGATCGCGCGTCTCCCGGCGGTAGAGCTGCAGGTTGTACGCCGGCTCGTTCTCGACGAGCGCCACGCCGTTGCGATCGAAGATGTAGCCGCGCGGCGCCGTGATCTTCACGGAACGCAGGCGGTTGTTCTCCGACAGTGTGAAGTAGTACTCGCCGCGGACGATCTGCACGTACCAGTACGCGATGGCGAGGAGCGCGAAAACCGCTCCGACGACGATACGGCCGATCTCGATGCGCCGTGAGAGATCGCGCCGGTTCTCGCGGACTCTCAGCACGGCTGCCGCCGTGCAGCCGTCAGCTCACAGCTGTCAGCTCTCAGCTGGAGAGGGATCCCCTCTGGCTGATAGCCGATAGCTGATCGCTGAAAGCTTCTCCCCATCGCCATCACCGGAGCCTCCGCAACCGCCGCTTCTCCCACCATTCCCGCCAGCCGAACCGGGCCGCTGCCTCGAGCATTCCCGCGGTGATCCCCGTGGTCGCGGCGCGCCAGAAGGCGTCCCGCGTGCCGAGGACGATCGGCGCCTGGGTGAGCAGCGAGGCGAGCGCCGCGACGATCGTGTCGTTCACGAACGAGGCCACGGCGAGGGTCGCCCCGGCCGCGACCGCGCCCCCGAGGATCACGCGCACGGAGACGAGGGCGAGCCCGTACCCGATCGCCGCCTTCGCAAAAGCATTGAACCCCAGCATCTGATGGGTCATCGCGTCTTCGAGCAGGCCCGCTCCCGCGCCGGCGAGGACCGCCTGAACGAAGTTGCCCTGCCGCGCCACGGCGGCCACCGCAATCAGGAACCAGTCGGCCGGCCAGGCCCCGCGGTGCCGGGAGGCGCCGAAGAGGATCGTCAGCGCGGCGGCGGCGGCCAGGAGGGCCAGGATGCGGCGGAGCTTCACGGGCCGACACCCTTGGAACTCCCCAGCGGCTCCGTGATCGCCGGCGATGGCGCGAGGACGAGCACGTCGGTCAGGTGCGCGAAGTCCGCGGACGGCTTGATGCGAATCTCGAGGAACAGATTGTTGCCCCGGGCGACCGACTCGACTCGCCCGATCGGGATGCCGCGGGGATAGATCCCGTCGATGCCCGCCGATTCGACGAGGTCGTCCGCGCGAATCGAGGACGTGATCGGCACGTTGTTCAGGCGAAGCCCTCCCGCGCCGTCCCCGCGCACGACGCCCAGGTCTCCCGTGCGGGCGACGCGGCCGCCGGCCGCCGCCGACGCATCCGTGAGGAGCTGCGCGCGCGACACGCCGTGGCCCACCGTGACGATGCGGCCGACGAGCCCTTCCGGTACCGCGAGCGGCGAGCCGGAGACGACGCGCTCGCGCGATCCCGCTCCGACGAGGGCGCTCTGCACGCCGGCGCGCCGTTCGACGAGGAGCACCGGCGCGCTCGTGAGGACTCCCGGGAGCGCCGGCGCCGCCGCGGCCAGAAGCCGCTCGCGCTCGGCCTGCGCGACCATCGCGCGCAGCTGAAAGAGCTCGCGGTCGCGTGCGGCGAGATCCTGCCGCAGCCGCGCGTTCTCGGACGTGGCGTGCAGCATGTCGGCCGTCGAGTCCACGACGCTCGTGGCCGAGCGCGAGACCGCCCCGACCGCGCGGGCCGCCGGCGCGAGCGCCGACAAGATCCACGACTGGAGGACGGTACCCGAGCGGTTGCGCGCCGGTGCCTGTGCCGAAAGAAGCAGGACGCACCCGACGAGCACCGTGAGCAGCACGGCTCCGCCCCGGCGGGACCGGGTCCCGGCGATCTCGACGGCGGGGTTGATGGCTCTCATGGAAACGCCTTCCGGAGGCGCCGGCTCAGGTGATCGAGATCTTCCGCAGCAGATCCATGTCGGTCAGCATGGCGCCCGTGCCGAGCACGACCGAGGCGAGCGGGTCTTCGGCGTAGGAAATCGGCAGCCCCGTTTCCTCGCGCAGACGCCGGTCGAGGTTGCGCAGGAGCGAGCCGCCGCCCGTGATGATGATGCCCTTGTCCATGATGTCGGCGGAGAGCTCCGGCGGCGTGCGCTCGAGCGCCACGCGCACGCTCTCGACGATCGCGGCCACCACCTCCGACAGCGCGTCGCGCACTTCCTCGTCGGTCAGGACGAGGGTCTTCGGCACGCCCTCGACGAGGTCGCGGCCCTTGACCTCCATCGTGAGCGGCTCGTCGAGCGGATGCGCGGAGCCGATCTCGATCTTGACCTGTTCCGCGGTGCGCTCGCCGATCAGCAGGTTGTACTTGCGCTTGACGTACTGGATGATCGCCTCGTCCATCTCGTTCGAGGCGATGCGGACCGAGCGGCTGTAGACGATGCCGGCGAGCGAGATGACCGCGACATCGGTCGTGCCGCCGCCGATGTCCACGATCATGTTGCCCGCGGGCTCGGTGATCGGCAGGCCGGCGCCGATCGCGGCCGCCATCGCCTGCTCGATGATGAAGACCTCCGATGCCCCCGCGCGCAGCGCCGAGTCCTGCACGGCGCGCTTCTCAACCTGCGTGATGCCGGACGGAACCGAAATCACGATGCGGGGCCGGACGAACAGCGACCGGCCGTGCGCCTTCTTGATGAAGTGATCGAGCATTTTCTCCGTCACCTCGAAGTCTGCGATGACGCCGTCCTTCATCGGCCGGATGGCGACGATGTTGCCGGGCGTGCGCCCGAGCATCTCCTTGGCCTCGGTGCCGACCGCCTCGACGCGATTGGTCGCGTTGTTCACCGCGACGATCGAGGGCTCGCGCACGACGATTCCTTTGCCGCGCGCGAACACGAGCGTATTCGCCGTTCCGAGATCCACCGCCAGGTCGTTGGAAAAGATCGAAAAAACGGATTTGACTGCCAAGAGAACCTCCGGAAGCTTTCAGCTCTCAGCTCTCAGCTCTCAGCTTTCAGCTCTCAGCTCCGGCTGATAGCTGACAGCTGATGGCTGACGGCTCACTACATACTCTCCACGAACACGCGGATCTTCTTCACCGTCTCGTTGCCCGACGCGTCGGCCGCTTTCACGATGAGCATCGCATAGCCGTCCCGATCCACGGTGACGGTTTTTCGGAACGAGCCGTCCGCGTCCACGTCCGCCGTCTCCCCGTTGACCGTCACGGTCGCTCCCGGATCCGTCTTGCCGAAGACGAGGAAGAGATTTCCCATCTGCTGGGGCGGCGAAACCTGGAGCGGCGGGGGCGGCGCGTTGGCGCCGGCCTTGGGCAGCTCGGCGAGCATCTTGAACCGGCGCACGGCGCTCCAGTCCGAGGAGACGCCGCTCTTGTCGATCGTCGCGACCCGCCAGAAGTAGGCGCCCTCCCGCGACACCTTCACGACGGCGTAGGTCTCGGTGCGGTGATCGAGGTCCACCTCGATCGCGTCCGGCACGAAGAGCCGCGAGCGCGAGATCTGGAGCCGGTAACGCGCGGCCACCGGGACCGCTGCCCAGCGCAGATCCACCTGGTCGCCGGTCTTCAGGTCGTAGATCCGGTTGTCCGCCGGCAGCAGCGGCTCCGGCGCCTCCGGGAGGGCGACCTTCGCGGAAATCTCGCCCGTCTTCGCGCCCGCCGCCACCCGCTCGCGCTCGGACAGGACGACCGTCTGGCGGCCGGTCGAAACCGTCGTCTTGCCCCGGAAGTTCGTGATCTCCGTCTTCTCGCCCTTTTCGACGTCGAGGGCGGCGCGCGAGTCGCGATCCACGTCCGCCGTCGCGGCGTCCGTCGAGACCTTCGAGGTCGAGCCGGCCGTGTAGACGTTGATGACGCCCGACACGATCTTGACCTGGCTGCCTGCCGATTCCGTCAGCGATGGCCGGTGCACCTCGAAGAGCGAGCCGGGCCGCAGCGTGTAGAGCGTGCCATCGGCGAACATGATCTCGGCCGAGCCGTTGCGCCCGGTCTTCACGAAGTCGCCGTCGAAGAGCGACTGCCGCTGCCGCGCCGGCTCGAAGGTCGAGCGCCCCGCGCTCTGCAGCGAGACGTCGCCCTCGATCGAGATGAAGGACGCGTCGCCGGTCTCCTCGGTGCCCGCGCCTCCGAGAGCGCGCCGTGCGTAGGACTGCGACTCGACCGCGTCGCGGAACGCCTGGTCGAAGCGCCGGCCGGCGAACGCCGCCTCGGCGGACTGGAGCGAGTCCCGCGCCTGCGCCACGCTCGAGCCCGGCCGCGCCGTTCCCGACGCCGCCGTCGCCCGCGTGAGGAGCTGCGTGGCATTCGCGATCTCGGTGCGCGCCTTGTCCTCGGGAGATCGCCGCGAGCGGCTGTACAGGAAGTAGCCGACTCCGCCCGCAACCAGCGCGATGGCGAAAACGATCGCCCCCTGCCGGATCCGGTGGATCGGGATGACGAACCAGTCGATGTCCGAGCCCACGGGCTGGCCGGACTTCCGCTTGGGCAATAACCCTCCGGTTTTACAGAGACTTATAGCATACGACAGGTTCGGCCGGATGGCTCCAGGGAAGCGATTCGTGATGCGCTTCGAGAGGATGGTTTTCGTCCCGGAGACGGCCCCGCCGGCCGCCGCGCGGCGGCCTCTCTTCGACCCGCTCGACGAACTTCGGCTATATTGCCCCGTTTCGATTTCGCGGCACGGAGGTTCGATTTCCCATGCTCAAGACGATGCGCGAGAGCTTCCACCACCTCAAGTGGACGCTCTGGGCCGTGGTCATCGTGTTCGTTCTCGGATTCGTCTACTTCAGCGGTTCGAACGTCAATCCGAACGACCGCTCGAGCGAGATGATCGCCCGCGTCGGCGGAACGCCGATCCTCGCCGCGGAGTTCGACCGCGAATACCGGTCGCAGCTCGATCGCTACCGCGAGCAGTACCGGGGCGGCCTGACGCCCGAGATGCTGCGCTTCCTCGACCTGCCGCGCCAGGTCCTCGACGGTATGATCAACCGCAAGCTCGAGCTCGCCGAGGCCCGCCGACTCAAGCTCGCCGTTTCGGACGAAGAAGTGGCGCGCGCCGTCATGTCCTATCCCGCCTTCCAGCTGAACGGCCAGTTCATCGGACGCGAGAAGTACGAGCAGGCGCTCTTCCGTTACGGATACACGCCGGAGCGCTTCGAAGAGGAGCTGCGCGAGGATCTGCTCGCCCGCAAGTACGCCGCCCTCGTCCGCGCCTCGATCCTCGTGCCCGATAGCGAGCTGCAGCGCGAATTCTCGGCCCGGAACGACAAGGCCACGATCGAGTACGTGCTGATTCCTTCGAGCCGTCTCGAGAGCGGCGTCCAGCCGACCGATGCGGACCTCAAGGGCTATTACGAGAAGCACCGGGACCGCTACCGCAAGCCCGAGCAGCGCCGGATCAAGTACCTGCTCATCGATCAGTCACGCGTGCGCGCACGCACCGTCCCGACGGAAGCGGAGCTCCGTTCCGAATACGACCTGCGGAAGGAGGCCTTGAAGGTCCCCGAGCAGGTCGTGGCCGCCCACATCCTGATCAAGAGCGACGCTTCCGCCACGCCCGAGGCCGACGCGGCCGCCAAGGCGAAGGCGGAGAAGGTCGCCGCACGCGCCCGCGCGGGCGAGGACTTCGCCAAGCTCGCCAAGGAGACGAGCGACGACACGTCGAACAAGGACACCGGAGGCCAGCTCCCGCCGTTCGCGCGCGGCCAGATGGTGCCCGAGTTCGAGCAGGCGGCGTTCGCGCTGCAGCCCGGCGAGATCGCCGGGCCGGTCAAGACGCAGTTCGGCTATCACGTCATCAAGCTGATCTCGAAGACTCCCGAGCACACGCAGACCTTCGAGGAGGCGCGCGCGGCCCTCGGCGCCGACCTCGCGCAGCGCAAGACGGAGGCGGAGACGAGTCGGCTCGCGCGCGACCTCGCCGAGAAGGTGCGCAAGCTGCCCAACGCCTCCGACGAAGAGCTGCGGAAACTCGCCGACAGCCAGACAATCTTCTACAACACGACGCCCTGGGTGGCGCGCGGCGAGGCGATCCCCGGCGTCGGAGCGAACGCCCAGTTCGCCGACGAGGCGTTCACGCTGAAGCTCGGAAAGATCTCCACGACGGCCGTGCCGACGTCGCGCGGCCCCGCGTTCGTCAAGCCCGACGAGCAGCGGCCCGCCGGCGTGCCGCCCTTCGACGAGTTGAAGGAGCGCGTCACCGACGACTGGAAGGCCGACCGCCGCGAGAAGGAGGCCCTCGAGAAGCTCGACCCGGCCGCCAAGGAGATCGGCTCCGGGACGCCGCTGCCCCAGGTCGCGGCGCGCTACGACTCGGAGGTCAAGACGACGCCCGAGTTCGCGCCCGGCGGCCCGATCCCCGAGATCGGCAACGCGCCGGAGCTCTCCGCCGCCGTCTTCCGCACGACGTCCGGCCAGGCGGGGCCGCCCGTACCGGTGCCGGGAGGATTCGTCCTCTTCCGCGTGATCGACCGCAAGACGGCCGACCCGAAGGCGTTTGCGGCACAGAAAGAAGATCTGATGCAGACGATCCGGGCGCGCGAGGGCGAGAAGCTCCTCCGTTCCTCGCTCCAGCAGCTCCGCACCGACCGCAAGGTCGAAATCAACGAGGATCTTCTCAAGTCCTTCCTGCCGGAGGAGGGACGGCGGAGTTGAGAAAGAGTTGTCAGTTCTCAGTTATCGGTTCTCGGTTCCGGAACTGAGGACTGAGAACAGAGAACCGAGAACTCATCGATGATCGGCCGTCTCTCGGGCCGCCTCGCATCGAAGGCGCCGGACCAGGTTCTCCTCGACGTCGGCGGGGTCGGGTACCTCGTCCACATTCCGCTCTCGACCTTCTACGAGCTGCCCGAGGCCGAGAGTCCCGCCTCGCTCTTCGTGCACACGCACGTGCGCGAGGACACGCTCGCGCTCTACGGCTTCCTGACCGAGCGCGAGCGCGCACTCTTTCAGCTGCTGATAAGCGTCGCGGGGATCGGGCCGCGCGTCGCGCTGACGGTGCTCTCCGGCATCCCTCCGGCAGAGCTCGTCGAGGCGCTCCGGCACGGGGACGTCCGGCGCCTCGTCGCGATCCCGGGCGTCGGCAAGAAGACGGCCGAGCGGATGATCCTCGAACTCGCCGAGAAGGCCGCCGCATTCCAGGCCGAGGCGCCGGCGGGAGCCGCCGCGGCCGTCTCGACCGAGGACGTCGTCTCGGCGCTCGTGAACCTCGGGTATCGCCGGGCGGAGGCGGAACGGTCCGTGGAGGCCATCGCGCGGACCGGCGCGCCGAAGGAGTTCGGAGACTTCCTGAAGGCAGCGTTGAAGCGACTGACCGGCGGATAGCTTCTAGGGACTCCAGAGGCATTCGCCATAAACTGCCTCCACTCCATGGCTGACGACTCCACCCTGCTCACCGGATCCGCACTCGAGGAAGACGCCGCGGTCGAGCCGAGGCTCCGGCCGCAAACGCTCTCGGAATACATCGGTCAGCCGAAGATCCGCGAGAACCTCGGGGTGTTCCTCGCCGCGGCGCGCGGCCGCGGGGAGCCGCTCGACCACGTCCTGCTGACGGGCCCGCCCGGCCTCGGCAAGACGACGCTCGCGCACATCGTGGCGCGCGAGATGGGCGCGGGTCTGCGCGTGACCTCCGGTCCCATGATCGCGCGCGCCGGGGACCTCGCCGGGATCCTGACGAACCTTCAGCCGCGCGACGTCCTCTTCGTGGACGAGATCCATCGCCTATCGCCCGCCGTCGAGGAAATCCTCTACCCGGCGATGGAGGACTACCGGCTGGACGTCCTGATCGGCGAGGGACCGATGGCGCGAACGATGAAGGTGGACCTTCCGCCCTTCACGCTCATCGGCGCGACGACGCGGCCGGGGCTGCTGTCGCAGCCGCTTCACGCGCGCTTCGGCATCACCCTGCGCCTGGATTTCTACGACGTCGAGGCCCTCGCACGGATCGTCCGGCGCTCGGCCGACATCCTCGCCGTGCGCATCGACGACGACGCCGCCCGCGAGATCGGCGGCCGCAGCCGCGGGACGCCGCGCATCGCGAACCGGCTGCTGCGCCGCCTGCGCGACTTCGCCGAGGTCGCCGGCAAGAAGTCGATCGACCGCGCCACCGCGCGCGAGGCCCTCGGGCGCCTGGAGGTGGACGAGCACGGCTTCGACGAGCTCGACCGCCGGATCCTGACGACGATCATCGAAAAGTTCGGCGGCGGCCCCGTCGGCGTCGCATCGATCGCCGCCTCAATCGGCGAGGACCGCGGCACCCTCGAGGATCTTTACGAGCCCTACCTGATTCAGGCGGGCTTCCTGCAGCGCACGCCGCGCGGACGCATCGCCTCGGCGGCGGCCTATCGCCACCTCGGGATCACGCCCCCGCCCCGCGAGGGCCTGCTCTTCTGATGGACCGCGCGCGACTCCAGCCCGCCGAGGCCGCCGTCCGCGGGACGCGTCCCGTTCCGTCGCCGATCCGCAAGGGAGTTCTCATCTACAACCCGACCGCCGGGCAACGCGACCGACGGCCCGCGATGGACGCGCTCATCGGCCGGATGCGCGCGCGCGGCGTCACGCTCGTCAACGCGCCCACCATCGGTCCCGGGCACGCGACGGAGATCGTGCGGGCCTTCCTGCCCCTGAAGCCCGACGTCGTGGCCGCCTGCGGAGGCGACGGGACGATCTCGGAAGTCGCGCGCGGCCTGTCGGGCTCCGGCGTCCCGCTCGCCGTCCTGCCCGGAGGCACATCGAACGTCCTCGCGCGGGAGCTCGGGATCCCGCTCGACCCCGAAAAGGCCGCCGAGCTCCTCTTCGACGGCCGGCTCCGCTCCGTGCGCGTCCTGACCGCGAACGACCGCGCGTTCCTGCTCTGGGCCGGCGCGGGCCTCGACGCGCGCGTCATGGGCCACATGAGCCTGCGGTGGAAACGGCGTTTCGGCCGTGCGGGTATCTCGGTGACCGCCGCGTCGGAGTTCTTCCGCTACGAGTTTCCGCGGCTGCAGGTCGCCGTGGACGGCGTCATCTACGAGGCGACCTTCGCCGTCGTCTGCCACGCGCGGCACTACGCCGGCGACTGGGTGATCGCGCCGGCCGCGTCGCCCGAGTCCGACGAGATGGACGTGCTCCTCTTCGCGAGCCGGAGCCGCTACGAGTTCTTCCGACTCTTCCTCGCGATCCGCCAGGGCCGCGCGGCGCACCTGGACCGCGGCCTGGCGCGCCTGGTGCGCGGCCGCCACGTCGAGATCCGCTCGCGCGAGACTTACGCGGTCGAGACGCACGTGGACGGCGACTGCATCCTGGAGACGCCCGTCACGTGCCGTGTGACGAAGGAAACGGTCGAGATCCTCGTCCCGGGCTGAGACTCAGGCCCCCGCGGCGCGTCCCGCCCCCGCCTAGGTGTCAATTCTCAACAGGTTGTTCACTGTGGTTATGGAACGGTAGGGTCTGGTGCGCAGATGACGGAGGCTGAGTTTCTGGCAGGTGGCCTTGAACCTGTGGGAGACGTAGCAGGAGCCGTTGTCGGACATGAGGCCTCAACGCGGACGGCGCGGCTGTGGAGCCAGGACACGCAGCGTCTGAGGAAAGCCGTCGAGGAGGGAGATCTCTCGTTGGGCAGGACCTCGGCATAGGCCAGGCGGGAGGCGTCGTCGATGGCGACGTGAACGAACTCCCAGCCGATGCCGCGAACACGAGTGGTGCGGTCTCCATGGATGCGATGTCCGACACGGCCGATACGACCTAATTTCTTATGTCGATGTGGATCAGCTCGCCCGGACGTTCTCGTCGATACCTGACAACTGGCTGCTTGGGCTCGAGGCTTTTGAGGCGAGACAGGCCGTGTCGAGCCAGGATGCGGGCCACGGTGGCCGAGCTCAAGCCCACGCGCGCGGCGATCTGGGAACCTGTGTCCCTTCGCCTGCGCAGACGCAAGACTTGCTCGATTCGATCCGGATGGGTCTGGCGGGGCATCTGGTCAGGTCGGCAACTGCGATCGACTAGGGCCCAGATGGGCAACAGACCCTACCCGTGAACAACGTGTGGAGAAACGAGAGCTAACGGCGCCCCGAGCGCACGGCCTTCTCGACGTCCTCGATCTCGCGCGGCGCGGCGCAGGAAAGGCAGTCGAAGCCGTCCTTCGTCACGAGGACGGTGTCCTCGATCCGGACGCCGATGTTCCACCACTTGCGATCGAC
>DATJZU010000073.1:0-14252 GCA_035498835.1 Thermoanaerobaculia bacterium
AGGTAAGAGAAGCGTGACAGCCCGGTCACGATCCCCTCCGTCAGGCCTTCGGCCAGGGTCGTGAGGGATGCGTCGGCGCCGCCGTACTTGAACGGCAGCACGGCGACCCAGAAGCCCTCGGCCGCGGGGGAGGCGCCCGACGCCGGCGCGGAAGACCGGGCGGCGTCCGGCGGCGAAACGGCGGTTCCGGTCGCAGGGGGCGGGATCTCCAGCCCCGCCTTCCGCAGCCCGTCGAGGATGGGCTCCATGAGGCCGCTCGCGAAGTGCCAGGTCCCGACGTTCGCGCGAGCGTGTGCCGGAAATTCGGGATCGAGCGCGAGCAGATCGCGGACCGCGGACTCGGCCTCGGCGCGCCGGCCGAGGTGTCCGCAGGCCGAAGCCATCACCAGGTAAGGCCAGAAGAGGCCGGGCACGTCCACCCGGTTCGCGCGCTCGAGGGCCTGCGCGTACTCGCCCTTGTGGAAGTGCTCCCAGAGCGGAGCGAAGTGCATCCAACCCGCGTGATGGGGATTGAGCTCCATCGCGCGGCGCACGATCGCGGCGCCCCGCCCGAACTCGCCCGTGTGCACGATCTGCAACCCCAGGATCCCGACCGCATCGGTGTTGAGCGGGTTGAGGGCCATCGCGCGTTCGGCCGCGGGACCGAACGCCGCGAGGTCCTGGCGGAAGAAGTGCGTCTGCGCCAGCGCCACCAGCGCGAACTGGTTCGCCCGATCGAGCTCGACCGCGCGGCGGGCCGCGGCCAGCGCCCGATCGAGAGAAGTCGGGTCGTCCTGGAACCCGAACGCATACGCGTCGACGAAGACCTGCGCGAGGCACGCCCACAGGTCCGATCTCCGGTCGTCCCGTTCCACCGCGCGCTCCAGCCGGCTCTTGAGCTCCGCATGGGCCGCGGGCGTGATCTGCTCGCGGTAGGCGAAGTACTGAAACTGCCACTCGACGGGCGTGAGATGCCCGTCGTCTTTCTGCCGGGCCGCCGAACGCATGGAATGGACGAGCACTCCGTAGCTGTCGCCGACCGTCGCGACGATGCGCGCCGCGACGTCGTCCTGAGCCTCGAACACGCTCGTCGTCTTCAGGTCCCGGCCGAACGTCTCCGACCAGAGCTGCGCTCCCGTCTGGGCGTCGACGAGCTGCGCGCTCACGCGGATGGCCGAGCCTCCCTCGCGGATGCTCCCCTCCAGCACGTAGCGCGCGCCGAGTTTGCCCGCCAGCGACCGCTCGTCTCCCTCCACGCCCTTCAGGCGAGCCGCGGAGGCGCTCGCGACGACCGAGAGGTATCGAAACCGCGAGAGGCCGGTCCCGATCTCTTCGGAGAGCCCGTCCGCCAGGGCCGCGACGTCGGCGTTGACGCCGCCGTATTTGAACGGCAGCACCGCGATCCACAGCCCCTCCGAAGCGACGGCCGGAGGACTTGCCCGCGGAACGCTCCCCGCGGCCGGCGCGGATTGGTCCGAGAGGCTGAACGCGATGTCTCTGGCCGATTGGAACCGGCGCTCGCGCTCCTTCTCCAGGCAGTGCCGGACGATGCGATCGAGCGTCGGAGAGATGTTCCGCCCCGACTCCGAGAGCTCTTCCGGCTCGTCTCGCAGGATCGCCGCCATCGTCTCGGCGCTCGTGTCCCGCCGGAACGCCTTCTTGCCCGTGAGGAGCTCGTAGAGAATCGTGCCGAAGGAAAAGATGTCCGAGCGGTGGTCGACCGGGAAGCCCTTCACCTGCTCCGGCGACATGTAGCCCACCGTTCCCATGACCGTCCCGGGCTCGGTGTGGCCCGAGCCCGTCGGCGCGCTCGTCTCTTTGCCGGGCGCGACCGCCTCGACGCGCTTGGCCAGACCGAAGTCGAGGATCTTGACGTGGCCGTCCTTCGAGACGAAGAGGTTCTCGGGCTTCAGATCCCGGTGGATGATGCCCTTCTCGTGCGCCGCGGAGAGGCCCCTCGCGACCTGGAGCGCGTAGTCCACGGCCTGCTTCTGCGGAATCGGACCCGCATCGAGCTTCCCGCGCAGCGTGTCGCCTTCGAGAAGCTCCATGACGGCATAGGCCGTGCCCTCGTGCGTTCCGAAGTCGTGGATCGAAAGGATGTTCGGATGCGAGAGCGCGGCGACCGACTTCGCCTCCCGCTCGAACCGGGCCAGCGTGTCGGGATCCGCGGCGACCGACTGAGGCAGGACTTTGATTGCGACGTCCCGATCCAGCTTCGGGTCCCGCGCGCGGTAAACCTCACCCATTCCGCCCGCGCCGAGCGGCGCGAGGATCTCGTAGGGGCCGAGCTTCGTTCCGGCGAGAAGCGTCATATCCGTTCGCGGCGCGACCGCTGTTTGCGCCGTCGGGGCGGGGCTTGCCCCCGCCCGCGAGTGAAACGACTCGCGCCGCGGCAGCCGGAACGCCGCGAGTGAATCCGGCGGCCGTAGGGGCCGAGGCGCGTCCCGGCGGTGAGTGTCATCGGACCCGGCGGGAACTCTCGGTGCGGATCACGGGGCGCCCATCGCTTCTCACCGACTTCCCGTCTCGGTCTTCTCCAGAAGGGCCGTCCAGTGAATGAGGAGGTCGAAAGGCGGCGACCCCACGTCGGAAGCGAGACTGTTGACCAAAAAGCGCCGCCCGTCCGGAGACACGTCGTAAACCGAGCTGCCCGCCGGATGGACAGCGAAGAGCGCAACCGGCGTGCCGGCGTGGAACTTCGCGTCGGCCGTGATGGGGACCGCCATCAGCTTGAAATCCAAGCTGAGAAAGAACAACTCTTTCCCATCACGGCTCCAGTTGGGAAAAGCGCCGCCGGCCGTCGATATCTGCCACGTTCCGGGCCCCGAGGGGAACGGACGCACGTACACCTCGGCGCGTCCGGACTCGTCGGAGTCGTAGGCGATCCAGCGGCCGTCGGGAGAGAAGCGGCTGTTGAATTGAGCGAGGGCTTCGACGGCGAACGGCGACGCACGGTGGCCCGCACCGGTATCGACAATCCAGATCTGGTTGTTCCGGCGGCCGCTGATCGGAATCACGTTGCAGGAAAGGGCGCGCCCATCCCGCGACCAGTCTTCCGGCGTCCGCGACTCTCCGGCCTCCCCGAAGAGCTCCTCCTTGCCGCCTTCGAGCGGCTTGATCCAGAGGTTCGGGCGAACTCCCTTGGCCTGGCGGTCGGAAGCGAAAACGATCCGGCTGCCGTCCGGAGACCAGACCGCAGCGATCTCGTGCGCCTGCGTTCCGGAAACGAATTTCGTTCCAGCGCCGCTCGCGACGTCGTAAATCCAGATGTCCGAGGCGTCGTGAACCGGATCGAAAATGTCCACGGCGACCTTTCGGCCGTCGGGAGAAAGGCGCGGAGAGAGGAATGGGGCAGCCTCCCCGATGGATCCGACTTCCCTTCCGCTGCGGTCGAGCCAGAGCAGCCGCGACGAGGGCGCAAACGTCGGCGAGGTGACGAGGACGCCGTCGGAAACCGAGAAAAGGGTGAAGCTCTGCCAGTTGCTCACGCCGACCTTCTGGGCGGCCGGAGTCGGGTCTCCCCGGGTCTCCAGACGCGACAGGTCGAACCGATGCGCGAACAGCGTGCCCTCGCGTGCGTACAGCAGGCGGCCCGAGGCGTACGCGGCATTGGAGAGCGTTCGTACGACCATCTTGTCGAGGCTCCCGTCGAGCGACCCGACCCGGATCGCGTTGGCCGGATCGTCGGGAGGGCCGGCGAGGTTCGCCGCCATATAGAGGAAGTGCCGGCCGTCGGGCAGAAACTGCGGATATCGGTGCGCCGTTTCGTGGCGCGACGCGTCGAGTTTCGTCACGGGGACGGGCTGGCCGCCGCTCGCCGGAACCCGGAAGAGGGCGGAAGTGGGAGCCGGGCCGAAGACGATCGTCCCGTCGCGGTTCCACGTGCCGCCGACGCCCCGGTCCGCATCGCAGATCGTCTGAACCGTGCCGCCGGCGAGATCCACGCGCTTCAACTTCTTGCCGGAGAAGAACCCGACGAAGCGGCTGTCGGGCGACCAGAACACGAAGGAGGCGTCCTCCGCGCCGACGACCGGTTGCGCGGAAGACCCGTCGAGGCTTCGAATCCAGAGGTCGGGCTGGCCGCCGGCCTTCGCCGCCGTGAACGCGAGGCGCGTCCCGTCGGGCGAGATGGCCAGGTCCCCCAGGAACATTTTCTCCGGGAACTGGAGCGTCGCATGAACGCCGGGAGAGGGGCGCGGCGCCCGTCGAAGGTAACCGACGGTGGACGCGAAGGCCGCGAGGACGGCGACGGCCGCCACGGCCCAGGCGAGCTTCTCGCGGTTCTTGCGGCGCGCGACGACGGGCGCCGGCAGACCCGCCAGCGAGCCGCCTTCCGCGATCCACTGGAGCTGCAGCATCACGTCGTGCGCCGTGCTCCAGCGGTGCTCCGGCTCCTTGGCGAGACAGCCCTTGACGATCCGGTCCAGCGCCGGCGAGATCATCGGCTGCACACTCGACATCGGCGGCGGCTCGGAGTGCATGATCGAGCCGATCAGGCTCGCCTGGCTCTTGCCCGTGAAGGCCTTGTGGCCCGTCAGCATCTCGTAGAGCACGCAACCCAGGGAGAAGATGTCGCTGCGGGCGTCCGCTTCGCGGCCTTCGAGCTGCTCCGGCGCCATGTACTGGAAGGTGCCGAGAATCGTCCCGCGCGTCGTCAGCGGCTCGCTCTCCTGGAGAGCCGTTGGCAGGCTCGTGGCCTGTGACACGGCGCCGGGCTGCGGCGCGGCGAGCTTCGCGAGGCCGAAATCGAGCAGCTTCACGCCCGACTTCGTCAGCATGACGTTGCCGGGTTTCAGGTCGCGGTGGACGATTCCGCTTCGATGGGCGGCGTCGAGCGCGCCCGCGATCTCGGTGCCGATCCGCAGAGCCTGCTCGATCGGCATCGGCCCCTTGCCGAGGCGGTTCGCGAGCGTCTCGCCTTCGAGATACTCCATGACGAGGTAGTCGGTCCCGTCCTGGTGCCCGACGTCGAAGAGCGTGCAGATGTGCGGGTGCGAGAGCTGCGAGATCGTCTTCGCCTCGCGCTCGAGGCGCTGCCGCAGCTCCGGAGACGAGGACATCGCCGTCGGCAGCACTTTGACCGCGACGTCGCGGCCGAGGCGCGTGTCCCTGGCGCGGTAGACCTCTCCCATTCCTCCCGCGCCAATCGGCGACAGGATCTCGTACGGGCCGAGCTTCGTTCCGGCTGCGAGCGTCATGATCGTTCGCGCCGGTGGCGAAGCCAGAGCCCCGAGCGAGCGGAGCGACGGTCGTAAGGGCCCAACCGCGTCCCGGCGGCGAGTGTCATCGGACTGGCGGAACTCTACATCGCGATTCCCGGCTCTCCAGGGTTACCCGGGATGGGGGGCGGACGATCGCTTCACCTGTCGAATCCCAGCTTCTTCAGCAGGGCGACGAAACGCGGTTCCGAGCGGAGCGGGTCGAAGATCCGGTCGTTCCTGAGCCAGCCCAGCCACTCCGAGTCGGACGCGTACGCCTGATCCAGGGAATCGATCGCGCCAGAGCGGTCGCCCAGGCCGATGTACACGAGCGCCAGGTTGAACGGCGTGACGGATCCGCCCGGCGATTTCTTCTTCAGGTCCTCGAGCTCCGCCATCGCGCGGATTCGATCGCCGGACGCGCCGTACGCGCAGGCGAGTAACGCGGACACGAAAGCCGGCGCTCCCATCGCTTTCGCTTTCTGGAGCTTCGGGATCGCGTCGCCGGGCTTACCCGCCTGAAAATCGACCCACCCGTCCATGTAGGGAGGAAAGAAGTACGTCGGATCGAGTTCCGCCCCTCTCCGGGCCATCTCGTGCGCTGCCGAATACCGGCTCTGCCAGGCGATCGCGGGGAGAGAGTCGGCAGGGATTTGCGGTGAGAGCGGGTCGAGCTCGGCCGCGCGCTTGCCTTCGGCGATCGCTTCGTCGAGTCGTCCCTGGAACGCGAGCGTGAGGCCGAGCTGGTCGTGCGCGAAGGCGTAGTTCGGGTTGAGCGCGAGCGCCTTGCGGAATTCGGCCTCGCCGCCCGCCCAGTCGTACTCGTACCAGATCTTCAATCCGGCGAGCGAGGTGTGCGCCTCGGCAGACTCGTTGTCGAGCGCGATCGCCCTTTCCGCGGCGTCCTTGGCCTTGGGGCGCGTTTGCGAGGCGGTCAGTATGCCTTCGTTGTAACCGGCCCATTGGTATGCGTCGGACAGCCCCGCGAATGCCGGGGCATAGTTCGGATCGAGCTTGATCGCGTCTTCGAATTGCGCGATCGCCTTCTCCAGATTTTCGTCGCTCGGGCGGTTGAAGAAGTACCGGCCTTTCAGATACGCGTCGTACGCCTCCGGGTTGACGGTGGCCGAGCGCGTCAGCCGCGACTGTTCGTCTGGAGTCAACTGAACGTGGATCTCCTGCGCGATCGCCGAGGCCAGCTCATCCTGGAGCGCGAGCACGTCGCGCGAGTTGCGCTCGAAGCTCTTGGCCCACAGGTGTCGGTCCGCCCGCGCGTCGATCAACTGGGCGGTGATCCGAACTTTGTCGCCGGATCGAATCACCGAGCCTTCCACGACGGCGTCGACGTCGAGCGCCTTCGCGATTTCGGGGGTCGGCGGCCGATTCTTGCCCTTGAACTGCATTGCCGACCCGCGCGAGATCACGCGAAGCTGGCTGATCGTGGCCAGGTCCGCCGTCAGCTCGTCGGTCATTCCCTCGGCGAAATAGTCCTGGCCGGGATCGCCCGAGTAGTTGTCGAGCGGAAGCACGGCGAGCGATCGGATCGCGTGCGGCCCGGTCCCGCCTTCCGGCGCCGGCGAAGCGCGATGCCCCGGCCGGAACCGCGTCGCAAGATACACGGCCGACGCCAGGAGAATCGCCGCCAGGGCCGCCAGTCCGGCGCGCTTCCACGCGGACGGCGCTCTCGGAGCGGGTCGGGCGATCGCGGCCACATCCGACGGCTGCGAGGGAGCCTTCGAGGCCGGAGAATCGGACACGGTCTCCGCGCGCAGTTCCTTCAACTCGTTGTACACGTCGCGCGACGTCTGGTAGCGGTCGCGCGGTTCCTTCTCCAGGCAACGCCGAACGATCCGGCCGAGATGCTGCGGAAGATCCCGGCGCAGGTCCGTGACCGCGGCGGGCCTGTCCCGGAGGATCGAGGAGACCAGGTCCGCCGCGTTCGCGCCCTGGAACGGACGCTCTCCGGTCAGCATCTGATGGAGCACGACGCCGAGCGAGAAGACGTCCGATCGCGCGTCCACCTTGTCGCCTCGTGTCTGCTCCGGAGACATGTAGGCGACGGTGCCGAAGACCTGGCCAGCCGTCGTCAGGTTGACGCGGCTCTCGGTCGGCGTGCTCGTGAGGTTCGGGTCGGATTCCGCGGCCTCGACGCGGGCGAGGCCGAAGTCGAGCACCTTGACGCGGCCTTCGTGCGTGACCATGACGTTGCCGGGCTTGAGGTCCCGATGCACGATGCCTCGCTCGTGGGCCGCCGACAGCGCTTCGGCGAGCGGCGTCGCGATGTCGAGGAACCGTGACAGGGAGAGGCCGCCCGAGGGGATCAGCGCGTCGAGGCTCTCGCCCTCCACGAGCTCCATCGCGAGAAAGCGGGTGCCGCTCGACTCCTCGACCGCAAAGATCGTGATGATGCCGGGGTGGTTGAGCGCGGCGAGCGCTCGGGCTTCCCG
Organism: Thermoanaerobaculia bacterium; assembly: GCA_035498835.1. Classification (GTDB taxonomy): domain Bacteria; phylum Acidobacteriota; class Thermoanaerobaculia; order UBA5066; family Gp7-AA6; genus DATBFU01. The sequence continues at coordinate 7,628 of DATJZU010000073.1, forward strand.
CTCGAAGCGCGCCAGGCGTTCGGCGTCCTGCGCCACCGTCTCCGGGAGGACCTTGATGGCGACGTCGCGACCGAGCCGGGAATCCTTCGCTCGGTAGACCTCTCCCATGCCCCCGGCTCCGAGCGGGGACAGGATCTCGTAGGTGCCGAGACGGGTGCCGGCGGGGAGTGTCATCGGGACGTCGGGGCAACTGTACTGCGGAGGGGACTGCGGAGGGTCCCGAATGAGCCGGCCAGAATCGTCCCCGGAGTCTGCAAGTCAAGACCGCCCCGCTCACATACACTCTGGAAAGGAGGCCAACCATGAAGAACTCGGGACGACAGTCGGGAGGGCTGCGAGGCTGGGAAGGGTCTCCGACAGGAGGTTCGATGTGTCAGAAACCGAATTTGCCGATAGAAGACATCGATGAGCATCCGAGAAAAGACTACTTCGACCCCGTCTTCCGCCTCCGATGAAGTCTGAATGAACGCCAGTCCACCGGCACGACCGTGCTTTGCCACGGCATCGTCGCCGCGAGCTAGAATTCAGATGACAATCGTGCAGACCCGCCGGTGCACCGGTGTTCTGACCGCGGCTGTGATCGTCGCTTCCGTAACGGGCATGGACGCCGCGTTCGCCGCCGACGCCGCCCTGACGCCGCGCATCGTGTCGCTGGTCGCACCGAGCCCCGAGGTCGTCGTCGCGGATGCGGTCGTCACCGATGCTCCGTTCCTGGCCGACCCGACCGGACTGAGAGACTCGACCCAGGCCTTTACCGATGCCCTGGCAGCCGTCTCGACCCACCGCGGCGGGACGGTGTTTGCGCCGCCCGGAATCTTCCGGATCGACGGGACGCTCGTTGTTCCCGGAGGCACGACGCTGCGAGGCGCGGACTTGCCGCATCGCGCCGACCCGGACCGAATCGGCACCCTGCTCCTGGCGTCCTTCGGCCAGGGGAACGAAACGGCGGCTTCGTTCATCTCGCTCGGACGCCTTTCCTGCGTCCGAGACCTCGCCATCTGGTATCCGTCACAGGGATTCACGAGCGACACGGTCCATCCGTATCCGGTCACGATCTCGTTCGACGACGCCGTGGCAAACGCGACCAATATTCGTTTGTACGACTCGTACGATGGGATCGCCGTCCGCTCCGGCAGCAACCACCTCGTGGCGGACATCGAAGGGACGGTTCTCCACAGCGGCCTCACGGTCGGGAACGGTTACGAGTACTCGTGGCTGTCCAACGTGAGCTTCGGCAACGCGACGTGGAAGTCGGCTCCGCCGGTGGTTTCCAACGCTCCGTCCAGCGACGAAGATCGTCTCGCCCTCGACGCGTACACCTCGAGTCATGTCACCGGAGTCCAAATCGGTTCTGCCGATGCCTACGAGGTCTCCGGCGTCCGCGTCCGCGATGCGCAGCACGATGTTCTGATCAAGAAGCTACCCGGCGACCCCTGGCCGTTCTACGGGATGCTGTCCCAGATCGATGGCCGAATTGAAGACATCGATGGCTACCGCGAGCCGGACCATCACTTCCTCGACACGGACCACGTGCCCGGGGCCGAGAATCTGAGCTATGAGTTCGTCGGGCCCCGAAGCGCCTCGAACGGGACGAATTTCGTCAGCGTCAAGAGCCCGCCCTTCAACGCCGCGGGTGACGGCCTTGCGGACGATACGGCCGCGATCCAGCAGGCGCTGGACGCGACGGGGAGTCGAGGCGGAGGCACGGTCTATCTGCCTCAGGGACAATTTCGGGTGACGCGGTTGACGATTCCCACCGGCGTGGAGCTGCGAGGGCCGCTCGGCGGTGTCAGTCATCACGAAGGGGATGGCGGAGGGTTGGGGACCTGCGTCCTCCTCGGCTATGACGGCAGGAACACTCCGGACCCCGCATCGGATCCCGCTCTGCTGACACTCTCGCCCGGCTCGGGAATTCGAGGATTCGACGTCGTCTATCCCGAGCAAGGCTACGGGGCGGTTTCCGCTCCCGTTCTGCCGTATCCCTTCACGATTCGAGGAACGGGAGCCGGTGTCTGGGTGGAGAACATCCTGGTCGTCAACCCCTACAACCTCATCGATTTTTCGACCTTCCGATGCGACGACCACTTCGTCTCGGGTGTGGAGGCGAGCGTCCTGAACACCGGGATTCTCGTCGGCGGTGGCTCACAGCACGGGCGGATCGAAAGGGTGTTGGTCGACCGGGGCCCGTTTCAGGAGTTTCTGCACCTCGACGGACCGGGAATGGATGCTCTTGCTGCATACACCCGCCAGAACGCCGACGGCTTCGTATTCGGCAGCTGTTTCGATGAAGCGACGTTCGGGCTCGACTCCTTCGACCTCCGGGTCGGCTTGCGAATGCTTGCAGACGGTGGAGGCTGCAGCGATTCGACCTTCTGGTTGTCTTCCGCGGAAGAGGACTCTTTACGAACCTCGTTCGTTTTCGAAGGCGGGAGTAATCTCCGATTCGTCGGCATTGCGGCCCCCGCAGGAGTCGTGAGCCCGCCCTCGTTTGGTGGCACGGTAGACATCTTCGGAACAGAGGACTGGGGAAGCGGGAGGTCGGGGGACCGGCAGGGCGGCGTCTTTCACTTTCGAAACGAGACGAGCCTGACCCTGGACCGCACAGCGACTGCATCGTCGGTCAGTTCTCCGGCCGAAGGACCCTCGAGCGCGGTGGACGGATCCCAGTCGACCATGTGGACTTCGCTGACGGGCGGCACAAACCGGCTGACCGTCGATTTGGATCAACCCTCCGAGATTCAGCGATGGGTCGTGCGGCACGCCGGCATCGATGGCCAGCCCGAGGAGCTCAATACGTCCGATTACACGCTCCAGGTGGGCGATGACGGGCAGACGTTCTCCGACCTCGACGCCGTGACCGGCAATGTGTTGGAGCTTACCGACCGGCCGGCGTCGGCGAGGGCCCGCTTCGTTCGCCTCCTCGTCACCCAAGGGACGCGGCCGGGCGCCGACGGGCGCGCCAGGATCGCGGAATTCGAAGTGTTCGGGAACGGAGGGTGGCAGTTCACCAACGATGCCGAGGGCTGGACACCGGTGACGGACATCTCGTCTCTCGCCGTGAGCGACGGCAAGCTCGAGATCGCGAGCTCCGGCGGTCAGCCGACCATTGCTTCGCCCGACAACCTCCACATCCCGACATCGAAATTCGCGGCAGTTCGGGTTCGGATGAGAAACGCCGGGGCGCCAACTTCGGCCAAACTCTCCTTCGTGACGCAGACCGATCCGGTCTTCAGCGATGCGAAGAGCCTCACGGTCGGCACGGTGTGGAGCTCTCCGGAATACGTGGACTACGACTTCGACTTTTCGGCGAACGGTGCCTGGTCGGGCGCTCTGAAGCAGTTGCGGCTCATCCCCATCAATGGAACGGGGAACGTGAGCATCGACTCGATTGTGCTGGAGAGTACCGATCCCGAAAGCCGGATGCTGGTTCTCCCGGGAAAGCCGCCGCGGAATGCTCGCCGCGTCGCGCGGTGAGGCCGCGGAGAAGGACGGCGGTCGAACGTGGTCCCGACCCGCAGACGCGTCTTCCAAACACAGATTTTTTGCCAGTTACGACATGCGGACAGTCTCAACCCCTGACCAGGTCCACGCCTGCCAGATGATGACCGAGGTGGCCACAGTTTCGATCGTTGCGAAGAACAAGTACTCAGGAAAAGCGGGCGGCCTGCCCCACCCCAGCAGAGGCGCAACGAAGGTCAGAAAACCGTTGACGAGGGTCAAAACGCCACCCGCGATGAGATTCGCCAGCCGGTTCGCTCGAAACGGAAGCAGTCGACACGCCAGAATCATGGCGATGGGTATTTCCATCAAGACCGCGGATCCCATCAGAGCCCATGGGGGGAGAGGCGCGAATGAATCTGGGCGGCCAGCAATAGCGAACAGGGCAACAACGTCCGCATACAGGTAGTTGAGTAGCGCGAAGATCCACAATAGAGACAACCTCTCCTTTGTGTCATGCATATCGGGCTCCTACGGAATGTCCCCCGACCCCTCTCGTTCCATCGGCCGCGGGACGAACGCGGGGCTCCGTCCCGTCCTCACTCCGATCGCAGCGCCTGGATGACGTCCACACGCGACGCGCGGAAGGCGGGCAAGAGCGACGCGAGAATCGCCGCGGCCGCGAGAAGCGCAGCCGCCCCGGCGATCGGCAGCACGCCCGGCATCTGAGCCACGCCGAATAGCCGGCTCGCGACCCAGGCCAGCGCGATCCCGCCGAGGCCGCCGACCAGAATTCCCGCGGCGGCGATCGCAGCGCCCTCGCTGAGGACACCGGCCCTGAGCTGGCGCGGCTCGCATCCGACCGCGAGCCGGATGCCGAACTCACGGGTCCGAGCGCCCACCGAGAACGCCAGCACGCCCGCGACGCCGACGACCGCGATGAGCAGCGCGATGCCGCCGAATGCCGAGAACACGAACGCGTTCAACCGCTGCGGCGTCAGCACCTGGGTGCGCACGTCCTCGAGCGTCGCCGGCCGCTCGACTGCCTGGTCGGCGGAGAGGTCGTGGAGGGTGCGCGTCACGGCCGGGACGAGCGCGTAGGGATCTCCCGCGGCGCGGACGAACAGGCGGCCCGGCTCACCGAACTGCCGCCACGGGATGTACACCGTCATGGTCGGCACCTGCACGACGTTCTCGTCGTCCACGTCGGCGACGACGCCGACGATGCGGCGCGGCGCGGGCTCGAGGCCGGTGCGGCTGTCGAGCCACAGGTGCCGGTTGACCGCTTCGCCGCTTCGGAAGATCCGCTGCGCCACGCTCTCGCTGACGACCGCGACGGGCTCGGCATCGGGACCGTCTTGGTCCGTGAAGTCGCGGCCCGCGGCGACCGGGACACCGAGGACGGCGAAGAATCGAGGCGAGATGGGCCGGACCATGCACGCCGGGTTGTCCTCGCCGTGGGCGGGCTGGTACCCCTCGAACCCGAACTGGAGCTTCAGGACGGAGGCCAACGAGTCTCGCCAGGGCACGACCATTCCGGACGCGACGCCCTCGACACCCGGCAGCTCGCCGACCCTCCGCATGGCCTCCCGGAAAAAGTGGTCGGTCGCTTCGCCGCCGGCGCCGGGCGCGGGCGGCGGGACGTCGACCGCCAGGACCTGACGCATGTCGTAGGCGGTATTTGCCGTCGACATCGCATTCAACGTCGCGACCAGCATGCCGGCGCCCACGAGCAGCAGGAAGGAGCACGCGATCTGCGTCGCCGCGAAGATCTTGAGACGGCGGCTTGTGCCCGGCGTGATCCGAATTCCGCCGACAGCGGGACTCAGAGCGCTCGACCGGTCGAAGGAGGGGAGCCGCGGCACGTAAGCGAGGAGCACCGCCGCCACCAGGGCCAGCGCCGCCCCGAGCCCGAGCACGCTGCCGTCCACCGTGGCCTCGAGCGCGCGGACGGAGAAGCGCGCGGCATAGCGGGCCGCGACGGCGACGAGCGGCTTCGCGAGCAGAAGGCCGAGCGCGGCACCCGCGACGCAGAGAACGAGACTCTCCGCGAGCAGGGTGCGCCGGAGCGCGCCCCGGCTGGCGCCGAGCGCGGCGCGAACCGCGAGCTCGGATTCGCGCCGGACCGACCGGCCCAGAATCAGGTTGGCGACGTTCGAGCACGCGATCACGAAAACGACCGCTGCCGCCGCCAGGAGCAGCAGGAGGATCGTTCGTGCGGGCGACGCGAGCTGGTCGGGGAGCGTCTTGACCTCGAGCCCGATTCGGGCGCCCGCGGAGTACGACTCCGGGTGGGCGTGCACCATCGACGCGTGGACGGCCTCCAGCTCGGCTCGGGCCTTTTCCAGCGTCGCGCCCGGCGCGAGCCGCCCGAAGAGCTCGGTCATGCGGTGCCAGCGTTCCTTCTGCATCGTCGCCCCGAGGTGGTGCGGGCTCGTCACGACGTTCGCGATGATCTCCGTTTCGGCCGGGTAGGGCACCGAGGGCTCGAGGACGCCGATGACGGTCGCGTTGCCGGGACCCAGACGGATGACCTTGCCGACGACCGCCGGATCGGAGTGGAGCACCGTCGACCAGAATCGGTGAGTCAAGACCGCGACGGGCGCCGCCTTCGGCCCGTCGTCGCCGGAATTGATCAGCCGCCCGAGCGCCGGGCGAAGACCCATGACCTCGAAGTACGATCCGTTGACCACGCCTGCCGTGACGACCCGAGGCTCCCCGCCGAAGCCGATCAGGGTGAAGTCGACGGTGGAAAAATCGCCGAACGCGGAAATCGACTTCACGCTCGACTCGAGGTCGCCGATCTCCGGCATGGAGAAGGTGAGGTCCTCGGTCCCGATGCCCGGGGCGGTCTGGCGGATGTAGAGCAGCCGGTCCGCATCCCGATTGACGAGCGGCGCCAGGAGCACGCTCCGAACGACGCTGAAGATCGCCGCGTTGGCGCCGATGCCGAGCGCGAGCGTCGCGACCACGGTGATGGCCAGTCCTCGGGTGCGCAGGAGAGAACGCAGGCCGATTCGCATTTCCTGGAAGAGCAACAGCATGGCGTCGGACCAGCGGCTGTACCAGACCCGATGCATCGCGTCGCGAGCGGCCGCAATCGATCCGAATTCCTCGAGCGCGGCGCGCCGGGCGGATTTCGGATCCTCGCCACGCTCGATCCGTTCCTGGATGCTCATCTCCAGGG
>DATJZU010000074.1:0-16275 GCA_035498835.1 Thermoanaerobaculia bacterium
AGAGCGAAGCGACGCGCGCCGCGGGAGCCGGAGCGAGCGAGGGAGGCCGGCGAACGATCGAGGCCCTTTGGCCGAGTCGTTCGCCGGTCGCGGCCGCGAGTCTGCCGCCACGACCGTCCTCGAGCGCGACGGCCGCGAGCGGCCCGAGCGAGTGAAGGCGACGGCCTAGAACAGGCTCGGATTCAGCGCGCCGTTCACGTCGAGCAGCGTGCCGATGTCCTTCAAGTTCAGCACGAAGCGGACGTCGTTGCGCCGGTTGCCCGGCAGGCGCAGCTGGCGGAACTCGAGAAACATCGTGTAACACGAGCCTCGCCACGTCAGAAGCGATCGGTCCTCGAGCACCGTCCCCTCGCGGATGTCGTAGTTGATCTCGGTGTCGAAGCGTAGCGGCTTCGAGATGTCGAATCCCCCCGCCACGCGGACCTGATCGGTGTCCACCGAGACGCTTCCCGGCAGGGCGACCGGCCGCCCCGAGAACCAGGTCGCGTTGAAGAAACTCGACTTCCACGTCACCGAGGTCGTGACGGTCGTGGAAGTCATCTGCCCCGCCTTCGCGTCGTAAGTCATCCGGCCGTCGAAGCCCAGGAGGGCTCCGGAGATCGCGACGCCGGGCGTCAGCCGGAGCGTCGCATCGATCGGTCCGGCATTCTGAAACGACGGGAGCGGGCTCCCGATCGTCGTCTGCGCCGGCTCGAAGGCGTACGTCTGCCCGATCTCGAGCGATGCGACCTCGGACGCCGACCCGGCCTTCGCGTCGGCGGGCCGCGCGAGGAGCCGGTTGACGATCGCGTAGCGCACCTGGTTCTCGCCGAGCTGCGTGTCGATGTCGTCGTAGATCGGGATCCGCGCCGGATCGTTGATGTTCGAGACGTAGCTGTAGTCGATGCGCGGCTCGATGATGTGCTTGAACTTGCCGAAGGGGCCGAGGTCCCAGTCGAAGATCTTCGAGAAGGTGGGGCCGACGAGCGAGAGGCCGGCCTCGGCATAGGCACGCACGGCCGTCGCGCCGACGAACTCGGTCTGCGTGGAGTCCGTCGAGTTCGTGTAGCCCGTCCAGCGCCCTCCGGCGGTCGCCGTCAGGGAGAGCCAGGGAAGTCCTTTCCAGGGGATGGAGAAGTCCGGGTGAAAGTCGGCGCGCCCGTAGCCGCCGTGAAGGAAGCCCGGACCGCGGTTGATGAAGAGGTTCGAGAGAGACGACTCCATCGAAAAGTAGACCGGGCTCTGGCCGATCTCGGAAGTCCGGCGGAAGAACTCGAGTGTCGGCATCCGCTCCTGCACGACCGTCGCCCCGAGGAACGTTTCGCTTCGCTCGAACCGGAGGTTGAGCGAGTTGACGTCCCAGTTCTTCGTCAAGAACGCGCGGGACAGGATCTCCCGCGTCGATGTCAGGTCGAAGTTTCGCTCGAAGTCCTGGAGGTATTCCGCGTCGGAGTAGTCGCGAATCGCGATGACGCCCCGCATGCCCCATGGCAGATCCTCGGAGACGTGATCGAGACGGACCTTCCAGCGGTTCTTCGTCTGGGTCGTGAGCCCGCCCGGCGTGCCGTCGGACAGAGTGCACGGGGCGGCGCCGATCGGCGCTTCGGCGAGGGAAACGCAGACGGTCGCCTCCGTGTCGTGCGCGTAGTAGCCCTGAAAGATCCCGGCCGATTCGGCCGAAGGCGCCCATCGAAACTCTTCCCCGAGGCCGACCGTCCCCTTCGAAAAGAGGTCGAGCTGCGTCGTGAGATCGGTCGAGACGCCCGTGACCCAGTAGTGCGAGAGTCCGATATACGCGCCGCGCTGCTCGGAGAACCCGATGCCGGGAACGAGCATCCCCGAGACGCGGCCCTCCTTGGTCGGCCAGACCATGTAGGGCGTGTAGAGGAGCGGCAGGTCGCGCGCGCGGAACGCGACGTTCTTCATGCGCGCATAGTCGTCGAGCGTCACCGTGGCCTCCGACATCGTGAAGGACCAGTCGGGTGTCGGAACGTCGCAGGACGTGAAGAGGCCGTGGTGGACTCGGTACGTCGCCTCCCCGATCTTGTCGATCGCGTCCGCGACGATGTGGTAGGCGGGCGGCAGATTCGCCGTGGCGCGCTCGAGCGTGCCGGTCTTCGTGTCGAGCCGAAACACCGCATGGTCTCCCGAAAGCCGCGTCGGGCCCTGGTCGATGACGACGTGGCCGTCGAGCGTCGCGGTCTTCGACGCGAAGTCGTAGTGCGCCTTGTCGGCCGTGATCTTGACGTCCTGGTATTCGATGCGGACGTCCTCGCTGCCGTCCCACGAGACGTCCTTTTCGTAGTGCACGGGCTGCTTGGTGTAGAGGCGCACTTCCCCGCCCTTCGCCGGCGCGTGGAACTTGATCTCGAAGCCGGTCTTCGGATGGAAGCGCGACTCGTAGGGATCCGAGCTGAAGGCGTCGGACGTCTGCCCGCGCGCCGCGGGCGCGAGCGACAGAACAAAGAGCACGGAGGGAACGAGCCGCGCGGCGCGGCGCGAGACGGGCGCGCGACTCGGGCTCACCGGCGACCTACGGGACCGGCCGCCACCTCATCGCGAATCAAAGCTCCATCGGGCGCACTCCCGGAGAGACGCGGAACGCCGCCTCCGTCTTCGCCCGAATCTCCTCGACGCCGACGCCCGGCGCGGTCTCGACGAGGTCGAGCCCCTTTCCGTCCTCGAGCACGTCGAACACCGCCAGGTCGGTGATGATCCGGTCGACGCAGCGCCGACCCGTCAGCGGGAGGCGGCAGCGCTTCAGAACCTTCGACTCGCCGGCGCGATTGGTGTGCTCCATCGTCACGACGAGACGCCGGGCGCCCGCGACGAGGTCCATGGCGCCGCCCATCCCCTTCACCATCTTCCCCGGGATCATGTAGTTGGCGATCGACCCTTCTTCGTCCACCTCCATGGCGCCGAGGACGGACAGATCGATGTGCCCGCCGCGGATCATCGCGAAGGAGTCCGCCGAAGAAAAATACGAAGCGCCGGGCCGCACCGTCACGGTTTCCTTTCCCGCGTTGATGAGGTCCGGATCCACCTCGGCCTCGGTCGGATACGGCCCGAGACCCAGAATGCCGTTCTCCGACTGCAGGATCACCTCCATGCCGGCGGGGATGTGGCTCGCCAGAAGGGTCGGCATGCCGATGCCGAGGTTGACGGTGAAGCCGTCCCGAACCTCCTTCGCGGCGCGTCGGATGATGCCTTCGCGATCGAGCATCGGCGGGCGCCTATCCCTTCCGCACGGTACGCCGCTCGATGCGCTTCTGGCGCGGCGCCACGACGACCCGCTGCACGAAGACGCCGGGCGTGTGGACGTTCTCCGGATCGATCGCACCGACCTCGACGAGCTCCTCGACCTCGGCGATCGAAACCCGGCCCGACGTCGCCACCATCGGATTGAAGTTGCGCGCCGCCTTCCGGTAGACGAGATTTCCGAGCCGGTCGCCCTTCCAGGCGGCCACGAGAGAGAAGTCGCCGACGATGCCGCGCTCGAGCACGTAGTCGCGGCCGTCGAAGGAGCGGATTTCTTTGCCCTGGGCGACGAGGGTCCCGACGCCCGTCGGCGTGTAGAAGCCGGGGATTCCGGCTCCGCCCGCCCGCATCCGCTCCGCGAGGGTGCCCTGAGGAACGAGCTCGACCTCGAGCTCGCCGGACAGGAACTGGCGCTCGAACTCGGCGTTCTCGCCGACGTAGGAAGACACCATCTTGCGGATCTGGCGGGACCGGAGGAGCAGACCCAGGCCCCAGTCGTCCACCCCGCAATTGTTGGAAACGACGGTCAGGTTCCGGACGCCGCGGCGCCCGAGCGCGGCGATCAGGTTCTCGGGGATGCCGCAGAGGCCGAACCCGCCGACCACGAGCGTTGCGCCGTCCGAGACGTCGGCGACGGCCGCGTCGGCGCTCGCGACGACCTTATCGATCATCGCGAGCGATGATACGGCATCCCCGCCGGTCTAGACCGTCTCGACGAGCATCGCGGTGGCCTCGCCGCCGCCGATGCAGATGGCCGCCACGCCGCGTTTCTTCCCTCCGTGGCGGAGGGCATGGATCAGGGTCGTCAGGATTCGCGCGCCCGAAGCGCCGATCGGGTGCCCCAGGGCCACCGCGCCGCCGCGAACGTTTACCCGAGCCGGATCGAGCGAGAGCTCTCGGATCGCCGCCATAGCGACCGCGGCGAACGCCTCGTTGATCTCCCAGAGGTCGACGTCGGAGACGGAGAGACCCGTCTTCGCGAGAAGCTTCTGGATCGCCCCGACCGGCGCCGTCGTGAACCACTCGGGCGCCTGCGCGACGCCCGCGTGCGCGATGATCCGCGCGATCGGCTGGTATCCCTTCGCGCGCGCCCGATCCTCGGACGCGACGACGAGCGCCGCAGCGCCGTCGTTGATCTTCGACGAGTTGGCGGCGGTGACCGATCCGTCCTTCTGGAACGCCGGCTTCAGCGTCGGCATCTTCTCGAGCGGCGCGGCGAACGGCTCTTCGTCCTTGTCGATCTTTTCCGGGTCGCCCTTCTTTCGCGGCACCTCGACCGCCACGATCTCCGCGCCGAAGAGGCATCGGTTCGACGCGTCCTGCGCGCGGCGGTACGACTCCAACGCGAAGGCGTCCTGATCCTCGCGCGTGAACTTGTATTTCCCCACGCACAGCTCCGCGCAGTTGCCCATGTGGGTGTCCTTGTAGGGATCCCAGAGACCGTCCTTGATCATCGAGTCGATGAGCGGTGCGTTGCCCATCCGGTACCCGGTCCGGCCGTGGTCGAGGAGATACGGCGCGTTCGACATGGACTCCATGCCGCCCGCGACGGCGAGCTCGTACTCGCCGGCCTGGATCGCGTTGCCCACGTCCATGACCGCACGCATGCCGGAGCCGCACACCTTGTGCACCGTGATGCAGGGCACGCTCGCCGGGATCCCCGCGCCGAGCGAGGCCTGGCGCGCGGGAGCCTGTCCCTCGCCGGCCTGGAGCACGTTGCCCATCACGACCTGCTCGATCTCCGCGGCCGGGACGCCGGCCTTTTCGATCGCCCCGCGAATCGCGACGGAGCCGAGCGCCGGCCCGGGCAGCGAGGCCAGGCGGCCGAGAAAGGAGCCGATGGGAGTGCGTGCGGCGGACAGAACGACGATGTTTTTCATGGCCGGGCGATTGTAAGGCTTTCGGCTGCCGCGGTCGAAGACGACCGGCAGCCGGGAGTTTGGCCCGGACGGAGACTCAACCGCCTGCTAATCTCTTGGAGATGCGTATCTTGGCTGTCGACTTCGGCGAGAAGCGGATCGGCCTCGCGACCTCGGACGCCTCCGAGACGCTGGCGACGCCGCGACAGACGCTCAGCCGAAAAGACGACACCGCGGCCTCCGCCGAGATCGCACGGTTCTGCCGCGAAGAGGAGGTCGAGCTCGTCGTCTTCGGCCTGCCACGCTCCCCTGCGGGCGTCGAGTCGCCGTTCGCGTCGCGGATCCGGTCCTTCGCGCGGAAATTCTCGCAAGCGTGCTCCCTGCCTGTCGTCTTCCACGAGGAGACGCTCACGTCGGTCGAGGCCGCGCGCCGCGTGCCGCCCGGCTCCCCGCGCGGGGCGCTCGACCGCGAAGCCGCGGCGGTCCTCCTCGAAGATTTCCTGAAGCACGGAAAGGCCCTGCGGTGAGCGCCGGCAAGCGCCTCTTCCGCCTGGGGCTGCTCCTCCTGCTCCTCGCGGCGGCGGTCGCGGTCTGGTTCATCTACAGCCTCGAGCGTCCGGGCCCTCCGGGCCCGTCGGAGGTCGACGTTTACTTTGCGCCCGGCACCTCGACCGCCGCCATCTTCCGCCGGCTCGCCGTGGAAGGCGTCGTCTCGAACGCGCGCATCGCCGAGATCTACTACCGCATCCGCGCGAGCGCCACGACGCTGCAGGCCGGCGAGTACCGGTTCCGCCGTCCCATGCCGATCGACGAGGTCATCCGCCGCATGGGACGCGGCGACGTCGTGCAGCACATCGTGGTCGTCCCCGAAGGACTCACGGCCGAGGAGACGTTCCGCCTCTTCCTCGACGAGGGCATCGGAACGCGGGAAGCTTTCGGGGCGGCGCTCGCCGACACGAGTCTCGCGCCGGGTCTCGCGACGGGCGCGCCGGACCTCGAGGGGTTCCTCTTTCCGGAGACGTACCGCGTCACGCTTTCGACCTCCGCGCGCAAGGTCGTCGAGGCGATGATCGCGCAGTTCCGACTCCACTTCACGGCGGAGATGCGCGAGCGCGCGCGGGCGCTCGGCCTCACGGCGCGCCAGGCGGTGACGCTCGCCTCGATCGTGGAGAAGGAGACGGCCTTGAAGCGCGAGGGACCGATCATCGCCGGCGTGTATCTCAACCGTCTCGCGCTCGGCATGCGTCTTCAGGCGGATCCCACGGTGACCTACGCGCTCAAGCGCGACGGCAAGTGGACGGGGCTCCTCCACCGCTCGGAGTACGCCTACCCGTCCGCCTACAACACCTATCTCTACGACAGCCTGCCGCCAGGCCCCATCTGCAATCCGGGCCTCGCGGCGCTGACGGCCGCGGTCTCGCCGTCGCGCACCGACTTCCTGTACTTCGTCGCCGACGCCGCCGGCGGGCATACCTTCTCGCGCACCTTCGAGCAGCATCTCCAGGCGATCGCGATCAATCGCCGGCTCCGCGCGGAAGCCGGCGCCGCCGCCTCCGAGGGGCCGCCCGACGAAGTCAACTGAGCGCCGGCGGTCCGGGCGCTTTCGCCTTGACCCGGAGACTTCCGCGTCCGACAATCAAGGGGCAACTCCAGGAGTACGAAATCTGAACGCTTTGTCGCGGAGGTCTGCGGCCCGCCCATGAGCGAGACCCTGCCCCGGCGCTTCGGAAGCTATGTCCTGACCGCCCGCCTGGGCGAGGACGCGCTCGGGAGCGTCTATCGCGCGCTGCGGGAGGGGCCGGAGCGGGGCTTCGTCCGGCTGCGCATTCTCGAGTCGCCGGAGATCGAGGAGGACGCCGTCCTCGACGCCATTCAGGAGAACGGCGAGATCCACTCCTTCCTCAAGAATCCTGCGATCGCGCGCGCGGTGCAGATGGATTCCGTCGAGGGCGTCCCGTTCCTGGCGTGGGCCGAGGACAGCGGGCGCACGCTCGACGCGCTCGTATCCCGCGCGCCGACGCTTCAGGGCCGCATTCCGATCGAGCACTCGCTTCTCATCGCCGAGAAGATCGCGACGGCGCTCGACCACGCATACAACACGACGGTCGAAGGCGAACGGACGCTCCACGGTCTCGTCTGGCCGGGATTCGTGTCGCTTTCGGACGACGGCGAGACGACGCTCGTCGGCTTCGGTGTGGCGCCAGGGCTCCTCCCATCGCGCGGGCGGCCGCGATTCGGCAAGGAGATCTCTCCTTACCTCGCTCCCGAAGAGCGGAGCGAGGGCAAGATCGGCAAGAACTCGGATGTCTATTCGGTCGGCGTCATCCTCTTCGAGCTCCTGACCGGGCGCCTGCCCGCGGCGGGCGGCCCGGTCGCCGACCTCTTCGCCGTGGCGCGCGGCCCTTCGCCGCTGCCGCCGGAGATCACGGCCGTCCTCAAGATGTGCCTCTCGGACGCCGGCTCGAGGTATCAGTCGAGCGGCGAGCTGCGTCGCGAGCTGGGCAAGCTCCTTTTTTCCGGACCCTACCAGCCCTCGACGTTCAACCTCGCCTATTTCCTGAACAACGTCTTCGGAGCGGAGATCGAAGCCGAAACGCGCGCCCGCGAAAAAGACGTGGCGCTCGAGCCCGGGGCGATCGGCCAGGCGCCGAGCCCCGCGCCGGCGCCGAAGGCCGTGGCGCCGGCCGCCGCGCCGCCGCGGCCCCCGGCGACGAAGCCCGGAACCAAGCCGGGGATTCCGGCGCCGCCGCTTCCCCCGAGGAACCCGACGACGGCGCCCAAGTTCATGGCGCCTCCCCCGAAACGCAGGAGCCCGGTGGCGGCGATCGTCGGCGGCCTCCTCGTCGCCGCGGCGCTCGCCGGAACCTGGCTCGTCATCTCGAAGCGCTCCGCGCCGCCGCCCATTCCGACACCCGCCCCGACCGCGCTGCCCAAGCCGACCGCGACGCCGGAGCCCGGTCCGTCCACGGCCGCGATGACCGCCGCCCAGTTCAAGGAGGAAGTGTCCAAGCGCGTCGGCGAGGAGATGAAGAAACTCGAAGAGGACGCGCAGCGGCAGCGCGAGGCCGAGGCCTCCGCGCGTCAGGCGGCGCTCGCCGCCACGGCGGCTGCCATCGCCGCGTTCACGCCGACTCCCGCGCCGACGGCCGTCGTCGTGGCGCAGGCGCCGCCCACGGCGACGCAGCCGCCGCCTCCGACTTCCACGCCCCTGCCCGCCCGCGAGGTGCCGCCCGGGATTCTGAAGATCGTCAAGCCCGTCTATCCGCCGGTCGCGCTCCAGGCTCGGATCGGCGGGCTCGTCATGCTTCGCGTCCTCGTCTCCGAGACGGGCCAGCCGCTGCAGGTCGAGGTGCTGCGCGGCGCCACGGCCGGGCTGACCGAAGCCGCCGTCGCGGCCGTCAAGCAGTGGAAGTTCACGCCGGCCAGGAAGGGCGACACGCCCGTGCAGGCGTGGACGACCGTCCCCATTCCATTTGAACCCTAGTTAGCCGTCGTCCCGAGCGATCGCGAAAGAGCCGCGCTCGGCAGGCTCCGAGCCGGACGGCATCCGCGGCGAATCTCGGGATCCTTCGTCGAGGACTCCTCGGGATGACCCCGAGGACGGGGTCACTTCTTTTGACCCGGCGGGGCGTACTCGATCGTCTTGATCTTCGGGAAGATCGTCCGGAGGTAGTCCTCCATCACCTTGTCCTCGATCCAGGTGATCTCGGTTCCGTCGATGAAGTACGTCGGCGTCGAGTTCACACCCAGCCGATACCCCTCTTCCATGTCCTTGATCACGCGGCCGAAGCTGTCGTCGCGCAGGTAGCACGAGAGGAAGTCCGCGGACGAGATCCCTTCGGCCTCGGCCGTCGTGACGGCGAGCTGGTCGATGCCGCCGACGGTCATCGACTCCTGGACCGCATAGACCTGCGTCTTGAATCGGAACATCGGCGCCGCGCCGGCGAACCGGAAGATGCAGTCGGCGGCCGACGCGGCCTTCATCGCCCAGACGTGCGCGAGCCAGAGCGGGAAGAACTTGTAGTGGCGCCGCACCGAGACGATCCCGGTGTTCTCCTCGAGCAGCTTGTCCATCTGAAGCCCGCGGTACTTGCAGTACCCGCACTCCATGTCCGCGTATTCGACGACGGCGACCCTGGCGTCGGCCGGTCCCGAGGCGCGGCCGGTCGTGAGGTCGATCATGCGGCGCCGCTCGGCGCGCGGGTCCTCGGTGAAGTCGAAGATCGTTCCCTGCAGGAAGACGCGTCCGTCCGCCGAGACGTAGCCGGGCAGGCGGGCGCGCCCGTAGCCCGTTTCGGTCCAGACGACCACCCCTTTCAGGTTCGCGCGATCGCGCTCGGGAGCGAGCGCGGCCTTCGTCGGCGTCCGGAACAGGCTCGTGAGATAGGACGACAGCCAGGCCAGATCGTCCGAGGAGCGCACTGGCCGCGCGTCCTTGTTGGGCAGGACGTCGCCTGCGAAGAACCACTTCCCGTCCTCGGAAAGGTAAACGACCTTCTCGGCGTTCAATTTCGCGTACCGGCCGGTGCGGTGGGACTTGTACCCGCGAAAACCCGGAACGGCCTTCTCGTTCGACGCCGTCACCGTGATCTTCGAGTCCAGATCGAACGGCAGGTACTTCTCGAGATACGCCTCGAGGGCCTTTTCGCTGCCACCGGCCACGGGCGCGGCTTTCGCCGAAGCCGCCGCCGGTGAGGGCGCCGGCGCCTGCAGGGCGCCGAGGCCGCTCGAGAGGATCACCAGGACTCCCAGGACCGTCGCTGCCTGCTTCATTTCTCTCCTTCTCAGGAAACGGGGATCGCCTGCGCGGCGCGCAAGAGATTCAGGGACTTGATCACGCCGGGCTGATCGGGCTTGATCTGGAGCGATCGCTCGAAGAGCTTCCGGGCTTCGTCCGCTCTTCCGAGGCACGTCCGAACGAGGGCGAGCGCATTCAAGGTGTCGGGATTGTTCGTCGTCGCCTCGAGCGGCGCGAGGGCGGACTCGGCCCCCGGACAATCGTGCGCGCGAAAGCGCGCCAGGGCCAGTTGCTGCGCGATGCGCTCGTTCGCCGGGTACTGTTTCAACCCGCGCTCGAGGAGCCGCACCTCGTCCGCCGGCCGCTTCTCCACGCGATAGATCGTCGCCCAGTTGTCGATCGTTCCTTCCGGGTCCGCATGTCCGGCCGCGAACGCGCGAAAGAGCCAGTCCTCCGCCAGAGGAAGTCGATGCTGGTCGCGGTACATCACGGCCAGGTTGAACATCGGGGAATGATAGTCGGGCCGCAGGGCGAGCGACTTCTCGAAGGCCGCTTTCGCCGCGGAAAAATTCTTCTGCTCGCGCTCGTAGAGGCCCAGGTTGTTCCACGCGCCCTCGGTCATGCCCGGAGCGTCGCCCCCGGTCGGCGCGAGCGGCCGCGCTTCGCTCCCGGAGAGATACCCGAGCGCCAGGAGCTTCTTCGCGTACTCGCTCGCCTGCTCGGGGCTGACGGCCTCCGCGGCGACGCGCCGCACCGTCACGCCGGGAAAGAGGTCGCGGGGCGCGAGGTCGATCTTTCCCTCGAAGAGCTTGCCGAGGGCATGCCCGCTCATGCGCGTGTCCGCCGGCAGGCCCAGGAGGCCCAGAATCGTCGGCGCCACGTCGAACATCGACGCCTTGCCGCGTTCGGGGCTCGGGCGGACGCCCTTGCCCCAGAAGGCATAGACGCCCTCGAGGCGGTGCCAGTAAGCGGCCGTCGACCAGTTGAGAGACGAGCGCTCGCAGGGCCGTTCGGCGCCCCACTTGAAACCGTGGTCCGAATGGACGACGAGCGTCGCGCCGTCCTCGGAGGCCCGGCGCATCCACTGTCCGAGGATCCGGTCGATCGCGGCGTAGTAGACGTCCACCGCCCGCGAGTACCTGCGGAAGTCCTCGTCCGAAACGCATGCGAGGCGCGGCGGCACGAGCGTCCCGAAGACGTGGCCGACCTCGTCGGTGCCCTCCAGGTAGAGCGCCATCAGGTCCGGATGTTCGCGGTCGTAGAGGTCGCGCGCGACGCGCTGATAGACGCGCGTGGCCGCGAGGATCCGTGAAAGGGCCACGACCTTGTCTTCCATCCCGGCACCAGACCCGAGCTCCGACGCGATCGCGTCTTCCGGCATGTCGAGGTACGGCGCGAGGTCGGCGGCGCCGACGCGCCCGTCGCGGGCCACGACCTGGGCGACGCCGGGCTCCAGGTTCGACGGATAGGCGACGCCCGCGAGCGGCAGCTTTTCGAAGAGGATCGGGCTCGCGCGATCGGACACGAAGAAGCCGTTCACCTGCTCGGCCGGATGCGTCGCCCAGAATCCCACGACCCCGACGCGGCGCCCGGCGGCGGACGCGAGGTTCCAGACGGCGGGCACGGCGCGCGAGAAACCGGAGATCGGAACCTTCTGTCCGGTCCGGGCGTCCACTTCCTGAAAGTCGAGCACCCGGTGCACGTCGGGACCGACGCCCGTCGCGGCGGTCGTCCAGACGACGGGCGACAGGATCGGGAGGAAGCTTGTGAGCTTGCCCGACGCGCCCTCGGCGACGAGCCGCTTCCAGTTCGGCATCTTGCCTTCCGCGGAAAGCCGGTCGAGCAGCTCCCAGTCGAGGCCGTCGAGCCCGATCCAGATGACCGCGGGCTTCCCGCCGGCGGGCCGCGGCGTGCGTGCGCCGTCGGAAGACTCGACCGCCTCGGCGGGAGGGGAGGTGGGAGCGGGCGCGCTCGCGCTCGGAGCCGCGGCCGGGACCTCGTTCCGGCGACAGCCGGACAAGGCCGCGAACAGGAGCGCCGCGGCGGCCCCGATGGCCTTCGGGAGTCTCGGCATCGGTGCGGCTCTCAGGGCTTCTTCGCCGCCGGCGGACGCCCCAGCCTCTCGAAGAGGCGGTTCTCGAGCAGTCCCGCCTCTCCCGAGACGAGCATCCCGTCGTGCACGAAGGTCGGAGTGATCACGACACCGAGGCGGGCGGCGAGCGCCTGGTCCGCCAGGACGCGATCCCGCGCCCGCCCGTTGGCGATCTCCTGGCGGTAGCGCGCTCCGACGCCTGCCGACTCGGCGACGTCGGCGGCGAGGTCGCGACAGCCCGCCTCGTTCAGGCTCCCCGCGCTCGCGAAGACGGCCGCGCGGTACTTCGCGTAGAGGGCCGGATCGATCGAGGCGAGCGCCGTGGCCGCTTCCGCCGCCGTGAAGGCCCAATCGTGGAACCGGACGAGAGGCAGGAAGTGCGCCTCGACCGACCCGCCGTAGCTCGCCGCGACCTTCTCGATCTCCGGCGCGCGGGCGCGGCAGCGCTCGCACTGGAAGTCGATGAACTCCGCGACCAGGACTTTGCCCGAGCCGACGCGGATGCCCGGCTGCTCCGCGAGGAGTTTCTGGCGGAACGCGCGCGGCGATTCGGAAGCGGGGCGGAACTCGCCGATCGCGAGCACCGAGCCGTCCTCGGAGACGAAGGCCGGACGATTCATGACGGCGTCGCCGCGCTGTCGAACGCCGACCGTGAGCGGACGCAGCACGCCGTGGGCGGGCCCCGGCGCCGCAAAGACGCGGACGGCGAGCCCGAAAGCCTCCTGCAGAGATGACTGGATGTTCGGCAGATCGGTCGCGGGCGTGAACGGCCGGCCCGATCCGCGGCGCCGCGGGTCGCCGAAGACGTCGCCGACGAAGATCTGCTGCGTGACGGCGTCGAAAAGCGCGACGTTCGACTCCTGGTGCGCCTGCGAGCTCGACCGGTGGTCGGCGCGGAACGCTTCCAGGCCGGGCAGCGAGAGTTCGGACACCGGGACCACGGCGACCGAGGCCCCCGGGAAGTACGGGAACCACTCCTCGAAGTACCGACCGACCCCGTCCGAGGCCGGAGAGGCGGCGGCGAGGAGCCCGGCCACCGCCAGCGCCAGAAGAATCAAGGAGATACGGGCGATGGAGCGCACGCTGCGCAATCTAACACGCGGGCGGCCGGCCCCGATTCCGGGGAACCGGGCCGGCGCTAGATCGCGTGCTTCCCGATGGCCTTCGATCGCTCGAGCGCCGTCAGGATCGCCTGGTCGCGCTGGAGCACGTTCTTGCCGTAGCCGACCTTCGTGACGAAGTCGAACTCGAGAGACTGATTGGGAATCTCCTTGGGCAGGCTCACCCGCTCGTAATGCCAGGCCTCGATCCAGTTGGCGGAGGGTTCGAGAATCGAGGTCCCGGCGCCGCTCACCTGGTCCTGCCGCGCCTCGCGCTCGGCGTTCGAACCGGCGGGCTGCGAGGCCGCCCGGATCTCGGACGGCGTGTAGCGGGAAAGGCCGCTGGCGTCGGCCGCGTCGTCGCCGGTCTTGAGCGGCCGGCGGCCGCTGTAGGTCGGAGGCCCCATGAGGACGAACACCATCCCGCGGTCGGTCAGGCTGCCACGGACTTCGTCCTGCGCGAAGCGCGCGTCGGCGAACGCGACGCGCTTGTCGAACTCCTCGCGGAACTCGTTCTCGGGCGTCTCGGGACGGGGATCGCGCGCGCGCCAGAAGTTCGCAATGAGCTCGGAGCGCGAAATCGGGTTGACGGCATCCGCGTAGGCGCGCTTCTCCTCGGGCGTCAGGATCCATCGCACGGGCCCGTCGGCCCAGTCTTCCCGCGAGCTTTCGTCGGCGTGGCCCGCCGGAGGGACGAAGGCGCGATAGGCCGTGGCGATCACGCCAGCCTCCTCGGGCCGGTTCGCGCCGGGCCGATTCGCGAGGTTCTTGCGCGCCATGTCGAGGGCGGTGACGACCGACTTCGGATAGACGGCGGGATCGATCTGGATTCCGGGCTGCAACGCGAGAAAAGCCTCGAACGCCTCCTCGGCCTCGGCGGACTTCCCCATCGCGGCAAAGGACGCTCCCCTGTAGAAGAGAAGCCCGGGCAGAACGGCCTGGCGCTGCGTTTCGAGGCCGGGTTTCGAGCTCTCGGTGTCGAGCGCGGCGAGTGTCGAGAGGGCATCCCCGTACGCGCCGAGCTTGAACTGCGACTTGGCCTTCTGGAAGAGCTCGGGCAAGGTGGCCGTTGCGAGGAGCGCGGAGAGAAGGAGCGGCAGGAGCGAGGAAACCATGGCGACCCCCGACGTCAATCTACGGCTGCAATGTCAGAAAAACAACGAGGGGGGCCAACGGGGCCCCCCTCTCGGAACCGATGCCTGTCACTCCTCCGTCAGAAGGAGACTTTGATCGCCGCGCGGAAGAGACGAGGATCCTGCCGCGACGTCGCCTTCCCGTAGTTCGCATTCGTCTGCTCGTTGCAGTGGTTGGCGACCGGGTTGGTCGCCTGCGCCGTCGTGCAGGGCGCGAGGAAGAGATTTCCGTAGTCCGCGGTGGACGTCGGATAGTTGGCACCCGGGGACTGCTGCCAGGCGTTGTCGACGTTCGTCACCGCCTGCCGGTTCAGCAGGTTGAAGACATAGCCTTGCAGCGTCACCGTCGTGGGGCCGATGTTGATGGGATAGGCGAGCGAGAGGTTCATCTCGTACTGATTCCCGAGCCGTCCGGCCGTGCCGAGAGGAACGAGCTGCACCTGCGCGCCGTATCCGGCGTTGAAGTAACCCACGTAGTTCAGGGGCGGACCGGACTGCACGAAGCCCTGGAGACCGATCGAGAGGTTGATCGGCGTGACCCAGGTTCCGTCGAACCGGAAATTGTGCGGTCGATCGAGGTATAGCTTGCCGTACTTGTTCACGAGGAAGGCGGCGTAGTCGAAGTCCGCGGTGATGCCCGGGTCCGTCTGGACGTAGTCCTGCTTGACCTCGCCGTCGTAGTTGCCGCGCAGCGAGGAGTACACGTACGACGCCTGCAGCCAGAGCTTGTCGCTGAAGGTCTTGCGGGTGATGAGCTCGATCCCGCGATAGAGACGCTTGGCTTTCGTCGGCTGCTGTCCGATCGAAAGGAGGAGGTTGTTGATTGGATTGATCCCGCACGTATCGGTGTCCAACCCGTCGCAGCCGGTGAACTGGCCGCTGCCGTACATTCCGCTGCCGCCTGGGTTGGTGATGACGCACGAGTTGCCGTTGTTCTCGGGCGCCTTCGCGTCCGCGTCGCAGCGGTCCTCGACCGCGTTGCCGAACTTGCGGTACTCACCCTTGATCCCGACCGAGAACGTCGGGTCGATGAGCGTCTCGAATCCGATGCTCAGCTCGTCCTGATAGATGCCTTTCATGCCGCTATCGTGCGGTTCGGCGAAGAAACCGCCCTGAAGGAAGGGCGTGGGGTGTCCGATGACGGTCGGGTCTTGCGTCACGTCCGTCGGGCTGAAGTTGTACGTGATGACGGAGGTCTGTTGCCCGTAGGACCGGACGTTCAGGTCGGTCGGGAGCGCATAGTAGAAGCGCCCGCCGAACGCGTACACCTTCATCGAGCCGTTGTTCATCGGATCCCAGACGAGCCCGATGCGCGGCTGCCACTCGTTCGTCAGCTGGATGACCGTCTCCCCCGCGAAGTTCTTCAGGTTCTCCCGGTCCCACCGGAGTCCGGCGTTCAGGGTCAGGTTCGGCAGGATGTGCCAGGAATCCTGGAAGAACGCGCTCGTGTTGATCGTGTTCGGCTTCACGACGTTGTTGGTCGGCGTCAGGTCGTCCGGGCTCACGGCCCAGAAGGTGTGGGCATAGTAGACCTGCCCGAAGTTGCTGAACCTCTGGACGGACTGCATGCCGCTGATGTTCGTGGTGGCGGTGGTCGTTCCGTCCTGCCAGTCGCCTCCGATCTTGATCTCCTGGTTCTTGAGATAGAGGGAGTAGTCGCCTCGAGCCTGCCAGCGCGTCGACGTGTTGTTGCGGAGGTAGCCGGTGACCTGTCCGAACCCTCCGCTCGCCGAGTTGGCCTGAACCGGGATGTCGCACGGGTTCGCCGCGGTCCCGCCCTCGCAGGTCCAGTCTTCCAGCCGAACCCCCGCGCCGGCTCCGGACGGCGTCGTCTCGTAACGATCGTAGTGGCGCGAGCCCTGCAACGCGAGGAGCCCGGACGAGCCGAAGATCTGGTTCAGACGGAGGCCGTAGTCCGTGCCTCCGATCTTCAGGTCGGAAGCCCAGGTGCTCGGGTCGGGATTGACGATCGGAACCGGATAGTAGCTGTGCGTCGGGTCGGACGCGCCGGCCCCGGAGACCGACGATGGATCGGCGAACACGGTGCCCACGAGGGTCGTGCCGGTCGTGACGTTCCACGTCAACTTTCCGGAGTACAGGTTGTCGGTCGAGTCCG
>DATJZU010000075.1:0-21706 GCA_035498835.1 Thermoanaerobaculia bacterium
AAAATAATTGCGCCGGGCGCCGACGGCGAACAGCGGTCCGGCGATGCCCGCGGCCGCGGCGAGCGCGAACGCCGTGTCGGCGACCGCGGCGAGCTCGGTCCAGGGCGTGAAGACGAGCACGCGCGCCGCGAGCCAGAGCGCGACGATGCCCGCGAGCTTCGCGCCGGTCGGCGTCGGCCGGCCGGTCCAGTTGCGCACCGCGGTGAAGAGAAAGCCCACCATCACGGCGAAGGCGTAGCCGAACAGCATCTCGTGCGCGTGCCACACCGATTCGGAGTAGTACACCCATTCGCCCAGCCATCCCGCGAAGCGCGCGGCCCACAAGGGCACCGAGAGCGCGGCGAGCACGCCGGCGGCGAGATAGAACGGGCGGAAGCCGAGCGCGAACAGCGCGAAGCCCGGGCGAGCCGGCGGAGCCGAGCGCGCGGGCTCGATGGGAACGTGAATCGCCACGGCGAAAGTGTAACTCGATTGCCGAGTCGGGACGAAAATGCGCGACGAAAACGCGCGCGGATGCGTTAAGCTTCGCCCTTTGGGTTCTTACGATACGAGGGGACACCTCCCCTCGTGCTCCCCTAAATCGGCCCGTCGCGAAAATGATCGCGACGGCTCATCACAACTTTCTCCCCCCAATGGCCCAATACGTCTACACCATGCGCCGGGTCGGCAAGATCGTGCCGCCCAAGCGCGAAATCCTGAAGAACATCTCGCTCAACTTTTTTCCCGGCGCGAAGATCGGCGTGCTCGGCCTGAACGGCGCGGGCAAGTCCACGCTGCTGCGGATCATGGCGGGCGTCGAGAAGGATTTCGCGGGCGAGGCCTTCCCGGCCGACGGCATCCGCGTGGGCTTTCTGCCGCAGGACCCGAAGCTCAACCCCCAGAAGGACGTGCTCGGAAACGTCGAGGAAGCGGTCGCACCCACGCGCGCGCTCTTGAAGCGCTTCGACGAGCTGAACGAGAAGATGGCCGGCGAGCTCTCCGAGGCGGAGAGCGAGAAGCTCATGGCCGAGTATCAAAGGGTCCAGGACGCGATCGAGGCGGCAAACGCCTGGGAGCTCGACCACCAGCTCGAGATCGCGATGGACGCGCTGCGATGCCCGCCACCCGACGCCGACGTCTCGAAGATCTCGGGCGGCGAACGCCGCCGGGTCGCCCTCTGCAAGGTGCTCCTCGAGCGGCCGGACCTGCTGCTCCTGGATGAGCCGACGAATCACCTCGACGCCGAGTCGGTCGCGTGGCTCGAGCGGCATCTCAAGGAATATCCGGGCACGGTCGTCGCGGTCACGCACGACCGCTACTTTCTCGACAACGTCGCCGGCTGGATCCTGGAGCTCGACCGCGGCTTCGGCATTCCGTGGGAGGGCAACTACTCGAGCTGGCTCGAGCAGAAGGAGAAGCGCCTCGAGCTCGAGGAGAAGGCCGAGAGCGCCAAGCGCAAGACCTTGCAGCGCGAGCTCGAGTGGGTGAAGATGTCGCCGCGGGCGCGGCATGCGAAGAGCAAGGCGCGCCTCGAGCAATACGAGTCGCTGCTCGCGGACAAGGGGCCCGAGGAGCGCGGGGAGACGCAGGAGCTCTTCATTCCGGCGGGACCGCGTCTGGGAGACGTCGTCGTGCGCGCTGAGGGCGTGCGCAAGGCCTACGGGGACCGCCTGCTGATGGAGGACCTCTCCTTCGACCTGCCGCGCGGCGGCATCGTGGGCGTCATCGGCCCCAACGGCGCCGGCAAGACGACGCTCTTCAAGATGATCATGGGCCTCGAGAAACCCGACGCGGGCAAGCTCACCGTGGGTGAGACCGTCGTCGCCTCCTACGTCGATCAGGACCGCGAGCGCCCGGATCCGGCGAAGACCGTTCACGACGAGATCGCCGGCGGCCAGGACCGCATCGTCCTCGGAAAGAGAGAGATCCCCTCGCGCGCCTACTGCGCGATGTTCAACTTCAAGGGAGCCGACCAGCAGAAGCGCATCGGCGACCTGTCGGGCGGCGAGATGAATCGGCTGCATCTTGCTCGAACGCTCAAGAAGGGCGGCAACGTCCTCCTGCTCGACGAGCCCACGAACGACCTCGACGTGGATACGCTCCGGTCACTCGAGAACGCGCTGCTCGATTTCGGCGGATGCGCGGTCGTCATCAGCCACGACCGATGGTTCCTCGACCGCATCGCGACGCACATGCTCGCGTTCGACGGCGAGAGCCGGACAATCTGGTTCGAAGGGAACTACCAGGAGTACGAAGAGGATCGCAAGCGGCGACTCGGCATCGAGGCCGACCAGCCGCACCGAATCCGGTACAAGAAGCTGGCGCTGGGATGAGGAAATCGTAGGGGCGGCCCTCGCGGCCGCCCGTTTCAGTCGCGCCCGATCAGCGCGACGCCAATCCCAACCACCGCGACAACGCCCAGGAGCAGGCCCCAGCGAACGCCGCTCCGCCGCTTGCGCGGACGGATGTCGTCCAGCCAGTCTTCCGCGAGCTTCGAGCCTTTCTTAGACAGGAGCTCGACCAGCTCCTCGCCCTGCTTGCGCGCCTCCTCGTAAATCTTCGCGCCGCGCTCGGCCGCCCGGTCCTTGACGTCCTCGAGGTCCGGCTTCGCCTTGTCGAAGCCTTTCTTCAGGCTCTCGCTCATTTCTTGAAAATAGGCGTCGCCGTCGAACGGACGCCGCTTGCGCAGGGTCTCGATGAAGATCGGCAGGGCGACCTTCGTGACCAGCGGGATGACGACGGGTGCGAGGGCCCGGGCAGTGTCTCGAGGAAGCGAGCGGCGCGCCATAATGACCTCCGGAGGCTCTATTTAATCATGGGGCTCGGGATGCGGCCGGCCGCGGCGCTGGCCCTGCTCCTCGCGGCGACGGCAACGCCTTCCGCGCCGCCCGCCGGCCCCGAGGCCGGCCCCGAAGCCATCGTCCTCGGCATCGCGCAGGACGGCGGCATACCGCACCTCGGCTGCCTCCAGGCGCTCTGCGTCGAGGCGCGGCGGGATCCGACGAAACGCCGCATGGTCGCGGCGCTCGGCCTCGTCGACGCCGCCGCCGGCAGGCGCTTCCTCATCGACGCGACGCCGGACCTCCCGGCGCAGGTCGAGCTCCTCGGCGGCCTGCCGGACGCGATCCTCCTCACGCACGCGCACATCGGGCATTACCTGGGTCTCGCGCAGCTCGGACGCGAAGTCGTCAACGCGAAGAATCTCCCCGTCTACTGCACTGCATCGATGGCGAGGTTTCTCCGGGCGAACAAGCCCTGGAGCCGCCTCGTCGAGCGGGGGAACGTCGCGATCCGCGAGATCGAGGCCGGAAAGGAATTCCGCCTCACCGAACATCTCCGCGTCACGGCGATCCGCGTGCCGCACCGCGACGAGGACTCGGACACCGTGGCGTATCTCGTGCGCGGTCCGCGGCGCCGCGTGCTCTGGCTGCCCGACATCGACTGCTGGGAGAAGTGGGACCGAGATCTCTCGGACTTCGCCGCCGACGCGGACCTCACGATGTTCCTCGACGGCACGTTCTTCTCGGCCGACGAGATCCCCGGCCGCGCGATCGAAGACATTCCCCATCCGCTCGTGCCCGACACGATGGATCTGCTCTCGCGCCGCGGGACGCCGCCGGCTTCGGTCCGTTTCGTGCACCTGAATCACACGAACAGGCTCTCCTGGGACGCGGGCGCCTTGCGCCGCCTCGAGGCGCGCGGATTCGGCGTCGCCCGTCAGGGGGAGAAGCTGTCCCTCTGAGCACGGGACGGCCGGAAAGCAAACTGCTAGCATTTGGACGTGAGCGCCGCGTCCGATCCTCAGACCCCGCAGCAGCCGGTCCTGCCCTGGCGGGCGACCGCGCGCCACGCGACGACGTTTCCCGAGGGCTACTGGAGGACGGTCGTCCGGCGGGGCCTGTGCCTGCGCTGCCCGGTCTGCGGGCAGGGCAAGCTCTTCCGCACCTACTTCCGGATGAACGACTGCTGCGCCTGCTGCGGCGTCGGATTCTCGCGCGAGCACGGCCAGTGGGTCGGCTCGCTCGACATCAACACGCTGCTGACGGCCGTCGTCCTCATGATCGGGATCATCGCTTCCCCGAACTGGTCGGTCCGGACCAGCCTCTGGGTTTGGTGCACCGCGGCCGTCGTTTTTCCGATCGTCTCGTTCCGCTTCGTGCGCGGCGTCTGGACGGCGATCGTCCACTTGACGGGAGGCGTCTACTGACCCGCCGGAAGACCCACGAGCCGCGCGCGCACGCGCATCCGGATCGGCGCACGGCGGATGAGCGGCGAGCCGAGGAACGCCGGCGCGCGCACCGGCGGTCGGCGCCGAGGTTCTCGGTGAGCGAGAGCGCGTCGTCGGACCGGCGCCGGCGCGAGCGCCGCGGGAAGAGCTGACCTACCGGCGATCGGAGCCGCCGAGCCCGGCCTTCAGGTCCCGGGCCAGCAGGCGGTGGAAGAGGTGCTCCCCCGCCTCGCGCCGCACGGACAGCCGCCCGGCGACGTACGCCCGAGACGTCAGCCCCTTCTGCACCGAGTCGCAGATCGCGAGGTCCTCGTCCTGCACCTTGTTCCCGACGTCGATCGAAGCGCGATTGCGCGCGATCGCATCGGGCGTCGAGACGTCGGTGAAGTAGAAGTCGAAGATGACGCGCGACTTTCCCGTCGAGAGCGGCAGCACGAGGTTCGTGTCCATGACGCCCTCGTACCAGTTGATCATGAAGTTCGGATAGATCCAGTAGTAGTAGGCCTTGTCCCCCTGGCGCACGGCGCCGACGTCCGGCGCGGCGCCCTCCTGCGTCATCTTGCTGTGCTGGAGGCACCAGTTGGGGCCCGTCTCGATGCGGTACTGGCTGTAGTCGAGGACGGAGGACAGGCCCTTGTGCATGTGCGGCACGTGATACCCGCCGTCGAGATAGTTGTCCACGAAGACCTTCCAGTTGCACTCGAAGGTCCACTCGCGCCGCTCGAAGAAGTGGAATCGCGAGAGATCGAGCGGCTGGAACTGCGCCACGAGGTCCCCGAGCGACTCGATCAGCGACGGGCCGCCCTTCTCGAGGCGCACGAACACGAACTTCTCCCACTCGGCGACCTCGACCGGCATGAGGCCGCTCGCCGACCTCTCGAACCCGCAAACGCCGCCGAACTCGGGCGTGCCCTTGAGCTCTCCCGCGAGCGAGTACGTCCAGCCGTGGTACGGACAGCGCAGGAGATGCGTCTGACCCGCAGGCCGCGGCTCGACGGCCGCCGCGTGATGGCGGCAGACGTTGAAGAAAGCCCGCAGCACCCGGTCCTCGCCGCGCACGACGATGACCGGCTCCCCCGCGAGCTCCGCCGTCACGAACTGGCCCGCGCCGGCGACCTGATCGGCGCGCGCGACCATCTGCCAGCTCTTCGAAAAGACGGTCTTCCGCTCGAGGTCCGTGACGCGGTCGTCCACGTACCAGGGCGCCGGGATCGTCCACGCGTTCTCGAGCGTCGCCTGGGAGTCGTACCGTTCGAGAACCTTCGAGAGCGGCGATTCCATGGCGTCCTCCCGGGTCAGACCGGCGTCGCGGTCTTGCGCTTCGGATTGAAGAAGGGCGTCTTGACGACGGCCGCGGGAACGCGATGCCGAACGGCTTCGACCGTCAGCTCCATCTCGAGCTTCGTCCCGACCTTCGCGTACTCGGAGGAGACCGTCGCGAGACCGATGAGCTTCTTGAGCGTTGGAGACCACGTCGTCGACGTCGCCTTGCCGACCTGGCCGAGCCGCCCGTAAACGGGGACCGAGACGCGGGAGGCGGCGGCCGGAACCTGCGGCGGCAGGCCCACGGCGTCGAAGAGCTGCTCGACGCGCGTCCAGTCCACCTCGAGCCCGACGATCTCGCGCGGCGAGCCGGCGCGCTTCTCTTCGCGCAGCGCCGCCTGGCCCACGAACCGCGCCTTGTCGAGGTCCACGAGACGCCCGAGCCCCATCTCGTACGGCGAGTAGCGCTGCGATTCGATGAGAGCCTTCTTGCTGCCCTGAAAGTCCACGTCGATCAGGAGCAGCCCCGCTTCGATACGCGCGACGTCGAGCGCGAGCATGCCGGCGAGGTGGATGTCGAACGCCTTGCCGCGGTCCATCAATGCATCGAAGACGCGCGGCGCGTCGTCCCACGGCATCCAGATCTCGTACCCGAGGTCGCCCGTGTATCCCGTGCGGGAGATGTCGACCGGGATGCCGCCGAGATGTCCCTTCGTGACGCGGAAGTACTTCAGGTTCTCGATCGGAGCCTCGGCCACCGCCTTGAGGAGCCGGCCCGAGGTCGGTCCCTGCAGCGCGAGCGAGGCGACCTGTTCCGAGATGTCCTCGATCGCGACGTTCAAGCCGCCGGCGTTCTGCTCGAACCAGCGCAGCGAGGGATCCGCCGCCGTCCAGCGGTACACGTTCTCTTCGAGACGCGAGACCGTGCCGTCGTCGATCGCCTTGCCTCGCTCGTCGCACCACGGCGTGTAGATGACCTGACCGACGGACACTTTCCGCATGTCCCGCGTGACGATGCGGTCCACGAGTCGCGTCGCGTCGGGACCCGACACCTTGTACTTGTAGAGCGGCGAAACGTCGATCAGCGCGGCCGCGTTGCGGATCGCGTTGTACTCGTGCTCATGGTGCGCCTCGTAGGCGGAGACGGCGTAATAGCCGGACCAGTCCCGGTAATTCAGACTCTCGCAGTAAGGAAGAGTCTTCTCGTGAAACGCGGTTCCGATCGGCACACTCGACCTCGAATTTCCTTCTTCGGCGTTGTCGCGGGCGCCGATTATAAGTATGCTCGCTCGCCCGAGCAATGAGCGGACAGTCGAACAGCTCCTATGACGCCGTCGTCATCGGCGGCGGACACAATGGCCTCGTCACGGCCGCGTACCTTGCGCGCGCCGGAAAGAAGGTCCTGGTCCTCGAGCGCCGCCACGTGCTCGGCGGCGCCGCCGTGACCGAGGAGGTCTTCCCGGGTTTTCAGTTCTCCGTCTGCTCCTACGTCGTCTCGCTCCTGCGGCCCGAGATCATCCGCGAGCTCGATCTCCCGCGCCACGGCCTCGAGATCCTGCCGCTCGACGGCACGTTCACGCCGATGCCCAACGGGGACTACCTGTGGCGCGTCAACGACCATTACAAGACGCGCCGCGAGATCGCGCGGCACTCGCGCCTCGACGCCGAGGCCTACGACGAGTACGGCAAGGCGATGGTCGAGATGGGCCGGTTCGTGAAGCCGATCCTCTCGATGACGCCGGCCGATCCGACGTCCCGCGACTGGAAGGGATTCCTGGATCTCCTGCGCCTCGGCAAGCGCTTCCGGGATCTCTCCCCCGGCGACCGCTACAACCAGGTCCAGCTCATGTCGATGAGCGCGATCGATTTCCTCGACCAGTGGTTCGAGACGGACGTGCTCAAAGCGACGATGTCGGCTTCGGGGATCATCGGGACCTTCCTCGGCGTGCGCTCCCCCGGCACGGCCTACGTGCTCCTTCACCACTACATGGGGGAGATCGACGGCGCATTCCGCTCCTGGGGGTTCGCCCGCGGCGGCACGGGCGCGATCTCGAACGCTATCGCCGACGCGGCCCGCGAGGCCGGCGTCGAGATCCGCACGAAGTCGCCGATCGCGAAGATCCTCACGAAGAACGGCAAGGCGACCGGTGTCGCGCTCGCGAGCGGGGAGGAGATCTCGGCCCGCGTCGTCTGCTCGAGCGTCGATCCGCGCCTGACGTTCCTCAAGATGATGGACTCGAAGGAGCTGCCCGGGGACTTCGTCGAGGACATCGAGCGGTACAAGTTCCGCGGCTCGTCGGGAAAGGTCAATCTCGCGCTCGACGGCCTGCCGGAGTTCAAGAGCCTGCCGGGAACCGGCGCGCACCTGCGCGGCGCGATCTCGATCTCGCCGTCCGTCGATTACATGGAGCGTGCGTACGACGACGCGAAGTACGGCCACTTCTCGCGGCGTCCCTACATCGACATGGTGATTCCGAGCCTGACGGACCCGTCGGTCGCGCCGCCGGGAAAGCACGTCATGTCGTGCTTCGTCCAGTACGCGCCCTACAACCTCAAGGGCAACTGGGACGAGCAGCGTGAGGCCTTCGGCGACACGGTCGTGGACACGATCTCGGAGCACGCGCCGAACCTGAAGAGCCTCATCCGCCACCGGCAGGTACTGACGCCGCTCGACCTCGAGCGGGACTTTGGGCTCTCCGAGGGCAACATTTTCCAGGGCGAGCTGACGCTCGAGCAGCTCTTCTTCCTGCGGCCCGCTCCCGGCTGGGCCCAGTACGCGACGCCGGTGCGCAACCTCTACATGTGCGGCTCGGCGACGCACCCGGGCGGCGGCATCATGGGCGCGCCGGGACGCAACGCCGCACGGAAGCTCCTCGCCGACTGGAAGAAGGGCAAGGTGCGCGCGTGAACGGGACGCCCGACGTCCTGATCATCGGCGGCGGGCACAACGGCCTCGTCGCGGCGGGTTATCTCGCGAAGTCGGGCCTGAAGCCCCTCGTCCTCGAGCGCCGCAACGTCGTGGGCGGCGCGGCCGTCACCGAGGAGATCCATCCGGGCTTCCGCTGTTCGACGCTCGCCCACTCGGCCGGGCCGCTGCTCCCGCGGATCGCCGCCGACCTCGATCTCGCGGAACACGGCCTCAAGACGCTCCGCCCGGAAGTGCGCGTGCTCGCGCTCTCGCCGGAGGGCAAGCACCTGCCCCTCTACGACGACCCGTCGCGCACCTCCACGGCGCTCGGCCGCCACTCCGAAAAGGACGCGCGCAAGTACGGCGAGTTCCACGAGAGCCTCGGGCGCATCGGGAAGATGGCGGCGCCGCTTCTCTCGATGACGCCGCCCGACCTCGACCGGACCGAGGCCGGCGAGGTCTGGCAGCTGCTCAAGCTCGGCAAGGATTTCCGCGGTCTTCCGCGCCGCGACGCGTACCGCCTCCTGCGCTGGGGCCCGATGGCCGTCGCCGACCTCGTCGCGGAGTGGTTCGAGACGGATCTCCTGCGGTCGGTCATCGCGGCGCGCGGCGTCTACGGCATGTTCGGCGGGCCCTGGTCGGCCGGCACGGGAGCGAACCTGCTCATCCAGGCGGCCCTGGAGCCCCATTCCGCCGGCCCCGCGGCCTTCGTCGCGGGCGGCATGGGCGCGCTGACTTCGGCGCTGGCCGACGCGGCGCGCGAATTCGGCGCCGAGATCCGCACCGGCGTCGAGGTCTCCCGCATCGACATCCGCGACGGCCGGGCCGTCGGTGTCGTGCTCGCGAGCGGCGAGAGGATTCCGGCGCGCGCGGTGGCGTCGAACGCCGATCCGCGCCGCACGCTCCTGAATCTCGTCGAGCCGACCGAGCTCGATCCGGATTTCTCGAACCGGATGCGCAACTACCGGAGCTCCGGCGCCGTCGGCAAGGTCAACCTCGCCCTCTCGAAGCTCCCGAAGTTCCGGGGACTCGACGGGAACGCGCCGCAGCTCCTCGCAGGACGGATCCACGTCGGGCCGGAGATCGACTATCTCGAGCGCGCCTTCGACGCCGCCAAGTACGGCGAATTCTCGCCGAACCCCTGGTGCGACGTCACGATTCCGACGCTGCTCGACACGTCGCTCGCACCTTCCGGGGCGCACGTCATGTCGATCACCGCCCAGTACGCTCCCGAGCGCCTCCGCGAAGGCGATTGGAAGAGCCGGCGCAACGCGTTCGGCGACGCGGTCGTCGAGACGCTCGCGGCGTACGCGCCCGATCTCGAATCGGCGATCGTCGCGCGCCAGGTGCTGACGCCGCAGGACCTCGAGGAGACGTACGGCCTGACGGGCGGCCACATCTTCCACGGCGAGCAGGCGCTCGACCAGATCTTCACGATGCGCCCGCTGCTCGGCTGGGCGCGCTACCGCACGCCGATCGCGGGCCTCTACCTCTGCGGCGCCGGAACGCATCCCGGCGGGCGCGTGACCGGCGGCCCCGGCGCGAACGCCGCCCGCGAGATCGCCGCGGATTTGCGGCGTAAGACCTAGCCCGCCTCGATGGGCGGCCGCGAGGGCCGCCCCTACGGATCCAGGAACCGGTGGAGCAGCCCGTGGAAGTGGTGGACCCCGTTCTCGCGGAGGACCGAGTAGCGGCCGCGGTCGTACGTGCGGGACCGCAGACCTTTCTGCACCTCCTCGCAGATCGCGATGTCTTCCCGCTGGATCCGATCCGCGAACGCGAAGGCGCGCTCGAGCTCCCCGGCGGCGCCCGGACGCTCGGGATCGAGCGCGTACCACTCGAACCGCGCGAGCGTCCGCTCGGGTGAGAGCGGGATGACGGCGTTCGTCTGCAGGTTGTCTGGATAGAAGTTGAGCATCACGTTCGGGAAGAGCCAGTAGTAGAGAGCTTCAGACACCGACTCCTCCGATCCTTCCCGGTACGGCGCGTGCTGCTTCGAGAAGCCATCCGCCGTCTCGACCCGATACGCGCGATAGTCGAGTCGGCGGAAGAGCTCCGGATGAACGATCGGGATGTGGTACCCCTCGAGATAGTTGTCCACGTAGACCTTCCAGTTGCAGGCGATCTCGTAGTCCATCGTCTTGAAGCGGCGCATGCGCTCGAGCGGCAGAGTCCGGCTCTCCTCCGCGATCGACGAGAGCGCCGCCGCGAGCGGTGCGGCTTTCGGATCCAGGTTGACGAAGAGCATCCCGCGCCATTCTTCGATGCGAAACTCCGGCAGGCGGCAGGCCCGGCCGTCGAAGTTCCGCACGCCATCCCATTCTGGCGCCGTGCGCAGAGCCCCGTCGAGCCCGTAGGTCCAGCCGTGATAACCGCATCGCAGAGCGACCGCCCGGCCCGCACCACGCGCGACGGGCCCGGCCCGATGGCGGCAAACGTTCGAGAGCGCCCGACAGACGCCGTCCTCGCCCCGCGTCACGACGAGCGGCTCTCCCCCGACGTCGCTCGTGAAGTAGTCGCCGGGCGCCGACGCCGAAGCGGCCGACCCGACGAGCTGCCAGGTTCGCGAGAAGATCCGCTCCTGCTCGCTCCGGAATATCTCGGGCTCGAAGTACGACGACGAGGGCAGCGTCTCCGCAACGGCCAGATCGGGCTCGAAGCAGCCGAGGCTCACGCCGGACCCCCCGGGCCCGCCGTCCGCCGCGCGAGACGGACTTCCAGGCCGCCGCGCAGGATGTCGAGGAACTGGTCGATGCGCGCGCGCGTGCGCTCGGGGCGGCCCCGCGCCCGGCGGAAGAGGCCCGGATCGAGCTCCTCGGTCAGGAGCGCGTCCTGGAATCGCTCGACGTTCCACTCCAGGACGGACGCGAGCAGCTCCGGCGCCACGTCGTCGCGGACCTCGCCCCGCGCAATGCCCATCTGGATGAACGGCATCGCGCCGTAGGGATCCTCTTCGACGAGGAACCGGTTGATCTCGCGCCGCAGGCCCAGATCGCTCGCGTAGTTGCCGATGAGCGAAAGGCGGTAGGGCACCCAGTTCTCTCGCAGGCGTCCCTCGGTTCGCTCGAGCCAGTAGCGCACCGTGGCGAAGAATCCCTCGGCGATGACCTCCGCCGGCGCGTCGAGGTATCGCGCGAGCGAGCGGACCGCCTGGCGGTAGGCCGCGAGGAAGAGCGCCTCCTTGCTGCCGTAATGCTGGAAGACGGAGCCTTTCGCGATTCCGAGCTCCGCGGCGATGTCCTCCACCCGCGCGGCGTGATAGCCGGACCGCGCGAAATGGCGCATCGCCGCTTCCAGGATGCGCCGCGACTTCTCCACTGCTCGGGTCGAGCGGCCGCTCGGCGTTTCTTGACCAGTGGTCACCATTCTCTGTTCCGGAGGAATCATTGCTGTGCTAGTGTGCGCCGGCAATTTATCATGAATTTATGACCAACAGTCATACAGGTCCTGTGCGCGGCGTTTACGATGCGATCGTCGTCGGCGCGGGGCACAACGGCCTGACTGCCGCCGCCTATCTCGCCCGCGCGGGTCTCTCGACCCTGGTCCTCGAGCGGCGGGACATCGTCGGCGGCTGTTGCGTGACGGAAGAGATCGCGCCCGGCTGCTTCGCTTCGACGACGTCCTACATCGCCAGCATGCTGCGCCCCGAGGTCATTCGCGACCTCGACCTCGGGTCTCATGGACTGCGGATGGTGCCCTGCGACCCGGCGCTCCTCGTGCCGTTCTCCGACGGAACGGTTCTCCCCTGGTGGGCGGACGGGAGCCGAACCGGGGACGAGATCGCGCGCCTCTCGCCGGCGGACGCGAAGACCTTCGCGCGCAGCAACGAGAAGCTGCGGCGCCTCGCCCGTTATCTCCAGCCGTTCTTCCTCGAGCCGCCTCCCGACCTCGGAGCGCGCGGCGTGAGCCGGGCCCGCGAGCTCCTCCGGATCGCGCGGCGCTTCCGCGGGATCACCGAAGCCGAAGTCGCCGAGATGGTCTCCTTTCTGACCGGAAGCCTCGGGGACTTCCTCGACCGCCATTACGAATCCGACAAGGTCAAGACGCTGCTCCTTGCGAACAGCCTCTACGGCAAGCACGGCGGTCCCTATCAGGCGGGGACGGCGCTGGGCTTGCTCTTCCATCTGCTCTCCGGCGGAGAACATCAGGTCCAGGGCTTCTACGGCCACGTGCTCGGCGGCATGGGTGCGATCACGAAGGCCATGGCATCGGCCGCGCGGGCGTTCGGCGCCGAGATCCGCACGGGAGCGCCGGTCGCCCGGATCGTGGCCCGCGGCGGGCGCGTGCGCGGCGTGGCGCTCGCAGATGGCGACGAGATCGCCGCGCCGATCGTCCTCTCGAACGCCGATCCCAAACGCACCTTCCTGTCGCTGGTGGAAGAGTCCGCCCTTCCCGAGGACTTCCGCGAGAAGATTCGCGGCATCAAGATGGACGGGCCCTGCGCCAAGGTAAACCTCGTCCTGTCGCAGGAGCCGCGCGTCTCGGGGATGCCCCGCGACTGGACGGCGCCGCAGCGTGCCCTCTTCACGCTCGTGCCGTCGCTCGAGTTCGCGCAGGCAAGCGCCGAGGCCGCGCGGCGCGGCGGGATCCCCGAGGAGCTGTGGATCGACTGCGTGGTGGCGTCGAACGTCGATCCGTCGCTCGCGCCGGCCGGCCGCCACGTGATGACGTGCTTCGTCCAGTACGTCCCGTACCGGCTCGCCCGGTCGACCTGGGACGCCGAGCGCGAGCGCCTCGGCGACCGCGTGGTCGCCCGCATCGGCGACTACGCACCCAACGTCCCGGGCGCCGTCGTCGCGCGCCAGGTCCTGACGCCGCTCGACCTGGAGCGGACCTACGGCCTCACCGAAGGCAACATCTTCCACGGCGATCTGAATCTCGAGCAGCTCTTCTTCCTGCGGCCGATCCCGGGCTGGTCGGCGTACCGGACGCCGGTCGAGGGGCTCTATCTCTGCGGCGCGGGCGCCCATCCCGGCGGAGGCGTCACGGGCGCGCCCGGACACAACGCGGCAAAGCAAGTCTTGCGGGATCGACGGCGGCCGAAGTCGCCGGCGCG
Source organism: Thermoanaerobaculia bacterium (assembly GCA_035498835.1). GTDB lineage: Bacteria > Acidobacteriota > Thermoanaerobaculia > UBA5066 > Gp7-AA6 > DATBFU01. The sequence continues at coordinate 13,435 of DATJZU010000075.1, forward strand.
CGCCGCATGAACACATGGCAACAAACGGGAAAGGGGACTTTTCAGGGATGATCAAGAAGGGAATTCTGGAGAGGCTCGCCGACGGCATCGTGCTCGGCGACGGCGGGTATCTGCTCGAGCTCGAGAAGCGCGGATGGGTCCGGGGCGGGCCCTTCACGCCGGAAGTCGTTCTGAACCGCCCGCAGGCCGTGCGCGAGCTGCACACGGAGTTTCGCGAGGCCGGCGCCGAGGTGCTTCAGGCGCTGACGTTCTACGCGAGCCGCGACAAGCTCGCGACGGTGGGGCTCGAGAGCTCGCTCGAAGACCTGAACCGCGCCGCGGTCCGCATCGCGCGCGAGGTGGCCGGCAGCCGGTGTCTCGTCGCCGGCAACGTCTCGCTCACCTGGATGTACGAGCCGAACAGCCCGACGGCGCGCGACCGCGTCCGCAAGACGTTCGACGAGCAGCTCGCGGTCCAGTCGGAGGAAGGCATCGACTTCGTCATCGGCGAGACGTTCTCGTGGCTCGGCGAGGCCCTGATCGCCGCCGAGTGCGGCAAGAAGACGGGCCTGCCGACGATGGTCACCGTCTGCTTCGAGCAGAATGCGGTCACCCCCGACGGCAAGACTCCGGCCGAGTGCGCGAAGGCTCTGGCCGACGCCGGCGCGGACATCGTGGGCGTCAACTGCCTCCGCGGACCGGAGCTCACGCTCCCGATCGTCGAGGAGATGCGGCGCGCGGTGAAGGGGTACGTGGCCTGCCAGCCGGTGGCGTATCGAACGACGGCCGAGTCGCCCGACTTCACTTCGATGCCGCAGTTTCCCTTCCAGCTCGATCCGCTGCAGCTCTCACGCGGTGAAATGGCCGATTACGCGAAACGCGCCCGGGACATCGGCGTGAATTACATTGGATCGTGCTGCGGCGCGATCGCGACGCACGTCCGGGAAATGGCCCGCGCGCTCGGCAAGGCGTCCGCGGACTCGCGGCCCTGGAGCGTCGACTACGGGAAGCCGATGTCGGCGTTCGAGTACTACCGGCACGGGAAGTGAGACGGCGATCGCCGTCAGCTGATAGCCCTCTTCAGAAGCTCCTGTACGCGCTCTCGAGCGCCGCGGCGACCTGGTCCGCGGTGCGCCCTTCGATCTCGTGGCGCTGGAGCAGGAAGAGGAGCTTCCCGTCTTCGAGGATCGCGACCTGCGGTGACGAGGGAGGCATCCCGCCGAAATAGCTCCGGGCCCGCGCCGTCGCCTCGACGTCCTGCCCCGCGAAGACCGTCGTGAGGCGCTTGGGCGCCGCGGGAGCCTGGAGCGAACGCGCCACGCCCGGACGGGCAACGCCGGCGGCGCAGCCGCAGATCGAGTTCACGAAGAGGAGCATGCGCCCGGGCTGCGCCACCGCCCGGTCGACGTCCTCGGGACGGCGCAGCTCCTCGAAGCCGACCCGCGTCAGCTCCTCGCGCATCGGCTGCACGAACATGGGGTCGTAAGGCATGGCGACTCCTTTCCCGGGAACCGGTATCCTACCGCCGCCTTGGAAGGAGTCACCGAATGCCTCTGACTCGACGCGCTCTCATCGTCTCGGCCGGCGCCGCCGCCGCCGTCCTTCCCGCGGCCAAGGCCGCCGCCTCGAGCGAGGCCCTCCCGCCGCTGCCCCCGCCGCTGCCCGCGACGACGTTCCGCGAGCGGCAGTCGCGCCTGCGCGCCGCGGCGAAGGCGCGCGGGCTCGACGCGATCTTCGTGACGCCTTCGACGAACCTCGCGTACGCCGCGAATCTCTCGATCTTCAAGAGCGAACGCCTCACCGCGCTCGTCCTCTTGACGGACGGCCCGGCCGTTCTGGTGACGCCCAATTTCGAAGAGGCCAACCACAAGAGGAACGCCGTCGTGGACGACGTGAAGACGTGGAAGGAGGACGAGAATCCCATCGCCCTCGTCGGCACGCTGCTTCAAGGCAAGGGCGCGCTCGGCATCGAGGGCGCGACCTCCTACGAGACGGTCGCCCGCCTCGGGACCGTGTTCTCCGGACGCCTCGAAGAAGCCAGCCCGCTGTTCGACGCGCTGCGCCGCGTGAAAGCCCCCGAAGAGCAGATCTTCCAGCGCGCGGCCGGCGAACGCACGGCGAAGGCCATCGCCGCCACGCACAAACGGATCCGCGGCGGCATGACCGAGAAGCAGGTCTCGGCGATCCTCGCGGAGGAGTACGTTCGGGTCGGCGTCACGGGCGACGGCCTGGTCCAGTTCGGCCCGAACTCCGCATTCCCGCACGGCGCGCCGGAGGAGCGCACGCTCGCGAAGGGCGACACGATCCTCATCGACACCGGATGCCGCGTCCGCGGGTACACTTCCGACGTGACGCGGACCGTCTCGTTCGGAAGCCCTTCCGACGAGCTGCGCAAGGTGTACGACATCGTCGAGAAGGCCCAGTCGGCGGGCATCGCGGCGCTCAAGGCCGGAGCGATCCCCGAGGAAGTCGATGCCGCCGCGCGGCGCGTGATCGAGCAGGCGGGCTACGGCCAGTTCTTCACGCACCGCCTCGGCCACGGCCTCGGGATGGACGGCCACGAGTCGCCGTATCTCGTGCACGGCAACCGCACGCCCCTCGTCGAGGGGAACACCGTGACGGTCGAGCCGGGCATCTACATGCCGGGCAAATTCGGCGTGCGCATCGAGGACGACTACGCCGTCCGCGCGACGGCCGCCGAGGGGCTCTCCGACCGGTCGCTCTCGCTCCAGATTCTCAGGGACTGACCGCCCGCGCCTCGAGCGCGATCTCCTCGGTCACGACGCGCCCGGCGCGCTGGAACTGGAGCCAGCCGCGATAGAGGCCGGGCTTCGGCAGGCGCACGAGGAAGGGAATCCTTCCTCCGCGGCCCACCCCCGGCTCCCGCTCGTCGGGGTGCGCGTGCGCGAAGGTCTCCGCGTCGCGGTGGACGAGCAGCAGATGGCCGAGGGCGCCGAGCCACGGCTGGAGGTCCTCGACCGGCCGGCCCCGGGCATCGGAGAGCTTCGCGACGACCGTGACCGTCCTCCCCGCGGGGATCCCTCCCTCGGGGACCTCCATATCGGCGCGGACTCCGCCGGCCGCCGCGGCGGTCAGAACGGGACCGTCGGGCATCGGCGACGGCGGCGGCGGATCGCCCTCCCCCGACCGGACGGTGAGCGCCGCCATGAGGACCTGGTCGCCCGCGTCGCGCGGCGCGACGTCGGCGAAGAGGCGCCAGTCCCCCGGCGCAAGAAAGCGGTAGCGCAGGCGGAAGACGCCCGGCGCCACGAGCTCGGGATGCTCGTGCGCGAAGTAGCCGAGGTCCCGGCGGACGAGGAAGAGATGCATCGGCCGCTCGTGCACGAGGTCGAAATCGGTCACCTCGCGCAGGTCCGGGCTGTTCTCGAGCCGGACGCGCAGCTCGAGCTCGGTCTCGCCGCCTGAGACGGGAGGGCTGGGCGACGCGAGGACCTCGAGACGGTAGGGTCGGACCTCGGAGAACGAGCGGCGGCCGCTCGACGCGTCGGCGACCTCGAGAGGAAACTCCACGGTGAAAGGTCCGTCGGGCCGGGGCGTCATCGCGATCTGCTCTTCCGGCGGCAGGAGCGTGATGCAGAGCCGGTAGTCGCCGCCGTGCGGGAACGTCGGGTGCACGCCATAGACCCCCGGGACGCCCTCGCGATGCGCGATCTCGTCGAACCGCGGCATGCTCGGCATGGAAGGCATGTCCACCTCGCACCGGAAGCGCGCGAAGAGGACGGGGGACGGCCCCGCGGACGCGGCGTCGGCGGAGCCGAAGTCGAGGACCTGGAACTCGATCTCCATCTCGGCGCCGGCGCGCAGCCCCCCGGCGGGCGGATGGAGCGTCACCTCGTAGCGTCCCGCGCGCTGTCGCGGCAGCGACGGCTCCGCGGGAGCCTGTCCGAGGAGCGCAGCGCACGTCGCCGACGCGAGCGCCGCGAGGAGCAGCACGGATGGCTTCAAGGAGAGCATTGTAGGCGACTCCCTGCGGTACAGTTTCGATCCGGAGAATCTGCATGCGCGAAACCATCGCCGCCTTCTTGCTCCTTCTTTCCGGCGCCGCAGCGGCCGCTCCCGCGCCCGCGCCTCGATCGTCCGACCGCATCGTGATCCTCAACAAGTCCGACGACACGGCCACGATCGTCGAGGCCGTGACCGGAAAATCGGTCGCGACGATTCCGGTCGGCCACGGACCGCACGAGGCCGCGGTGCTCGCGGACGGGCGGACGTGCGCCGTCTCGGACTACGGCGACCGCGAGAAGCCCGGCCGCACGATCACGCTGCTCGACGTCGAAAAGGGAACGAAGATCGGCGCGATCGAGCTTCCATCCGGAGCGCGGCCGCACGGCCTCGCCCCGCTTCCCGATGGACGGCTCCTCGTCACCGCCGAAGGCCTGAAGGAGCTTCTCGTTGTCGATCCGAAGGCACGGCGCGTCGAGCAGCAGATCCCGACCTTCCAGGACGTCTCGCACATGGTCGTCTCGACGCCGGACGGCGCGCGCGCGTTCGTCGCGAACATCGGGTCGGGCAGCGTCACGGTGGTCGAGGGCCGCAAGGCGATCCGGCAGATCCCGACGGGCAAGGGCGCGGAAGGCATTGCGATCACGCCGGACGGGCGCCAGGTCTGGGTCGCCAACCGCGAGGCGGATACGGTCTCCGTGATCGACGCGCGGAGCCTGGAGGTGATCGGCGAAGTCGCCGCCGCGAAGTTTCCGATCCGCGTCAAGATCACCTCCGACGGCCGGCGCGCGCTCGTTTCGTGCGCGAGCTCGGGAGAGGTCGCGATCTTCGACGCGACGACCCGCCGGCCGATCGGGCGAATCGCCATCGCCGCGACGCCCGAGGGCGGGGCGACGCACGTCTCGTCGAGCCCCGGCGAGAGGCCGGAGATCGTCGGCCTTCTCGTCGCTCCGGACAATCGAAGGGCCTGGGTGGCCGCGGCCGGCGCGGACTTCGTCGCCGCTCTCGACCTCGAGAAGCTCGCCGTCGTCGGCCGGCTCGTCGCGGGTCACGGGCCGGACGGAATGGCCGGCGCCTTCCGTTGAGCATCGCCGCGGCTCCGGCGGCGGCCGCACCCGGGGTCGAGCGCCTCGACGGGCTCGACGTCCTGCGCGGCCTGACGGTCGCCGGAATGCTCGTCGTGAACACGCCGGGAACCTGGGAGCACGCATACCCGCAGCTCCTCCATGCCGAGTGGAACGGCTGGACCTATACCGACACGATCTTCCCGTTCTTCCTCTTCATCGTCGGAGTCTCGATGGAGATCTCGTTCACGCGCCGGACCGAGAAGGGCGCGACGCGCGCGGATCTTCTCCGGCACACGGCGGCGCGCGGCGCGGCGATCTTCGGGATCGGCCTCGCGCTGAACGCGCTCTCGTTCGTCCTCTTCCACAAAGAGCACTTGCGGATCCCCGGCGTCCTGCAGCGGATCGGCGTCTGCTTCCTCGCGGCGGGCCTGATTCGCCTGCTCCTCGGCCGCCGCGGCGTCTTGCCGGCGGCCGTGACGCTCCTGCTCCTCTACTGGGGACTCATGAAGTTCGTGCCGGTGCCGGGATACGGCACGGGCCGTCTCGACGTCGAGGGAAATCTCGCCGCCTACGTCGACCGACTCGTCCTCGGAGCGCACACCTGGAAGGCGGGATGGGACCCCGAGGGACCGCTCTCGACGCTGCCGGCGATCGCGACGACGCTCTTCGGTTCGATGGCCGGCGCGCTGCTCTCGGCGCGGATGGACCTGCGGCGGAAGATCAAGGTTCTGCTGGCCGCCGGAGCGGCCGGCGCCGCGATCGGAGCCCTCTGGGGAACGGTCTTCCCGATCAACAAGAACCTCTGGACCTCTTCCTACGCCGTCTTCATGTCGGGCCTCGCGGCCATCGCGCTGGCCGTGTGCCTCTGGATCGTGGACGAGCGCGGCGGGAAGGCCTGGGCGGCGCCGTTCCGATGGCTCGGGAGGAACGCGCTCGCGATCTTCACGCTGTCGCTGCTCGCGGTCCTGATGCTTCTGTGGATCAAGGTCCCCGACACCACCGGGAAGGCGCGGTCACTCTACGCGACGATTTACCGGACCGTCTTCGCGCACACCGCCGATCCGCGGCTCGGGTCGCTTCTCTTCGCGCTCGCGTTCCTCGCGGTGTTCGTCGCGATCGCGGGCTGGATGAACCGCCGCCGGATCTTCCTCAAGCTCTGATCCGGCGGCGGCACGGCCGCCTAGTGGCCGGCCTGCTTGTAGATTGAGAACGCCGCGCCCTGCGGGTCCTGGAGCACGGCGAATCGGCCGGTGTTCGGGATGTCCCGCGGCTCGACGAGCGTCCTGGCGCCGAGAGACTTCGCCCTGGAGGCCGAGCCGTCCACGTCGCTGACCTGCCAGTAGACGCCCCAGGCCGACGGCATCTTCTCCATGCCGGGCATCGGCGGCATCATCCCTCCGATCGGCTTGCCGTCGAGGAGGATCTCCGAGTACTGCATGCCGGGGCTCGTCGAATCCTTGTAGGACCAGCCGAAGAGCGCCGCGTAGAACGCCTTGGCCTTCGCCAGGTCCGGCGTGAGCAATTCCATCCAGCAGAAGGCGCCGGGCTCATTCACGCGCTGCGCGCCGATGTGCTCGCGCGCCTGCCAGATGGCGAAGAAGGCGCCGGCCGGATCCTGGATCACCGCCATTCGCCCGAACGTCATGACCTCGAAAGGCTCGGAGATCACCTTGCCCCCGAGAGACTTCGCCTTCGCCGCCGTCTCGTCGGCGGATTTCACCGCCACGTATGTCGTCCAGTGGGGCGGGACGCCCTGCTCCTTCTGATCGGCCCGCATCGGATACAGGGCGCCAACCGCCTTGCCGGACACCTGGACGGTCGAATAGACGTCCTGCGGTCCGGGACCCATGGGATCGTCCTTGACGGACCAGCCGAAGAGCTTTCCATAGAAGGTCTTGGCGGCGGCCGCGTCGCTCGTGGCGAGCTCGGCCCAGGAGAACGAACCGTGGTCGTGCCTGGTCACATCGGGCATGGAATCACCTCCGGTATGCGGGCCCCCCGCGGGCCCGCAAAGGAGGGTTACGCGCGGGGACGCGGTTTGTTGAGGGGTTGAGGGGCCTCCCGCGAGATTTTCCCGAGCGCCCTCAGACCTTCCGGTAGATTTCCGCCCCCTCGCGCCGGAACTCCTCCGACTTCTCCTCCATCCCGCGCGCGAGCGCCTGTTCCTCGGCGACACCGAGGCTCGCCGCGTAGTCGCGGACGTCCTGCGTGATCTTCATCGAGCAGAAGTGCGGGCCGCACATCGAGCAGAAGTGCGCCACCTTCGCGCCTTCGGCCGGCAGCGTCTCGTCGTGGAACTCGCGCGCTGTCTCGGGATCCAGAGCGAGGTGGAATTGGTCCTCCCAGCGGAACTCGAACCGGGCCTTCGACAGCGTGTCGTCCCAGAGCCGCGCGCCCGGGTGTCCCTTGGCGAGATCCGCGGCGTGCGCCGCGATCTTGTAGGCGATCACGCCGTCCTTCACGTCCTTCTTGTTCGGCAGGCCCAGGTGCTCCTTGGGCGTCACGTAGCAGAGCATCGCCGTGCCGAACCATCCGATCATCGCCGCGCCGATCGCCGAAGTGATGTGGTCGTAGCCCGGCGCGACGTCCGTCACGAGCGGCCCGAGCGTGTAGAAGGGCGCCTCGTGGCAGATCGCGAACTCCTTCTCGACGTTCTCCTGGATCCGGTGCATCGGGATGTGGCCCGGTCCTTCGATCATGACCTGGCAGTCCTGCGCCCAGGCCTTCTGCGTCAGCTCGCCGAGTGTTTCGAGCTCCCCGAACTGCGCCGCGTCGTTGGCGTCCGCCGTGGAGCCCGGGCGCAGGCCGTCGCCGAGCGAGAAGGAGACGTCGTAGGTCTTCAGGATCTCGCAGATCTCGTCGAACCGGGTGTAAAGGAAACTTTCCAGATGGTGCGCCAGGCACCACTTCGCCATGATCGACCCGCCGCGCGAGACGATCCCCGTGACGCGTGCCGCGGTCAGGGGGATGTACGCGAGCCGCACGCCGGCGTGCACGGTGAAGTAGTCCACGCCCTGCTCCGCCTGCTCGATGAGCGTGTCGCGATAGACCTCCCAGGTCAGCTCCTCGGCCTTTCCGCCGACCTTCTCGAGCGCCTGATAGATCGGGACGGTTCCGATCGGAACCGGAGAGTTCCGAAGGATCCACTCCCGGGTCTCGTGGATGTTGCGGCCGGTCGAGAGGTCCATGACCGTATCGGCGCCCCATCGCGTCGCCCAGGTCATCTTCTCGACCTCCTCCTCGATCGAAGAGCCCACGGCGGA
>DATJZU010000076.1:0-32496 GCA_035498835.1 Thermoanaerobaculia bacterium
AGGCTCTAAAGGCCTCAGATTCCCTTCGGCATCGGAGATGAGGGCGGGGGGCCGATCTACGTTCCAGGCTCTCTGGCCTCAGGGGCGGCCGGCCTTCCCCGCCTCAGTCGCATCCAACCCCAAACATACAAGGGGCGGGGCTTGTCCCCGCCCGTATCGGGCGGCCGCAAGGGCCGCCCCTACGCGAAAGTTGGTCGCGTCGCGAGCTGGTGAGTCTTTGACTTCGAGACGTGGCTGTCATCCCGAGCGAGAGCGAGGGATCCCGGACTCGGCGGGCTCCTGTGAGTGGACGCTGACCGCCGGAACTCGGCTGCTCCCGGTACGTTTCTAGGCGAGGAGGCCTCATGCTGGAAGTCCGCTCGATCGGCAAGCGCTATCCCGACGGTACGGTCGGGCTCGAGGAGTTCTCGCTCGCGGTCGGCGAGGGCGTGCTGGGACTGCTCGGCGGAAACGGTGCGGGGAAGACCACGCTGATGTCACTGCTCGCGACGGTGACGCGCCCGACGTCGGGCACGTTCCTCTGGGAGGGGCACGACGGCGTGGCCGACCCGCTCGCCGTGCGCCGCGTGCTCGGCTACCTGCCGCAGGACTTCGGCGTCTACGAGAAGCTGACCGCGCGCGAGTTCCTCGCGTACCTCGGCCGCCTCAAGGGCCTCTCGGGCGCCGATCTCTCGCGCCGCGTGCAGCAGCTTCTCGAGCTGACGAACCTCCACGGCGCCGCGGACCGGCGGCTCTCGGGATTCTCCGGCGGAATGCGGCAGCGCGTCGGGATCGCCCAGGCGCTCCTCGGCGATCCGAAGCTCGTCATCGTGGATGAGCCGACCGTGGGTCTCGATCCGGAGGAGCGTGTCCGCTTCCGCAATCTCCTCTCGGAGATCGCACAGGGCCGCGTCGTGATCCTCTCGACGCACATCGTCTCGGACGTCGAGGCGGTGGCGTCTTCGATCGCCGTGATCCGGAAGGGTCGTCTCGTGCGGCATGCGACCCCGGAGGACCTGCTGCGTGACGCGGTCGGGCGCGTCTTCTCGGCCGTCGTGACGTCGGAGAAGCTGCCCGAGGCGCAGCGGAGCGTGCACGTCTCGAACCTCATCCGGCGGGCCGACGGCGTGCACGTGCGCTTCGTCGGTCGCGGCGCGGCCCTTCCGGGCGCCCGCGAGGTCGAGCCCAACCTCGAGGACGCCTATCTCCTGACGAACCTCGATGCGGACGCCCGGCGGCCGGCGGCGTGAGCGCGTCCTCGGGCGCCCTCGCGGCGCAGGTCGGGACGGAAGTCCGCATGCGGATGCGCTCCGTCGGGACGCTCGTCGCGCTGCTGGCCGCGTTCGCGGCCGCGATCCTCTGGATCCCCGACCCGGCCGGCCGTGCGAGCTCGCTGTCGTGGCGATTTCCCGACGGCCGCGTTCAGGCGCCCATCTACGACACGGCGTACATCGGTTTCGCGGCGTCGGCTCTCATCGCGATCCTCGTCGCGCTCGGCGGCTTCTATCTCGTCGCGGGCTCCGTGCGCCGCGACCGCGAGCGCGGGGTCGGCGCGATCCTCGCCGCGACGCCGCTGTCGAACGGCCGGTATCTCCTCGGCAAGTTCGCGGCGAGCGCGGCCTACCTCTCGGTCGTCACCGCGCTCGCGCTGACGGCGGGACTCACCGCGTGGCTGCGCTTCGGGAAGGGGCCGTTCGATCCGTTCGCGTTCTTCGTGCCGTTCCTCCTGCTGAGCCTGCCGGCCGTCGCGATCACCGCGGCGTTCGCGCTCCTCTTCGACGTGACGCCGGGGCTCTCGGGCCGGTGGGGCTACGTCGCTTGGTTCTTCGTCTTCTCGCTTCTCCTCGTCGGCCTGCCGATGGGGCTCGCGGGCGCGGGTGATCCGCAGGGAAAGCTCCGGCGGGTGCCGGCGATCGATCCGGTGGGCGCCGCGACGCAGGCTTACCTCGCGCGTCAGACGGTCCCCGGCGCCACGGGGTTCTCGACGGGGCTCGAGATCCGCGACGAGCCGTTCGAGCGCGTCCCATGGGCGGGAATCCGGGTGACGCCGGGGCTCGTGGCGCTGCGCGCGGCGAACCTGCTCGTGGCGTTGGTTCCGCTCGGAGCGGCGTTGCTCCTCTTCGACCGGTTCGATCCGGCCCGCCGCGGACGGCGCCGGCTCCCGGGGGCGAAATCCCGCAACCGCGGCCCGGCCGCCGAGGGCCCGGCGTCCGGGGGCTCGCTCGCGGCAGCGGCGCCGATCGCGCTGGTGCCCGCCGCCGTGCGTCCGTCCGCCATGGCGGCCGTGCTCGCCGAGACGCGTCTCATCTGGGAGAGCGCGGGGCTTCTCAAGTGGGCGCTTCTCGCGGCGGCGCTCGTCGCGGGCTTCGTTCCGGGAAGAGGAGCGGCCGCGGCGTTCCTGCTCCTCCTCGTACCCGCGATCGCCGAAGTCGCGGCCCGCGAGGATCTCTCCGGCACGCGCGCGCTCGTGTTCTCGCAGCCGGGCGTCCCGACCTCGGCCGTGCTCTGGAAGACCGCGGCGCTCGCGCTCTTCGTCGGGATCCTCGGTGCACCGCTCGTGATCCGCAGCGCCGCCGCGTCCCCCGCGCGAGGCCTCGGCGCACTGGCGGGGCTCCTGGCAACCGCGGGAATCGCCGCCGGTCTCGGCTTCCTGACCTCGGGAGGCAAGCTCTTTTCCGGGCTCTATCTGCCGGTCTGGTACATGGCCGTGTCGAACGCTCCCGGCGCGGACTTCACGGGGACCCTCTCGGAAAGCCCGCGCGTGGCCGTGAGCCTCATCTTCCTCGCGGGGGCCGCGGTTCTCGTGGGCGCCGCGGCGGCCCGGGAACGGGTTCGGGAGAGGCGCTAGCCGCGGCGCGGCGGCAGAACGCGGGCGACGACGACCGTCAGATCGTCCGCGGCCGGCAGCCCCGCCAGAAACGCGGCGACGCGCGCGAGCACCTCGCGGCACAGCTCGTCGGCCGGCAGAGACCGACTCGCAACGAGAACCTCCGCGAGCCGCCGCTCGCCGAACTCTTCGTTGGCGGCGTTTGTCGCCTCGACCACGCCGTCGGTGACGGCGACGAGCACGTCGCCCGGCGCGAGGGAGAGCGACTGCGCCCTCCATCCCGCCTCCGGGAAGAACCCGAGGACCGTGCCTCCGGACCGGAGGCGCTCGGGTGACGCGCCGGCGGGGCCGGCCCGCAGGAGCATCGGTGCGTTGTGCCCGGCGTTGACGCACGAGAGCTCGCGCCGGTGATCGTCGTAGATCCCGAAGAAGAGCGTGACGAAGCGGTTCGCTTCGGTCAGCGAGCAGAGCTGCCGGTTGACGTCGCCGACGATCTCGTCGACGCGGGCGCCGTCGGCCGCGGCGAGGCTTCGCAGCGATCCCTGGAGGCTCGCCATCAGGAGCGCCGCGGAGAGGCCCTTTCCCGAGACGTCGCCGACGGCGATCCCCAGCCGGCCGTCCTCGAGCGGCAGGAAGTCGTAGTAGTCGCCGCCCACGCCGCGCGCGGGGCGGCAGACGCCGGCGCACTCGAGCGTCTCCATTCGCGGCGCGCGCTGGGGGAAGAGCCGTTCCTGGACCTGCTCGGCGATCCGCACCTCGCGCTCCAGGAATTCCTGCCGCGCGTGGCGCTCGCGCTCGAGCGCGGACTTGAGCGTCGCCAGGAGCTGGACCAGGAGGAGGAAGAAGAGGAGTTTCTCGACGCCGTTCCAGTAGAGGATCGCCGGGGAAAGTCTCTCGTGGCGGCCGGTGAGGTAGTCCGCCAGGAACCAGGCGAAGGCCGCGACGATCGAGACGAGGACGCCGGGCCGCCGGCCTGCGAACCACACGACGAGGACGACCGGGACGACGTAGAAGATGAGCGGCGAGAGGTCCGGACCCGTGACGTAGTCGAGGACCCAGAGCGCGGCCACGAAGACGAGCGCGAGGATCGTCAGCAGGGGCTTCGGGATCGCGGCGATCCGGCGGACGAGGCTCACTTCGGCAGGCTATCCCGGCGCCGGCGACCCTCCGCCTTCCGTCCGAATCCATTCGGGCAGGGGATTGTCGGGCCGCGCGTTGTCCCAGGCGATCGAAACGATCCCCCACCGCTTCCCGTCGTGGGTGAGCTGCAAACTGTTGATGCCGCGGAAGAGGATCTCGGGATCGTGGAGGCGGCGTCCCGCGGCGTACGCCGAGAGCACGTGCGCAATGTTTCCGAAGCGGAAGATGCGCCGCGCGATCTCCCATTCGTAGAAGTCGCCGGCGTTGAAGAAGGCGCGACGCGAGTCGAGCCACTGGTCAAAGGTGAGCGGAACGCGCGCGACGGCGGGCGCATCGCCCGGCTTCGCCGTCGGGATCGGTCCTGTCGGCATGAGGACGCCGCCCGGCGCGAAGAGATTGCGGTCGCGCTCCCAGTCGCGTGGGCCGGCCGGCCCCGAGATGGATTCGTACAGCGCGTCGAGGAGCCCCTCGATCGTCGCGGTGTCGCGGTCGGAGGCGCCGGCCGTCTCGTTGCCCGGCTTCATTCCGGCTTCCACGTCGGGACGCGCCCCGGCGTCCAGGGCGCGCCGGCCGCCTCCATCCGCGACTCCAGGCTCGCGAGGTCCTTGTCCGCCTGGCGGAGCTTCTCGAGCACCGGCGCGAACTCCTCGGCCGCGACCGCGTAGTCGTCGCGGCTCGTCTGTGTGGGCGCCGACACCGAGCTCCACTGCACGGCGATGATCCCGTCGATCCGGTCCTTGACGCCCGGAGCCGTCGGCTCCTGGCGGGCGGCCATCACTTTGTCGCCCTCGAGCGCGAGCAGGATCTCGCGCAGGCGCGCCTCGAGCGCGCGCGCGTCCTTCTCCATCGCCGGGTCGGCGGCCGGCGTGTCGCGTAGAACCTGCTCGATGTCCGACAGGCGCTTCAGGTCTTCCTTCGCGGCCGAGACGGCCCCGAACGCCGCGCGCTGGAGCCGCGCGGTCTTCTTCTGGAACGCGAGGAGCTCCGCGCGGTCCGCGGGCGGGAGCGACCCCGCGCCGAGCGCCGCGACCTCGAATCCGACGGGGCCCGCGAGCGGCGTCACGACGCCGTCCACGCGCTTTGCGAGCGCGACGGTGTACTTGCCCGGCGCGGCCGCGGGGCCGGTCGGGGGCTGCAGCCACGGAATCGTCGGGTCGGGCTTCGGCGTGTCGCTCGGGTTGGACGGCGGGTAGCGCAGATCCCACGCGATGCGGTGCACACCGGCCGTGCCGGGCGCCGTCAGCCGGCGCACGACGTGGCCGTCGGCGTCGGCGATCGTGAAGAGGAGAACGGGGTCTTCCTCGGCCGCCTCCGCGCGCAGCTCCTCGGCCGTCGGATACGGCGAGGACGCGCCGTCCTTCGCGGCCTTCTTCTCGGCCTCCTGCCGTGTCTTCTTCTTCGTCTTGAGGTCCGTCTTGAGGTAGTACGTCACGACCGCGCCGAACGGCGGGTTCGGGGCGGTGTAGTAAGAATCGCCCTGGAAGCCCTTGCCGGGGAACCCGAGCGGCGTCGTCGGGAAGTACGCCCAGGCGTCGCGGAGGGGAAAAATCGCCGCTTCCTTCTCGAGTTCCGGCGCGCTGGCTTCGCGGAGCGCCGCGTAGTCGTCGAGGACGTAGATGCCGCGGCCGAAGGTCGCGACGACGAGATCGTTCTCGCGCGTCTGGATCGCGACGTCGCGCACCGCGATCGTCGGCAGGCCGCCCTTGAGCGGCACCCAGTGCGCGCCGCCGTCCTTGCTGAAGAAGAGCCCGAATTCCGTCCCGGCGAAGAGGAGGCCCGGATCGACCGGGTCTTCCACGGCGACATAGACCGTCCCGCGCGCCGGCAGATCGCCGGCGATCGAGGTCCACGTGCGGCCGCGGTCGGCGCTCTTCAGGAGGTACGGCTTGAAGTCGCCCATCTTGTGGTTGTCGAAGGCCGCGTAGACGGTCGAGGCGTCGCGCGGCGAGGGCTCGAGTCGCGCCACGTAGGTATTGGCCGGCACGCCGGGGAACGTCTCGACGCGGCGCCACGTCGCGCCGCCGTCCTCCGTGACCTGCACGAGGCCGTCGTCCGTGCCGACGTAGAGGAGCCCTTCCTGCCTCGGGGACTCGGAGAGCGACACGATGTTCCCGTAGAACGACGTCGAGGCGTTCTTGCCGACCGCGTCGGCGTTCCAGACCTTCCCCATGACGGGCAGCTTGTTGCGGTCGATCTGCCGGGTGAGGTCGGGGCTGATCGGTTTCCAGCTCTGCCCGCGGTCGTCGCTGCGGAAGACGCGCTGGGCCGCGAAGTAGAGACGCGTATGGGCGTGCGGCGAGATGAGGATGGGCGAGTCCCAGTTCCAGCGCAGCGGCGCCTCGCCCTTGCCGGGCTGCGGCTGGATCGGGAGGACATCGCCGTTCTTGCGGTCGTAGCGCGCGAGGCCGCCGTATTGCGACTCGGCGTAGACGACGTTCGGGTCCTTGGGATCGACGCGCGACTGGAAACCGTCGCCGGAGACCGTCACGAACCAGTCGGAGTTCGCGATCCCGTGGACGTTGCCGGTGCGCGAGGGGCCGCCCAGGCTGTCGTTGTCCTGCGTGCCGCCGTACACGTTGTAGAAGGGGGCGGCCTCGTCCGCGACGACCCGATAGAACTGCGCGACCGGCAGGTTCGCCTTGAACTCCCAGGAAGCGGCGCGGTCGAAACTCTCGTACACGCCGCCGTCGCAGCCGACGCGGTAGTGGCGCGTGTCGTCCGGATCGATCCAGATGACGTGGTTGTCCACGTGCTTGGCGCTCTCGCCGAGCTTGTGGAAGGTCTTGCCGCCGTCGTCGGAGACCTGGAGGAAGACGTCCACCGAGTAGACGCGTTCGCTGTTCTTCGGATCGACGGCCAGGCGCGTGTAGTAGAGGCCGCTCGTGACGTGGTCGCCGCGCTTCTCCCAGGAGACGCCGCGGTCCGTCGAGCGAAAGACGCCGCCGGCCTTGTTCGCCGCCTCGACGATCGCGTAAACGGTGTCGGGAGCGGACGGCGCGACGGCCAGGCCGATGCGGCCGAGCTCCTCCTTCGGAAGTCCGGCGTCGATCTTCTTCCAGGTCGCGCCGGCGTCGGTCGAGCGGTAGAGCGCCGACTCGGGACCGCCGTTGATCTGCGTCCAGACGTGCCGCCGCCGCTGGTGCGCCGCCGCGAGGAGGACGTCGGGATTGCGCGGATCCATCGCGACGTCGGTGACGCCGGTGTTCTCCGAGATGGTGAGCACCGCCTTCCAGGTCTTGCCGCCGTCGGTCGTCTTGTAGAGGCCGCGGTCGCCGCCCGCCGACCACAGCGGTCCCTGCGCCGCGACGTACACGACGCGCGAGTCGCGCGGGTCGATGCGGATGCGCCCGATGTGCTCGGAGCTCTTGAGCCCCATGTTCTGCCACGTCTTGCCGCCGTCCTCGGACTTGTAGACACCGTCGCCGTACGAGACGCTCCGCTGGCTGTTGGATTCGCCGGTGCCGACCCAGATGACCGCGGGATCGTTCGGATCGAGCGCCAGGCAGCCGATCGAGTACGAGCCCTCGCTGTCGAAGATCGGCGTCCAGGTGACGCCGGAGTTGACGGTCTTCCAGACGCCTCCGGAGGCGGCGGCGACGTAGTACATCGCGGGATTGCCCGGCACGACCGCGATGTCGCTGACGCGCCCCGACGTGACGGCCGGCCCGATCGACCGAAGCTCGAGGCCCTTCCAGGTGTCGGACGAAAGGAGCGGCGGCTTCTTGTCTTCCGCAGGCGCCGGCGCGGCGGGCGCCGCGGCTTTCTTGCCGGGCGGCTCGGCGGCCGTTCCGAGAGCGGCGGCGACGGTGATCGACGCGAGGCCGAGCGCGATGCGGCGGGACATTTTCATGGCCGCGGACTATAGCAACGGCCGCGGCGGATAATCGCGGCCGAATGGCCGCGGAAGCCGTCACGATCTTCCTCTCGGCGTTCCTGCTCTTCGAGGTCGAGCCGCTGATCGCCAAGGCCATCCTGCCGTGGTTCGGCGGGGCCTCGTCGGTTTGGACGACCTGTCTCCTCTTCTTCCAGGCGGCGCTCCTCGCCGGCTACCTCTACGCGCACGTTCTCGCGCGCCTCTCGCCCCGCGCCGCGCGCGCCACGCACGAAACGCTCGTCGCGCTGTCGGTCGTCCTCCTCGTCGCCGCGGCGATCGGCGGGCGCCCACCGGTCCTGCCGCCGCTCGCCCTGCGTCCGGCCGACTCCGGAACGCCCGTCCTCCGCGTGCTCGCCGCGCTCGCGGCCGGCGTCGGGCTGCCGTTCTTCGTCCTGTCGGCCACGGGCCCGCTCCTCCAGTCGTGGATCGCGCGGCGGCGTCCGCAGGCGCCCGTCTTCCGCCTCTTCGCGCTGTCGAACCTCGCGTCGCTCGCGGCCCTCCTCGCCTATCCGTTCGTGATCGAGCCGGCGCTCGGGCTCGCGCGGCAGGCGTGGATCTGGTCGGCGCTCTACGGGGCCTGCGCCCTTCTGCTCGTGGTGTGCGCTCTCCGCTCCGTCCCGCCGGCTGCCTCCGTCGCGACTTCTTCGGCGGACGAAGCCCGGCCTCCCGCCATCCGGCCCGCGCGGCGGATCTTCTGGCTGGCTCTCGCAACGTGCCCGTCCGCGCTGCTTCTTGCCGCGACGAACCAGATGTGCCAGGAGGTCGCCGCGATTCCGTTCCTCTGGGTCCTGCCGCTCGGCTTGTACCTCCTCTCCTTCGTCCTCTGCTTCCAGAGCGATCGGCTCGCGCCGCGCGCCGTTTTCGGACCACTGCTCGTCGGCGCGCTCGGCTACGCGGCGTGGATCCTCTACCGCGGATACGGCGTTCCGATCCGGCAGCAGATCCTCGCGGACGCGCTCGCGGTCTTCGCCGTCTGCATGGTCTGCCACGGCGAGCTCGCGCGCAGCCGGCCCGCGCCTCGGCTGGCGACGGCGTTCTACCTGATGGTCGCCGCGGGCGGCGCTCTCGGCGCCCTCTTCGTCGCGGTCGTCGCGCCGATCCTCTTCCCGGCCTTCTGGGAATTCCACCTGCTGCTCTGGCTCTCGGCAGTCGCGGCGCTCTTCGCGCTCGTGCGCGACACGGACTCGTGGCTTCATCGCGGCCGCGTGTGGCCGGCGCTCCTGACGCTCCTCGCAGCCGCGGTCCTCGCGTGGCAGATCCGCGATCCGGATCTGCTCGCGTCGCTCGCCGCGCGCGCGAAACGCGCCGTCGCTTCGGGTCCGGGTGCTGTCGCGGCGCTCGCGGCCGCGACGCTCGCCGCCTTCGTCGCGCCACGCTTGCTCCGGATGCGCGGGCGTCCGTACTTCGCCGCGGCGTGCCTGGCCGGGGCGGCGGGCTTCCTCGGCTATGTGCTCGTCGCCGACGTCCGCGCGTATCTGCGCGGCGCGGTCGCGCTCTCCCGCAACTTCTACGGCGTGTTGACGATCGAAGCGCTCGATTCGCCGGATCCACTGCTCTCGCGCCTGTCTCTCCGCAACGGCCGCATCGTCCACGGCTTCCAGTACCAATCGTCCGGGAAACGGCGCGAGCCGACGACCTATTACGGGCGCGCGAGCGGCATCGGATTGCTCCTCGACCATCACCCGGGACGCGCGCAGGAACGGCCGCTCCGCGTCGGCGTCGTGGGCCTCGGGACGGGAACGCTCGCGGCGTACGGGCGGCCGGGCGACGTCTTCCGCTTCTACGACATCAACCCCGACGTCGTGCGGCTCTCGAGAGGCCCGGCGCCCCGTTTCACCTATCTCGCGGACAGCCGCGCCGGGATCGAGGTCGCGGCGGGCGACGCGCGCCTCTCGCTCGAGCGCGAGCTGGCGTCGGGAGCGCCGCCGCTCGACGTGCTTGCCGTGGACGCGTTCACGAGCGACGCGATTCCGGTGCACCTGCTGACCCGCGAGGCGATCGCGCTGTACGTGGCTCGCCTGCGCCGCCCGGACGGCGTGCTCGCACTGCACCTCTCGAACCGGCAGCTCGATCTGCTTCCGGTGGCGAGGGCGGCGGCCGACGCTCTCTCGCTCGAGGCGTCGCTCATCGACACGAACGACGACGGCGAGGGCCGCTGGGGCGCGACGTGGGTGCTGCTCGCGCGCGAGGCGGCGCCGCTCGAGCGGCCGGAAATCGACGAGGCTTCCGCGGACCTGCCCGAATCGCCCCGCGTGCGCCTGTGGACGGACGATTACAGCAACCTCTTCCAGGTGATGAAGTGATCGCCCGGGAGGATCTCGCGCGCTCCCTGTCGGCGTTCCGCGCCGAGGGTGCCGCGGAGGAGGAGTCGCTCGCGCGGATCCGCGCGCTCGTGCGGGACGCGCCGGACCCCTTCACGCGCGCCGTGGAAGATCACATCACGGCGAGCGCGGTCGTGGCGCGGCCGGACGGCGGGGCCTTCCTTCTCGTGTATCACCGGCGCCTCGAACGCTGGCTGCAGCCCGGCGGCCACGTGGAGCCGGACGACCCATCGGTCTTCGAGGCCGCCCGGCGCGAGGCGCGCGAGGAGACGGGCGTCGAGGACCTCGCCGCGCCGTTCGGCGGCCGCGTGCTCGATGTGGACGTCCATCCGATCCCGGCCCGTCCCGGCCGGCCGGCGCACGTGCACTTCGACCTGCGCCACCTGCTCACGACGACGGCGACGCAGTTCTCCGTGGCCGCGGAGGAGGTGCGCCGCGCCGACTGGTTCACCTTCGAGGAGGCGCTCGCGGCGGGCGTCGATGCCTCGCTCGCGCGTGCTCTCCAGAAGGCCCGCGCGCTCCTCGGCGAGCTGGAACCGCGCCGCCCCGGTTAGGGCGTCGCGGCCGCCGTCGGGACCGGAGTCCGACCCTCGAGCGTCTGGATCGGGTGGCGCAGCATCTCCGGCGAAACCTTCGGCTCCTTGCGCAGGAAGAAGAGGTAGAGGATGCCGACGCCGATGACGAAGACACCGGTCGCGCGGTTGATCGTGACGAGCGTCTCGTAGCGGAACCGACTGCGGAACAAGTTCGAGAGCCCGACAAGGAACGCGAACCAGGCGCCCGAGCCGAGCAGCACTCCGGCCACGAGCTCGGCCGTCAGGAACGAGTGGCCGCGGACCGCGCCGACGCCGAGCGTCGCGAAGATCGCGACGAAAGCGACGAAAGTCATGGGGTTTGTCAACGTCAGAACGAGCGTCGAGAAGAAGTCCGCCGCGAGGCCACGGTCCGCGTCCACCTCCTCCGGCTTGGGCGGGCGGACCAGGAGGAGGCGCCCGCCGAGCACGAGCAGGATCCCGCCGCCCAGGCGCTGGAAGATCAGCCGGTGATCCATCAGGAAGGACGAGATGACCGTGACGCCGAACGCCGCCAGCGTGCCGTAGAGCGCGTCGGCGGCCGCGGCGCCGAGTCCGGAGACGAGCCCCGCCAGCTTGCCGTGTGAGATTGTCCGCTGGACGCAGAGGACGGCGATGGGGCCGACGGGCGCCGCGAGGCAGAACCCGACGATCAAGCCCTTGACGAAGAGGTTCTCCATCCGCGGCGGAGCCTATAACGCGATGAGCGAGCTACCCGTACCACTCCGCTTCGCGCATCAGGCGGAGCCACTCGCCGAGATCCGTCGCGAGGACGTACTCGCACAGGCCGAGATCGGAGAAGACGTCGTCGGGCGGTCCATCGGGATCGAGCCGATTGCGAATCGTCGATAGAGACGCATTCTTCGCGAGGGAGCGGTTTTCGTTCCTTCCGAATTCGTTCGCGCTCCGGTAGGTCCGCGCCGCGGCCCAGAGCGCCGGGATGCCGAACGAGATGGCGAGCGCGATGCTCTTGGCCTGTTGCCAGTTTGTACCGGCGTGCTCGGCCGCAACGTGGAACGCGGCGAACGCGACGCTCGTGAAGAACACGAGCGGGAGCCATCCGGGCCGGCGGATCCATCGCTTCTCGATGCGCTCCGCGGCGCGCGCGAAATAGTCGATCTGAAAGTCCAAGCGCTTGCGCCGGTAATACGCGACGATCACGAGCCGCTGGGCGCGGTCGAGGGCCTCACATGCCGTGGCGGACGGCCGCGGCGGAATCGCGTCCTCGGCGTGCGCGAGGGCAGGGAGATCGTTTTCGCCGAGCGCCACGATCTTGTCGCGCGCGGTGGCGAAGTCCCTTTCGCTCTTCGGCGTCACGCCGCCCGCGCACCAGAAGTCCGGCTCGACGATCTTCTGGAACTTGAGAAGTCGCAGGCGTTCCGCCTTGTATCGGGCGATCAGCCAGGCCCTGTGGAACTCGAGCACGAGCCCGAGCGCGACGAGTGTCGCCGCGAAGAGCGAGAAAGCCGCCTCGAGAAAGAGCCTCCACTCGTAGAGCGTTGCCGGCGGGAACAACGGGCCCGGAAGGACTTCGTCGGGGAACGCGATGTTCACCGCCGCGAACGCGAGCCCGATCGCTCCGAGGGCGCCGGCCAGGCCGGTGAAGCGTCGGTGTCGTCGTTGATTGACGTTCGCGTCGCCGTCCGCCTTCTCGTATGCGGGCACGAGCTCCCGCGCGCAGAAGGAGAGGTACTTCCCGAGCGGACCCTCGTCGGAGAGATCGCGCCCCTCGTCGTGGATATCGTCCGTCATCGCGCCGGCGCCGCCTTCGCGATCCGATAGCCGAGCGCCACGATCGTCTTCAGGGTTTCCATTGCCGTGCGCCGGTCGTACTCCTTCTCGCTCTCCGAGAGCGACTCGTACGGCACGAGGCTCGGATGCTCCTTCTTCGCATCGTCGCGCCGCGGGCCGTGGCGCCAGCCGTCGGCGAGACGCTGCCGCGCCCAGTTCTCGTGCGTGTTGCGGGCGAGGAGCTCGGTCAGCTCGACGACGTCCGGCGGGAGCCGGACGCTCGAAGTGTCTCTCGGCGCGGGGCGATAGTCCACGGCGGGCCTCCTCTCCTCCATCCGCAGCGCGCCGGCGGGGTCCGCGCTCAGTTCACCTTGAACTTGAAGCCGTTGGGCGCCTGGATCTCGAAGGATTTCTTGCCGCCGCGCGGCGTGGCCCTCGGAGGAGATGCCGGGGCCGGGCGCACGTCGAATCCGAAGCGCACCGGCGCGCTCTTCTTTCCGCTGTTGTCCACGAGCGTCGCCTCGAGAACGATGTGCTCGGTGAGCGGCGAGGAGAGCCAGAAGGCATAGCTCCCCGAGGTGCGGCCGGCCATCCCTTCGAGCTCCATCGTCCAGGGTCGGAACGAGGCGCCCTGGATGGGCTCGAACTTGACGAGCGCCGCGTCGCCCTTCTTATCGGTGAAGTGGAGGACGCCGTTGCCCTTCTGCCCCTGCACGATCGCCGACGGAAACTCGATCGACTCGATGCGCGGCGAGTGGCCGCGCGTCGCGAGAAACGCGCCGCCGCCGATCAGGACCGCCGCGACGGCCACGACGCCGAGCGCGCGCGTCGAGACGCCGGAGGGCTTCGCGGCGGGCGCGGCGGGCGGAATCGGGGGAGCGGGGATCGACGGCCGGGAGACCGAGACGCCCGTCTCGCTCGCGCGGCTCGGGCGGGCGAGCAGGAGCTTGACCGTCTCGGCGAGCCGGTCGAGGTGCGCCTCGACCGAAGGCGTGTACGCGTCCAGCCAGTGGGAAGAGCTGATGAAGTACTCGAGCGTCTTGCCGAGCGGGACGTCCTCGATGCGCAGCGGGATGATCGCGACGCCTTTGTGCACGGCGCGCTCGACCTCGCGCTTGATCTGCGGCGACTTGTTCGCCGCGGCCGAGAAGACGAGCACCATGACCTTGCTCGCGCCGATGGCGTCCACGATCGCGGCGCCCCAGTCGAGGCCCGGCAGGATGTCGCGCGGCGCGATCCAGCAGCGCACGCCGTGGCGCTCGAGCGTGGCGCACACGGCGTCCGCGACCGGCTTGTCGGCCGTCGAGTAGCTGACGAAGACCTCGTGCGCCATGGTCTGTCGCGTCGAGAGCGCGGGAATCTTATAACCGCGTACCCGGCACGAAGGCGCTACGATCGTACGAAAACGGCCCATGGCCGCGGGCCTTAGAAAGAAGGGGGGCGAGCGATGAGAAGACCCTGGACGATCGCACTCCTCTCGATCCTCGCCGCGGCGGCGGCCGCTTCGTGCTCGCGTTCCACGCCGATTACGAGCTGGGGCTGCTCCGCGCCGCCGGAGGTCGAGGCCGCGTGGCGGGAGACGGATGACGTCCAGGACCTCTGCGGACGCAAGGCCTCCTGCTGGGACGAGAAGGTCGCCGCGACGCGTTCCCTGCGCGATCGGTTCCCGCGGGAGCTGCTCGCGCACAGGGTCCTCGCCCGCTACGCGCGGATGATCCCCCGGGATTTCCCGAGCCGCGACGCACTCCGGAGCGAGCTCGAGAAAGCGTACGGCGAGCTCGCCCGGCGCTATCCGAAGAATCCTGCCTATCCGTATCTGCTCTCTCAGCTCGAGCGAAACCGCAAGAAGAACCGCGAGCTCCTCGAACGGTCGGTGGCGCTCGATCCGGGCTTCGCCTGGTCGCACGAAGCCCTGGTTCGGTCGCTTTCCTGGAGGCCGGCGGAGGACAAGAAGTCGGCGCGCGCGCACCTGGAAGCCTTCGCCCGGATCTGTCCGGCGAAGACGGGCGTCCTGCTGTCCCTTCTCGCGTCTTTCGACGACCGGCCTTCCTGGGAGGCCCACGCCCCTTCGCTTCGCGCGGCGACGAAGCCCGAGGCCGACCATCCGGAAGACCTGAAGAACTTGTGGGAGCTCGAGTTCAAGTACGCCGACCCGGCGCAGTTCGGCGCGCTTCGGGAGGACGTGAAGCGGCAGGTCGCGGCTCTCCGGAAGCAAGATCGCACGGACGACCGGCAATGGCTCGCGGCGCTCGAGGACGGCTACAAGCTCACGGAGGACGCGGACGGCACGCGATGGGTCGAGGACACGACGCTCGCGAAGTTTCCGTGTGAGTGGACGACGACGCAGATCTGGCTCGATCGCTTTCAGAAGGAGCACGGCAAGTTCCCGGATGTTGAGGGAGAAGCGCAGCAGACGTGGCTGGACGACGAGCTCGCCGAAATGGAGCCCCGGCTCGCGCAATGCCCCGATGAGTCCCTGCTGTGGCAAGAGCGGCTTCAGGGCGTGGCCATGAGTGAAGCATCGCCCCCGGAGTCGGTGGTTGCGGCCGGCGAACGCGTCCTGGCGATTCTTGGCGACGTCGGAGCCCAACCGGTCGCCCGCGCGTGGCTGGACAAGGGCGTCGCGCTCGATCGCATCGGACCGCTTCTCGATGCGGCGAAGCGGCAGATCGAGCGGGACTGGCAGGAGAACCTCGCGTATGGAATCGAGGGAGACGACCTGCGGGAGGCACGCTTCTATCACCTCTACGACGTCCAGAACGAGCGCGTCCTGCGCGTCCGTCTCGCGCTCGCGCGCAAGGACTCCGCTGCGGCGGCCGAGACTCTCGCGAACCTCGACGCCGCGGTGAACGATCTCGAGAAGGCGGCGGAGGACCCTGCTGAGAAGTCGATGAGCGCCAACCCGCAAGCCGAGCTCTGGAAGCTGCGGGCCGAGGCGGACGTGCTCGCGGGCCGCAACGAGGAGGCGCTCGCGGCGTACGCGCGATCGATCGAGAAGAGCCCGGACGACCGCAAGGTCCTCGAGGCGGCGGAGAAACTGTACGGACGCATGCACGGTGGTGCGGGATTCGACGCATGGCGCCGGAGCGCGCAGCAGGCGGCGGCCACCGCCTCGCAGGAGATCACCCGCGCCGTCCGGCGTCCGCTGCCCGACTTCACGCTGACGGACATCGCGGGAAAGAAATGGACCCCGGCGGAGCTGCGTGGGAAGTCGGTCCTGCTGAACTTCTGGGCCACCTGGTGCGGGCCGTGCCGCAGCGAGCTGCCGCACGTGCAGAAGCTCTACGAGCGCGCGAAGGATCGAAAGGACGTCGCGGTCGTGACCGTGAGCCTGGACGACAACCCCGGACTGATCGAGCCGATGATGCGGGAGGAGAAGTTCACGTTTCCCGTGCTCGTCGCGGGCGCGGGCTCCATGACGAAGTGGGCGCCGAGCGGCATCCCGCAGAATTACATCGTCGATCCGGGCGGGACGATCGTCGAGGAGCAGCTCGGCTTCGGCGGCGACGGCGACGTGTGGCTCGCGAAGATGGAGGAGCGCCTCCGCAACGCGCGCGCTCCCGCCCCAAGCTCGAAATAGTCCGGCTCGACTATTTTTCCCGGTGCAGCACGTCGGGCTCGAAGATCTCCTCGATGAGCTTTCCGAACACGCGCGCGATGCCGAACGCGAGAGGCAGGCTCGGGTCGTAGCGGCCGGTCTCGATCGCGTTGACCGTCTGACGCGACACGCCGAGCCGCTCCGCCAGATCCGCCTGCGACCAGTCGCGCTCGGCGCGCAGCACCCGGAGGCGGTTCTTCATCGGTAGCGGCGGTTCGCGAGAACCATTCCGACGCCGCACGTGAGGACGAGGACTCCCGCCATCCAGACCCAGTTCAATCTCGGAAGACCGGCGGCTTCGAGCGCGGCGCCGGCCAGGGCGGCGAACAGAGAAACGACGAACCCGAATGCGAGCGCCTCCTGGGCGATGCGGCGCTGCAACTCGTCGGCGCGGCGCGCGATGCGGATCGTGCTCCAGGCGAAGAGAGCAGCGGGAGCGAGCGGCAGCAGCGCGGCGAAGAGCGCGAGAGGCGATCCCTTCGGCGCCTTCTCGTGGAGGCCGAGAAAGAAGATGAAGCCGAGCATGCCGGCTTCCATCAGGGCCGCATCGTCCTGGCGCCTCCACATGCGGAGGATGGCCCACGCCGCCAGCGCGAGCCCGGCCACCGAAAGGGCACCGAACGAAAGCGCGCCGCTCGACCCCGGCGCCTCCAATGCGCGCCCGGTGACCACGAACGCGAGGATGAAAACGGCGGCGCCAATTCCCATCAGGATCAAGTCCGGTCCCGACTCCTTCATCGGTCTCACTCCGGAGGGACCGCAAATGCCCAATTCGACATGAGACATCGGTTTCCTCGCTTTCTGGATCATGGGTAGTCGTGCATGCTTGGCAAAATGTAAAGTTATTTTGTCATACGTAGTCAATGAACCATTGTTTTAGGATCATTTGACTTACGCTCTTTTTACGCCTAATTTTGCGTTCCCCGGCCAGTCGGAGGTCCGCATGGGCGCATCACAGGCTTTCGCGATCGAGCGGTTGCTCGCGGAGAGCCTCGTCTCCGCGAAGAAGAAGGACGGCATCCTGCTCGCCGGCCTGGGCGCCCGGCTTCGGCGCGCCTCGGAGATCGCCGCCCCGCTCGAAACCCCGGGCGCGCTGCCGACGGCGCTCGCGCCGCTCGACCGCCTGCTTCTCGGAGGGCTCCCGAAAGGACGGCTCGTCGAGCTCTCGGGGCCGCGTTCGTGCGGGCGCTTCTCGCTCGGAATCGCGGCGCTCGCAGCGGCGACGTCGAGCGGCCTCGCCGCGGCGCTCGTGGATCTCGGCGATCACCTCGACCCGCAGGCCGCCGAGAGCGCGGGCGTGGACCTGCGATATCTCCTCTGGGCGCGGCCGCGTCGCGTTCGGGAGGCGCTCGCGGCGGCCGAGATGCTGCTCGCCGCGGGCTTTCCGCTCGTCGTCGCGGACCTGGGGCTCTGCGCGCGCACGCGCGGGACACCCGACGCCGCGTGGGTGCGTCTGGCGCGCTCGGCCGCGGCGCAGGGAGCGGCGCTCCTTCTCTCGACGCCGTGGCGCGCGAGCGGCATCGCCGCCGACGCGGTCGTCTCGGCCTCCCGCGCGCATCCGGTCTGGCGGGGAGGCGGCCGCGCGCCACGCCTGCTCGCCGGCCTCGCCTCGCGGCTGATGCTCGAGAAGCTCGGCCGCGCGACACCGGGAGCGGCCGTGCCGTCGGTTTTCCGCGCTGCGGAGGCGCTCCCGGTGTCTCTGCCCGAGACGTCTTTCGCCTACGAGGCGATCCGCGAAATTCCCGGGAACCCGTCGAATCCGGCATCGAAGCTCATGAGCCGGACGATCCCCTGACCTTCCATGACGGCCAGATGCAGCGCGTCTCGTGCGGAGAGCCGCGGATTGCCGAGGACGACGCGCTTCGCGCGCTCGACGTCCGCGAGCTCGACGGGAAAGACGCGCTCGACGATTCCGAGCAAGGCATCGAAAGCGGCCTGGATCGCGTCGCGACGATCGATCGCAACGTACCGGTGGAGAATCTCCTGGAGGACCTCGGCGTCCGTGACGAGTCGTTCGCCCTCGCTCAAGACGCGCTCGAGAAGGTGCTGTGCGTCCCGCTTGTGCGGATGCTCCGCTCCGACGAGATACATCGGAACATTCGAATCGACGAAGATCACTGTGGCCGGCCGAGGTATCCCCGCTCGATCTGGCGGAGCATCTCGTCGATCTCTGCTGTCGGAAAGGAGTGTTCCGCCGCGGCGCGGACGACCTGCAGCTTTTTTCCCGTGTCGATCCGCGGCGCGCTGCGCCGCGCCGCACGCAACGTCTGTCGAACCCACTCGGCCATCGTCAGCCGTTGCCGTCGGGCAATCCGTTGGATCTCGCGGAGCTCCTCGTCCTCGAAGAGGACCTGAAGACGCTTACTCATCTCATGAGTCTATTCAACTCATCATGGAAGTCAACTGACGGAATGCGCGTCGCCTGCGTCTTCGTGCCGCTCTTCCCGCTGGCCGCCCGGCTGCGCAGCGAGCCGGACCTCAAGGGCGAAGCCGTCGTCCTCGTCGAAGGCAACGGCAACGCCGCGCGCGTCGTCGCCGCGTCGCGTTCGGCGCGCCGCGCCGGCGTGGATGCGGGCATGACGCTGCCCCAGGCGCGGGCGCTCGTGCCGAAACTGCTGGCGCGCGCGCGGGACCGCGAGAGCGAGCGCGCGGCGCAGGAAGCGATGCTCGAAGTCGCCGACGCGTTCTCGCCGCGCGTCGAGGATGGCGGCGAGGGCGTGATGTACCTCGATCTCGATGGCATCCCGGCGCTCTCGGGCGGCCACAAGGGCCGTCCCGACGACCCGAATGGGGCAGGGACGGGGCTTGTCCCCGCCCGCGATCCGGGACCCGAGCGCGCGCTCGGCCGCGACCTCATCGCCGCCGTCGAGAAGACGGGCCTGCCCGCGCGCGCCGGCATCGCCTCCTCCAAGCTCGCCGCGCGCGTCGCGGCGGGGCTGCCCGATTCGCCGAGAGTCGTGCCTCCGGGTGAAGAAGCGAAATTCCTCGCGCCGCTGCCGCTCGCGCGCCTGTCGCCGGAGATCGGGATCTCCGAGACGTTGGGACGGTGGGGCCTGCGCTCGATCGGAGATTTCGCGAAGCTGCCTCCCGGCGAGGTCGAGAGTCGACTCGGGTCGCTCGGGCGGCGGCTGCACGCGTCCGCGTGCGGGCGGGATCTCCGGCCGCTCGAGCCGCGCCTGCCGGCGCTCTGTCTCTCCGAGGGCCTGGAGCTCGAGTGGCCGCTCGTCGCGCTGGAGCCCTTCCTCTTCGTCGGCCACGCGGCGCTCGAACGGCTCACGGCGCGCCTCGACGGGCTGGGCCTCGCCTGCCGCCGGCTCGAGCTGACGATGACGCTCGATCCCGACGGCTGCGACGCGCGCGCGATGGCGCTGCCCGCGCCGACGCGCGACGTGAAGACGCTGCTGACGCTCGTGCGCCTGGAGCTCGAGGCGCGGCCGCCCGGGTCGCCTGTCGTCGGCTTCACTTTCGCCGCGCATCCCGACAAGCCGCGGCGCGCGCAGCTCGCCCTCTTCGGGGCGCCGGCGCTGTCGCCCGACCGCCTCGCCACGACGATCGCGCGCCTCGCCGCGCTGCTCGGCGCCGACCGCGTCGTCTCCCCGCGCGCTGCCGACGGCCACCGCCCCGAGCGCTTCGCCTCCTCCGGATACGAGCCGCCGCCGCCTCCCGAGATCGCGCGGCCGCCGCGCGCGGGACGCGGGCTTCTCGCCGTGCGCGTGCTGCGCCCGCCGGTGGAGCTCGAGGTCATGGAATCCCCGGGAGATCCGGGCGGCCGGCCGGTCCGCGTCCGGTCCGCGCGCGACGCCACGCCCGAGATCGCGGGATCGGTGCGCGTGGCGGCGGGGCCCTGGTCAATGGAGGAGGGGTGGTGGTCCGACGTCCCCGCCGCGCGCGACTACTGGGACGTGGAGCTCGCCGAAGGCGGCCTCTACCGTCTCTACCGCGACTGCGCGTCGCGCGCGTGGTTCGCCGACGGCGTCTACGACTAACCGTCGCCTTCGCACGCTCGGTGATCTGCACCGGGCGGCTTCCTCCCAGAACCGGTCGACCCGACTTGATCGCGGCCCGGTGCACCGGCTCGCGGCTCGGCCAAAGGGCCTCGACCGCTCGCCTGATCACCTCGCTCGCTCCGGCTCCCGCGGTTTCGTAGGGGCGGGGCTTGTCCCCGCCCGTCCTAATCGGGCGGCCACGAGGGCCGCCCCGACGCAAACCTTTGTCACGCCGCGAACGACTGTTCGAGTCGACCTGAGGAAACCATCGCGAACTCTGCCGATCTGGCGGGATTGACTGGCGGGCTTTTTCGCATTCCCATTGCATCGGAAGGAGGTCGCCATGATCCGAAAGCTTCCGTCGGGCCAGTACCGCCTCTACTCGCGCAAGAAGGATCCGAAGAGCGGCCGGCGCCGCAATCTCGGCACGTTCAAGACACGCGCGGCGGCCATGAAGCACGAGAAGGCCGTCCAGTACTTCAAGCGCCACTGAGCCGTCGCCTTCGCTCGGTGATCGCGAACCTTTGGCGCGTCGCGAACATCGCGGGAGGGGGTCTCGAAGCCCTCGGCCGCTCGCCTGATCCTCCCGCTCGCTCCGGCTCCCGCGGTTTCGCCGCAAACCTTTGTCGCGTTGCGAACGAATCCACGGCGGCCCCCTGATGCGATCCTTCGAGGTCTCGGGGCGTAGCGCAGCGGTCGCGAAGCCGGCCGCGCCCGCTGATATCTTCGGCCCGCTTCGAGACGAAGCGAAGCAAGGCAAGCGCGCTCGATGAGCTCGATCGAAAACCCGGATCGCCGGCTCCTGCGGCACGCGGTGGCGACGCTCGCGTACCGCGGCGCCCGGGCCGCGCGCGGCGCGCCGCCGGAGTTCGCGTCCTTTCGCGCGGCCGCCTCGACGCGGACGCCTGCGGAGATTCTCGCGCACGTCGGCGACCTGCTCGATTGGGCCCTGAGCCTCTGCCGCGGCCAGGAGGTCTGGAAGGACTCGCCGCCGCTCCCGTGGAAGGATGGCGTCGCGCGGTTTCATGAAGGGCTCTCGCGGCTCGACGCCGCGCTCGCGGCCGCCGGCCCGCTGGGCTGTCCGGTGGAGAAGCTCTTCCAGGGCCCGATCGCCGACGCCCTGACGCACGTCGGCCAGATCTCGATGCTGCGCCGAATGGCCGGCGCGCCCGTGCGCGGCGAGAACTTCTTCCGCGCGGACATCGCCGCGGGCCGCGTCGGCTCCGATCAGGCGACGCCCAGGCGCGAGTTCGATTGAAGCCGGTGCGCCGGACGCGGGCGGCGTCGGCCGCGCTCGCGCTTGCGGTCGCTCTGGCGCAGGCGGCCGCCTCCGTCTCCTGCGAGCGCCCCGCGGAAAGCGCCGCGAGGCGCCTGATCACGCTGTGGATGCGCGAGACGGGAGCGCCGGCGGCGCAGATCACGGCCGCGCGGCGCGGACGGGTTCTCTGGAGCGAGGCGTTCGGTCAGGCGAACGTCGAGCTCGGGGCGCCGGCCACGACGCGCACGCGGTTCCGCATCGGCAGCGTCTCGAAATCGCTGACCTCGGCGGCGCTCGGCGCTCTCGTCGAGGACGGCCGCCTCGATCTCGACGCGCCGATCCAGAAGTACCTGCCGGACTATCCCGAGAAGCCGTGGCCGGTCACATCGCGGCAGCTCGCCGGGCACATCGCGGGCGTCCGCCACTACCGAGGCGACGAGTTCGAGAGCGCGCGTCATTTCGACTCCGTGCGCGCGAGCCTCGCCGTCTTCGAGAACGATCCGCTCCTCTTCGAGCCCGGGACGAAGTACTCCTATTCCTCCTACGGGTGGAACCTCCTTTCGGCCGTCCTCGAGAAGGCGGCGGGAGAGCCGTTTCTGGATCTCATGCGGCGGCGCGTCTTCGAGCCGGCGGGGCTCGCGGAGACGGCGGCGGACGATCCGCGGACGATCGTCCCGCGGCGCGCGAGCTTCTACACGCTCGATGACAAGACCGGCGCGCTCCGCAACGCGCGCGCCGTGGACAACAGCGTGAAGTGGGCGAGCGGCGGTTTCGTCTCGACGACCGAGGACCTCGTCCGGTTCGCGGAGGCGCTGCGCGCGGGGCGGCTGCTGCGTCCCGAGATCGTGCGCCTCCTCTGGACGTCGCTCGCGACACGCGACGGAAAGGAAACCGAGTACGGCCTCGGGTGGGGCGTGGGCCGCGACCCGCGCGGCCGGCGGACCGTCAGTCACAGCGGCGGCGCGCAGGGCGGCACGGCGTACCTGATCCTCTATCCGGACGAGGGCTTCGCGGTCGCGATGCTCGTCAACAGCGATGTCTCGTTCACGCGCCGGACGCCTCGCCTCGCGCGGCTCCTGCTCGATGGCGTGGACGCCGAGCGCCATTGGGACGACGGCGCCGGCCTGTCGCTCGTGCTGCCGGAGAGCTGGTGGACGCGCTACGAGGCCGACGTGAAGACGGGCGCCGCCGCCGAGGCGATTCGTCCGAAGGCCGCCGAGGTCGTGCGCTTCACCTATCTGCCGACGCAGCGCGCGCGGGGCGATCAGACACTCCTCACGCTCGCGGTGTTCTCGCACGGGGACAACGCGCCGCCAGGCGACGTCGTCGGGGAATCCGCCGGGCGCGTCGTCGTCGCGGAGGTTCCGCTTCCGTCGTTCAATCCCTATCCCGCCGGCACCCCGGACGCCCGGGCCTTCGCCGCGATGCGGCTCGACGCCGCGGCAGTGCGCCGGGCGCTGACGCTGCGCGCCGAGCGGGCGGGGAAGCTCACGGCCCCTCGGATACAGTAAGCGCGCCGTGGGCGCGCTCGAAAGGGAATCGCTTCCCCTGCTCGCGGAGTCGCTCGATCGCCTGGCGGAAGGCTTCGCCGCGCTCCCGGACGCCGGCGGCTCGCCGTCCGACGGCGCGGCCTGGCGCGGGGTGCTCGCGGAGGTCGCGGGTCGCCTCCAGGACAACTATCCGTACTTCCATCCGCTCTATGCGGGCCAGATGCTGAAGCCGCCGCATCCGGTCGCGCGCGCCGCCTACGCCCTGGCCATGTGGATCAACCCGAACAACCACGCGCTCGACGGCGGGCGCGCGAGCTCGGCGATGGAAAAAGAGGCCGTGCGGGACCTCGCAGGACTCTTCGGCTGGAGCGATTTCCTCGGGCACCTCTGCGGCGGCGGCACGATGGCGAATCTCGAGGCGCTCTGGGCGGCGAGCCGCCTGTCTCCGGGCGTCGTTCTCGCCTCGGAGCAGGCGCACTACACGCATTCGCGTCTCTCCGGCGTGCTGGGACTCGCGTTCGAGCCGATCGCGTGCGACCGGCGCGGCCGTCTCGACGCGCGCGCCCTCGAGGCCCGTCTCTCGCGCGGCCGTGTCGGCACCGTCGTCGCGACGATCGGCGCCACGGCCACCGGCGCGGTCGATCCGCTTCCGGAGATCCTCGCGCTCCGCGCGCGGCACGGCTTCCGCGTCCATGCCGACGCGGCGTACGGCGGCTACTTCGGGCTCCTGGACGACGGCGATCTGGCGCCGGACACGCGCGCGGCGTACGACCGCCTCGGCGAGGTCGACTCGATCGTGATCGATCCGCACAAGCACGGGCTGCAGCCGTACGGATGCGGCTGCGTCCTCTTCCGCGATCCGTCGGTGGGGCGCCTCTACAAGCACGACTCGCCGTACACGTACTTCACTTCGACCGAGCTGCACCTCGGCGAGATCAGCCTCGAGTGCTCGCGTCCGGGCGCGAGCGCCGTGGCTCTCTGGGCGACGATGCGGCTTCTGCCGCCCGTCCGCGGCGGCGGCTTCGCGCGGATGCTCGCGGCGGGCCGCCGGGCAGCCCTCGCGCTGTACCGGCGGCTGGGCGAAGGGAATCGCTTCGTGCCGGCCTTCCTTCCCGAGCTCGACATCGTGATCTGGGCCGCGCAGGCGCCTTCGGTGTCCGAATCGTCGATGCGGGCGCGCGCGATCTTCGACGAGGCGGCGCGGCGCGGCCTGCACCTCGCGCTCGCGGAGCTGCCCGCGGCGTTCTTCGACTTCGCGGCGAACGGCGTTGCGCGCGACCGCGAGACGGTGACGTGCCTGCGGTCGGTGCTGATGAAGCCCGAGCACGCGGCCTGGGTGGATCGGATCGCCGGCATTCTGGAGGCGAGCGCCGACGCGGCGGGCGCGGGAGGCGGCGCTTGATCCGGTGGAGCTGGCGGCCGATTCCGCTCGTGCTCTTTCTCGTCTTCAGCGTCTTCGCGGGGGCGCGCGACATCCGAAACGAGGTGCGTAACGCGCCGACCGCCGGCGAGAAGGCCGCGACGGCGGCCGAGGCCGGCTACGTCCTCGCCGGCGTCGCGTCGCTGGTGGCCCTCGCGGCGCGGCGCCCGTGGGCGCGGGCGGCGGCCTGGACCTGGGCCGCGTTTTTGGCCGCGACGGGCTTTCTCGCCGCGATGTTCTGGGGCGAAGCGGGGGTGGCGGCTTCTTTCGTGGGCGGCGCGGCGTGCGCGGCGGTCGGCGCCGGGCTCGTCGTGCTCGCGTTCTCGCGGCCGCGCCGCGAGCGCGCGGGAGACGCCCCGTGAACGGCGGAGGCGAAGATTCCGTGCGCGTGCGGCCCGCGCGCGCCGAAGACCGCGCCTTCGTCCTCGAGACCGCGCCGCGCCTCGCGGCGTTCGGCCCGCCCGAGTGGCGGACGCCCGAAGAGGTCGTCGAGGGAGAGGCGCGGACGCTGCGTGCTTTCTTCGAGCGCCCGCCGGAAGGCGCCATGCTCCTCGTCGCCGAGACGGCGGCAATCGGACCCGCCGGGTTCGCGTATCTCGAGACGCTCCGCGACTATTTCACCGGGGAGGCGCACGCGCACGTGGGGATCCTCGCCGTCTCGGAGCGCGCGGAGGGCCGCGGGGTCGGAAGCGCGCTCCTCGCCGCCGCGGAGGACTGGGCGAGGAGCCGCGGCGCGCGGACGCTGACGTTGAACGTCTTCGAAGGCAACCGCCGTGCCCGCGCGCTCTACGAGCGCCGCGGCTTCCTTCCCGAGAGCCTGCGCTACGTGCGGCGCCTCGAGAAGTCATGAGCTCCGCCGCCTCGATTCCGCCGCCCGCGGAACGGCCCACGGCCGTGACGGTGATCGGCTGGGTCTGGATCGTCTACGGCGCGCTGAAGCTCATGGGAGGCGCCTGGGCGCTCGCCGCCTTGAGGTTGGGCGGCGGTCTGGGCGACGCGCTCGCGGGGCCCGGCTTCCCGACTTTCCTGCCGGCGCGGATCCTCCAGGGCGCCTTCGGGAGTCTCGCGCTGGGATTCGAGGTGCAGATGATCTTCGCGGCCGCCGTCACGTTCGCCGCGGTGTCGCTTCTGCGGCTGCGGTCCTGGGCGCGGAGCGCGATCGAGGTTCTCTGCTGGTTCTCTCTCTGTTACGTCGCGACGTTCACGCTGGGATGGATCTGGCTCTGGCGGCGCGTGTCCGTCGGGGCCCCGCGCCCGGCGTCCTTTCGATTCATCGGGCTCACCGTCGCCATCGGCGCGGCGATCGTGCTCGGCCTGGCGTTTGCTTCGATGATCCGCGCGCTGCGAAACGACGAGGTGCGGCGCGCCTTTCGAGGAGGGTCCCCATGACGATGCTGCTCGGTTTTCTGGCTCTCGCCGCCGTGTCCGACGCGCAGATTCCCTGGAGTCCGCCGCGCGCGATCTTCGTGAACGTGGTCAACCGCGATCTCGCGCCGGTGCCGGGGGCGACCGTCTCGCTCCATCGGCCGGAGAGCCCGGAGGGGGAGCCGGTGAAATCCATGGCGTCGAGCATCGGAGGCCGGGTCGAGTTCCGGGGATTGGCGGCCGGTTCCTATCTCGTGAGGATCGAGCAGCCGGGATACGTCGTCATGACGCTCGGACCGGTACCCATCGACGAGAAGACCCCTCCCAGCGTCCGGGTGGCCCAGATCCTCGCGGTATTGAACCCGATGATGCGGTTCGACGAAGAGCCCTCGGGGGCCAAACCGAACTAGGATCCGCCCATTCGCGAGCTCTCCTACTCCCACGGCGCGAGCGCGGTCCCGCTGCTCGGCGAGACCATCGGCGAGAACCTGCGCCGCACGGTGGAGCGCTTCGACTCGCAGGAAGCCCTCGTCGTCCGTTCCCAGGGCTATCGCGCGACGTACCGGGAGCTGTGGGAGCAGGTCGGCGCGGCGGCGCGAGGGCTCCTGGCGCACGGGGTGGCCCGGGGCGACCGCGTCGGGATCTGGGCGCCGAACCGCTTCGAGTGGGTCGTCCTCCAGTACGCGACGGCGCGCCTCGGCGCGATCCTCGTCAACGTCAATCCCGCTTACAAGACGAGCGAGCTCGAGTACGCGCTCGTCCAGTCGGGCGTTTCGCTGCTCGTCCTCGCGCGCGGATTCCGCCAGTCCGACTACGTTGCGATGCTCTCGGAGGTTCGAGGACGGTGCCCCGAGCTGGGCGAGGCGCTCGTCCTCGAAGACGACTGGGACAAGCTCCTCCGCGACGGCCGCCCCGTGCCCGAGGAAGACCTGACGCGCCGCGAGACGGAGCTGCAGTTCGACGACGCCATCAACATCCAGTACACGTCGGGGACGACGGGCCGGCCGAAGGGCGCGACGCTCTCGCACCACAACATCCTCAACAACGGATTCTTTTCGGGGGAGACGCTCCTCCTGACGGAGCGCGATCGGATCTGCATCCCCGTTCCCTTCTACCACTGCTTCGGCATGGTGCTCGGCAACCTCGCCTGCACGACGCACGGCGCGTGCATGGTGATTCCGGGCGAAGCGTTCGATGCGCTCGCGGTGCTCGAAACGGTCGCGGCGGAGCGCTGCACGGCGCTCTACGGCGTGCCGACGATGTTCATCGCGGAACTCGATCATCCGCGATTCGCGGAGTTCGATCTTTCGAGCCTGAGAACCGGGATCATGGCGGGCGCGCCCTGTCCCGTCGAGGTGATGAAGAAGGTCCAGGAGCGCATGCACATGTCGCAGGTCACGATCGCCTGCGGCATGACCGAGACGTCGCCGCTCTCGACGCAGACGGCGGTGGACGACCCGGTGGACAAGCGCGTCGAGACGGTGGGGCGGGTGCTCGCGCACGTCGAGGTGAAGGTCGTGGACCCGGCGTCCGGCGCGGTCGTCCCGCGCGGTGTCCCGGGCGAGCAGTGCACGCGCGGCTACGGGGTCATGCTGGGCTACTGGAACAATCCCGAGGCGACCGCGAAGGCGATCGATGTCGCCGGATGGATGCACAGCGGCGATCTCGCGACGATGGATGACGAAGGATACGTGCGCATCGTGGGGCGCTTGAAGGACATGATCATCCGCGGCGGCGAGAACGTTTATCCGCGGGAGATCGAGGAGTTCCTCTATTCCGTGCCGGGTGTTTCGGACGCCCAGGTCATCGGCGTGCCCGACGAAAAATACGGCGAAGAGGTCATGGCCTGGATCCGCGCGAAGGAGGGCGTCGTCCTGACCGAAGAGACTCTCGTCGCCGCCTGCCGCGGAAGGATCGCGACGTTCAAGATCCCGCGGTACTGGAAGTTCGTCGACGTCTTTCCGATGACGGTCACGGGGAAGATCCAGAAGTTCCGGATGCGCGAAATCGCCGTCGAGGAGCTTCGCCTCGCGTCCGCGGGCGAGAAGTAGACGCTCCGAGCGCGCGGTGCCGTTTCTCGATCTCGGGGATCATCGCGTCGAGTACGCCTGGCACGGGCCGCGGCCCGCCGACGCGCCGACGCTCGTCTTCCTCCACGAGGGCCTGGGCTCGATCGCCTCGTGGCGCGACTTCCCGGCGCGGCTGGCGGAGGCGTCGGGCTGCGGCGCGCTCGTCTGGAGCCGGCGCGGATACGGCGGCTCCGACCCGGCGCCGCGGCCGTGGCCGGTCGAGTTCATGCACCACGAGGCGCGCGCCGCTCTTCCGGCGGTCCTGGACCGGCTGGAGGTGCGGGCGGCCGTCCTCGTCGGACACAGCGACGGCGCCTCGATCGCCTTGATCCACGCCGGCGACGCGGGCGCGACGCTGCGCGTCCGGGGGCTACTCCTCGAAGCGCCGCACGTCTTCGTGGAGGACGTCTGCATCCGCCAGATCGAGCGGACCACCGCGACGTACGAGTCGGGCGAGCTGCGGCGGTCGCTGTCCCGCGTCCACGCGGACGCCGATACGACTTTTGCGGCCTGGAGCGGCGTCTGGCTCGATCCCGCCTTCCGCGCCTGGAACATCGTCGAGAGCCTGCCGCGCGTGGCGGTCCCCCTGCTCGCCATCCAGGGAAGCGACGACCCGTACGGAACACTCCGACAGGTCGAGACGGTCGCGGCGTCCGGCGGCGGATTCGTCGAGGTCCTCGTGCTGTCGGGCTGCGGGCACGCGCCGCACCGGGAGCGGCCGGAGCGCACGCTCGCCTCCATGGCGTTCTTTCTGCGAAACGAAATTCTCGGGAGGTCGTGATGGCGAAGCTCACCCCGGAGCAGATGCAGCGGTTCTTCGAGCGCGAAGGCCTGGACGGCGGCGGAGCGATGCGGGTCGAGGAGGTCGGAAATCTCACGGCGCGGCTGCGGTTGAAGGCGGCGCCGCGCGACCTGCGGCCGGGCGGGACCGTCTCCGGAGCGTCGTTGATGGCGCTCGCGGATCTCGCGATCTACGCGGCGTTGCTCGGCGAGATCGGGCTCGTGCCTCTGGCCGTCACGACGAGCCTGACGATGAACTTCCTGCGCAAGCCGCCGCTCGCCGACGTGCTCGCGGAAGCGCGCCTGCTGAAGGTCGGCAGGTCGCTCGCCTTCGGCGAGATTTTGCTCCGCTCGGAGGGGGAGCCGAAGCTGGTCGCTCATTGCACGAGCACGTACTCGATTCCGCCGGGCGCGCGGTGATGTATATGTTCGCCTCGCCGGCTTCGTTTGGGGAGGTGAACCCGTGATCCGAAGGCTTCTTTCGGCGCTCGCTCTCGCAGCCGTCTCCGCCGGGGCGCGGGCGGCCGAGCCGGACTATCTGGCGGGGATGCACTGGCGAATGATCGGACCGTTCCGCGGAGGCCGCACGGTCGCGGCCGCGGGCGTGCGCGGAAAGCCCAACCTCTTCTACGTCGGCGTCAACAACGGCGGTGTCTGGAAGACCGACGACGCGGGGCGAACGTGGACACCGATTTTCGACGCGCAACCCACGCAGTCGATCGGCGCGCTCGCGGTCGCGCCGTCGGACCCGAACGTCCTCTACGTCGGCAGCGGCGAGGGATTGCAGCGGCCGGATCTCTCGGTCGGCGACGGGATGTACAAGTCGACCGACGGCGGGAAGACGTGGACGCACCTCGGCCTCACCGATGGCCGCCAGATCGCCGCGATCCTCGTCGATCCCGGCGACGCGAACCGTCTCTTCGTTGCGGTGCTGGGACATCCGTACGGCCCGAACGCGGAGCGCGGCGTGTACCGCTCGAGTGACGGCGGCGCGACGTTCGAGAAGGTCCTCTTTCGCGACGCGGACACGGGCGCGATCGACCTCGCGTTCGATCCCGCGAACCCGCGCACGGTCTACGCCGTGCTCTGGGCGGCGCGGAAGGGGCCCTGGGAGTACAACAACGAGTACAACGGGCCGGGCAGCGGCCTCTTCCGCTCGACCGACGGCGGGACGACCTGGCAGCCGATCGGTCAGGGACTTCCGACCGCGGCGGAAGGGCTCGCCCGCATGGGCATTGGCGTCGCGCCCTCGGACGGGCGTCGCATCTACGCGCTCGTCGAGGCGCCGGCGGCCCGCGGCGGGCTGTACCGTTCCGACGACGCGGGAGTCACCTTCACACGCGTCAACGTCGACGAGCGCATCTGGGGGCGCGGCGACGACTTCGCCTGCGTGCGCGTCCACCCGAAGAATCCCGACGTGCTCTATGTCGCGAACGTCGCCGCCTACCGGTCGAATGACGGCGGCCGCACGTTCACCGCGTTCAAGGGCGCGCCGGGCGGCGACGACTACCACTCGATCTGGTTGAACCCCGACGACCCGGACGTGATCCTCATGGCCGTCGATCAGGGCGCGACCGTGTCGGTCAACGGCGGCCGCACGTGGAGCTCCTGGTACAACCAGCCGACCGCGCAGATGTTTCACGTCGCCGCCGACAACCGCTTTCCGTACTGGGTGTACGGCGGGCAGCAGGAGTCGGGCTCGGCCGGCGTCGCGTCGCGCGGCAACGACGGACAGATCACGTTCCGCGAGTGGCATCCCGTGGGGGTCGAGGAGTACGGGTACGCGGCGCCGGACCCGCTCCATCCCGGAATCATCTACGGCGGCAAAGTCACGCGGTACGACGAGAAGACCGGGATGACGCAGGAAGTCGGGCCGGTCGTGCTGCGCACCGGGAAGTACCGCTTCGTCCGCACCGCGCCGATCCTGTTCTCGCCGACGGACCCGCGCGTCCTCTACTTCGGGCTGAACGTCCTCTTCAAGACGGTGAACGGAGGACAGAGCTGGGACGTCATCAGCCCCGACCTCACGCGCGAGGCCCCGGGCGTGCCGGCCAATCTCGGCATTTACGCGGACAAGGCGAAGGCGCCGCGCGGCGTCATCTACGCGATCGGGCCTTCGCCGAAGGACGGCGACACGATCTGGGCCGGCACCGACGACGGCCTCGTGCAGGTCACGCGCGACGGCGGGCGGAGCTGGAAGAACGTCACGCCGCCCGAGATAACCGCGTGGAGCAAGGTGACGCAGATCGACGCGTCGCACTTCGACGCGGGGACGGCGTACGTCTCCGTGTCGCGCTTCCGCCTGGACGACCTGACGCCGTACGTCTACCGGACGAAGGACGGCGGCGCTTCCTGGAAGCGGATCACGACCGGCCTTTCCGGCGGCGCTCCCGTCAACGTCGTGCGGGAGGATCCCGAACGCGCCGGGCTTCTCTTCGCCGGGACGGAAAAGGGCGTGTCGGTCTCCTTCGACGACGGCGAGATGTGGCAGTCGCTCCGCGGCAATCTGCCGGCGTCTTCTGTGCGCGACCTCATCGTGAAGGAGGGTGATCTCGTCGTCGCGACGCACGGGCGCTCGTTCTGGATCCTGGACGACATCTCGCGGCTGCGGCAGTGGACGGGGGAGGCCGCGCCGGCCGGCGTCCAGCTCTTCCGCCCGCGGCGCGCGTATCGCCTGCGGCGCAACCAGAACACCGACACGCCGCTGCCGCCCGAAGAACCGGCGGGCGAGAACCCGCCCGACGGCGCGATCCTCGACTACCGCCTCGCGTCCGCCTCCGGGTCGCCGGTCACGCTCGAGGTGAAGGACGGGGCAGGACGCGTCGTGCGCCGCTTCTCGAGCGCCGACGCTCCGAAACCGCCCGACGCGAACGCTTATCCCGTCCCGGCGTACTGGTTCGAGACTCCGGCGACGCTCTCCGCGGCGGCCGGCGCGCACCGCTTCGTCTGGGACCTTCGCGAGGAGAGCCCCGCGGCGCTCCACCGTTCCTTCCCGATCTCCGCCATCGCCGGCGACACGCCGCTCGTGCCCGAGGGCCCGCTCGTCCCGCCCGGGACGTACACGGTGACGCTGACGGCAGGCGGCGTTTCCTCGACGCAGACGCTCGCGGTCGAGATGGACCCGCGCGTGACCGCGACGGCCTCGGATCTCGCGAAGCAATCCGAGGCGGCCCGCGCCGTCACGGCGGCGCTCGCGCAGGATGACGCGGCACTCGACGCGGTGCGCGCTGCGCGCGCGACGCTCGCGAAAGCGAGGCCGTCGGAGAAGACGGCGGCCCTCGACGCGGCGCTCGAGGACCTGGAGGACGGCAGGGAGGCCTCCGGCGGCGATCTCTCGAGCGAGGGATTCCGGCGGCTGAACGGGCGGCTGGTGACGCTGCTCGAGGTGATCGAGAGCGCCGACGCCGCGCCGACCGACCAGGCTTCCGCCGCGCTCGCCGAGACGCAGCGCGTGCTCGCGGACAAGCTCGCGCGCTGGAAGTCGCTGCAGGCGAGCCTGCGCGGTTGATCGCGGCGGTCCTCCTCGCGGCGGCCGCGGCGCGCCCGTTGCCGGACGAAATCGCGAAGATCGCGGCGTCGGCCGGGGGCACGATCGGCGTCGCCGCCGTGTCGGTCGAGAGCGGCAAGCGGTTCGCGCTCCGTGGCGGCGAGCGGTTCCCGATGATGAGTGTCTACAAGCTGCCGATCGCTCTGACGCTCCTGCATGAAGTCGAGGCGGGCAAGACCACGCTCGACAAGAAGGTCCCGATCCGGCCGTCGGATCTCCGGCTCGGCAACAGCCCGCTCGCCGAGCGATACCCGGAAGGCGACGTGACATTGACGCTCGCCGAGCTCCTCGAGGCGACGCTCGTCGACAGCGACAACACGGCATCCGATCTCCTGCTGCGCGAGGCCGGCGGCGCGGCGGCGGTCACCGCCAGACTGCGGGAGCTGGGGATCGAAGGCATCCGTGTCGACCGCCCCGAGGCTCGGCTCGCCCTCGACGGCGCCGGAATCCACAACGCGCCGCCCGAGGACGAGTGGACGCTGCCGGCGCTGCGACGGCTCTTCGACGCGCAGGCTCCGGCCGACCGGGTGAAGGCGATG
>DATJZU010000077.1:0-61592 GCA_035498835.1 Thermoanaerobaculia bacterium
GCCGAGATCGCGCGCTCCGAGTGGTACCAGGAGGGGCGCCTGCCCCTGCACACTCTCAAGGCCGACATCGACTACGGCTTCGCCGAGGCCAACACCACGTACGGAAAGATCGGCGTGAAGACGTGGATCTATCGCGGCGAGCAGCACAAGGCGAAGAATCGGAGGAAGACAGCGTAGACGAGCTTTCAGCGCTCAGCTGTCAGCTCTCAGCCGGAGAACGGATGAGAGCGGGGCTGAAAGCTGATAGCTGAAAGCTGAGAGCTAACCATGATGATGTCTTCGAAGGTCAAGTATCGGAAACAGCAGCGGGGTCGCATGCGCGGCAAGGCGTATCGCGGCTCGACGCTCGCCTTCGGCGAGGTCGGTCTGCAGATCCTCGAGCCCGGCTGGATCACGGCCCGGCAGATCGAGGCCGCCCGCATCGCGATGACGCGCGCCGCCAAGCGCGGCGGGAAGATCTGGGTCCGCATCTTCCCGGACAAGCCGTACACCAAGAAGCCGGCGGAAACCCGCATGGGCAAGGGCAAAGGCGCGCCGGAAGGCTGGGTCGCGGTCGTCAAGCCCGGCCGCATCCTCTACGAGATGGAGGGCGTCGATCTGCCGACGGCAAAAGAGGCGCTGGGCCTCGCGGCCGACAAGATCGGTTTGAAGACGCGGCTCGTGACGCGGGCGTCTGAGATGGAGATCCGATGAAGAAGAAGGAGCGCGAGGCGCTGGCCAGTCAGGGACTGGCGGACCTCCAGGAGAAGGAGCGACAGCTGAAGGAATCGGCCTGGAAGCTGCGCCTGCAGAAGGCGACGGGCCAGCTCGAGAACCCGACCCGGCTGCGGATGGCCCGGCGGGACATCGCGCGCGTCAAGACGTTCGAGCGCAAGCTCGAGCTCGCGGAGAAGAAGTGATGGAAGAGAAAGCGGCGGAGCGCCGGCCGCGGGCCACGAAGGTGGGTCGCGTCGTGTCGGACAAGATGGCCAAGACGATCGTCGTCGAGGTCGAGCGGCGCGTCCAGGAGGCCGAGTACCGGAGGACGATTCGGCGCACGAGCCGCTTTCTCGCCCACGACGAGAAGGGCGAGGCGCACCTCGGCGACCGCGTGCGGATCGAGGAGACGCGCCCCCTGTCGAAGACGAAGCGTTGGCGCCTGCAGGAAGTCCTCGCCCGGGCGGAGGCGTAAACCATGATCCAGATGGGAACGATCCTCGAGGTCGCGGACAACTCGGGCGCCCGGCGGATCGCCTGCATTCGCATGCGCGGCGGTTCCTCGGGCCGGTACGCGCGGCTGGGCGACGTCATTACGGCGTCGGTGAAGGAGGCCGCTCCCGATTCGCCGTTCGTCGAAAAGCACGGCAAGCGGGTCGTGCGCGCGGTCATCGTCCGCACGCGGCGCAATCATCGCCGGCGCGACGGTTCCTACATCCGCTTCGACGACAATGCGGCGGTGCTCGTCTCCAACGAGGGCGAGCCCGTCGGAACGCGTGTCTTCGGACCGGTGGCGCGCGAGCTGCGCGAGAAGAAGTTCATGAAGATCATTTCGCTCGCGCCGGAAGTTCTGTGATGAAGAAGACCAGACTGAAAAGAGACGACCTCGTCATCGTGATCGCCGGGAAGGACCGCGGAAAGCAGGGGAAGGTCCTGCGCGTGATTCCGACCCGG
The DNA here is from genome assembly GCA_035498835.1 of Thermoanaerobaculia bacterium. GTDB lineage: Bacteria > Acidobacteriota > Thermoanaerobaculia > UBA5066 > Gp7-AA6 > DATBFU01. The sequence goes on from DATJZU010000077.1 coordinate 1,651, forward strand.
GGGCGGGTCATCGTCGAGCGCGTCAACCTGATCAAGCGGCACACGCGGCCGAATCCGGCGAAGAACATCGCGGGCGGCATCTCCGAGAAGGAGGCCGCGATCGCGATCTCGAACGTGATGCTGGTGGACCCGGACCGCAACGTCCCGACCCGCATCGGCCGCCGCCGCGACAACGAGGGCCACCTCGAGCGCTTCGCCAAGAAGAGCGGCGCGGCGCTCGCGTAGGGCCAGACCCAGGAGTCGAAACGTGACTGCCAGATTGAGAGAACGGTACGTGAAGGAAGTCGCCCCGGCCCTCCGCAAGGAGCTCGGGATCGACAACGCCATGGCCGTGCCCCGCCTCGAGAAGATCGTTCTCAACATGGGGCTCGGCGAGGCCGTCGGCAACCCGAAGATCATGGACGGCGCCGTGGACGAGCTCTCGGCGATCGCGGGCCAGCGGGCGGTGGTGACGAAGGCCAAGAAGGCGATCGCGACGTACAAACTTCGCGCCGGAATGCCGATCGGCGCCCGCGTCACGCTGCGAGGCGACCGCATGTACGAGTTCCTGGATCGTCTCATCAACATCGCCCTGCCCCGGGTGCGCGACTTTCGGGGCGTGCCGACGAAGGCCTTCGACGGCCGGGGCAACTACACACTCGGCATCCGCGACCACTTCATCTTTCAGGAAATCGACTACTCCAGGACGGACAAGTCGAAAGGCTTGAACGTCACGATCGTGACCACGGCCGGCCAGGACGACCGGGCTCGCGCGCTCCTGCGCGAGATGGGAATGCCGTTCGGCAAGTAGAGGAACCAATCGATGGCTACGAGAGCAATGCGAATCAAGGCGGCCCGGAAGCCGAAGTTCATGACGCGCACCGTGCGCCGCTGCCGCGTGTGCGGCCGGCCCCGCAGCGTCCTGCGCAAGTTCGGCCTCTGCCGGATCTGTTTTCGACAGAACGCGTCGGCCGGCTACGTGCCGGGCATCGTGAAAGCTTCGTGGTAAGTGGGAGCAACATGCCGAACGTAAACGACCCCATCAGCGACCTGTTGAACCGCCTGCGCAACGCGATGCGGGCCGGCCACGACCGCGCCGACCTGCCCGCCTCGCGCCTGAAGGAGGACCTTCTGAAGGTCCTTTCGGAAGAGGGCTATGTCGGCGCGTATCGCCGCGTCGAGGAGAACGGCCGCCCGATCCTGCGCGTCGCCCTGAAGTACGACGCGGAAGGGGATCCGATCGTCGGAGGGCTCGAGCGCGTCTCGCGCCCCGGCCGGCGCGTCTATGCCGCGGCCAAGGAGATCCCCGAGGTCCTGGGCGGCCTCGGTATCTCGATCGTCTCGACGTCCAAGGGAATTCGCACCGGCCGTCAGGCCCGCGAAGAGCGCCTGGGCGGCGAGATCCTCTGCAACATCTGGTAGGAGACGACGTGTCACGTATTGGACGGATGCCGATCGCGATCCCGAAGGGGGTCGAAGTGAAGACGGAGGGACAGTCCGTGCGGGTCAAGGGCCCCAAGGGGGACCTGAGCAACCGGATCCCGCCCGGACTCGAGGTCACGGTCGAGAAGGAGGAGGTCCGGATTGGCCGCGCCGGCGACGAGCCGCAGCAGCGCGCCTATCACGGCCTCCTGCGGAGCCTCCTCGCGAACGCCGTCACGGGCGTGACGAAGGGGTTCTCGAAGGACCTCGAGATTGTGGGCGTCGGCTACAAGGCCGAGGTGAAGGGAAAGGCCGTCGTCTTCTCGCTCGGCTACTCGCACCCCATCGAGTTTCCGATTCCGGAGGGGATCGCGATCGCGCTCGACGCGAAGGCGGGCAAGCTCACCGTTTCGGGAGCGGATCGGCAGCGCGTCGGCCAGACGGCCGCGGAAATTCGAAAGCTCCGAGTGCCGGATCCCTACAAGGCCAAGGGCATCAAGTACGCGCAGGAAGTCATCCGCCGGAAGGTCGGGAAGGCGGGCGGGAAGTAAGCGATGAAGACGCAAGCGAGAGTGGAGGCGCGGCAACGGGTCCGCGTGCGGATCCGGCAGGCGGTCAAGGGGTCGGCCGAGCGGCCGCGCCTGGCCGTCTTCAAGAGCGGCAAGCACATCTACGCGCAGGTGATCGACGACGCGACGGGCGCAACACTCGCGCACGCGTCGACGCTCGACGCCGGGCTCCGGCAGGGAGCGAAATCGAGCGCGAACCTGGCCGGCGCCAAGCGCGTCGGGCAGCTCGTGGCCGAGCGCGCCAAGCAGAAGGGCGTCGCCAAGGTCGTGTTCGACCGGGGCGGCTACATCTACCACGGCAAGGTCAAGGCGCTGGCGGACGCCGCCCGCGAAGGCGGCCTGGAGTTCTGACGATGGGAGAGTCTCGATGAGCAGCAACCGCGGAGGGGGCCCGAGAGCGCCCCGGGAACGCGAGAAGGAACGGGACGCGCAGGGCCGGGAGCTGATCGACCGGGTCGTGCACATCAATCGCGTGACCAAGGTCGTCAAGGGCGGCAAGAACTTCTCGTTCTCGGCGCTCGTCGTCGTCGGCGACGGACAGGGCCGCGTCGGCTACGGCTCCGGCAAGGCGAAGGAAGTTCCGATGGCCATCAAGAAGGGGATCGAGATGGCCAAGAAGAACATGCGCAAGATGTCTCTCAAGGGCACGACGATTCCGCATGCGATCATCGGCCGCTACGGCGCGGGCCGCGTGCTCCTGAAGCCGGCCGCCGCCGGGACGGGCGTCATCGCGGGCGGGCCGGTGCGCGCGGTGCTCGAGTCCGTAGGGATCGCCGACATCCTGACGAAGTCGCTCCGGACGACGAACCCGCACAACGTCATCAAGGCGACGTTCGACGGGTTGCGTCGTCTGAAGAACGAGGACGAGATCAAGCGCCGCCGCGGGCTCGCCGCGTCCGCACCCGCGCCGGAGCCGGAGGCCGGATCGTGATCGACGCCGAAAAGGAGTTGGCAAAACTGGCGGCGAGCGCCGCCCGGCCGGCGGCGAAAAAGTCCGTGGCCCCCGGCAAGCCGGCCGGCACTTCCAAGGGGATCACGCTGCACCTGGTGAAGAGCGGCATCTGCACGCCGAAGGACCAGAAGGCGACGCTCTGCGGCCTCGGCCTGCGGCGCCTCGGACAGCGCGTGGTCCGGGCGGACACGCCGGCCGTGCGCGGAATGGTGCACAAGGTCCGTCATCTCGTCGAAGTCGAGAACGAAAAGAGCTAGAGCCATGGTCGAAAAGAAGTCGACTCGCAAAGGGGGCGGCGCCAAGAAGGCCGCCCCGGCCGCCAAAGCCAAGAGGCCGGTCAAGGCCGCGCCGAAGAAGGCCGCTGCCGCCCCGGTGCCCCCGCCGGCCGTTCCGAAGAAAGAGAAGCCCGCCCGGCCGGCGCGCAAGGAAGTCGCGGCATCGCCCGCACGGCCGGCGCCGTTCGGCATCCACGGTCTGGCGCCCGCTCCGGGCTCGACCCACTACCGCAAGCGCGTGGGTCGCGGTCCGGGATCCGGCCACGGCAAGACGGCCGGCAAGGGGAACAAGGGACAGAAGTCGCGGACAGGCTATCGCCACCAGCGCGGCTTTGAGGGCGGCCAGATGCCGCTCCACCGCCGCGTCCCGAAACGCGGCTTCACGAACATCTTCCGCATCGAGTACGACGTCGTGAACCTCTCCGACCTCGACCGCTTCGAGGCCGGGCAGGCCGTGAACCCCGAGACCCTGGCGGCGGCGCGCCTCTCGCGGCGCAACCGGCCCGTCAAGATCCTGGGCGACGGAGAGGTCGGCAAGGCGCTGACGGTGTCGGCGCACAAGTTTTCGGCGGGGGCCCAGGCCAAGATCGAGAAGGCGGGCGGCCGCTGCGAGGTCATTCCGCGTTGAACGCCCTGCAGAGCTTCCTGAACATCTTCAACATCCCGGATCTGCGCAAGCGGATCATCTTCACGTTCCTCCTGCTTGCGGTCTACCGGCTGGGGGCGCACATCCCGACGCCGGGCATCGATCCGGGGGCGTTGCACGAGTTCTTCCGCGGCACGGCCGGCGGGGCGCTCGGCTTCCTCGACATCTTCTCGGGCGGCGCGCTGCGCCGGCTCTCCGTGTTCGCCCTCGGGATCATGCCGTACATCTCGGCGTCGATCATCCTGCAGCTTCTCACCGTCGTCTGGCCGTACCTCGAGAAGCTCTCGAAGGAGGGCGAGGTCGGCCGCAAGAAGATCACGCAGTACACGCGCTATGGCACGGTGCTGCTGTCCGTCATCCAGGCGACGGGCATCGCCTTCTGGCTCGAGAAGCAGAGCCCCAACGGCGCGCGCCTCGTGCCCCATCCGGGCTGGGGCTTCCGGATGCTGACGGTCCTGACGCTGACGACCGGAACCATCTTCATCATGTGGGTCGGCGAGCAGATCACCGAGCGCGGGATCGGCAACGGCATCTCCCTCATCATCTTCGCCGGGATCGTCGTCCGGATGCCGTCGGCGATCTTCGGCCTCTTCGATCAGATGCGGAGCGGGAATCTGAAGCTCCTGACGCTCCTCGCGATCCTGACGTTCATGGTGTTCATCATCGCGGCGATCGTCTTCGTCGAGCGCGCGCAGCGGCGCATCCCCGTTCAGTATGCCAAGCGCGTCGTCGGCCGGCGGGTGTACGGCGGACAGAACACGTACCTGCCGCTCCGCATCAACACGGGCGGCGTCATTCCGATCATCTTCGCGATCTCGATCATCCAGCTGCCGGCCTACGTGGCCCAGCTGTCGGGCGCCGACTGGATGAAGAAGGTGGCGAGCTCGCTCGGCCAGGGCCAGCCGCTTTACGTGCTGCTCTACGCCTTCGGCATCCTCTTCTTCTGCTACTTCTACACGTCGATCGTCTTCAATCCGGCGGACACGGCCGACAACATGCGCAAGTACGGCGGCTTCATCCCCGGAATCCGTCCGGGCAAGAAGACGGCCGACTACATCGACACGGTCCTGTCGCGGCTCACGATCATCGGCGCGCTCTATCTGACGCTCGTCGCGCTGCTGCCCGACTTCCTGGCGAGCGGTTTCAAGGTGCAGTCGCTGCCGTGGATCGGGCCCTGGCTCGACACGATCCTGCCGCAGTTCTTCACGCAGGGCTTCAACGTGCCCTTCTACTTCGGCGGCACGTCGCTCCTGATCGTCGTCGGTGTCGCCATGGACACCGTGCAGCAGGTCGAGTCGAAGCTCGTCGAGCACCACTACACCGGATTCCTCAAGAAGAGCCGGATCCGGGGGCGGCGCGGCTGATGCGCGTCGTGTTTTTGGGCCCCCCCGGCAGCGGGAAGGGGACCCAGGCCAGGCGGCTGGCCGAGAGGCTGGCCGTTCCGGATATCTCCACCGGAGACATCCTGCGGGACGCCGTCCGCCGCGGCACCCCGCTCGGGAAACGGGTCCAGGGCGTCATGGAGCGCGGCGACCTCGTCTCCGACGAGACCATGATCGAGCTCGTTCGGGAGCGCCTGGCCGACGCGGACGCCCGGCCGGGCTGGGTGCTGGATGGCTTCCCCCGCACCGTGGCGCAGGCCCTGGCCCTCGAGAAGATCCTGGCCGGAAATGGAAAGGACATCTCCGGTGTTGTCAACCTTTCCGTGCCGGAGTCCGTCCTGGAGGAGAGGCTGAGGGGCCGCTCGGGAGCCGAGAATCGCGCCGACGACCGACCGGATGCGGTCCGAGAGCGCCTCCTCGTCTACCACGAGAAGACCGAGCCCCTGATTCAGTTCTTCCGGGACCGGGGCCTTCTGGCCGAGGTGCCGGGAGTGGGGGAGATTTCCGAGATTTCCGATCGTATCGACCGGGCGCTCGCCGCGAGGCGCTCGCAGGGGGCCGCGTGATCACCGTCCGCGGAACGGAAGAGCTGCGCAAGCTCGAGGAGGCCTCCCGCGTCGTGCTCGAGACGCTCGAGATCGTCGAGAAGGCCGTGGCGCCCGGCGTCACGACCGCCGACCTCGACCGGATCGCGGAAGCGGAGATCCGGCGCCGGGGCGCCAAGCCGGCCTTTCTCGGATACCGCGGATACCCGAAGACCCTCTGCACGTCGATCAACGACGAGGTGGTCCACGGAATCCCGGGGCGGCGGGCGCTCGAGGAGGGCGACATCGTCGGGATCGACTGCGGCGCGATCGTCGAGGGCTACTACGGCGACGCAGCGCGCACGCTCCCGGTCGGCCGGGTGGACGCCGAGCGGCAGAAGCTCCTGCGCGTCACGCGCGAAGGCCTCGAAGCCGGGATCGCGGCCGCTCGGCCGGGCGGAAGGGTCTCGGACATCGGGGCGGCGGTCGAGGCCGTCGCGCTCGCGCACGGCTACGGGGTCGTGCGGGACTTCGTCGGGCACGGTGTCGGCACGGCGCTCCACGAGGAGCCGCAGATCCCCAACTACGGGCCGGCGGGCCGCGGCGCGGTCCTGCAGGCGGGCATGGTCATCGCGATCGAGCCGATGTTCAACCTCGGCCGGGCCGAGGTGAGCGTCGACAAGGACGGCTGGACGGTGCGCACGCGCGACGGCAGCGCGTCGGCGCACTTCGAGTACACGGTGGCGCTTCAGCCGGAAGGCGCGGTCGTCCTCGGCCGGGGCGCGCTGGCATCTGCGCCGCGGGCCATGGTCTCTCGGGCCCTCGAGGCCGGGGTGGCGCGGTGAGCAAAGAGGAGGCCATCGAGGTCATGGCCACGGTCGTGGAGCCGCTGCCCAATGCGATGTTCAAGGTGGAGCTCGAGAACAAGCACCAGGTGCTGGCGCACATCTCGGGCAAGATGCGGAAGAACTTCATCCGGATCCTTCCGGGGGACAAAGTGCTCGTGGAGCTTTCGCCCTACGACCTCTCGAGGGGCCGGATCATTTACAGGTACAAATGAGGAGGAGCTTTCAGCCATCAGCTCTCAGCTTTCGGCCAGACCGGATCGCTCCGGCGCGCTGATAGCTGATAGCTGATAGCTGAGAGCTGAAAGCCGAAACATGAAAGTCCGGGCGTCGGTCAAGAAAATTTGCGTCAAGTGCAAGATCGTCCATCGCAAGGGCGTCGTGCGGGTGATCTGCTCGATCCCGAAGCACAAGCAGAGGCAGGGGTAGGAACATGGCACGCATCGCTGGCGTCGACCTCCCGCTCAACAAGAGGGCGGAAATCGGCCTGACCTACATTTTCGGCATCGGCCGATCGAAGGCGAACTTCATCCTCGAGAAGGCGGACGTGCGGCCCGACACGCGCGTCAAGGACCTTTCCGAGGAGGAGGTCGTCCGGATCCGCAAGGTCATCACGGACGACGTGAAGGTCGAGGGCGATCTCCGCAAGGACATCGCCATGGACATCAAGCGGCTGATGGACATCGGCTGCTACCGGGGGATGCGGCACCGGCGCAACCTTCCGGTGCGCGGACAGCGCACGCACACGAACGCGCGCACCCGAAAGGGCCCGCGCAAGCAGACAATCGCCGGCAAGAAGAAGGCGACGAAGAAGTGAGGAAGCCTTCGGCTATCCGCTCTCAGCTTTCAGCCGGAATCCGGCCGAACGTCTGGATCGGCCGATAGCTGACAGCTGAGAGCTGACGGCTCGGAACTCGGAGAGAAGAAATGGCTGAAGCCACGACAGCGAGTGCGGTGCCCGAAAAGGGCGCAAAACCGTCCAAGGGCAAACGCCCCCGGGCTGCGAAGAAGGAAAAGAAGAGCATCCCGCACGCGATCGCGACCGTGCAGGCGTCCTTCAACAACACGATCATTGCGATCGCGGATCAGGAGGGCGGCGTGCTCGCCTGGTCGTCGGCGGGCCGCATCGGCTTCAAGGGCTCGCGCAAGGGCACGCCCTTCGCGGCGCAGCTCGCGGCTGCCAACTGCGCGGAGCAGGCCAAGGAGCACGGCGTGCGGTCGGTGGACGTCCGCGTGACTGGCCCCGGCGCCGGACGCGAGTCGGCGATCCGGGCACTCCAGGCCAACGGCCTCGACATCAAGTCGATCAAGGATACGACGCCGATCCCCCACAACGGGTGTCGGCCGAGGAAGCGGAGGAGAGTCTAGCTTTCAGCTGTCAGCTCTCAGCTTTCAGCCGGAAAGCCGACTGACAGTGAGCTGACGGCTGACGGCTGATAGCTGACAGCTGACAGCTCGTCTGTAAACCGCCTCACGGGACCTGGGCGGGAAGAAGGACGCTAAAAAACGAAGGACCCGGAGGTAAGGACCAGTGGCTCGTCACACCGAATCGGTTTGCCGGCTCTGCCGGCGCGAAGGGATGAAGCTGTTCCTGAAAGGGGACCGCTGTTTCAAGGACAAGTGCGCCATCGAGCGCCGCAATTATCCGCCGGGCCAGCACGGCCGCCGGCGGAGCAAGCTGCTCGGCTACGGGATCCAGCTTCGCGAAAAGCAGAAGGTCAAGCGAATCTACGGGCTCCTCGAGAGCCAGTTCCGGCTGACCTTCCAGCGGGCGGAGCGGCGCAAGGGCATCACGGGCGCCAACCTGCTCGAGAACCTCGAGCGGCGTCTGGACAACGTCGTCTACGCGCTGGGGTTCGCGGCCTCGCGCTCGCAGGCGCGGCAGCTCGTGCGGCACGGGCACGTGACCATCAACGGAAAGAAGGTCACGATCCCGTCCTACGGCGTCTCGAAGGGCCAGGTCGTCGCCATCAAGGAGAAGAGCCGGGCGAACGAGCAGATCAAAGCCTCCGTCGAGACGGCGCGCGCCCGCGGCGTCCCCGGCTGGCTGGACCTGTCGCCGGAGACGTTCTCCGGAACGGTCGTCGAGTTGCCCAAGCGCGAAGACATCAAGCTGCCCATCCAGGAGCAGCTGATCGTCGAGCTGTATTCGAAGTAACGACCCCGGCAAGGGAGGAGAATCATGACGCTCTGGAAAGGATTTCAGAAACCGAAGCGACTCGAGGCCGACCTCGAGACGCTCTCGAGCACTTACGGCAAGTTCTTCGCGCAGCCCTTCGAGCGGGGCTTCGGAACGACGATCGGCAACGCGCTGCGGCGCGTCCTGCTTTCTTCGATCGAGGGCGCTGCAATCACGGCGGTGAAGATCGAAGGCGTCCTGCACGAGTTTTCCTCTCTGCCCGGCGTGGTCGAGGACGTGACGGACATCATCCTGAATCTCAAGCAGATCCCGATCAAGATGCACACCACGGAAGAGAAGATCCTGACGCTCGACGTCGAGCGGAAGGGTAAGGTCACGGCGGCCGATCTGCAGGGCGACTCGACGATCGAGATCCTCGACCCGGCGGCGCCGATCGCCACCCTGTCGGAGAACGGGAAGCTGCAGATGGAGCTGCGCGTCTCGATGGGCCGCGGTTACGTCTCGGCGGACAAGAATTTCGACGAAGACATGGGGATCGGGTACATCCCGATCGACTCCGTCCACTCGCCGGTGCGCCGCGTCAACTACCACGTCGAGGCGGCCCGCATCGGTCAGGCGACCGACTACGACCGTCTCGTGCTCGAGGTCTGGACCAACGGCACCGTGACGCCGGCCGACGCGGTGGGCCTCGCGGCGACCCTGCTCCGCGACCACCTCACGATCTTCGTCAACGCCGAGCACGAGACCGCGCTCGACGGCGGCGTCGAGGGCGAGCTGCCGGAGAACCTGGCGGAGTACCTCAACAAGTCGGTGGACGAGCTCGAGCTCTCCGTACGGAGCGCGAACTGTCTGAAGAACGCCGGGATCCGGACGATCCGGGATCTCGTTCAGAAGACCGAGCGCGACATGCTCGAGACGAAGAACTTCGGACGCAAGTCCCTGAACGAGATCCGCGACATCCTCCGTCCGATGGGTCTGTCCCTCGGCATGGAGCTCGAGGCCGCGGAGTCGAAGAGCGAGTCGCGGCCATGATGCACAACCGGGCCGGGCGCAAGCTCCGGCGCTCGACGCCGCACCGTCTGGCGATGTTCTCGAATCAGCTCCAGTCGCTGATGACGCACGAGCGGATCCAGACGACGCTGACGAAGGCGAAAGAGCTCCGGCCGCTGGCGGAGCGCCTCATCACGATCGGAAAGTCGGACGATCTCGCGGCGCGGCGGAAAGTCTCCCGGTGGATTCCGGACCGCACGACGGTCAAGAAGGTCTTCGAAAGCCTCGCCCCGCGGTTCGTGGACCGTCCGGGCGGCTACACGCGCATCCTGCGTCTCGGGCCTCGGCAGGGAGACGCCGCCGAGGCGGCGATCCTGGAGTTCGTGGACTTCAAGTTCGAGGCGAAGGAGAAGGCCCCGCGCAAGGAGTCGATGTCCGACCGCGCGCGGCGTGCTTCCGGCGGCCGCGTCGAGACGGTGCGCAAAGAGAAGGCCGAAGGCTCCGAGGGCGCGGAAGGTGCAGCCGAGGCCGCCAAGCCCGCGAAGAAGGCGCGTCCGGCGCGACCCGAGCGCGGAGCCAGGGCTGCCGCGAAGGCCGCCCCCAAGAAGGGTCCGAGCCGGACGGGCCACACGAAGCGGGGAGAGTAACGATCGGAATCCGCTGGCCGAAGGAACTGGGGGCTGCGGCCCGTCTCGCGTGGGCGAGGCGGGCCGCCGTCGTCTGGGGTCTGTTTCTTCTCGTCCTCACGTCCTGGCCGTCGCCGCCCTCCGTGCCCGTCCTCTCCTCCATTCCCTCGTTCGACAAGTACGTCCACGGCACCCTCTACGGGGTCGAGGCGTTTCTGCTGCTCTTCGCCGTTCGGTGGCCCGGGCGGCCCGGATTCACACTCCTTCGGGCCCTGGCCGTGACGGGAGCCCTCGCGGCGTTCGGCACGGCGGACGAGACGCACCAGGCCTTCATTCCGGGGCGGTCCATGGAAGGGATGGACTGCGTGATGGACACGGTGGGGGCCGCCGTGGGAACGCTCGCGGCGGGGGTGTGGGAGAGGAGAAGGAAGAGACGGCGGGGGCAGATCGAATTGCGACCCCTCACCCCGTCCTTCTCCTCGCGGGGGAGAGGGAGTTCCTGAGGCGGCGCGACGCGCTGTTGCGCCGCGCCGCGACCTATTTCTTGAAGAAGCCGCCTCCGCCGCCGGCGGCGGCCTTGCCACCCTCGGCCATGAGGACGCGCTGGTTGAGCTCCTTGATCCGCTCGTTCAGCTGCGCGATCTTCTGCTGCGCGTCACGGGTGGAGCGCTCGTTCTCGGCCTTCAGGCGTCCGATCTCCTCCTCGAGCTCCGAGATCGACTGCTCGCGCGACTGCATCGACTTGCGCTGCTCGCGCAGCTCGTTGGTGTACCGCGCGACTTCCTCTTCCTTTTCGCCGATGCGCAGCTTCCACTTCTCTTCCTGTTCCTCGTAGAGGCGCTTGACGTCCATCAGCTGCGTGATGGCGGAGAAGTCGTTGTCCGAAGCCATGAGGCCACCTCGCTGTTCCTCCTCGATCTGCGGGAACAGCTTCCGCAGCTTCAAGGAGAGGTCTTCCGGGTCGGTCGAGAGCTGCATCGCGCGCTCGTAGGTGATCTTGCCGTTGACGAGGAGAGCGATCAGGGACTGGTTGGCCGACTGCATCCGGTAGTACCCGACCGAGCTCTCGATCTCGTCGTGGATCTCCTTGGTCTCGCCGCGCTCGATGTGCTTCGCGATCTTCGGCGAGTTGATCATGATCTCGCAAACGGGGACGAGGCCCGAGCCGTCGGACTTCTCGATCAGGCGCATCGAAACGATCGCCCGCAGGACGAGCGCGAGCTGTGAGCGGAGCTGCTGCTGCTGGCCGGCCGGGCACGTGTCGATGATGCGGTCGATCGACTGGCCCGCGCTGTTCGTGTGCAGCGTGGAGAAGACGAGGTGGCCGGTCTCGGCGGCCGTGATGACCGTCTGGATCGTCTGCCAGTCGCGCATCTCGCCGACCATCACGACGTCGGGGTCCTGCCGGAACATGTTCTTGAGGGCCTCGGCGAACCCGGGAGTGTCCGTCGAGACTTCGCGCTGGGAGACCGCGGCCTTTCCGTCGGCGAAGAGGTACTCGATCGGGTCCTCGATCGTGACGATGTGGACCGGCCGCTTCTCGATGATGGACCGCATGATGGCGGCGAGCGTGGTGGATTTGCCGGAGCCCGTCGGGCCGGTGATCAGGACCAGGCCCGCGGGAATCTGGACGAAGGTCTCCAGGACCTCGGGCAGGCCGAGCTCGGAGACCTCCGGGATCTTGAAGGGAATCCGCCGGAAGACGGCCGCGACCGACCCGCGCTGCACGTAGATGTTCGCGCGGAACCGGGCGACACCGGTGACGCCGTAACCGACGTCGACCGACTGGTTGAGCTCGAGCTTCTCCTTCTGAGCGGCCGAGAGGATCGAGACGAGCATCTCCTCGAGGTCCTTCGGCTGAAGCGCCTCCGTGTTGATCGGAATGAGCTTCCCCTTGACCCGCAGGAGGGGCGGCCGCATGGGCTTCAAGTGGAGGTCCGACGCCTCCTTCTTGGCCATGAATTTGAGGAGTTCGGCGAGCGTCAAACTGCGCGGATTATAACCCGTTCGGCGTACACGCGGTTAGGGCGAAAATATGAAGGATTTCAGTCACAAGGGTAGCGTGCTCTTCGGCACTGAAGTGCCACCGCCTTAAGATTTTCGGAGACATGCCTCGGACCAGCGGCGAGCCTGCCCCCGGCTGCGGACGCGGCCCGCCAGGATTTCGATGCGGAGCTCGCGAAGAAGCCGTCCGATCTCCGGGCCGGGCGCGATCCCGGTCCAGCCGATCAGATCCCCTCCCGAGACTCTTGGCCCCCGGCGGGCTCTCGCCAGGGCCGCCCGCAGGCGCCGGACGATACGCTTTGCCCGCGGCCGTGACGCCGCGAGGAGGCTCAGGGCGTCCCCCGCCTCGGTGCCGGCGTCGTGAACCCAGGCCCACGGTCCCGCGGGCGACTCGGCCGCGGCGGCGGTCTCTGCCGCTTCGAGCACGCGCGCCACCTTCCCGGCCTCGGAGGCGCCGCGCCGCAAACGTCGGAGCCAGGCCGAGGCCTCGGCGGGGCCGAGCCCGAGGCTCCCCGCGATCGCCGCCATCCTCAGGATGCGCCAGCGGCCGGGAGAAAGGGCGGCCACGGGTCCGCGCTCGAGGCGCGCCAGGACCCGCAGGGCGGCGTGCCAGCGTGCCGGCGGCGTGCCCGGCCGGAGGGCCGGGGAGAGGAGCCCCGTCTGCGCCGCGAATCGCCAGGCGGGCGCGATCCGCCTGGCCTCGAGCAGCCGCGTGAGCTCGGCGGCGATGCGCTCGGGCGCGACCCCCTCGAGGCGCGGTCCGAAGTCGCGGCAGGCCTGCCGGACCGCCCGGTCGGGCACGAGGTCGTGGGTGGCATAGAACCTGGCCGCCCGAAATGTCCGCAAGGGGTCGTCGGCGAGGTTCTCCCGCCGCACGAGGCGCAGGCGCCGGCGCGCCACGTCCCCGCCGCCGCCGAACGGGTCGAGCCACTCTCCGCTCGAGAGGTCGATCGCGAGCGCGTTGGCCGTGAAATCGCGCCGCGCGAGGTCCTCGGCGATCGTCGGACGCTCGAGCTCCGCCACGTCGAGGGTGTGCCGTCCCGCCACGCGAAAGACGCGGGGCGGCTCCTCCGAGAGCGCGACCAAGGTGCCGAAGCCGGCTTCGGCGAGGGCGCGAGCGACCGCCTCGGCCCCGGAAGGGACCGCCACGTCCAGGTCGAGCGCCGGCCGGCCGAGCAGGGCATCCCGGGGCGCGCCGCCCACGAGCCAGACGGCGATTCCCCGCTCGCGGCAGGCGCGAGTCAGGGCCGCCACCAGCGATCGTCGGCGAAAAGCGGCCGCGAGGGCCAACTTCTTTCGGCGAGATACGCTTCGAGGGCGTGGAACCTTCGGTTTCATGCGGGAAAGCTCTTACAATTGTTCGAATGGCCTCCGAACGGCGCACCGTGACCCTCGGGATCGTCCGGAAAGTGGCGCAGCTCTCCCGCCTGTCCCTGCCGGAGGAGGAGCTTTCGCGCTGGACCGAGCAACTCGGTCGGATTGTCTCCTACATCGACCAGATTGAAGCGATTCCCGAATCGGCCAACGGAGATGCCGCCGAGGACGCTTTCTCGCCGACGCCGGTCCGCGACGACGAGCCGCGGCCGGGCTACGGGCGCGAGGCGCTCGGACGCAACGCTCCCCGGCAGTTCCGGGGATTCGGGGTGGTGCCCCGGGTTGTCGGCGCCGGAGGCGGGGAATGAGCGGTCTCGCCCGCGCCGTGGCGGCCGACGTCGCGGCGCGGCGCCGTTCCGCCGTGGAGATCGCCGCCGAGTCGCTCGACCGCATCGAGCGGGCGAATCCCGATCTGAACGCTTTTCTCGAGGTGTCGCGCGACGCCGCCCTCGAGGAGGCGAAGGAAGTCGACCGGCGAGTTGCAGCAGGAGAACCGCTGCCGCTCGCCGGCGTCCCGCTCGCCGTCAAGGACAACATGTGGGTTGCGGGCCGGAGGGTCTCCTGCGCATCCCGGATCCTCGAGGGATTCGTGCCGCCCGGAGACGCCACCGCCGTCGGCCGGCTTCGACAGGCCGGCGCCGTCTTCGTCGGCAAGACCAACCTGGACGAGTTCGCCATGGGCTCGTCGACCGAGAACAGCGCTTTCCAGCCGACCCGAAATCCCTGGGACTTGAGCCGCATCCCGGGCGGCTCTTCGGGAGGAAGCGCCGCGGCCGTCGCCGCGCGGCTCGTCCCGGGCGCGCTCGGCTCGGACACCGGCGGTTCGATCCGCCAGCCGGGCGCGTGCAGCGGCGTGGTCGGCTTCAAGCCCTCCTATGGCCGCGTCTCGCGCTGGGGCCTCGTCGCCTTCGGCTCTTCGCTCGACCAGATCGGCCCTCTCACGCGCGACGTCTCGGACGCCGCGCGGATCTACGCCGTGATGGCGGGCGCGGACCCGCTCGATTCGACGTGCGCGGCACGGCCCGTCGGCGACCCCGAAGGCGCGCTCGAGCGCGGCATCGAAGGGATGCGGATCGGTTTCCTCGCGGAAGGCGAGGTCGAAGGTCTCGATTCCCGCGTCGCCGAGAACCTCGAGGCGTGCCGCCAGGCATTCGAGCGCGCCGGCGCGCGCGTGAGCGTCGTTTCCGTGCCCCGCGCCACGGCCGCGATCGCCATCTACTACGTCGTGGCCTCGGCCGAGGCCTCGTCCAACCACGCCCGCTACGACGGCGTGCGGTACGGCGCCCGGCGATCCGACGGGAGTGTCGCCTCCCTCTACGTGGACACGCGGACGCGGGGCTTCGGGGCGGAGGTCAAGCGCCGGATCCTGCTCGGCACCTTCGCGCTCTCCTCGGGCTACTACGAGGCGTACTACGGCCGCGCAATGCGCGCGCGGCGCGTCCTGGCGAACGACTTCGAGCGGGCCTTCGGGGCGGCGGACGTCATCGTGTGCCCGTCGATTCCGGCGCCCGCGTTCCGGCTCGGCGAGAAGGTGGACGATCCGCTCCAGATGTACCTGTCCGACATCTTCACGGTCCCGGCCTCGCTCGCGGGGCTTCCGGCGATCTCGATCCCGTCGGGCCGGACGCCGGAGGGTCTGCCGCTCGGCCTGCAGATCATGGCCCCCCGGTTCGGCGAAGAAACCCTCTTCGCCGCGGCCCGCGCGTTCGAGCGCGAGATCGATTTTCCTTCGGACCCGCCGCCGGCGGCGCGTCCGTACGCGACCTAGCGTGTTCCGGGGAAGCGCCCGTGCCGTGCTCCTGGCCGCCGCTCTGCTGACGGCCGCCGCGAGCCCTCGCCCCCGCGAGAAGACGGTCGTCGTCTCGCCGGAAGTCCGGGTGATCGTCACGGAAGGAAACGAGGTCTTCCTCTCGGCCCGGCCGCTTCCCGGCGAGGGCGTCACGGCTTTCGTCAAGCGACTCACGGACGATCCGAACGCCCGCAAGGAGATCCTGGGCCGTGACGCAAAGGGGACGCTGCGGCGGGACGTCTTTTTCCGCGTGCCCTACGCGCGTCTATCGCCGACCTACCGCAAGATCGCGATCGAAGCACTCTTTCCGGACGACACGGCCGACGCCGCCGGGTGGACGCACCGCGTCGCGGCTCCCGCCGGGCGCCCCGAGAGCCTCTGGCGCATCGCCGAATGGTTCGCTGGAGACGGCCGCAAGTATCGCGACATCCGCGAGGCCGGCGCGATTGCCTCGCTCGAAACGGAGAAGGGTCAGCTCGTCCGGATTCCGGCGGCCCTCCTGACCCCTGTTTTCCGGAGCGCCGCCGTGGCCGCGGCGCCGGAGACGCCTTCCCTCGAGTTCGCCGAGGACGATCAGGGCCGGTACGGCATCTATCGGCTGCAGAAAGGCGAGGCCCTGTACTCCGCCGTCGTCGTCCGGTTCACGGGGCGCGTGCATGCGGAGGACGTCAACGAGAAAGCGGCCGAGATCGCCAAGCGGAGCGGGATCGCCGATGTGCGTTCGATCCCGGTGGGTTTCCCGGTGAAGATCGCCGTCGACGACCTCGCGCCCGAGTTCCGGCCGCCCGGAGACCCGGAGCGTGTCGAGGAGGAGACGGCGCGCCTCGAGTCCTCGCAGTTCGCCAATCGCGTGCGCGCCGCGAACCTCTCCGGCGTCACGTTCGTCCTCGACGCCGGGCACGGCGGTCGGGACACGGGTGCCAACGTCGAGGGCGTCGAGGAGGCGCGCGAAGTGTACGAGCTCGCGTGCCGCGTCGAGGCCCTCCTCACGCGCCACACGAAGGCGCGCGTCGTGCGCACGGTGCGCGGCGATGGGCCCTGCTCGATCGCGGCGGCGGGGGCGTCGCCCGCGGACTGGCGCGGCGCCCGCGTGCTGACGACGCCGCCCTACGATCTCGAGGACGCCGTGGCCGGCGTGAACTTCCGCTGGTATCTCGCGAACGCGGTGCTACGCCGTGTCGAGAAGGATGGCGGCTCCGAGGAACGCACGGTCTTCCTGTCGCTCCACGCGGACTCACTCCACCCGGCGATCCGCGGCCTCATGGTCTACGTCCCCGGCGAAAAGTTCCTTCAGGGAACCTACGGCAAGACGGGTGAGCCCTACGCGTCGCGCCGCGAGGTGCGCGAAGCGCCGCAGGTCTCCTTCTCACGGCAGGAACGGCTGAAGGCGGAAGGCATGTCGCGGGACTTCGCCGAGCGGATCGTGGCGGCCTTCCGCGCGGCGAACCTCCCGCTCCACGACTTCCAGCCGATCCGCCGCAACGTGATCCGCGGCGGCCGCGAGTGGGTGCCGGCCATCCTGCGCTACAACCGCATCCCGACCCGGGTGCTCGTCGAGGTCTGCAACCTGAACAACCCGGAGGACCGCCGGCTGCTCGTCACGCCTTCGTATCGAGACCGCGTGGCGCGCGCGCTCGTCTCGGCCCTCGTGGACTTCTACGGCGGGAAGGGCAAAGACGTCGTGCGGGATCCGGGCGCGCTCGCGGGCGCGCCCTAGCAGGCTGCTAAGAAATGGATGCGGGCGTCGGGTCCGGTCGTCGGCCGCAGGCGTTCGCTTCGCGAACGGCGGCCGAGAGTTCTAGCTCGGATCGCGGTTGAGCCCTCCGGGCCGAAACTCTCGGCTGCCGTTCGGCTTCGACCGCCGCAGCCGAAAGCAATCGCTCCTCGCCGATGCAAGGGCATCGCCTTCCTCGCGCTTCCTCGGATCTGACCCCACGGCGCTCGTAACGCCATCCCACCCCCTTCTTCAGCAACCCGCTAACGGGACGTCTCTCCGCGGGGCGGCATGGGCCGCGGCTCGGCGGCCGCTGCGGACGGAGCCTCGTTCAGAAACGCCACCCAGGACGGGTCGGTCGCGATCGGCAGGAACGCCGGGTCGGAGCGCAGCGCTTCGCGGTCGAGGAGCTCCGCCGGAATCTCGCGGAGCGCGGCTACGGCTCCGGTGCCGTCGGAGGACCGCGCCCGCACGCGGGCCTCGAGTTCCGCACCGCGGGCGCCCCCGCCGACCAGCTCCCGCGCCTCGCGAATCGCCGAGAGGGCTTTCTGCGGCTCGCCGAGGTTCGTTTCGACGACGGCGGAGAGCTCGAGCGCGTCGGGATCGGGTCCCGTCGCGGCGGTGTAGCGGTCGAGAAGATCCCGGGCCTCGGCGTTTCGTCCCGAGGCGAGCGCGTCGAGCGCGAGCTCGCGCGCCGCGCCCGGAGCGGGCGGCGCGGCGTCCAGGGCCGCGAGGAACTCCCGGGCCGCGGCGGCGCCGTCGCCGCGCTCGCGCGCCGCGAGCCCGCGCTCATACTGCGCCGGACCCTGCGGTGCGCCCGCCTCCGCGGCCCGCCGCCAGAGCGCATCCGCATCGGCGAGACGCCCCTCCCGCTCCGTCTCGCGCGCGAGACGCACCCAGCGCTCCCACGGCGCCGGCGAAAAGCTTTCGGCGACCACGTACGGCTCGGCCAGGACGCGGCGCACCGCTAGAAATCCGTCGATTCCGAAGAGGAGCGCCGGCGCGACGGCCGTCAGATAGAGAATGGCCCGCTCGCGCGGAAGGCGCAGGCGGAGACGGAGGAGAAGGACGACGAGTGCGATCACGGCGAGTCCGACCAGGCGCGGAAGCGCCTCGCGCCGGGCCTGAGCGCTTCGGTCGCGCGGCGTGACGGGGCGCGGGCCGAGGGCCTCGACGGCGCGGCCGGCGAGCGAGATCCCGGGATCCGAGAGCCCGACGTCCTCGATCCGCCAGCCACCGCCGGGCGCGCGCGTCTGTGCCCATCGCGTCTTGAGCGACCGATCTCCGAACCGGATGCCGAGGAACACCGTGATCCCGTCCGCCTCCGGGCGCGCGGAGGACCAGGCGATCTCTCCCGGCGCCGCCTCGGAGGGCGCGAGCGATGCGAGGAAGGTCTGGCGGACGACGGCGCGCAGCGGCTCGCGCTGCCGGTCGGTCAGGTCGCGCCACACCGCCGCGCCGAGGTGCCGTTCGAGGATCCCGTCGATGTCGAGGGCCTCGAAGAGGATCCGGCTCTGGCCCTTCAGCGCCGAGGACGCGGCGCGATGCGCCACCTCGGCCGCCTCCTCGAGCTCGGGCGAGGCCGTCTGCGCGGTCAGGGAGGCGGCGGCGAGCGCCAGCGACGCGGCGAGCAGAGTGCGCCCGGGGAACCGACGCGCGGCGGCCGGCTTCTCTCTCAGGCGGCGATCGGTTCCAGCCGCGTGACGCGCGGCGAGAGGGACTCCGCCCCGCGATCGGTCACGAGGACGTCGTCCTCGATGCGGACGCCGAAGCGCCCCGGGAGATAGATGCCGGGCTCCGAGGTGAACGTCATCCCCGGCTCGAGCACCGTGCGATTGTGCGCCACCATGTAGGGCGGCTCGTGGACGTCGATGCCGAGGCCGTGACCCAGGCGATGGTTGAAGTACTGGCCGTAGCCCGCTTTCTCGATGACGCGCCGCGCCGCCGCATCCACCTCGAAGCACGGGACGCCGGGCGCCGCCTTCTCGATCGCCGCGGACTGCGCCGCGAGAACCGTCTCCCAGATTTTTCGATACTCGTCCGACGGCTTGCCGAACCAGGTCGACCGCGTGATGTCGTAGTAGTAACCCTCGGGCCGGTCCCAGGCGTCGATGAGGACGGCCTCGTCGCGGGCGAGGGCGCGCGGGCCGGCGGCGCCGTGGGGAAGGGCCGAGGACGGGCCGAACTGCACGACGTTGTCTCCGCCGAATCGGGACGAGATGTCGGCTTCGACGGCACCGGCGCGCAGCGCGGCGAACGCCTTCTCGAACCGCCGGACCGCGACCGCGATCGCCCGCCGCATCGCGTCGATCTCCTCGGCCGTCTTCACCATGCGGAGCGCCCCGAACGCCGTATCGGCCGAGACGGGTTTCCAGCCCGAGCGCTCCCGGAGGAGCTTCTCGACGTCGTCGTAGGCCGTCGAGGGCTCGACGGCGAGGACGCCGGACGCTGCGGGAAGCAGGGCCGCCGCCTTCGCGAAGGCGTTCTCGGTCTCTTCCCACGTGACGACGCGATCGACGGCCGACATGCCGCGCAGCCGCGCTTCCTCGAAGGCGGGGCAGATCATGGTGGCCTCGCCGTCCCTGGGCAGGAAAAGCGCCGTCAGCCGCTCGCTCCGGTGAAAGTCGACTCCGGTCAGGTAGAAGAGATTCGACGACGGCGTGGCGTAGAGGGCGTCGGCGCCGATCGAGGAAAGCCGGGAGCGCATCGACTCGAGGCGCCGCACGTAGTTTTCGCGCGCGAGTTTCATGGCTGGAATCCTACATCGGGCGCGCCGCGCCGGGCGGCGAGGTCGCGCCCGGTCATTTCGGCGGGCGCCGGCAGGCCCTGCAGACGAAGGATCGTGGGTGCGACGTCGGCGAGCGTGCCCCGCACGAGGCGGCCGACGTCGGGACCGCGGACGAGAATCAGCGGGACCGGATTCGTGGTGTGGGCCGTGTGGGGCTGCCCCGTCCGCTCGTCGATCATCTTCTCGGCGTTTCCGTGATCGGCCGTCATCAGGACGACGGCGCCGCGATCGCGCGCCGCGCGCTCGACCCGCGCGAAACAGGCGTCGAGCGTCTCGATGGCGCGAATGGTCTCCGGGAGCTTGCCCGTGTGGCCGACCATGTCGGCGTTGGCGTAGTTGACGACGAAGGCGCCGACGTCCGGCCGCGCGAGGGCCTCGACGAGGCGGTCCGTGATCTCGACGGCACTCATCTCGGGGTGGAGGTCGTAGGTCGATCCCTTCCACGACGGGACGAGGAGGCGCTCCTCGCCGGGATACGGGGCTTCGACGCCGCCGTTGAAGAAGTAGGTGACGTGCGCGTACTTCTCGGTCTCGGCGAGACGCAGGTTCGTGATCCCGTGCTCCGCCCAGACGTCGGCGAGGATGTGCTCGAGACGCACCGGCGGAAATGCGACAGGCAGGCGAAACTCTTTCTTGTATTCCGTGAAGCAAACGAGATGCACGCGCGGCATCTCCGCCCGCGGGAACTCCGAGAACGACGGATCGGTGAGCGCGCGCGTCAGCTGCCGCGCCCGGTCGGCGCGGAAGTTGAAGAAGACGGCCGCGTCCCCGTCGCGGATCCGAACGGGGCCATCCGGTCCGGCGATGATCGTCGGCAGGATGAACTCGTCGCTCTCTCCGCGGGCGTACGCCGCGGCGATCGCCTCGCCGGCGCTGCCGGCGGCGAGTCCGCGGCCGCCCACGAGCGCCTCGTAAGCGCGCGCCACGCGGTCCCACCGTTGGTCGCGATCCATCGCGTAGTAGCGCCCGCTGACCGTCGCGATGCGTCCGCCGGATGCGGCGAGGGCCTTCTCGAGGCGTCCGACGTCGCTCGCCGCGGACCGGGGGGGCGTGTCCCGGCCGTCGGTGAAGACGTGCACCGCGACCCGCGGCACGCCGCGCCGCCGCGCGAGCTGGAGCAGGGCCTCGAGGTGGCGCTCGTGGGAGTGGACGCCGCCGTCGGAGACGAGGCCGAGCAGATGCAGCGTCGCGCCGGGCGTCTTCTTCGCGTGCTCCGCCGCGCCGACGAGGGCCGGGTTCTCGAAGAAGGTGCCGTCGCGGATCGTCAGGTCCACGCGAAGGAGGTCCTGCGGCACCATGCGCCCGGCGCCGAGATTCAGGTGGCCGACTTCGGAGTTGCCCATCAGTCCGGCCGGAAGCCCGACCGCCTCGCCCGAGGCCTCGAGCAGTGTCCACGGCCGCTCGGCCAGCCAGCGATCGAAGGTGGGTTTGCGTGCGAGCGCGATTGCGTTTCCGGGCGAGGGCGGCGCGTGGCCCCAGCCGTCGCAGATCAGGAGGAGGACCGGCGGCCTCGCCGTCAAGCCGGCATCCGGAGCGCGGGCGCGCGCCGCGGACTCGCGCCCCCGAAGCGGAGCTCGAGATCCGCGAGGGCGTGGCGAAACGCCATGTAAACCTCGTACGGCGAGTCGAAGGGCGGAGTGGCCGGCGCGCCGCCCCCGCGGGGAAGGGCCATGGCGTCGAAGTGGTCGCTGCCGGTCAGGCGGCGGTAATCCTCGACGGCCTCGGGGTCTCCCGCGTCGCGCCACGCCGCCCGGAGGCTCGCCAGAGCCGCGCGCGCGTCGCGCTGCAGGTCATTCGGTGCGGGTCGCGAGGACGGTGCCGCAGGCTCGGCCCCGCCGGCCGGGACGGCCTCGGACGGCGTCACGAAGGCAACGTCGGAAGAAGCCGAAGCGGTGTCGATCCAACTCCCGAGCTCGTCGAGAGAGCCCGCCACGCGAGAGCGCCCGAGGGTCGCGAGGTTCACGCGGACAGGGAGGATGCCATCCCCGTCCGGCGAAAGCCAGGCGGCCGGATCGGCCGGCAGGCCGGGCTCGTCCGCCCCGACGTCGAGCCGGCCGAAGAATCCCTGCGCTTCGAGCGCCGCCGAGAGCACCTTCGGATCGCCGCCCTCCTCGCCGCCGAACACGCGCGGCGTCCGGCCGAGATGCCGCTCCAGGCGCTCCCGATGCGCGCGGATCTGGATCGCGAGCTCCTCCGCCGAGGAGGACCAGGAGAGACTCCGATGCGACGTCTGGGCGAGCGGCTCGACGCGGCCCGTGTCGACGAGCCGCCGGAGCACCGGAATCCGCCCGGGCGCCCAGAAGGCGAGCTGGTCGAGCATCGGTCCGGAGAGCGCGAGGCCGAACGCCAGGCGAGGATGACGGCCGATCGCGGCCGCGAGGAGGGCCGCCGCCGGCTCGAGGCTCGCGGCGTCGAGGCCGGCGATCCGGCGGCGCATCGCCTCGCGGTCGAAGTAATCGTGATTCCTGCCGACGTCGAAATAGTTGTAGCGCCGCAGGCGCCAGGGCGTGTGGGCCGTGAAGACGAGGGCGACGCGGGTCATGGCGGCGGCGGAGCTTCGGGACGCCGGGTCAGCTCGGCATAGACCGACATCACGCGATCGGCCGATCTCCGCCAGGAGAGCCGCTCGACCTCCCGGCCGCCGCGCCGCGAAAGCGTCGCGCGCAGCGGAGCGAAGAGGATGACCGAAAGGATCTTGCTCGCGAGGTCCTCGACGTCGCCGAAGTCGACGGCGAGCACGTTGCGCACGACTTCCGAGACGCCCGCGCCGCGAGACACGATGACGGGCGTGCCGTGCCGGAGGGCCTCGAGAGCGGTCAGTCCGAAGGGCTCGGAGAAGGAGGGCATCACGTACACGTCGGCGCGCCGGTAGAGGCGGTCGAGCTCGGCGGCCGGCAGGAAGCCGGTGAAGAGGATGTTGCGCTGCAGCCCGAGCTGCCGGGCCCGCTCACGCAGGAAGACCAGCCGGTCTCCCGAGCCGGCCACGGCGAATCGCGCCTCCGGCATCTCGCGGGCGACGCGCGCGGCCGCCTCGACGAAGTACTCGGGCCCCTTCTGCCACGTGACTCGGCCGGCGAAGAGGACGAGAGGCGAGTCGCCGTCGGCGGGTCCGCGCCGCTGCGGCCGGCCGCCGTCGATCGCGTTGTGCACGACCCGCAGCCGGCGGCGCGGGACGCCGTAATCGCGCGCGAGTCGCTCCGCCGTGTAGCGCGAGACGGCGATGACACGATCGGCGCGCGTGACGCCTTCGCGCTCGATCTCCCGCACGAAGGGATTGCCGCCCTCGCCCGCGCGGTCGTATTCGGTGGCGTGCACGTGGACGACGAGCGGCCTTCCCGAGACTCGTCGCGCCTCGAGGCCGGCGGGAAAGGTCATCCAGTCGTGCGCGTGGATGATGTCGAAGCGCTCGCGGCGGGCGATCGCCGCGGCACGGCCGGCGTAGCGGAGGACCTCGCTCGCGAGGTTGGGACCGTAGAGCGGCGGGGCGGCTTCGCGGGCGGCGGTCGCCGTGTCGCCGACCGGTTCGGCATTCGCCGGTGGGCCATAGGGCCGCAGCGCGGACTCGATGCGGCGCACGCGGAGCGCGGCGGCCGGCGGCGGCGCCGCCTCGGCGGGGTCCGCCAGCGCCTCGAGGATGCGGAGTCTCCCGGTTGACTTGCGATGCGGATAACGCGGCAGGACGAGCACGACCTCGGCGCCCGACTGCAGGAGCCCTCGAACCAGGCCCTCGCACGCGACGCCCAGACCGCCCGAGATCTGGGGAGGGAACTCCCACCCGAACATGAGCACGCGCATTGAGCCGGTCATCCCCCGATCCCCCGCTATTGTCCCTCCCGCGCCTGGAGATGCGTGTAAACGACGCGCGCGACCTCCGCCACGCTCCAGGCCTGCGCGAAGCAACCCCGCGGCGTGTGGGGTGGATCTCCGTCGAAGATCTCCGAGATCGAGCCGAGGCCCGCCTCCCGGATGTGCGCGCGGAGCGGCGCGAGCCACAGACGCATCGCGCGCCGCGAGTCTTCCTTGTTCCCGAAGATCCGGAAGTGCGCGTCCGCGAAGGCACCAAGAAGCCAGGGCCAGACGGTGCCCTGGTGGTACGCGAGGTCGCACTCGCGCTGCGTGCCGGAGCACGTCGGCCGGTAGCGCGCGTCTTTCGGGTCGAGCGTGCGGAGCCCGAACGGTGTCAGCAGCCGCCTCCGGACCGTCCAGTAGACGGCGCGCGCGCGGTGCGGGGGAAGCAGGTCCTCGGCCAGCGAGACGGCGAAGATCTGGTTCGGCCGCACCGTCGGGTCCGGGCCGTCGTCGCCGACGACGTCGAAGAGGTTCTCCCGCTCGGCGTTCCAGAAGGTCTCGTTGAACCGCCGCGCGACGTGCCAGGCCTCCGACTCGAGCTCGCGGGCGCGCGCCGGCTCCTCGGCGAGGCGCTCGAGTCGGGCAGCGCTCTTCAGCGCCGCGTGCCAGAGCGCATTGATCTCGACCGGCTTTCCCGCGCGCGGCGTGACCGGCTGGCCGTCCACGACCGCGTCCATCCAGGTCAGGGCGCGGCCCGGTGCGGACGCGGACACGAGGCCGTCCGGCGTGACGCCGATGCCGAGGCGTGTTCCCGCGCGGTAGCCGGCCAGGATCGAGCGGACCGCGCCGAGCAGCGGCGCCGGCCGGCCCGCGTTTCGCCGCGCGCGGGCGAACCACTCGACGGCAAGGATGAACCAGAGCGGAGCGTCCGCACTGCCGTACTCCGGTTCGCCCATCTCGCCCGCGAAGTTGTTTGGGAGGAGGCCGTCGCGCCGCAGCGCGGCAAAGGTGTTCAGCACGCGCGCGACCGCGCCGAATCGGCCGGTCGCCTGCGCGAGCCCCGGCGCGGCGATCATGCTGTCGCGCCCCCAGTCGGCAAACCACGGGAAGCCGGCCAGGATCGTGCCGTCCCGATAATTTCCCTCGACGAGGAAGACCTCGGCGCGGCGGGCCATCTCGTCGAGCACGGGATCTCCGGTGCGCGCGAAGACGTCGCGGCGGCGCCGCTCGCCTTCGAGCAGATGGCCCGGGTCGGCCGCGACCTCCTCGAGGGAGAAGAGGAGATAGGCCTCGGCGCCGGGCGGGAGCGTGCCGGTCCAGACGAGAGGGCTCCAGAGATCCTCGACCGCGTCGTAGCCGCGCTCGCGGTCGAGTGAGTAGAGGAAGTCCCGGTACCAGAGCGGATCGGCCTCCGCGGAGAGTCCGACCCCGCGAAGATAGAGTCGCGGAAGGAACGGTACGGGCCGTACCCAGCTCACCTCGCCACGCACCTCGACCGACGCGTCGAGCTCGGCCGTTTCCCGCTGGAGTTCGCCCGACGCCCGGAACCGCAACAGGGGGCGGACGCGCAGGCCGATCTCCGTCGACCCGCGATTGACGTATCGGACGATCGTTACCGACCGGTCCCGCGCGAGACAGAGCGAGCGCTCGATCTCCCAGTCGCTCGCCTGATAGGTCCAGACGGGAAACGGCGACAGGGCGAAGCGGGCCAGGTGCGTGTCGCCTTCCGGAAACACCGTCTTTTCGTAGATCTGCGTCGAGATACCGGTCTCCTGGCCGTCGCGCACGACGAACTCCTCGGCGCCCGCGACGAGCATCCAGCGGCGGCGCGGGGGAGGAATGGCGGGGATGTACCACCCGTGGTAGCGCCGCGTCCGCGCGCCGGCGACCGTGCCGCACGCGAACCCTCCGAGACCGTCGGCCTCGAGCCATTCGAGGCCGAGCCGCCGCGGCCGGTCCTGCAGCTCGGCCGCGGACCACTCGAGCTGGCGCGGTCTGGCGCGCGCCGTCGCTTCTTTGGAGCTCATGTTTCCCGGGACGAGCGATTCTCTTACAGAACCCGAACGCGGCCAAAAGGCCGCGCTCTCGCGGGCGTATAAGATGCAGGGAGGCCGCATTTCGGGCGGCCCAATCTGCCGCGCCGAGGAGGAGTCCACTTGAGCACGGTCCAGAAATCCCTCGATCAACTCTGCGTCGATACGATCCGAACGCTGTCGATCGACGTCGTCCAGAAGGCCAACTCGGGCCATCCCGGGCTGCCGCTCGGCGCCGCGCCGATGGCGTTCGTCCTCTGGCAGCGCTACCTGAAGCACAATCCGCGCGATCCGCACTGGCCCGACCGGGATCGCTTCGTGCTCTCGGCCGGCCACGGCAGCGCGCTCCTCTACGTCCTGCTCCATCTGACGGGCTACGACCTGACGCTCGAGGACCTGAAGGGCTTCCGGCAGTGGGGAAGCCGGACGCCGGGACATCCCGAGTTTCGCCTGACGCCGGGAGTCGAGGCGACGACCGGACCGCTCGGGCAGGGATCGGCCAACGCCGTGGGCATGGCGATCGCCGAGCGCTCGCTCGCGGCGCGCTTCAATCGGCCGGGACACGAGATCGTGAACCACCGCACGTTCGCCCTCGTCTCGGACGGCGACGTCATGGAGGGCATCTCCTCCGAGGCCGGGTCGCTCGCCGGCCACCTCGGTCTCGGAAAGCTCCTCTACCTCTACGACGACAACCACGTGACGCTCGACGGCCCGACGTCGTGGTCATTCAGCGAGGACGTGCTGCAGCGTTATGCGGCCTACGGATGGCAGGTGCTTCGCGTGACCGACGGGGACACGAATCTCGACGCGATCGACGCGGCGATTCGCGCGGGAATTGCGGAGAACGCGCGGCCGACGATCATCGCGGTGCGCACGACGATCGGCTACGGCTCGCCCCACAAGGCGGGCACCAGCAAGGCGCACGGCAGCCCGCTCGGCGTCGAGGAGGTCGCGCTGACCAAGAAGGCGCTCGGCTGGGAATGGACCGAACCCTTCACGATCCCGGAGGACTCCGCGAAGAGCTTCCGAACCGCCGTCGAACGCGGGATCCATGCGGAGGCGGACTGGGAGCGCCGCTTCGCCGACTACGGCCGCGCGTTCCCGGACCTCGCCGAGGCCTGGCGCCGCGAACAGAAAGACGATCTGCCGGAAGGCTGGGACTCCGGGCTGCCCCACTGGAAGGCCGGGGAATCCCTCGCGACCCGCGTCGCGTCGTCGAAGACGATCAACGCGATCGCGCCGAAGATGCCGTCGCTCCTCGGCGGCGACGCCGACCTCTCCGAGTCCACGAAGACGACGATCGAAGGGGATCCCGGGTTCGACGGCGCGACCGGCGCCGGAAACAACCTCCATTACGGCATCCGCGAGCACGCGATGGCGGCGATCGCCAACGGCATGGCGTACCACGGCGGCGTTCGCCCGTTCGTCGCGACCTTCTTCTGTTTTTCCGACTACATGCGGCCGGCGATCCGCCTTGCGGCGCTCTCCGAGCTGCCCGTGATCTTCGTCTGGACGCACGACTCGATCGGCCTCGGCGAGGATGGGCCGACGCATCAGGCCGTCGAGCAGCTGATGGCGCTGCGGGCGATCCCGCATCTCGCGATGGTGCGCCCCGGCGACGCCAACGAGACGGCCGAGGCGTGGCGCGCGGCGATCGAGCATCGCGAAGGGCCGGTGGGGCTCGTCCTCTCGCGGCAGAACCTGCCGGTGCTCGACCGGTCGGGCGCCCGCGGCGACGTCTCGCGCGGGGCGTACGTCCTCGCGGACGCCTCCGGCGGCGCGCCCCGGCTGATCCTCATTGCCTCCGGGTCCGAGCTGCAGCTCGCGGCCGGCGCTCGCCAGAAGCTCCAGGCGGAGGGCATTCCCACGCGCGTCGTCTCGATGCCGTGCTGGGAGTTCTTCGAGAGGCAGCCGCGCGAGTACCGCGAGGCCGTCCTGCCGCGCGAGGTGACGGCGCGCCTTTCGATCGAGGCCGGCGCCACGTTCGGCTGGAAGCGCTGGGTCGGCGACCGGGGCGGATCGATCGGGCTCGACCGGTTCGGCGCGTCGGCGCCGGGAGACGTCGTGATGCGCGAGCTCGGCTTCACCGTCGAGCACGTCGTCCGTTATGCGAAGGATTTGTTGAAATGAAGATCGCCGTCGGCTGCGACCACGCGGGGTTCACGCTCAAGCAGGACGTCCTCCAGATGCTCGAGGCCATGGGCCACACGGCCGACGACTACGGCGCCCACGCGACGACCCCGTCCGACTACCCCGATTACGCGAGGAAGGTCGCCGAAGCGGTGCTCTCGGGCGCGTGCGACCGCGGCGTCATCGTGTGCGGAAGCGGCGTCGGAGCATCCGTCGCGGCGAGCAAGGTGCCGGGCATCCGCGCCGCGCTGTGCCACGACACATTCTCGGCGCGGCAGGGCGTCGAAGACGACGACATGAACGTCGTGTGTCTCGGCGCGCGCGTCATCGGCCCGGCGCTCGCCGGGGAGGTGCTCAAGGCCTTCCTCGGCGCGAAGTTCTCGGGCCTCGAGCGCCACGCCCGCCGGCTCGGCAAGATTCGCAAGATCGAGGAGGATGCCCGCGCGGGCGTCTTCGATTCTTACCAAAGGAGAGACCCATGAATGACAACCCCCTCAAGCGACTCACGGCGCTCGGCCAGAGCGTCTGGTACGACTTCATCCGCCGCGACCTCTACCGCAGCGGGCAGCTCGCAAAGATGATCCGGGAGGACGGCCTCGCGGGGATGACTTCGAATCCCACGATCTTCCAGAAGGCGATCGCCGATTCCGACCTCTACGACGAGGACATCCGCGAGATCGGCGCCGGGGGAAAGAACGCCGGGCAGATCTTCGAGGGGCTCGCCGTGCGCGACGTCCAGGGTGCGGCGGACGTGTTCCGTCCGGTATTCGACCGCACCGTCGGCAACGATGGCTTCGTGTCGATCGAGGTGCAGCCGGGCCTTGCGCGCGACACCGCCGGCACGATCGCCGAGGCGCGGCGGCTGTGGACTTCCTGCAACCGCCCGAACGTCATGGTGAAAATCCCCGGAACGGCCGAGGGCCTCGAAGCGATCCGGGCGAGCCTGGCCGCCGGGATCAACATCAACATCACGCTGCTCTTCTCGGTCGAGCGCTACGTTCAGGTCGCCGAGGCGCATCTCGCGGCGATGGAGGAGCGGGTTTCGAAGGGCCTCCCGGTGGACAAGATCCGTTCCGTCGCGAGCTTCTTCGTCAGCCGCGTGGACACCAATGCCGACAAGAAGCTCGACGCCGTCGCGAAGTCCGGCGACGCGGCCAACGCGGCGAGCGCCAGGGCCCTGCGCGGACGTCTCGGCATCGCGAACGCGCGTCTCGCCTACGAGGCCTTCGAGCGCATCGTGGCCTCGCCGCGATTCCAGGCTCTCAAAGGCAAGGGCGTCGCCGTGCAGCGGCCGCTGTGGGCGTCCACGTCGACGAAAGATCCGGCGTTGCCGGACCTCTACTACGTCGAGGCGCTCATCGCTCCCGACAGCGTCGACACGATGCCGCCGGAGACCGTCGATGCGTATCGCGATCACGGCGACCCGAAGGTGCGCATCCGCGAGGACCTTCCGGGCGCGCGCGCCGTCTTCCGTCAGCTCGCGGAGCTCGGCATCGACCCGGCGGCGATCTTCCGGGAGCTCGAGGACGAAGGAATCAAGAAGTTCGCCGACTCGTTCGACGCGTTGCTCAAGGCCGTTTCCGAGAAGGAGAAGGCGGTGAGGGTCGCGTGAGACGCCCTCCGACGCCGCGGGCGCGCTCGCTCGCGTGATGAGTCCGGCGGACTCGGCGGCCCTTCTCGAGGCGGAGCCGCGCGCGCAGACGCCGGCGGAGGCCGAGGACGCCTTGCGGCCGCCGTGCACGCTCGTCATCTTCGGCGCTTCGGGGGACCTCACGCGGCGGCTGCTCGCTCCCGCGATCGCGCATCTTTCCCGCGACGGCGCCATCTCTTCGGATTTCGCGATCATCGGGATCGCGCGCTCCCACTACACGGACCAGGAATTTCGGTCCTATCTCGCGGGCGGGGCGAAGGAGCACACGCCGGCGATCCAGGGGAGGCCGGGGGATCTGCCGTCGGTGGTGCGCTATCTGCCGGGGGACTTCACCGACCCGGACCTGTACGTCCGCCTCGAAACCGCGCTCGCGCAGATCGAGGGCCGGCCCGGGCGCCCGAAGAACCGCATCTTCTATCTGGCGACGCCGCCGGAGACCGATCCCGTCGTCGTCGCGCACCTCGGCGAGCGGGGGCTGGCGAGGCCGGCCGATGGCTGGTCGCGCGTCGTCGTCGAGAAGCCGTTCGGCCGCGACCTGACGTCGGGGGCGAAGCTCAACGCCGATCTGCGCGCGGTGTTCGAGGAGCGGCAGATCTACCGCATCGATCACTACCTGGGCAAGGAGACGGTCCAGAACATCTTCGTCCTGCGCTTCGCCAACGGCATCTTCGAGCCTCTCTGGAACCGCCGGTACATCGACAACGTCCAGATCACCGTGGCCGAGTCTCTCGGAGTCGAGCACCGCGCCGGCTACTACGAGCACGCCGGCGTCATCCGCGACATGTTCCAGAACCACCTCCTGCAGCTCCTTTGTCTCACGGCGATGGAGCCGCCGGCGGCGTTCGAGGCCGACGCGGTGCGCGCCGAGAAGGTGAAGGTGCTGCAATCGATCCGGCCCTTTCCGCCCGAGGCGATCGAGGAGTGGGCCGTGCGGGGGCAGTACGGGCCCGGGGTCGTGGGCGGGAAGGCCGTCCCGGGCTATCGCCAGGAGCCTCACGTTGTGCCCGATTCGACCACGGCGACCTGGGCTGCGGTGAAGTTCGCCATTGACAACTGGCGCTGGGCAGGCGTGCCCTTCTACGTTCGGTCCGGCAAGCGCATGGAGCGCCGCAACTCGGAAATCGACATCGAGTTCAAGCGCGTGCCGCACGCGCTCTTCGGCGCCGATGCCGGGGCCCTCGCGCCGAACGTCCTCCGCATGCGGATTCAGCCGGACGAAGGGATCTCGCTGAAGTTCGAGGCCAAGATTCCCGGCACGCGGCTGCAGGTCGAGTCGGTCACCATGGATTTCTCCTATTCGCAGCTCGGCGCCCCGATCCAGGGCGGCTACGAGCGGCTCCTTCTCGACGTGACCCACGGCGACCAGACGCTCTTCACGCGCGGCGACGAGGTCGAGCACGCCTGGCGCGTCATCACGCCGCTGCTCGAAGCCTGGGAGGCGAAGGCGCCCGCGGACTTTCCCAACTACGCCGCGGGCACCCTCGGGCCCGACGCGGCGGACCGATTCCTGGAGCGGGAGGGGAGGAGATGGAGGACGCTGCGCTGACGGTCGGCTAGTGCGACGCGCTCTCCGTCGTTGGGTGCTGCGCCTTCGACTGCGCGATCACCTTCTCCTGGCTCGCGTGCGGGACCTCGGCGTAGTGCGAGAACTCGAGGTGGAATGACCCGCGGCCCTGGGTGATCGAACGCAGCTGCGCGCCGTAGGTCAGCATTTCCGCCATCGGGACCTGCGCGCGGATGATCGTGTCCTCCGAGGCGGTGTCCATGCCCTGGACCTGTCCGCGCCGCGAGGAGAGGTCGCCCATGAGGTCGCCGACGTATTCGTTCGGCGCCGAGACTTCGACGTTCATGATCGGCTCGAGGAGCGTGGGCCGCGCCGCGGCCATCGCCTCCTTGTAGGCGAGCGCGCCCGCGATCTTGAACGCGAGCTCCGACGAATCCACGTCGTGGTACTGGCCGTCGTAGAGCGTGACGCGGAAGTCCACCATGGGATAGCCGGCCAGGAATCCCTTCCGGCGCGCCTCCTGGATGCCCTTCTCGACGGCCGGGATGAAGTTGCGCGGGATCGCGCCGCCGTAGATGTCGTCCACGAACTCGAAGTCCGATCCGCGAGGCAGCGGCTCGACGCGGATTCGGCAGTCGGCGAACTGTCCGTGGCCGCCGGTCTGCTTCTTGTGCCGGCCGTGCGCCTCCGCCTTGCCCTTGATCGTTTCGCGGTAGGGGACCTTGGGCGGGTGGAGGATGACCTCGACGCCGTAGCGCTTCTTGAGGCGCGCCACGGCGATTTCGACATGGAGCTGCGAGGCGCCGGCGAGGTGGAACTCCTTGGTCTCCTCCTCGCGCTGGAAGTGGAGGGAGGGGTCCTCGTCGATCAGTTTGTGCAGCGCGACGGAGATCTTGTCCTCGTCGCCCTTCGACTTGGGCTCGATGGCGTAGGCGATCGAAGCCTCCGGCACGACGAGCTTCGGCAGCACGACCGGATGGTCCTTCGTCGTCAGCGAATCGCCGGTCGTCGTTTCCTTGAGCTTCGCGACGGCCACGATGTCGCCGGCGCGCGCCTCGGAGACGCTCACGTGCTCCTTGCCCTGCGGCAGGAACAGTCCCGAGAACCGCTCCGCCGTTCCGCGCGAGGCGTTCCAGTAGCTGCCGTCGGATTGGAAGTGGCCCGAGTAAACGCGCAGGTAAGAAATGCGGCCCGCGAACGGGTCCGACACCGTCTTGAAGACCTGCGCCACCGCCGGGTCCTTCTCGTTGCAGAAGACGCGCACCGGCTTGCCGTCCTTGCCGGTGCCCTCGGCGATGCGGCCTTCGGGGCTCGGAAGCAGTGCGACGCAGGCATCCATGATGCGGACCACGCCGATGCCGAGCGCCGAGGAGGCGCAGAGCACCGGGAAGATCTTCCGCGCCGCGATCTCTTCTTTCAGGCCCGGCACCAGGTCGCCCGGCTCGAGCGTGCCCTGCGCGAAGAACTTCTCCATCAGGGCATCCTCGCCCTCCGCGACCATCTCGACGAGGCTCTCGTGCTCTTCTTTGGCCCGCGCCGCGAGCGCGTCGGGGATCGGACCGTCGACGCGCCTTCCGTTCTCGTGCAGGTGGGCCTCCATGCGCACGAGATCGACCGTGCCGCGGAAGCTGCGCTCCTCGCCGATCGGGATCTGGAGCGAGACGACGCCGCGGCCGAACTTCTTGTGGAGAGACTCCATCGCCCGCTCGAACGACGCCCGCTCCCGGTCCATCCGGTTGATGACGAAGAGCACCGGCCGCCCGAACTCCTCGGCGAACTTCCAGGCCTTCTCGGTCTGCACCTCGACGCCCGAGACGGCGTCCAGAACGATTAGAACCGCGTCCGCCGCGGCCACGGCGGCCCGCGCCTCGGGGGCGAAGATCCCATAGCCCGGCGCGTCCAGCAGGTTGATGCGGACGTCGCGGTGGATGACGTGGGCGCAGGCCAGGTTGATCGAGATCTTGCGCTCGATCTCCTCGCCGTCGAAATCCGTCGGGCAGGTGCCTTCCTCGATCCGGCCGGGGCGCGTCGTGGCGCCCGAGGCGAAGAGGAGGGAGGCGACGAGGGTGGTCTTTCCGACCGTGTTGTGGCCGACGACGGCCACGTTGCGGAGCTCCGGAGCGGAGAGGATTTTCATGGGGCCGGATTATATTCACGGCGAGCGATTCGACCCGGCTATGACCGTTCTCTCCTGTCTCGCGATCGGCCTCGCCTTCGGGCTCGCCGTCATCCTGCTCACGTTTGCGGGAGTGCTGCTCGGCTGGGTCGCGCCGCGGTGGATCGACCGGATCCGGGGCCGCCGCTCGAGCGCACCGGGCCGCGGACCCTCTTCCGATTGACCCCCCGCCGAGGGGGGGCTAAAATTTGGCGCCGTCCCTTCCCAGCCACTCGGGTTCGGGAGGGGGATTTCCGTCTCGCAGAGAGAGAGGGCGCACCTACCGTCGATGCCGGATAAAGGAGTCGCCGGTCCCCGGCTGAGCAAGCTCGGCCGCTACGAGGTCTTGAACGAGCTCGGCAAGGGGGCGATGGGCATCGTCTACCTTGCCAAGGACCCGGTCATCGGCCGGATGGTGGCGATCAAGACGATCCGGACGTCGAGCTTCGGCGAGGACGATTCCGAGTCGCGCGAGTTCCGGGAGCGTTTCATCCGCGAGGCGCAGACCGCCGGGATCCTGTCTCACCCGAACATCGTCACGATCCACGACATCGGCGAGGACCCCGACACGCAGACCTCATTCATCGCGATGGAGTACATCGAGGGGAGGAACCTGAAGTCCCTGCTCGCCGAGAAGACGAAGTTCTCTTACGAGCAGATCGCCGACATCATCGCGCAGGTCGCGGAGGCGATCGACTACGCCCACCGCAAGGGAATCATCCACCGCGACATCAAGCCCGCGAACATCATCATCACGCTCGACAACAAGGTCAAGATCATGGACTTCGGGATCGCGAAGATCGCATCCTCGAACCTGACGACGACCGGACAGTTCCTCGGCACGCCGAACTACATGTCGCCCGAGCAGGTATCGGGCGCCGCGGTGGACGGGCGGAGCGACATCTTCTCGCTCGGCGTCGTGCTCTATGAGCTCCTGACGAGCCGCAAGCCGTTTCAGGGAGAGAACCTCACGGCGATCTCCTACAAGATCGTGCACGAGGAGTTCACGCCGCCCGCCGACCTCTCGCCCGAAGTGCCGCCGGACTTCAACGCGATCGTGGCGCGCGCGATGGCGAAGGACCCCTGGAACCGCTACCAGCGCGGGAAGGACCTGGCGCTGGCGCTCCATCAACTGAAGGCGCGCCTCGAGGAGCAGCGGGCGCTTCGGGACCTGGGCTCCATGGTGTCGGCGGCCGAGAACATGCCGACGCTGCGTCTCGAGAACCTCGGGAAGGCCGCCGCCGACGCCGAGCGCGCTGCGGTGGCCGCTCCCGGCGCGGACGGCGATCACGGCGACTGGACCGAGGACAGCGGCGCCGGCTCGGGCCCGCGCTTCGCGGGATCGCCTGCCGGACGCGCCACGCCGCCGGCCGACGCCTCGCCGCGGATGCGGGCCGCGGAATCTCTCGAACGGCCCTCCGACGCGCAGACGCGTGCGATTCCGATCGTCACGAATCTGCCGCCTCCGGCCGAGGACGCGCCGCCGACAGGCCCGCCGCCGGACGCGGGAGTCGCCGCCGTCGGCGCGAGCGACGCCGTTCCGCCTCCGGAGGCCGCGCCTCCGGCCGGGAACCTGCCGCCGACCCAGCCGCTTCCGACGGCGCCTCCCAGGATCGTCGCGAGCCTGCTGCGATTTGTCCCGGCGTCCTGGAAGCCGCTCCTTGAAGCCGAGGTCAACAAGCCCTATTTCTGGGGCCTCGCGATCGCGGCGGCGTTCTTCGTGATCGTCGTGGCCGGCGCGATCGTGGCGCGGGCCGCGATCGTCTCGCGGCCGACGGCTCCGATGGATCCGGCCGTCGAGAAGGAGGCGCTCGATCGCAAGCACGCACTCGAGGAAGGCAAGAAGCTCTTCTCGGCGGGCAAGTACGAGCAGAGCCTGGCGCTGCTGCGCCAGGTGCTCGCGCGCAGCCCCGGCAACCAGCAGGCACGTCAGTACGCCCAGATGGCCGAGAACGCGCTCGCCGGACGCGCGGAGGAAGCGCGGAAGAGCGAGCAGGCGGACAAGAGCCTCGAGGCCGCGCGGGCCGCGATGACGGCCGGCAACTACGAGGAGGTCGTCCAGCACGCCGACGAAACGCTCGCGCTCGATGGCGGGAAGGTCGAAGCGCAGCAGCTGAAGGATCAGGCGTCCGAGAAGATCGCGCAGGCGAAGGCGGCGGAGGCCGACGCGGCGCGCAAGAGGAAGGAAGAGAAGAAGCTCGCGAGCGCGCGAAAGCCGGCGCCCGCCGGCCCAGCGCCCGCCTCGAAGGCCGCCGAGAGGGTCGTGCCGACGCCGGCCGTCCAGGGTCCCGTCGCGACGGGTCCCGCGACACTCAGGCTCCACTTCGAGTCGCCGATCAACGACGGCAACGTCATCGTCTACGTCAACGGCGAGCGTGTCATCCAGAAGTCGTTCGACTTCTCGAAGAAGGCGGGCTTCTTCAAGCGCGTGGACGGAACCGGGACCGTCGAGGAGAACATCACGGTGAAGCCCGGGCCGGCCGAGGTCAAGATCTGGCTCTCGGGCAAGGGCCTCAACGCCGCGGTCTTCACGTCGACGACGACGCAGTTGAGCGCGGGCGAGACCCGCATCCTGCGGCTCGACTACTCCGGAGGGCAGCTGGCCGCGAAGATCCAGTGAGGGCCGGTTGCCCGCTGTCCTTTGCACTCCGGACGTAAATCGCGTATAACCCACAACCCCCGGGGCGTAGCGCAGCCTGGTAGCGCACTCGGTTCGGGACCGAGTGGTCGGAGGTTCAAATCCTCTCGCCCCGACCAAACTTCTCCGGCCACCTCAAGCCCGCTCGCGGGATCGGCCTCCAGATTGATCCGTTTTGATCAGATGCAGGAGCGAACGAGGACCAAAACTCCTTCCGACTGGTGCGGCGCCGGTCCCGGTGACCTGGATGGTTAGATCAGCCGCGTCAGGCATGTCGTGGTCCGGCCAAGCGGAGGAGGGTATGGTTACACGACGTTCTTTCAGGATCTCAGCACCAATGGTCCTCGCGCTTGCGGGCTTGGTTCGCGAGAGTAGCCGGTGGGGCAACGATCGTCGTCGATAATCCGCGAGACTGGTGCTCCCCGAGAGGGATGCCGACGGGCCCGCTCGAATCTTCGTACGGGTCACCGCTCGGACGACGGCGCGACGCGCGCCGGAAGCCGCGGCCGGGATCCCCTTGTGGTGGCGCCGGCCGGCCCTGCCCCGCGCCGGATCGCGTCGAGAATGTGGCGATGGAACGCGTGGCACAGCGCGGTCTCGATGGGCCTCCAGAGCACCCTCGGGCGTCGGAAGGCGAAGTATCGCGTCTCGAGCTCGATTCGCGTCGTTCCGTCCGGAAGGGCGTTCAGGGCGTAGCCGCCTCCCGCCAGGCGAATCTCACCCGGCATACCGAGCTCTTGTTCGATCACATCGAACTCGCAGCGACGCGGTGGCAGGACCCGGATCATGCGTTTGACGAGATAGCCGTTCTCGTAGACGCATCGGGTTTCGTCGCCCTCGGCCGATCGAGCTCCGTCGGCACGCACGGGCACCGGCAGGAGAACGCGCAGCGGCCATGGGGGCCGGCGGTCGATCTGCTCGTAGAAGACGAGCGCGTTCCAGACCCGCTCGGGCGGGGCGGAGCAGCGGATCGCGGTGGCGACGGAGATGGGATGGGGCAGCGCCGCGCCTTTCAAAGAGAGCCTGCCGGTCTGACTTCGACGATTCCCCAGAGCATCGCGCGATCTTCCGCGGCGAGGTTCTTCGGGGACGCGGCCGGCGGCTCGGCGAAGCTGCGCATGACGACGACCGCTTCCGGCGCGGCCGTCCGCGCGATCGCCGCAAAGAGCCTCGCTCGATAGTCGTCTCGCGCCCCGTCGAGCACGTTCGAGATCGAGAAGCCGTCGAAGCCGGACCGCGGCTGCCGTTCGAGGAACGATGCGGCGTCGCCGTGGACGAATCGGATCCGTCCGGCTGCGGCGGGAAGGGATCCCGTCGGAAGCTCGCCCAGGAGCAAGGAGCGCAGGTAGGAATTTCCCCGATTCGGGTGGCGGGCAAAGCCTCGCTGAAGTCTGCTCCGCATGACCCGCCCGAGTCTCCGGGGAAGGCCGTGCAGAAATCCCTTCGCGTAGATCTTCTGGAGAACGAGACTCGAGAGGATCGCCTCCATGGCGGCGCGAAACCTCGCTCCGTCCAGATGCCGTCGCCAGAACGTCAGCTGGTCCGCGGGATCCTCGAGCTCGAGAAAGTCCTTCAATCGGGATCGTCGCCATCCCACGAGCGGCGCGAGTCTTCGGCCGCGGTCGAGCAGCCGCTCCGCCGCCCCACGATGGGGCGGAGACCCCGATGCGCGGCTCTCGGCGTAGGCGAGCTGCACCGAATTGACGTCCACGGCAACGACGTCGTGCTGGCGGGAAAGGTCGATGGCAGTACAGCCCGCCGACGCAATGCAGAAGATGCGCCCGCCGGGCCGGAAGGCGTGCGCCTCGATGGCGGAATCTTCGTACATGCGGCCGAAGAGGAGCTGGCCGGGTCCGCCGCGCGCGTCGAAGCGGCCCGCTCGCCAGGCGGTCTCGGGTTCGCCGGTGTCGCCCTTCATCGGGACAGGCTCGCGGAAACCCAGACCAAGACGAGGAAGGCAAAGTTCTTGACGACCATCCCTCCCGGGTCGTGGATCAGCCTCCGCGCCCAGAGCACTCCATTCGCGTTCAGCAAGACGAGGAGAACTGTCTGGATCGCGGCGCAGGACACGGGCTGGATTCCGCTCAGCGCCCAGAGCGCCAGTCCGGTCTCGGCGACTCCGAGGCTCTTCAGAAAGATCGTTCCGAGTCGAGGACCGAGCGCCGGCACGGATTCCACGATGCGGAGCTGGTTCGGTTCCCGCCCCAGGACCTTGCACCAGAGCCCTTCGTAGAGCCACACGCTGGCGACGGCGAGACGGATCAATCCGCTCGGCGGAAAGGCGGCGTGCATATCGAGCGCGAGACGCCTAGGCTCCGCTCGCCGTCGTTCCCGACAGGCGGTTGTAGAGCCAGGCGAACAGCGCGCCGACGACGAGACCGTCCGGAAAAGCCCAGAGCAATCCGATGACACTGCCGGCGGGAGTGAACGTGAAGCCGCGGTAGAGCGCGCCGAGGAGGGGAACGGCCCCGCTCCGGCCATCCCAGAGAATTCCCCACCACGGAATGAGAAACACTCCGAGTCCCCACACCGACCCGCAGGCGAGAGAGAAGGCACGGACGTTCAGTCTCATCGAGGACCTCCTGCCGGATTATGTCCCGTACCGCCGGGAGTCATTCCGCGCGCAGGGCCTCGATCGGCTTCAGACGGGATGCCTGCCGCGCCGGGAAGAAACCGAAGAGGATTCCCACGCTCGCGGCGAATCCGAACGCGATGGCAACCGCGGAGGCCGACAGGCCGATCGGCCACCCCTGTCTCCACGCGACGAACCGAGACGCCGCGATGCCCGCGACGATTCCGAAGGCGCCGCCCCCGACGGAGAGGGTCAGAGCTTCGACCAGAAACTGCGTCAGAATGTCGCGCCGGCGCGCGCCGAGCGCCCTCCGCAGACCGATCTCGCGCGTCCGCTCGTGCACGGAGACGAGCATGATGTTCATGATCCCGATGCCGCCCACCACCAGCGAGATCGAGGCCGCGACGGCGAGCAGGAGGGACAACGTCCCGGACGTCTCCTCCGCCGCCTGCGAGATCTCCTGCTGCGATCGGATGAAGAAATCCGCGTCCGCTCCGGGGCGGATTCGATGCTTCTGGCGCAGGAGCGCCTCGATCTCGGCCTGCGCCGCCTCAACTGCGTCCGGGGACACGGCGGATGCCAGGAAGGCGTCGATCTTCGTGGCGCCCTTGAGCACTCGCATCACCGTCGTGTAGGGGGCGATCACCGTGTCGTCCTGGTCCTGTCCGGTCAGGCTCGCGCCCTTGGTCTCGAGCACCCCAAGGACGCGAAATGGAACGTTCTTGATTCGAACCGTCTGGCCGACGGGGTCGCCGTCGAACAGGGCGCTCGCGACGGTCGATCCCAGCAGGCATACGTGGGCCGCCGATCGGACCTCCGCTTGCCCGAAGTAGTCGCCTCGCGCCGCGTTCCAGGAGCGGATGCACGGCCAGTCCACGCCGACGCCCTGGACTCTCGTGCCCCAATTCTGGTCACCGAAGACGATTTGGGCGCTGGTCATCGAGAATGGGGACGCGTAGGCCACGGATGGGCACTCCGCGGCCACGGCGGCCACGTCGTCTTCGGTCAGCGTCGGCTGCCCGGTGAAGATCCGTGCACCCGACTGCGTCGCGGCGCCGGGGAGGACGAGGAGAAAGTTCGTTCCGAGCGAGGAAATCTGCGACGCAATCGCGGCGCGGGAGCCCTGGCCGATGCCGATCATCGTGAGCACGCAGGCGACTCCGATGATGATGCCGAGCGCCGTGAGCGCCGAACGCGTCTTGTTGCGCCCGATCGCGGTCATCGCCACCCGAAACAGGATTCCGAAGCGATGCAACGGCGTTTCCCGCTCTCCTAGGCGGCCCGGACCGTGAGCACGGGGCAGGACGCGGTGGCGATGACTCTCGATGCGACGCTGCCGAGAAAGAGCCGTGCGGCGCCGGTCCGGCCGTGGGTGCCGAGGATGAGCAGGTCCGCGCCGATCTGGCGAGCGGCTTCGACGATCGCCTCGTCCGGCGCTCCGGAGAGCAGCAGGATTCGTCCGCGGACGCCGGCGCGACCGGCCTCGTCGAGCAGAACGCGAAGTCTCGAATCGGCCGCCTCGGACAACTTCGCGTCGATTTGCTCGACGGTGTCGGGCGTGAGCGCCATTTCCGCGGGCAGGGTGCCCGGCGTCCGGTACACGTGCGCGAGCACGAGCTCAGC
This sequence comes from Thermoanaerobaculia bacterium, assembly GCA_035498835.1. Classification (GTDB taxonomy): domain Bacteria; phylum Acidobacteriota; class Thermoanaerobaculia; order UBA5066; family Gp7-AA6; genus DATBFU01. The sequence continues at coordinate 41,765 of DATJZU010000077.1, forward strand.
GTCATTCCGCCGGCAGAAAGAGACGGCTTCTTCGAACGCCCTCCGGGACGCCGGCGAGAAGTCCGTCGCGAGAAGAATGCGGCGCAGCAGGTTCACGGCGACCTCCTCTCCCAGAGCCGTGTTTATGATCTCGCCTTCGATCGACCACGGATCTGATGCAACGGAATCAGGGCCGGGGGGCCGCGTCCCCTCCCCGCCGCGCGAACGGCTCGCCCCGACCAATCCCTCGACAAAGACAATCCGGTCTACGACCGACTTACGGCCGTGGTCCCGTCATGCGATTGAGGGCCCACGCCTTCGCGCGGGTCGATTGCTTCGGGAGAACCGCCGTGGCCTCCCGGGGTCGCTACTCCCGAGCCGGCCGCCGGCGCCGCGTCGCGCCGGGCGCGCGGCCGGACGGTCACGGTTGCGGTCGCGGTCGTCGTGCCGCCAGGGCCTCCGCAGGTCAGCTGGTAGGTATGGACGCCCGGGATCAGGGGTCGCACGATCATCGATCCGTCGAGGGGTTTGCTTCCCCGCCAGTCGTCGGAGGCCCGGCAGGCGCCCGCGCCCGCGGAGGTCCACTCGATCCGGGAACTCTCGAGGATGCGAACGACGGCCGGCGTGGCCGTCAGGGTCACCGTGGGCGGCGGGGGAGGCGTGACGGTCAGGGTCGCGCTGCCCGACGCGGAGCCTCCCGCGCCCGAGCAGGTCAGCGAGTAGACGAAGGTCCCGGTCGCCGCCGGCGAGACAGACTGAGATCCGGCCGTCGCGACCGCGCTCGACCAGGCGCCGGAAGCGGTGCAGGCCGTGGTGTTGGCCGAGCTCCATGAGAGCGTCGCGCTCGACCCGACGACGATCGTCGCTGGAGCTACGCCGATCGAAAGAGTCGGAGGCGGAGCGAGGACCGTCAGCGTGAAAGCCGCGTCGTGGGAGACGGAGCCGTTCGAGGCGGTGACGGAGATGTCCGTCGCGCCGGCCGCGGCCGACGAGGTCGTAGTCAGAGTCAGCGTCGAGGAGGCGCCGGAGTCGATCGTCGGAGGCGAAAATGAAACCGTGACGCCGGCCGGCAGCGCGCCGGTGGACAGGGCCACGCTCTGAGCCGACCCGGAGACTGTCGCCGTCGAGACCGTGACGCCGGCGGACGCGCCCGCGACAACGGTCGCGGCGCCCGGCGAAAGCGACAGAGAGAAGTCGGCAGCGGCGCCCGGCGGCTGAAAGGCCGCGATGCCGTTGGGAGTGCCCATCCCGGTGGGACCGTCGTAGCCCGGTCCCGCCGTGCAGAGGTAATGAACGGAAGCCGGGCAGGTGCCGTCGCTCCCGGACGTGACGTCGAAGAGCGCCGACGGATTGGCGTAGGGATAGGAATTCGGGTAATCGGTCGAGCCGGCTGGCGCGGCGAGGGCGTAGATTCCCGCCACGAAAGGCGCGCCCAGGTCGGTGCCGCCCATGACCGTCCATCCGCCGGATCCGAAGCTGTCATAGACGTCGACTCCCGTGTTCGGATCGGCTACGACCGCGACGTCGGCAACGGTACGCTTTCCGCATCCGCTGTCCGTCTGAAAGGCGGGCTTGGGCTCGTATTTTGAACAACCGCTGGAGGTTCCCTCGGGACCGAACGTATCGCTGAAGCTCCAGACCGATTCGGACCAACCACGGGCGCTGCCGTCTCTCACGAGGGAGGTTCCGCCGACCGCTGTGACGTAGGGGGAGGACGCGGGGTATTCGACGCCGTATCCCGCGTCGCCGGCCGAGACGGTGATCGCGATCCCCGGATGGTTGAAGTAGAGCGCGTCCTCAGAAGGACCGTCGCCGTTCTCAGGGTCGCCCCAGGAGTTCGAAATCGCGACGACGCCCGGCTGGGCGGCCGCCGTGTTCTCGGCGGTGCCCAGATTCGCGTCCGTGGCCGATCTGGCTTCGACCAGGAGGATGCTGCAGTTCGGGCACGCTGCGGAGATCATGTCGACGCTCAATGCCCACGTTGTGGCCCATTCGGTGTCTGCCGCCGGCAGGTTCGTGCCTCCGTCCTGGTCGACTTTCCGAAGGCAGCCGCTCGCGACTGTGCAAGGCGGCAGGCCAAATGCCGACCGGAACACGGCGAGGTCCTGTTCGATGCCGGGATCGTCCATCGCGGCGACGATCGCGACCGTTCGTCCCACCCCGAGCTCGATCGGTAGCTTGTAGGCGTCCTGGAGATCCCCCGGTTCCAGGGCGCCCGGAGGTGGCCCGACGCTCAGCGGCGCCCGCTCGCCGCCGTCGGAGGATCCGACGACGCGCCGCCAGATATGGGTAGTGACCTGGCCGGGTCCGGCCGAAGACATGACGCGGACCGCGGTCGCCGACGGATCCTGCGCGACAGCCGGCGACGACCCGACTCCGAGAATCATCAGGAGAACTGTGGCGAGGAGAACGAGACGAAGACGGATTTCGGAACGCTTCACGGCTTCCCTCCTTGACGGCTTGCAGGCGTCGTCGATTCGCAAGTGTTCTATCGGTCGGTCGGCCGGCGCGTCCTGACCGACCTCTTGCCAAAGAATGGGTTTTTCATTGCGAGCTCGACGTTGAGGCGCCCGGGTAGAATCCGGATTCATTCGAGAGGGAACGGCTTCGCCGATGAGACAGAAGATCCACGCCCGGTGCGCGCCTCGCTGCGGCGTCGAGATTCATGGGGAGTTCGATGCGGAGACCCGCGAGCTCATTCACCGCTTTACGCTTCCACTCGGAGCCGAGGCGCTGCTGAAGACTCCTCGGACCGAGGTCGAGCGCTCGCGACTGGCGACGTTCGCTCCCGACTCGAAGGACTGGTTCGTGATCTGCCCGGTCTGTGACGCGTCGATCCGGATCGAGCTGCCGGAGACGCCCGCTTGACTTGCGCCTCATTTACGCCTATGGTGAGATGTCAGGCCGACGGGTCGTTCCCCAGGCCATGGAACGACCGCGATGGCTCCGTCGGCCTAATTTAATTTCGATAAGACGAGTGTTTTCCGAATTTCGTTAGGCGGAGCATGAACCTCACGAAGCGGCAGAAGGAAATCCTGGATTTCATCCGGTCCTATCGGCGCGAACAGGGCATCTCGCCCACCCAGCGTGAGATCCGAGAGCGGTTCGGCCTCTCCTCCTTCGGCACGGTGCAGAAGCACCTGAAGCGCCTCGAGGAGAAGGGGGCGCTGTCGCGCGAGTGGAACCGCAGCCGCGGGATCGCGCCGTCGGAGCCCGCCGGTTCGCGCGCCGTGGCCCTCCTCGGCCTCGTGGCCGCCGGGCGGCCGATCGAGCCCTTCCCGGACGAGGAGGCGATCGAGGTCCCTCCCTCGCTCCTCGGGAAGGGCGAGCACTTCGTCTTGCGCGTGCGGGGCGACTCGATGATCGAGGACGGCATCCGGGACGGCGATTTCGTCATCGTGGCGCGCCGGTCGCAGGCGCAGAATGGCCAGACCGTCGTGGCCCTGGTCCGAGGGGAGGCGACCCTCAAGCGCTACTACGGCGACGGGCCGCGTGTGCGGCTGCAGCCGGCCAATGCGTCGATGAAGGCCCTGACCTACGATGCCCACGACGTGACGGTGCAGGGCGTGGTGACGGGGCTGATGCGCAGCTATTCCGTTCCGGCGGGCCCGGCGGCCCCCGCCGCGCGGGCTGCTCGCCCCGCGGCCCGGACGCGCTGAGAGTCGCCGGCCCTTCGGCGATGCTTGGTAAAATGCGCGTCGATTCAGGGCGACGTACCCAAGTGGTTAAGGGAGAGGTCTGCAAAACCTTTATTCGGCGGTTCGAATCCGCCCGTCGCCTCCACTTCGTCTTAGGCGTCCGGCGGTAGAAACAGGGCTCTTCGGCGGGATTTGCGGCGGCCTCGCAGCGAGAATGGATGCCGCGCCGGAGTGGCGAAATCTTGGTAGACGCACGGGACTTAAAATCCCGAGGGCCGAAAGGCCCGTGCCGGTTCGAGCCCGGCCTCCGGCACCAGTTTTCTGGAGGATGACGTGAGCAGCGCGGTCTCGGAAGCCGTCGGCAGCCTGCAGGAGCGGATCGGCTACACGTTCCACGACCCCTCGCTCCTCGAGCGAGCGCTCACGCACCGGTCTTTCTCGAACGAGCAGCGGGACCTCCGGGCGCCGAACAACGAGCGGCTGGAGTTCCTGGGGGACACGGTCCTGGGCTTCGTCGTCGGGGATCTGATTTACCGCGCGTTCCCGAATCTGCAGGAGGGCGCGCTCTCGAAGATCAAGGCCCATCTCGTCTCGGCCACGACGCTCGGGGCCAAGGCGCGCGACCTCTCGCTCGGCCGCTACCTGCGGATGGGGGCCGGTGAGGCCCGCTCGGGCGGCTCGGAGAAGCTGTCGCTTCTCGCCGACGCCTTCGAGGCGGTCGTCGCGGCGGTCTACCTGGACGGCGGCCTGGCGGCCGCCGAGGCCTTCGTGCGGCGCACGTTTACGCCGGACGTCGCGGGCATCGACGTCGGCGACCTGTCGTTCCACGACTACAAGACGGCGCTCCAGGAGACGGCACAGAGTCTCGGGCTGCCGCTGCCGGATTACCGCGTCGTCGACGAATACGGCCCCGACCACGAGAAGTGTTTCGTCGTGGAGGTCTACTGGGACGGGGATCCGTTCGCCTACGGGAAGGGCTCCTCGAAGCGCGAGGCGCAGCGCAAGGCAGCGAAGGAAGCGCTGAAGAAACTCGGGCGGCTGCCGGCGTAACCGTCGCTCGCTCCGTCGCTCGGGATCTGCGCCCTTCGTGCGCGCCGGCGATCGGCTCGGCCAAAGGGCCTCGACCGCTCGCCTGATCCCTTGCGACGTGCTCGCTCCCGCGGCGCGAGGCTCCTCCCTCGATTACCTCGGGAGACTCCTCGCGTCGCGGACTCGGAGGAAGCGCCGGCTGATATGAACTACGGCGCTTTTTCCAGGCGCTTCAGGAAGGCGTCGGGTCCCTCGAATCCCACCAGGCGTAGCTCCTCCTGCTCGCGCCCCTGGGCGTCCAGAAAGAGGACCGTGGGGACGCCGAGGATCCGGTATTTGTCGGCCAGCGCGACGACCTCCGGCGCGGCCGTCCGCGTCATGTCGGCCTTCCAGAGGTCGCGCCGCGCGAGCGCCTCGCGCACCCGGGGATCGGAGAACGTCTTCTCGTCGAGCTCGAGGCACGGGATGCACCAGGTCGCCGCGAAATCCACGACCGCGGCGCGTCCGCTCTTCGCGACGGTCTCGGCGGCGTAGGGCTTCCACGTCGGTGCCGAGGCCGCGGCGGTGCGCCGCGGAGCGAAGAAAGCCGCCACGGCGATCATCAGGACCACGGCCGCCGCCCGCACGCCGGTCGCGAGTCCGCCGAGGCGCCGGCCGCCGAACGCGAGGAAGATCGCTCCCGCTGCGAGCACCGACGGCAGGAGCCACGCGCCGAGAGGGGCCGGGAGGACGGTGCGCAGAAAGTACGCCGCCATCGCGAGCAGGACCCAGCCGAAAATCTTCTTGATGCCCTCCATCCACTCGCCGGCGCGCGGCAGGCGCGAGAGGCTGCCCGAGAACGCCGCGAGAAAGAGGTAGGGCAGCCCGAGACCGAGCGAGAGGACGAAGAAGACGAGGAAGCCGAACGCCGCGTCCTGGCGGGCGGCGACGAAGGCGAGGAGCGCGAGGACGACGGGGCCGATGCAGGGCGCGGCCACGACGCCGACGAGGAGCCCCATGCCGTACGCTCCCGCCGCTCCGGCACGCGCGCCCGCTTTCTGCATCCACGACGACGGCATCCGGATCTCGAAAAGGCCGAACATCGAGAGCGCGAGCGCCACGAGGACGGCGGCCACGGCGCCGAGCACCCACGGCGACTGGAGAGCCGCGCCGAAGAGGCGTCCCGAGAGGGCGGCGGCGACGCCGAGCGCGGAGTACATCGTCGCCATGCCGAGCACGTAGAGCGCCGCGAGGCCAAACGCGCGACCGCCGCGCCCCGGCCCCTGGTTCTGTCCGCCGAAGAATCCGATCGTCAACGGAATCACCGGATAGACGCACGGCGTGAGGTTCAGGAGAAGCCCCCAGCCGAACACGATGAGGAGCGCGCCGAGCAATCCCTTGCGCTCGAGGAGCGCTCCGAAGTCGCTGCCCCCTCCGGACTTTTGCGCGGCCGCGGGAGCGGACGCTGCGCCCTGCGAGAGGGCGACGGCGCCGCCCTGCAGGTTTCCTGCTGCGGCCCCGGCCGCCGCCGTCGCGCGGAACGCGGCGGAGGCCGGCGGGTTGCACTGGCGGTCGTTGCAGGCCTGGTACTCGATCGTGCCCGAGATCTCCGGGGCCGACGCCCCCGACCAGGTGATCGGAACCTCGATCGAGAACTGCTTCTCGTAGACGGAGAGCGGCTTCTCCGAGAAGGCGAACTTCCGCAGCACGCCATCCGGGTATCTGGCCTCGCCGAACGAGACGCCCTCCGCGGGCGCGAGCCGCGCCGCCGTCGGAATGAGGTATTCCTCGGAGGGCGAGTGGCTGTTGGCGTGCCAGCCCTCGGCGAGCGTCGCGTCGAGGCGGAGAGTGCCGCGCCCTGCGCCCTGAGTGTCGAGTCGCGCCTGGACGGTCAGCAGAGGCTCCGCCGCGTGGGCGATCGTCCCCGAGACGAGGAGCGCGAGAATCGCGGCGGGTGCGATTGCGGGCCGGCGGCGGCCGGTCACTTCGCCTTGCCCTGCTGGAGTTTCTGGATCATCGCGTCGACACCGCTCGCATACTTCGATTGCGGGTGCTCTTTCAGGAAGGCCTGGAAGAGGGCGAGCGCCTCGGCCGGCTTGTCCTCCGAAAGGGGAATCTGGGCGCGGAAGATCTCCGCGCGCTCGCGGCGATCCGGATCCTTCGTCGTCGAGATCAGCTTCTCGATCGTCTGGCGAGAGGCGGCCGATTGCCCGAGGTCGAGTTGCGCCGTCGCTGTGAGCTCGAGGGCCTCCTCGCGCATCGCCGGGGTCGCGTCCGGCGCCTTGCCCACGCGCTCGAGGCGCGGCAGCGCCGCGCGGGAATCGCGCGCCTGGAAGAGCTGCCGGCCCGTCGTGAGCGCCTCGGCGGCCGGGAGGGTCGCGACGTCCTGGGCGTCGATCTTCTTCGAGAAGGCGCGGTACGCGTCGAGGTCGTGATGGATGTGCCGATAAAACTCGGGCGCGTTCTGGAATCCCTGCATGACGAACACGAGCCGCCCCTCCGCCGTCACGACGAGAATCGACGGCGCCTCGTCGATCTCGTAGCGGTGAGCGGTCGTCTTGCCGTCGAACGAGTCGAGACGCACCTTGACCGGGACCATGCCGATCAGGAGGGCCTCGAAGTCGAAGGCAGGGTAGAGCAGCGCGTCCATCCGCTGGCAGTTGCCGCAGTCCTTGTCGTCGAGCTCGATGAAGACGAGCTTTTTGTCTCGGGCGGCGCGGTCGCGCGCCGCCGCGATGTTGGGAGCCCAGTCGGCGTTTCCCGGAGTGCGCACGACCGGCGTCCGCGTCGGCGCCGGCTGGGCCGCGAGGCCGGGGGCCAGGCCGAGGGCGAGCGCCGACGTCAGCGCCGCGGCGGCAGACGTCCGGCGATTCGAGAAAAGAGGGATGCGCATCTCGCCCAAAAAACCGGCCGTCCGGCGCCCGAATTCCCGCGAGGTTGTTCGAGGGGTCGCTTTCGGCTAGACTTTCGCGCCCCGGCGCGCCCAGGTAGCTCAGTCGGTAGAGCAACGGACTGAAAATCCGTGTGTCGGCGGTTCAATTCCGTCCCTGGGCACCATCGAGAGCCATCAGCCATCAGCCATCAGCTTTCAGCCGGAGAACTGAGGCGAGGTCGGCTGAGAGCTGACCGCTGAGAGCTGATAGCTTTTCTTCATGATCCTCAAAGTCGCCAAGCTCGGCGTGAAGACGCTGCGTCAGAAATCCACTGCCGTCGACGCGGAGGCGGTCGCGCGGGGCGACTACGAGCCTTTCCTCTCGGACCTCGAAGACACGATGCGCGAGTACGACGGGACGGGGATCGCCGCGCCGCAGGTCTTCACGCCGCTGCGGGTGTTCCTGTACGAGGTCCATCCCGAGAAGCGCAAGCGCCAGGAGCCCGAGGTCCCGCTGACCGCTCTCTTCAACGCGACCTACGAGGGGGTGGGGCAGAGCCGCGAGGAGGACTCCGAGGGCTGCCTGTCCGTTCCCTTCCTCTGGGGCGGCGTCGTGCCGCGATTCGAGACGATCCGCGTCCACGCGCTCGACCGTACTGGCCGGCCGATCACCTTCGAAGCTTCCGGTTATCACGCGCGGGTTCTGCAGCACGAGATCGATCACCTGGACGGTTTCGTGTACCTCGACCGGATGAAGGACCTGCGGTCGCTCGCGTACACCGTGAATTTCGGGTAGCGGCGACCGCCGTTCGCGACGCGACGGAGTTTCGCGAAGGTCACCAAGCGAAACGAATCGCGTCGCGGGAGCCGGAGCGCAGCGAGCGGGCCAGGGTCGCGGTCGAGTCCGCATCCGGACGAGCCGCGACCCGATGCCGAAGGCAGGCTCGCGAGCAAGTGCAGGCGACGGATATAGAATGCGAGCGATGGCCTTCGGCAAGCCGAAGCTCCCGGCCTTCGACCCCAAGACGACCGGCGGCGGGGGAGGCACGGATTTCCTGACGACCCGGCTCGAGACGATGGTGGGCTGGGCGCGGAAGAACTCTCTCTGGCCGTTCCCCTTCGCCACGGCCTGCTGCGGCATCGAGTTCATGTCCGTCGCCGCGGCGCACTACGACATCTCCCGGTTCGGCTCCGAGGTGATCCGGTTCTCGCCGCGCCAGGCCGACCTCCTCATCGTGGCGGGCACGGTGACCGACAAGATGGCGCCGATCCTGCGTCGGATCTACGACGAGATGCCCGAGCCCAAGTGGGTCATCTCGATGGGCGTCTGCGCGTCGTCGGGCGGCTTCTACCGCGCCTACCACGTGACGCAGGGGATCGACGAGATCGTGCCGGTGGACGTGTACGTGCCGGGCTGTCCGCCGACTCCCGAGGAGCTCATCTACGCGATCATCGAGCTCCAGAAGAAGATCGCCTCGGGGGAGAAGTCCAGGGACAGCCGCTCCGCCCGGTTCGCCGCGGAGCAGCCTTCGTGAGCACGGCGGCGGCGCCGGTTCTCTCGGCCGCGGCCGAGAAGCTTTCGGAGCGCCTGGCGTCCTCGCCGCTCGCCGGCCGCGTCGCCGTTCAGGATCGGGACCTTCCGACCCTCGAGGTCGCACCGGCCGACTGGCTCGCGGTCGCGCGGTTCCTTCGCGACGATCCCGAGTGCCGCTACGACCTTTTCCTGGATCTCGCGGGCGTCGACAACCTCCGGCGCCCGGGGGCGAAGACGCGCTTCGAGGCCGTCGCGCACCTGCACTCGCTCACCCGCAACGCGCATGCGCGCGTCCGCGTGGCGCTGCCCGACGACGCGCGGCCGGAGCTGCCGAGCGTCGAATCGATCTGGCCGGCGGCCAACTGGTACGAGCGCGAGGCCTACGACCTCTTCGGCTTCGACTTCACGGGCCACCCCAACCTTCACCGTCTCCTGTGCCACGACGCGTTCGTCGGGCACGCGCTGCGCAAGGACTATGCGCCCGGCCAGCGCTGGTTCTACGAGGAGCAGGATCTCCGGATTCCGGAGTGGGCGAAGGAGATCGGCGAGCGCGCGGGCCACTTCGAAACGCAGACGCTGTCGATCGGCCCATCGCATCCGGCGACGCACGGGATCATCCATCTCCTCGCGCGTCTCGACGGCGAGAGGATCATCCGGGCCGAGACGATCATCGGTTACTTGCATCGCTGCTTCGAGAAGATGGCCGAGACGCACCACTGGAACCAGGTCATCCCGTACGCCGACCGCCTCAACTACGTCTCCGCCATGGTCAACGGTGTCGGCTACGTGCGCACCGTCGAGAAGATGCTCGGCGTCGAGATCCCCGAGCGCGGGCAGCTCGTCCGCACGATCCTGTCCGAGTTCTCGCGCATCGTGGATCACGCGGTCTGCGTCGGCGCGAACCTCGTCGACATCGGCGCGCTGACGGCGTTCATCTATCTGTACCAGCCCCGCGAGAGCTTCTACAGCCTGATCGAGGCCTGCTGCGGCGCGCGCCTGACCGTCTCCTACGTGCGGGTCGGCGGGCTCGCGATCGACGTGCCCGACGATTTCGTGCCGCGCTGCCGGGAGCTCCTCGAGCTCATTCCGCGGTTCCTGGAGGACGTCGAGCGGCTCGTGCGCAACAACCGCATCGTCCGCAACCGGCTCCAGGGCACGGGCGTCGTCACGAAGGAGCAGGCAATCGCGTGGGGGCTCACGGGCCCGATGCTCCGCGCCTCGGGCGTGCCGTACGACGTGCGCCGCGCGCGGCCGTACGACTTCTACGACAAGTTCGACTGGGACGTCCCCGTCGCCAACGACGGCGACAATTTTTCCCGGTACCTCGTGCGGATCGAGGAGATGCGGCAGTCGCTGAAGATCATCCGCCAGGCCCTCGACATCTTTCCGGCGAAGGGCCCCGTCAACGCCGACGACTGGCGCGTCGTCCTGCCGCCCAAGGACGCCGTGTACCACGATATGGAATCGCTCATCTACCACTTCAAGCTCGTGATGGAGGGCATCCGCGTGCCGGCCGGCGAGCGCTACGAGTGGATCGAGGGCGTCAACGGCGAGCTGGGCTTCTACGCCGTCTCCGACGGCCGCGGGGGGCCCTATCGGCTGAAGGTGCGGCCGCCGTGCTTTCCGAACATGGCGGCCTTCGAGAAGATCATCCTGGGCGGGACGGTCTCGGACATGATCGCGACGCTCGGGACGCTCAACGTCATCGCGGGAGAGCTCGACCGATGAGCGGCGTCGTCGACGTCTCCCGCCAGTCTCCCGCGAAGCTGACGTTCTGGCAGCGCCTCTACCTGCCCGAGATCCTCCGCGGCATGGGCGTCACGCTGCGCCACCTCGTCCGGAACCTGGCGGACATGAAGCGGATGCCGACGATCCTGTACCCGGAGCGCAAGCGAGATTACTCGGGGCGCTTCCGCGGCAAGCACATCTTGAAGACGCGCGAGGACGGATCATTGAAGTGCGTCGCCTGCTACATGTGCCAGCAGGCCTGCCCGGCCGAGTGCATCACGATCGTGGCGGGCGAGCATCCGAAGGTGGCGTACGAGAAGTACCCGGTCGTCTTCGACATCGACATGCTCCGCTGCGTCTTCTGCGGTTTCTGCGTGGACGCCTGCCCGAAGGACGCGATCTGGATGACGCGCAATTACGAGCTGGCGTTCTTCTCCCGGGAGGAAGCGGTCTTCGGGATCGACAAGCTCATCGAGAAGCCGGGCCTTCCGGTCAAGGACGGCTATGGCTACCGGCCGTACTACCCGGGCGACGGGACCAACCCGCCGACCGACGCATCGTCGGCTCCGGTCGTGCCGGGCGACGGCGAGCGGTCGAAGCTCCGCGAGAAGGCGGCGGCGCTCGCCGACCGGTCGGCGGGTCCCGGGCCGCTCAACGCGCCGTCACAGGCGGAAAAGCCCGCGTCGGGACACACGCCCGCGGCGGGCTAGCCGAATGCTTCGAGAATTTCGCCGCGAATTCTCCGAGCGCCTTCGGTGGACCGGAGCGTACCTGCGCTCGTTCGATCCGGCGAAGGCGAGCTTCCGGGCCCGGTACTTCGCGGACGAGCCGGTCGATCTCGACGCGATCGGCGACTTCAAGCTCGAGAGCTTCCCGGATTCGGGTCCGCGTCCCTGGCTCGACGAGCCGGACGCGCTCGCCCGGATCGATCGCCGCCTCGCGGCGGGCAAGCTGACGACGGGCGAGGCGGAGGTCTGCCGCGGCTGGGCGACGCGGGGGTTCGCCGTGCTCCCGCGTTTCTTCGACGCCGCACGCCTCGATGGCATATGGACGGCCTACGAGAAGGCCGTCGCCGAGGGGAAGCTGTCGCTCCAGCCGGAGCCCTTCCGCAATTGCGAGGACCCGCACCCGAGCCGGTCGCTCGACTCGCACCTGCTGATTCCGGAGATCAACGCGCTTCTGCGCGACGAAAGCCTCCGGCGCTGGATGTCGCTCCTCTTCGGGCGCGAGGCCGTGCCGTACCAGACCCTCGTCTCGCACAAGGGGAGCGAGCAGAGCGAGCACTCCGACGCCGTCCACATGACGACGTACCCGGTCGGGTATCTCGCGGCAGCCTGGGTGGCCTTCGAGGACATCCATCCCGATTGCGGCCCCGTCGTCTATTACCCGGGCAGCCACCGCCTGCCGTACCTGTCGAGCCTGTCCCTCGGAATCTCGGCGGCCGAGTTCCGCGAGAAGGGATACGACGTCTACAACCAGCGCTACGAGCCCGCGATCCAGAAGCTCATCGCGGACAAGGGTCTCGTTCGCGAGGCCTTCCTTCCGAAGAAGGGCGACGTGCTCGTCTGGCACGCCAACCTCATCCACGCCGGCTCGCCGCGGCGCAACATCAAGCTGTCGCGCCGGTCGGCCGTCCTCCACTTCTTCGCCCGCGGTGCCGTCTGCTACCACGATCTGGCGGGAGTCCGGACGCCGCTCGAGCGGCTGCGGTAGGGGTCCGTCCGGGGGGCGGCGCCGGCGCGGTCAGTGCGCCGCGTGGGGCGGGATCGGCGGGTGCCCCTCGGTCTTGAACATCCCGTGGACGAGGCTCACGATCTCGTCGTCGGGCGCGCCCTTCTGCTTGAGCTCGCTCGCGAGGAGCGCCTCCTTGACGCAGATGCCGCAGCCGGCGGCGTGTTCATCGGTGAAGCAGGTCAGGAGTGTCTTGTGATGGAAACGGGCGCTCTCGGCGCACTCGCAAAAGCAGTGGAGCCGGTCGAGCGTGGCGGGGATGTCATGCGCGACCCGGTAGGCCGCCGGGGCGTCCGCCTCGTAGATCGTGGGATCCCCGAAGCGCGACCCGTCGAGGATCGGTCGCCGCTCGAGGCAGGTCTTGCAGTTGTTCTGCGCCGCCGCCGGCGTCGGCTTCTTCTTGACGTTGGACTTGTCGGCGGCCGGCACCAGCGCCGCGGCCATCAGGGCGGCCAAGACGAGCGCGGCGCGCGGCGAGAGTCTCATGGGGTCGTCCGGCGCAACGCGGGAGGGGAGAGGAATCTTCCCGTTTCCGACCGCTACCGGAGCTCCTCCATCATCGCCGCCAGGGCCTCGCGGGGCGGCCGCACGCGCTCCATCGGCAGTGTCGCGATGGGCTCGTCCGCCAGGCCAAGGAGCGATAGGAAGTCTTTCTTTTCCGGCTCGACGTAGATCAGGCCGGTCAGGAACTCGTTCTTCTCCGTCGCCTCGCGCAGCAGCTCGAACGCCATCTTCTTCTGCGTCGGGTCGTAGTCCGCGCGCAGCTTCTTCAACCGGATGTGCGAGCCGTCGTGGAGCTTGACGTCCTGCGTCGTCCCGGCGTCGTAGTCCACGTGGATCTCCTCGAAGTACGGCACGAAGCCGATCTCCTGGATGGCTTCCTCGTGGTCCTTCGCCCACTTGTACGACTTCGTCGAGCTCTCGTGGTTGTTGAAGGTCACGCAGGGGGAGATCACGTCGAGGAGCGCGGTGCCCCGATGCGCGATCGCGCCCTTGATGAGCGCCACGAGCTGCTTCATGTCGCCCGAGAAGGACCGCGCCACGTAGCCGCAGCCGAGCTCGATCGCCATCGCACAGAGGTCGATGGCCGGCAGATCGTTGACGACTCCCGTCTTGAGCTGCGAGCCGAGGTCCGCGGTGGCCGAGAACTGGCCCTTGGTCAGGCCGTAGACGCCGTTGTTCTCCACGATGTAGACCATCGGCACGTTGCGGCGGAGGAGGTGGACGAACTGGCCGGCTCCGATCGAGGCCGTGTCTCCGTCGCCCGAGACGCCGAGGTACAGGAGCTGCGGGTTTGCGAGCGCCGCGCCCGTCGCGACGGCCGGCATGCGGCCATGCACGGCGTTGAAGCCGTGCCCGCGGTCGGCGAAGTAGGCCGTCGTCTTGGACGAGCAGCCGATGCCGGACATCTTTCCGACCTTGTACGGCGCGACGCCCATCTCGTAAAGGGCCTGCGTGATCTGGCGCGTGATGACGTCGTGGCCGCAGCCGACGCAGAGCGTGGACTTCAGCCCGCCGTAGTCTTTGACGCCGAGGCCGATGCGGTTGGCGGGGGCGGTCTTCGGAGGCGCTTCGGCGGCCATCAGTTCTTCTCCCCGGCTTCGATGCCTTCGACGACCGTTTCGGCGTCGAGCGGGAAGCCGTCATAGTGGCGGATCGAGCGGAGCCTCGCGACGTGCGCGTCGGGCACCTCGAGCCGGAGGATGTCGTGCATCTGGCCGTCGCGGTTCTGGTCCAGGACGTAGATGCGGTCGTGGGCGGCGATGAACGCGAAGGTCTCGGGAGTCAGCGGGAGCGCGCGCAGCCGGAGCGAGTCCGTGCGCAGACCCTTGCGGGCGAGCAGGTACCGCGCCTCCTGCACCGCGAAGTCGGAGGAGCCATACGCGAGGACGCCGACGCGGGCGCCGGATCCGTCGAGGACCGGACGCGGCACGTGGCGCCGCGCTGTCTCGAACTTGCGCGCGAGGCGCTCCATATTGGCCTGGTAGTCCTCGGGGCGCTCGGAGTAAGTCGCGCGCTCGGTGTGCCCGGAGCCGCGCGTGAAGAACGCCGCGGCCATGTTGTCGATCTGGCCGGGGAGGGTGCGATACGGGATGCCGTCGCCGTCCACGTCGCGGTAGCGGGCGAACTCCTTGAACTTCGAGATGTGCGCCTTGAGCTCTTCCTCGGTCCGGATGACCTTGCCCCGGTCGATCGGCTTCTCGGGATACGGGAACGGGTCGGCCATCCAATTGTTCATGCCGAGGTCGAGGTCCGTCATGACGAACACGGGCGTCTGGAACCGCTCCGCCAGGTCGAACGCATCGATCGTGAGCTCGTAGCATTCCTGCACCGAGCCCGGGAGGAGCAGGATGTGCTTCGTGTCGCCGTGGGAGAGGAAATACGTCGAGAGGATGTCCCCCTGCATCGTCCGCGTCGGCAGGCCGGTCGAGGGGCCCACGCGCTGGACGTCCACGATGACGCCGGGGACCTCGGCGTAGTAGCCGAGCCCGACGAACTCCGACATGAGCGAGATCCCGGGGCCCGAAGTCGTCGTCATGGAGCGCGCGCCCGCCCAGCCTGCGCCGAGCACCATGCCCACGGCCGCGAGCTCGTCCTCCGCCTGAACGATGGCGCAGGTGGGGTTTCCGGTGACCGGGTCGCGCCGGTGCTTCTTCGCGTATTCGATGATCGATTCCGCGAGCGACGAGGACGGCGTGATCGGGTACCACGCGACGACGCCGACGCCGGCCATCACGGCGCCGATCGCCGAGGCGGCGTTGCCGTCGATGATGATCTTGCCGGCCGTGGCGTTCATGCGCTCGAGACGGAACGGGTCGGACTTGGTCAGGTTGGCGGCCGCCCAGTCGTAGCCGCCCTGGATCGCGCGGTTGTTGATCTCGACGGCCTTCTCCTTGCCCTTGAACTGCTTGACGACCGCCCGGCGGACCTCCTCCATGTCGATGTCGAGAAGCCAGGCCGCGACGCCGACGTAGATCATGTTGATCGCGAGGCGGCGGAGCTTGCCGTCGTGCACGAGCTCGAGGACGAGCTTCTGGAACGGAACGGGATAGAAGGTGACGTCGTCGCGCAGCGTCTTGAGGTTCAGGCTTTCCTCGTAGACGACCGCGGCGCCCGGGTGCACGGTCCGGACGTCCTCGTGGGCCGTCTCCGGGTTCATGCAGATGAGGACGCCGACGTCGCGCCGGCGCGCGATGAATCCCTCGCGCGAAGCGCGGATCGTGAACCAGGTCGGCAGTCCCTGGATGTTCGAAGGGAAGAGATTCTTGCCCGAGACCGGGATCCCCATCTGGAAGATCGACCGCATGAGAATGTTGTTCGAGGACATGCTCCCCGATCCGTTGGCCGTGGCGACGTGGATCGAAAAATCATTGACGACTGACCGCGGTCCCGAGGGGGCGGCGGTCTTGTCTTCGAGGACGGCGGTGGACATGAATCTCCTTATGCCGATTTCGGCGACCCGGGGCCGAAAATAATACCAAAGCGCTCCTCCGGGCCGGGCCGCCCGGCGCATAGAATCCGCCGCCGGAGGTGACGATGCGCCGCCTGACCTTTCTGGCCGCTGGAGCCCTTCTCTTCGGGGCGCTCCCGGCGCGAGCCCAGAGGCCTTTCCGATTCGACGACCTGCAAAAGCTCGAGCGCCTGACCTCGTATTCCGTCTCGCCCGACGGCCGGTCGATTGCCTACGCGGTCACGACGTCCCGGCCGGAGGAAAATCGCAGTCTCTCGGCGATCTGGCTCCAGCCGGCCGCCGGAGGGGCGCCGCGCCGCCTGACGGCCGGCGATTTCAAGGACACCGACCCGGCGTTTTCCCCGGACGGCCGCACCCTGGCCTTCCTCTCGAACCGCGGGGGCAGCCAGCAGATCTGGACGCTCGACCTCGCCGGGGGTGAGCCCCGGGCGGCGGCGGCGTTCGTCAACGACGTCTCCGCCTTCCACTGGTCGCCGGACGGCAAGTGGTTCGTCTTCTCCTCCGACGTCTTCCCCGAGTG
The DNA here is from genome assembly GCA_035498835.1 of Thermoanaerobaculia bacterium. Taxonomy (GTDB): domain Bacteria; phylum Acidobacteriota; class Thermoanaerobaculia; order UBA5066; family Gp7-AA6; genus DATBFU01. Next base: position 58,247 of record DATJZU010000077.1, read on the forward strand.
CGCGGATCCGGCCTGCACGCAGAAGCGCCTGAAGGAGCGCGCCGCGACGAAGATCAAGGCGCGGATCGCCGAGCGCCTGCTCTTCCGGCACTGGGACACCTGGAAGGACGGGATGCGCCAGCACATCTGGAGGGTTGCGGCCGGCGGCGGCGACTTCACCGACCTCACGCCCGGCGACCGCGACGCGCCCGCGTACGGGCAGGACAAGGACTTTTCCGTCTCGCCGGACGGGAAGGAGCTGCTCTTCACGGCGAATCCCGACAGGGTGGAAGCCGTTTCGACGAACTCCGACGTCTGGGTCGCGAACGTCGACGGATCCGGCGGGGCGCGCAACCTGACCGCCGCGAACCCGGCGTACGACGGCAACCCGCGCTTCTCGCCGGACGGCCGGATGATTCTGTACCGCGCGCAGAAGCGGCCGGCGCACGAGTCGGACCGCTTCGAGCTGATGGTCCTCGACCGCGGCACGGGGCGCTCGCGCTCGCTGACGGCCGACTTCGACAACTGGGTGGAAGACGCGGAATGGACGCCCGATTCGAAGGCGATCGTCTTCACCGCGCTCGTCGAAGGACGGCAGAATCTCTATCGGGTCCCCGCGGCCGGCGGTCCGATCGCGCTCCTCTGGAAGGGCGGCGCCGCGACCATGCCCGAGATCTCGGCGGACGGACGGCGCGTTTACTTCTCGGCGACCTCGATGACCGATCCCGTGGACGTCTGGGCCGTCGGCGCGGATGGAAAGGGCGCCGCGAGGGTCACGCATTTGAACGCGGCGCTGCTCGCCGAAGCGGCCCGAGGCCCGGTCTCCGAACGCTTCGTGAAGTCGGCCGACGGCCGGTCACTGCAGGCCTGGCTCTTCCAGCCGCCGGGATTCGATCCGTCGAAGACCTATCCGGCGATCTTCTTCGTGCACGGCGGCCCGCAGGTGCCGGTCACCGACGCCTGGTCGTACCGCTGGAATCTCGCGCTCTTCGCGAGCTACGGCTACGTCGTGTACGCGCCGAACCCGCGCGGCTCGCCGGGCTGGGGGCAGAAGTTCGTCGACGAGATCAGCGGCGACTGGGGCGGCAAGGTCTACGACGACCTCATGCGGCAGGCCGACGACCTCGAGGCGCTGCCGTACGTGGACAAGAAGAAGATCGGCGCCGCCGGCGCGTCCTACGGCGGCTACATGATCGCGTGGATCGCGGGCCACACGACCCGTTTCGCGACGCTCGTCTGCCACGACGGGACCGTGGACCTCGCGCCGGCGAACCTCGCGACGGAAGAGCTCTGGTTCCCGAAGGTCGAGTTCGGCGGATGGCCCTGGGAGTCCGGTGCGGACTACAACACGTGGAACCCGATCCGCTTCGCCGACAAATTCCAGACGCCGACGCTCGTCATCCACAACGAGAAGGACTATCGGGTCCCGTTCGACCAGGGCCTGGAGTTCTTCACGGCGCTCCAGCTGAAGGGGGTGCCGTCGAAGTTCGTGACGTTCCCGGACGAGGGGCACTGGGTCTTGAAGCCCGGAAACGCGCTCTTCTGGCACAACGTCATCATCGACTGGCTGCACCAGTACCTGGGCGGCGCTCCGGCGGATCCAAAGGAATTGGCCAAGGCCTATAGCGTGACCAGGTAGGGGCCGGGCTCGTCCCCGCCCTCAATTTGCCGGAACGCATCGGCCGCTCGCCCAAGCGCGGAGGGCGGCGATGGCCTCGCCGCGCACGACGGAAAGCGGGCGTGTCGAGCGGAGCGCCACGAGGATGGCCGCCGTGTCGAGCGGCACGCCGGCGGCGCGCGACTCGTAGAGCGCCGAGACGATCGCCTGCTCGATCTCGGCGCCGGAGAATCCCTCCGAGGCCCCGGCCAGCCGGTCGAGGGCGAAGCGCGCCGGCGCCTCCCCGCGGCGCTCGAGGTGCAGGCGGAAGATTTCGGCGCGCGCGGCGGCGTCGGGCAGGTCCACGAAGAAGATCTCGTCCACGCGGCCCTTGCGTACCATCTCGGGCGGGAGCTCCTGGACCGAGTTTGCCGTGAGGACCAGGAAGACCCGGGCGGCGCGCTCCTGCATCCAGGTCAGCAACGCCCCGAGGAGGCGCTTCGAGACGCCGCCGTCGGTCTCCGTCGAGCGGACCGAGACGAAGACCTTCTCGATCTCGTCGATCCAGAGGACGCACGGTGCCATGCGCTCGACGCGCCGCAGCGCATCGCGAAGGTTGCGTTCCGACTCGCCGATGTACGGCGCGAGCAGCCGGCCGGCATCGAGCGAGAGGAGCGGCAGGTCCCAGGAGGCGGCCACGGCCTTGGCTGCCAGGCTCTTGCCGCAGCCCTGGACACCCAACAGCAGGATGCCCCGGGGCGTGTCGAGCGGCTTCTCGCCGGGGCGGGGCAGGAAGCCGACCTTGCGCGTGACGATCCACTTCTTGAGCCGCTCGAGGCCGCCGACCCGGTCGAGGCCCTCCGGCGCCGGCACGAACTCGAGGAGACCGCCGCCCTCGACGAGGGCCTTCTTGCTTTCGCGGATGCGCGGCCGGTCCGCGGCCGTCAGCGCCCGGTCCTCCACGACGGCCCGCGCGAGCGCACGCTCCGCCTCGAAGAGCGTGAGGCCCTGCAGGTCCGAGACGAAGCCCTCCACGTCCTCGCGGGAGAGGGCGATGCGGACTCCGGGATCGTCGCGCGTCAGCCGCCGCACGGTCTGCATCACGAGATCCCGAAGCTCGTCGGGGCCCGGAAGATCGAACTCGAAGCGGACCGCGAGGTCCTCGAGCTCCGCGGGAGTGCCGATCGTCGGGCCGACGAGCACGATCGTGCGCTCGGAGCCCTCGAACTCCTGCGCCGTCTCGCGCAGCGTTCGAAGCGTCGCGGGGTTGTCGAGGAACGCGCGCGGATCCTTCAGGAGCCAGACGCCGCTCGCGCCGCTGCCCCGGATGATCCGGAGCGCCGCGGCGAGGTCGGCCGTCTTCTCCTGGTCCGACGGGTGGCACGGGGAGAGGCCCGAGGCGGCGCTCCAGGTCGAGACCGGCAGGTCGAGGTCGGCCGCCACGGCGCGTACGAGCGACTCGAAGCGCTTTTCCTCGACCGTCTCGCACACGACGAGCGGATGGCGCGAGCGGAAGAGCAGGCCGAGGTCTCGGGCGGCGACGTCCAAGTGCGGGAGAGTGTAGCGGATTGCGGCGCTAGACTCTGTGCGTGCCGCCGCGGCGCGTCGTCTCGCTCTGTCCGTCCATCACGGAGACACTCGTCGAGATTGGCGCGCGGGATCGGCTCGTCGCGGCCACGCGGTACTGCACGCGCCCGAAGGGCGTGCTCCGCGGCCTGGCGCGCATCGGCGGAACGAAGGACCCGGACGTCGGGCGGATCCTGGAGCTCG
>DATJZU010000078.1:0-10575 GCA_035498835.1 Thermoanaerobaculia bacterium
AGCCCGTAACCGGCGAGCGCGAGGAAGAAGAGCAGGACGCGGGCGAACGTCCCCGGCGTCCGGCGGCCGGCGGCAGTCCCCCCCTCGCTCATCCGCTCAGCGACTCACTCGGCGCGGCGATCGATCCGTCTCCTCATCCGCGGTGGTACTCCTGAAGCGCCGCGACGCTGCCGGCCTCCTCCTTCAGCGCGCGGATGCCCTCCACGGCCGCTGCCGAGGCCGACAGGGTCGTCAGGCACGGGATCCCGAGACGCAGGGCCGCCGCGCGGATCGCCGTCTCGTCGAAGTGCGACTCCCGGCCGAGCGGCGTGTTGACGACGAGCTGGATGTCGCCCGCCTCCATCCGGTCGACCGCATTGGGGTGCCCCTCGTTGACCTTGAAGATGCGCTCCGCCGAAAGCCCCGCCGCTTCGAGCGCCGCGCGTGTGCCTTCGGTCGCGCAGAGCGCGAACCCGAGATCGGCGAGCTCGCGCGCGATCGAAATCGTCGCCGGCTTGTCGTAGGAGTTGACAGTCAGGAACGCCCGCCCGGTCTTCGGCAGTCGCGTGCCGACCGCCTCGCAAGCCTTGGCGAATGCGCCGCCGAACCGCGGCGAGATGCCCATGACCTCGCCGGTCGACTTCATCTCCGGGCCGAGAAGCGTGTCCTCGCCCGGGAACTTCTTGAATGGAAACACCGGGCCCTTGATGAAGAAGTCGACGGGATCGCGCTCTGGAGGGAGGTTGAGCGCGGCGAGCGACTCGCCCGCGGCGATCCGCGCCGCCGCCCGCGCCATCGGCACGCCGATGGCTTTCGAGACGAATGGAACCGTGCGCGAGGCGCGCGGGTTGACCTCGAGGACATAGAGCTTTCCCCGCTGCGTCGCGAACTGGATGTTGACGAGGCCGCGCACGTCGAGCGCCCGCGCGAGCCGCCGCGTCGCCTCGCGGATCTCCGCGAGGAGCGGCGGCGGGACCTGCCAGGCGGGGAGGACCGAGAACGAATCGCCCGAGTGGATCCCGGCCTCCTCGATGTGCTGCTGGATGCCGCCGATCCAGGTGTCCTTCCCGTCCGAGAGGGCGTCCACGTCGTACTCGTAGGCGTCGTCCAGAAAGCGGTCGATGAGCACCGGATGATCGGGCGAGCTCTCGCGCGCCCGCTCGACGTAGCGCGTCAGGTGCGCGTCGTCGAACACGACCGCCATCGCGCGCCCGCCGAGGACGTACGATGGCCGCACCATGAGCGGATACCCGATGCGGCGGGCGGCCTCGAGCGCCTCCCCCCCCGTCCGCGCCTCGGCGTGCTCGGGCGCCTGGATCGAGAGGTCGCGCAGGAGCGCGCCGAACCGGCCGCGGTCCTCGGCGAGGTCGATCGACTCGGGCGACGTGCCCCAGATCGGGTAGCCCGCGGCCTCCAGGGGGCGCGCGAGCTTCAACGGCGTCTGCCCGCCGAACTGCACGAGGATGCCGTCGGGTCTTTCGTTGTCGAGCACCGCCGAGACGTCTTCGAAGGTCAGCGGCTCGAAGTAGAGGCGGTCGGAGGTGTCGTAGTCCGTCGAGACGGTCTCCGGGTTGCAATTGATCATCACCGTCTCGAGGCCCTGCTCGGAGAGGGCCTGGCAGGCGTGCACGCAGCAGTAGTCGAACTCGATGCCCTGGCCGATCCGGTTCGGTCCGCCGCCGAGCACGACGACCTTGCGCCGCGCCGTCCGAACCGACTCGTTCTCGTCCTCGTAGGTCGAGTAGAAGTACGGGGTCTCGGCCTCGAACTCGGCCGCGCACGTGTCGATCGTCTTGAAGACGGGCGCGAGCGCGAGCAGCTTCCGGCGCTTGCGGACGTCGTCCTCGCGGACTCCCAGAGCGCGCGCGATGGCGCCGTCCGACAGGCCGAGGCGCTTGGCTTCGCGGAGCTCCTCGCGGGAGATGTCCTCGATCCGCCGCCCCGCGAGACGCGACTCCTCGGCCACCATCCGGCCCACGGCGTCGAGGAACCACGGATCGATTCGCGTCGCGGCGGCGATCTCGTCGACCGACATGCCGTCCCGAAACGCCCGGCGCAGGTGGAAGAGGCGTTCCCAGGTCGGCGACGAGAGCTTGCTCAGCAGCTCCCCGCGCGGCAGCGCCGGCCCGCCGTCGTCGAGGCCGTCGCGCCCGATCTCGAGCGACCGGACCGCCTTACCGAGCGCCTCCGCGAACGTCCGGCCGATCGCCATGGCCTCTCCGACGGACTTCATCTGGATCGTCAGGCGCGGGTCGGCGCGCGGGAACTTCTCGAACGTCCACCGCGGAATCTTCACGACGACGTAGTCGAGCGAGGGCTCGAAACAGGCCGGCGTCTTCTTCGTGATGTCGTTCGGAATCTCGTCGAGGGTGTACCCCACCGCGAGGAGGGCCGCGATCTTCGCGATCGGGAACCCCGTCGCCTTCGAGGCGAGCGCCGACGAGCGCGACACGCGCGGGTTCATCTCGATGACGACGCGCCGTCCCGTGACCGGCTCGACCGCGAACTGGATGTTGGAGCCGCCGGTGTCGACGCCGACGCGCCGGATGACGGCCTTGGCCTCGTTGCGCATCTCCTGGTACTGGCGGTCGGAGAGCGTCATCTGAGGTGCCACGGTGATCGAGTCGCCGGTGTGGATTCCCATCGCATCGAAGTTTTCGATCGAGCAGACGATGATGACGTTGTCGGCGCGGTCGCGCATCACCTCGAGCTCGAACTCTTTCCAGCCTTCGACGGACTCCTCGATCAGGACCTCGTGCACCGGCGACTCGGAGAGCCCGTGCGCCACGGCCCGGCGGAATTCCTCCTCCGAGCGCGCCCATCCGCCGCCGCTCCCGCCGAGCGTGAAGGACGGCCGTACGACCGCCGGCAGTCCCACCTCTCGCCGCACGGCTTCCGCCTGCTCGAGCGACCGCGCGGTTCCCGAGCGCGGCACCGCGGCGCCGATCTCGAGCATCGCCTTCTTGAAGAGCTCGCGGTCCTCCGCGAGGCGCACGGATTGCGCGCTCGCACCGATGAGCTTCACGCTCCATTTTTCGAGGACGCCGCGGTCCTCGAGCGCCAGCGCCAGGTTCAAGGCCGTCTGGCCGCCGACCGTCGGGAGAATCGCGTCCGGCCGCTCCCGCTCGACGATCCGTTCCAGGAATTCGGGCGTGAGGGGCTCGACGTAGGTCGCGTCGGCGAGCTCCGGGTCGGTCATGATCGTGGCCGGGTTCGAGTTCACGAGCACGACCCGGTAACCCTCGCGCTTGAGCGCGCGGACGGCCTGCGTTCCCGAATAGTCGAACTCGCAGGCCTGCCCGATGACGATGGGGCCCGACCCGATGACGAGGATGTTGTGGATGTCGTCGCGCCGGGGCATTTCCGGGCGCGAGATTAGCAGGTTGCGCGATCGGCGCGCGATGCCGAACGCGCTACGGGCCGCTCAACCGCGATTCACGACGCGCGCCGTCCTCCCGGTCTCGGTCTTCTCGTCGAGCCGCGCCGGCGCCACGGCGTCGCAGCGGCCGGTCAGAATCGTTCCCGACACGCCGAGCGCGAAGACCTGGCCGCCCGACCAGAAGACCCCCGAGAGGTCGTTCGCGGTCCCCGAATCGACGCTCTCCCAGGCCGCGCCGTCGGGGCTCTCGACGCGCGCGCCGCTCTCGCCGACCGCGACGAGGCGCGTCCCGGTCCAGGCGACGCCCGTCAGCCGCTCCTCGACGCCGGCCGAGCCTTCGATCCAGAGGAGGCCGTCCGGGCTCGTGAAGACCGAGCCGCCGTCGCCCACGGCGACGAACCGGCTTCCGGCCCACGTGACCGACGAGATCGTTCCTCCCGATTGGCTCAGCGCTCGCGTCCAGCGGACGCCGTCGGGGCTCGTGAAGATCAGCCGCGCCTCTTCGCCGCCGACGGCCACGTAGAGCGATCCGTTCCAGGCGATCTGGTTCAGCCGGTTTTGGAACACGGTGGCGATCCGGCGCCACGTCGTTCCGCCGGTGCTCTCGAGGACCTGGCCGTCCGTCCCGACCGCGAGGAACCGTCCGCCGTCCCACAGCACGTCGAAGAGCCACCCCGGGCCGTCCGGCGTTCGCACGGTCCAGGTCGTGCCGTCCGGCGACGTCACGACGCGTCCCCCCTGGCCGACGGCGACGAACTCCGAGCCGCTCCAGGCGACGCCGAGGAGCCAGTTGCCGACTCCGGAATCCACGCGGCTCCACGCTTCGCCGTCGGTCGACACGACGATCGTGCCGTAGACGCCTACGGCCACGTAGGTCTGTCCGTTGAAAGCGATGTCCGACAGCGTCGTCCGGATGCCGGGGTAACGGTTGGTCCAGGAGGCCGCGTCCGAGCCTGCGAGGATCGTTCCGCGGGCCCCGACCGCCACGAGCGTCGCGCCGTTCGAGGCGAGGCGCGTCAGATCGCTCGCGGTCGGAGAGGCGACGGCGCTCCACGAGACGCCGTCTCCGCTCTGGAAGATCGAGCCACCCGCGCCGACGCCGACCCAGCCGGAGCCCGTCCATCGGAGGGACGCGATCGTGCTCTGGATGTTGGGCGAGCCGCCGTCCCACGACACGCCGTCGGAGCTCGAGAGGATCAGCGCGTATCCGGGAAAGATCGTGCCCCACGTCACGAAGGAAGCGCCGTTCCAGGCGACGCTCGAGAACGAGCCGACCCACCCCTCCGACGCCTGCCAGCGCGAACCGTCGTCGCTCCAGAGGAGCGTCCCGTTCTGCCCGACCGCGACGAACCGGCCGGCGCCGAAGGCTGCGTCGGAGAGCGTCTCGGCCGTGCCCGAGGATGCCGACTCCCAGGTCCGCCCGTCGCGCGACGTCAAAATCGCCCCGGAGTCGCCGACCGCGAGCAGACGTGAGTCGCTCCAGATCACGCGCCGGAGGTTCGCGCTCACGCGCGTGGGCTGAGGGGACCACAGGCCGCCGTCCGGGCTCGTGAGCACGGACCCGCCGTCGCCGACCGCGACGAACTCGGATCCGGTCCAGACGACGTCGGCGAGGTCGTGCCGCGTGCGGGCGTTTCCGGTCGTCCAGTCCTGCCCGTCGGGGCTCGTCAGCACCGCGCCCGCCGCGCCGACCGCGACGAAGTGCCCGGCGCCCCACGCCACGCCGCCCAGACGATTTCCCTGCGGTCGCGGATTGGCCCAGTCCCAGACGCCGCATTCCAGGGCGGAGGACCATGCGACGCATCCGAGAAGTCCGGCGAGAACGAGCGACGCGCGTGCCCGCGCTTTGAACATGGCAGACCTCCGGGAGGACGGAGGAATTATATCGTCGGGCGCCGCGAAGGTCCGCCGATCTTCCGACGGGCTTCAGGACCTCGTCACTCGTAGCGCAGCGCCTCGGCGACGTTGACGCGTGCGGCGCGACGGGCCGAGAGCCACGAGGCGAGCAGAATCGCCGCCGCCGCGAAGCCGACGATCGCGGCGAGGTCCTGCGCGCGGACGCGAAACGGGATGAACGACACGAAATAGATCTGCGCCACGCCCGGCGGGAACGAGAGCAGCCGGAAGGTCGTGACCGCCCAGCAGACGAGGCTGCCGAAGGCGACGCCCGCCGCGACACCCGCCGCGCCGAGCAGGGCGCCGACCCAGAGGAACACGCGCGAGAAGAAGCCGGGCTCGGCGCCGAGGGAGGAGAGGACACCGATGTCGCGCTTCTTCTCCTGGACTCTCATGACGAGGGTCGCCACGAGGTTGAACGTCGAGACCGCGACGATCAGGCCGATCACGAGGAAGAGCGTCGTCTGCTGGACGCGCAGCGCCGCGAAGAGCCCGCCGTTCATCGAGAGGGTGTCGGCCACGGAGAAACCCTGCCCGGCGGCCACGCGGATCGCGGCCAGCGCCGCCGCACGGTCCCTTGGCGCCGCAAGCCCGATCTCGATGACGTTGGCGCTGCCGGGCATCCGCGCGAGCGCCTGGAGCGCTTCGCGCGTACAGAAGATCCACTCGGAGTCGTACTCGGCGAAGTTGGTCCGGAAGATCTTCGCGACACGGAAGCGCCCGGTCCGCGGCACGAGGGCCGAGGCCCCGAGCGTCGCGTCCGACACCGAAATGGCGATGGGATCTCCGACCTTCACGCCGAGCCCGCGCGCGAGCTCCGCGCCGACGGCGGCGCCGGGAAGCTCGCCGGGAGCCCCCGCGAGGTCCGCGCCGGCGAGAATCGCCGCGGTCTGCGGCGAGACCCGACCCTCGGCCTCCGGCTCGATTCCCTTGATCACCGCGTCGAGGCCGTCCGGCGTCTCGGCCGAGGCCGCCAGTCCCGACTGATAAACGACCGCCGACGTCGCGCGCACATCCGGAACTGCGGCCAGGCGGTTGCGCAGCGCCGCGATCTCCTCCGGCCCGGCCGGGACGAGCGGGTAGACGACCGCCTCGGCGTTGGCGCCGATCAACTTGTCGCGGATCTCCGTGCGGTAGCCCGAGAGGAGCCCCATCGCCACGACGAGCGCCGCGACGCCCAGGCCGATGCCGCCGATCGCGAGCAGGGAGACCGCCGAGACGAGCCGCGTCGGCCGCGAGCGCAGGTAGGCGAGCGCGACCTCGAGCGACAGGGGCATCAGGGACCCGCGGCAGCCATCCGGGAGGGGCTCCGGCGCATCGCGTCGATGAAGCTCTCGAAGAGGACGTTGGCGTCGTGCGGGCCGGGCGCCGCCTCGGGGTGGAACTGCGCGGCCAGGATCGGCAGCTCGCGGTGCCGGAATCCCTCGAGCGTGCCGTCGTTGAGGTTCCGGTGCGTGGGCTCGATCTCCGCGGGCAGGGTCCCGGGGTCCACTGCGAAACCATGGTTCTGCGACGTGATCGCCACGGCACCCGTCTGCAGGTCGCCGACCGGATGGTTCGCGCCGCGGTGCCCGAACTTCAGCTTGAACGTCCGCGCGCCGAACGCGAGCCCGAGGAGCTGATGCCCGAGGCAGATGCCGAAGATCGGCCGCTTGCCGATGAGTTTCTCGATCGTGGCGATCGGGCTCGCGAGCGCCGCCGGATCGCCGGGACCGTTCGACAGGAAGATTCCGTCGGGGTCGGACGCGAGGATCGCGTCCGCCGAAGCCGTCGCTGGAAAAACCGTCACGCGGCAGCCGGCGGCGTTGAGCAGCCGCACGATGTTGCGCTTCATGCCGTAGTCGACGGCGGCCACGTGGTGGACCGCGCCCGGCGCCTCGAAGACCGTCGTCTGCGAGGGCGACACCGCGAGCGCGAGATCGCTGCCCTCCATGCGCGGCGACGCGAGAACACGCGCGCGGAGCTCCTCCGGGTCGTCGATCTCGGTCGAGAGGCCGGAGCGCATCGCGCCCTCGGTCCGGATCCGCCGCACGAGCGCGCGCGTGTCGAGCCCGTGGAGGCCGAGGACGCCCGCCTTCTCGAGATATTCCGCGAGGCTCTGCTCTCCCCCGCTGCCGCTCCACCGGGTCGGAAAATCGCGCGCGAGAAACCCCGCCACGTGCACGCGGTCCGACTCGGCCTCCGCCTCGCGCACGCCGTAGTTGCCGACGTGCGCGGCCGTCATGACGACGATCTGCCCGGCGTAGGAGGGATCCGTCAGGACCTCCTGGTAGCCGCTCATCGCCGTGTTGAAGACGATCTCGCCGAACGACGTGCCCGGCCGGCCGATAGCCTCGCCGCGATACGCGGCGCCGTCCTCCAGGACCAGCAGCCCCTTCACGCCGAGCGTCCCACCACGGGGGCGAGATTACGGACCTGCTGCATGAGCTCCTCGAACATCTCGGGGAGGACCGCCTGCGGTCCGTCGGAGAGCGCCAGCTCGGGGTGATTGTGAACTTCGATGAGCAGGCCGTCCGCCCCGACGGCGACGGCCGCACGCGAAAGCGGCAACACTTTCTGTCGCTTGCCGGTGCCGTGCGACGGATCCACGACGATCGGCAGATGCGAGATTCGCTGAACGTAAGGGATCGCAGAAAGATCGAGCGTGTTTCGCGTGTGGTTGACGAACGTCCGCACGCCGCGCTCGCAGAGGATCACCTCGTAGTTGCCCTCGGCGAGCAGGTACTCGGCGGAGAGCAGCAGCTCCTCGATCGTGGCCGACATGCCGCGCTTCAGGAGCACCGGTTTGCGCAGGCGCCCGAGCCGCTTCAAAAGAGTGAAGTTCTGCATGTTCCGCGCGCCGACCTGCAGGCAGTCCGCATGCTCGGCGACGACGTCGACCGTGTCGGTGTCGAGCACCTCGGTCACGATCGGCAGTCCCGTCTCCTGGCGCACGCGCGAAAGGATGCGCAACCCATCGACCCCCAGACCCTGAAACGAATACGGCGACGTCCGCGGCTTGAAGGCGCCGCCGCGGTAGAGCGTCGCGCCCGCGGCCTTCACGAGATGCGCGATCTCGAGAGCCTGCTTCTCCGATTCGACCGCGCAGGGCCCGCCGACGACGACGAGACGGCTGCCGCCCACGGGAACGCCGCCCACCGAAACGACCGTCGTCTCCCGTTTGGCTTCCCGCGAGACGAGCTTGTACGGGGACGAGACCGGAATGACCTCGAGGACGCCCGGGAGGTTCTCGAACGCCGCCGGCTCGACGGTGCCCTTGTTGCCGGTGATTCCGATCGCGGTCCGCTGCGCGCCGGGGATCGGATGGGCCTGCAGTCCCAGGCCCCGAACGGTTTCGACGACACGCCGGACCTCCTCGGTGGAGGCGGCGGCGTCCATGACGATCAACATCGGGGTGCTATCATCTGAGGGGTCCGATGGCCTGTCAAACCCTGTCGGATCGGAGGTTTGCGCGCATGAAGCGGCTCGCCGGACTGTTCCTCCTGCTGCTCTTTTCCGCCGCGGCGGCCTCCGCCTACGTCATCAAGCTCAAAGACGGCTCGATGGTCTTCGCCAGGATGAAATACGAGGTCAAAGGGACCAAGGCGATCATCACGCTCGAGAACGGGACCGTGACGCAGATCGACACGGACAAGATCGATGTGGCGGGCACCGAGGAGTACAACAACAAGTACAGCGGCAACGTCATCGCGATCGACACGCCGGAGCAGAAGCTGCTGAACGCTCCCGGCGGGCCGCCGACGCCCGCGCCGCGTCTCCAGGATCTGGCGCGTCAGAGCAAGCTGCGGGGCGGACCCGCGGGCCTGCTGGCCTCCGCCGGCGCGTCGGGCACCACCGAGTCGAGCTCCAGCTCCTGGCAGGCGCCCGAGTCTCTCGTCCAGGCGGCTTTCTCGAAGGTCTTCGACGGCGCCTCGATTCCCCAGTGGCGGCTGACCAATTTCCGCGGCAAGACGCGGCTCCTCGCGACCACCAACAGCGAGGAGGCCGTCTTCACGGTCCTGTCGGCCACGGCGCGCGCCCTCCACGAGCTGGCGGACAAGGGTCGGGAAACGACCGTCGAGGTCGTGCTGACGACCGGGACCAACGAGCCGGCCGGAACGTTCGAGATGACGCCCGACCAGGCCGGCCGCCTGGTCGCGGGCACTCTTCCCGTCGGAGATTACTTCGTCCGCAACGTCGTCTTTTGATCGCCGTGAGGCCCACGGCCCGTCGCCCGCGCGACGAGGAAGGCATCCGAGAGGAGTCATGAAGCATCACCCGCCGCAGAACTACGCCAATCACCGGCGTTTCGTCCCGCTCTACCATTTCGTCCTCTTCGCCGTGTTCGTCGTCAACCTGCTCTGGGCGGTGGTGCGCGCGGTCCGCGGGTTCTCGTTCGACACGGCCTGGAACGTCGTCCTCGCGCTCGCCTTCCTCGGCCTCTTCTTCTACATGCGGATCTTCGCGCTGACGGCGCAGGACCGCATCATTCGACTCGAGATGCGGCTGCGCCTGAAGGAGATCCTTCCGAGCGAGCTGCGCGGCCGCATCCTCGAGCTCACGCCCGATCAGCTGATCGGACTGCGCTTCGCGAGCGACGCCGAGATGCCGGACCTCGTGCGCGAGGTGCTGACCAACGGCATCCAGGAGCGCGAGGTCATCAAGCGCAAGATCCGCGACTGGCAGGGCGATTATCTCCGCGTCTGAAGGCGGCGCGCGGACGCCATCCGCACGCAGAGCCAGGCGCCGAACGCAATCGCCGCCGCCCACACAGAGAACGCCATCACACGCGTGAGCGCCGCGAGGCCGCGGTCCCACGCCAGGATCCCGAGCTTGCCGAGCAGGTAGTTCCAGTCGTGAATCGGGTCCGGCACGAGCCCGACGAGCGGCAGCTCCCGGGCGCGCGCGTCCCCGATGTAGGTCGCCAGGTTCCAGAGCGAGAAGGACTCCCAGGCGGCGCCGACCGCCACGCCGAACCAGTCGCCCTGGCGGCCGAGGAGCCACGCGGCCGCGGCCGGCGCCGCGACCTGCGCGAGACTCCCGCCCGCGACGCCAACGAAGGTTCCGGCGAACCCGAGCAGCAGGTGTCCGAGCTCGTGGACGCCGAGCGTGATCCCGCCGAAGAGGCTCGAGTAGAGCGGGTCGCGCAGGTGGTGAACGCCGATCCACACGAGGTAAGCCAGCAGCGCGGCGCGCCAGGGCCAGGAACGCCCGGCGCACCAGGCCTCGATGTCCGCGCGTGTCAAGCCTCTTCGGCCGTGTCGGGCACGGGGGTCAGGTGGTACCGGGCGTCCTCGCCCACCGCCTTTCGGAACCGTTGTGCGAACGACACGAGCTCTCCC
>DATJZU010000079.1:0-9524 GCA_035498835.1 Thermoanaerobaculia bacterium
CCGCGCCCGGAAGGAGGGTATCGAACCCTTCCAGATCAGCTCGATCCGCGACAACTACGAGCTGACGCAGATCGTCGTGAAGAGCTCCGCGACCGCGGCCGTGTACGTCTCCGGCGGCGTGCCGAAGAACTACATCAACGATTCGATCGTGATGTCGTACATCTTCGGCATCGACACGGGCGGGCACAAGTACGCGCTGCAGGTCACGACCGACGCGCCGCACTGGGGCGGCCTCGGCGGCTCGACGCTGTCGGAGGCGACGTCCTGGGGCAAGGTCTCGAAGAAGGCGACGCACGAGATGGCGTTCATCGAGACATCGGTGGCGCTGCCGCTCCTCTACGGGTACGCGCTGCAGCGCGGTGCGGCGAAGGGACGCAAGCGGCTCGCGTTCGAGTGGGACGGGGATATCTTGAAGAGGTTGAGACGGGTGTGACGGCGAGACTGAGGACTGCGGACCAGGGACTGAGGACTCTGGTGGCTTAAGCCAGGGTAGTCCTCAGTCCTCGGTCCTCAGTCCGCTGGCGACTACAGCGACTCGCCCTTGAGCGGCAACTCGATGACGGCCTTTTCCTTGTCGGTCGTGTAGAGCTTGACCATCCCGTCGATGACGCCCTTCTTGACCTTGTCGGACGCCTTCACCACGACCGTGTAGGACACGCCCTCCTGCGTCGGGACGACGTCGGTCTGGAATCCCGGCACCGTGACCTCGGCCCGGGTGACCTTGACCGGCTGGCCGGGCTTGTTGTTCGTCACGATGATGTTGCGCGTGATCGCGTCCTTGCCGGCCGTGAAGTTGCCGAAGTTGACGAGCGCCGGCGTGACCGACACGCGCGCGCGGATGTAGCCGGAGACCGGGATCTCGAGGGTCGGTTGCTGCGTCACGCCGGTCGCCACGCGGATCGGCGCGTTCAGCAACCCCTCGGGGGCGTCGCTCGTCACGGAAACGTGCAGCTTGTATTGCTCGCCCGAACGCCCGGCGATCTTGTCTTTCTCGCCGGCCGGAATGAGCTCCGCCTTCACGTACGGCTGCGCCGTCTCGGCGACGGTCGGCTTGAAGGTCTTCTCCTCGGAGACGAGCACGACGTCCTGCGCCGCGCTGTCGCCCTTGACGACCGAGAAGCGCAGATAGCCGGTCGGCAGGATGTCGACGTACGGCTTGACCGTCGCCTTGACGAAGAGGTTCAACTGCGGCCGGTCCGGGTCGTTCGAGACGAGAAGGATCGACTTCGAGATCGGGCCCGAGAAGTTCTTCGTGTCGACCGACGAGACGACCTTGCCCTCGCCCCCCGGCTTGATGACCTTGTCGAAGGACGCGACCGTGCAGCCGCACCCCGGGCGCGCGTCGGAGATGATGAGATCCGAGGCGCCGTTGTTCTTGACGATGAAGGTGGACTCGATGAGCTGTCCCTTGGCGACCGTTCCGGCGTCCTTGGTCTCGGGAATGACCTCGATCTTCGGCGCCGCGACGGCGGCGGGCTTGGCCGGAGCCGGGGCTGCCGGGCTCTTGTCCTGCGGCTTGGCGGCGGGCTTGTCCTGCGCGAAGGACAATGCCGCGCCGGCGACGAAGGCCGCCAGGACCAGGCCCGCAGATTTTCCAGTGTGACGCATCTTCCGACTCCTCTTCTTTTCCAGAGTCCTGTCTTAGAGTTACACCGTGGCCTGAAACGGCGCGCTGCGTATACATATTTCCAGAAAACGCCCGAAACGCCAATGATTTCCGCCTCCCCGGCGCCGAAGCGCTTCCACATGGTGCGCATCGGAGGCACCGCCATGGTGCCGCTCGCGGCGCTGCTGACCGAGGCCGGACACCGCGTCACGGGCAGCGACCTCGACTTCTATCCGCCGATGTCGACCCTCCTCGAATCTCTCCAAATCCCCGTATTCAAGGGGTTTTCGCCCGAGCATGTGCCGGCCGACGCCGACGCCGTCATCGTCGGGAACGCCGCCACGCGCGACAACGTCGAGGCGGCCGAGGCCGCGCGCCGCGGCCTGCCCGTCCTCTCCATGCCGCAGGCGATCCGGCAGTACCTGCTCCCCGGAAAGACCTCCGTCGTCATCACGGGAACGCACGGCAAGACGACGACGTCGGCTCTGACGGCGTGGCTTGTCTTCGACTGCGGCCGCGACCCGGGGTTCCTCGTGGGCGGCGAGCTCCGCAATTTCGGACGCGGCTACCGTCGGGGCGAGGGGCCGCACTTCGTGCTCGAGGGCGACGAGTACAACGCCGCGTTCTTCGACCGCGGACCGAAGTTCCTGCACTATGAGCCGCGGCATCTCTTCATCGGCAACATCGAGTACGACCACGCCGACCTCTTTCCGGATCTCGAAGCGATTCTGGACGCGTTCCGGAAGGTCGCGGCGATCGTGCCCGCGGACGGCGTCATCGTCGTCAACCGCGACGATCCGCGGGCGCTCGGCGTCACGGAGAACGCCGTGGCACGTCGCGTGCTCGTCTCGACCGAGGATCTCGGCGCCGACTTCGCCGCGGCCGATGTCGCGTACCGCCCGGAGGGCACCGAGTTCACGCTCGTCGAAGGCGGCACGCCGACCGCGCGCCTTAAATCGCCGCTCCTCGGCCATCACAACGTGCGCAACGCGCTCGGCGCGATCGCGCTCGTGCGCGGGCTCGGGCTCTCACCGGCCGAAATCGCGCGCGCGCTGCCGCGCTTTGCCGGCGTGCGGCGGCGGCTCGAGGTCAAGGGCGAGAGAAACGGCATCACGGTCGTGGACGATTTCGCCCATCATCCGACGGCCGTGAAAGGGACGCTCGAGGCGGCGCGCGCCCGCTGGCCGGGCCGGCGGATCTGGGCGCTCTTCGAGCCGCGCTCGAACACCGCGGGCCGGAAGATCTTCGAGGAGGACTACGCCGCGGCGTTCGCCGGCGCCGACGGCCTCGTCGTGGCGCCGGTGTTCCACTCGAGCCGCCTGCCGCCCGAGGCGCGCATCGACCGCGAGACGCTCGTCGCGGGATTCCGCGCCGCCGGAAAGCCCGCCTTCGCTCCGGAGAAGATCGAGCAGATTCCGGGCTACCTCGCGCGCGAGGTCCGCGCCGGCGACGTCCTGCTCCTCATGTCCTCGGGCGCGTTCGGCGGACTGCCGGAGACGCTGCTCGATTCGATCGCCTAGGCGACGCGGTTTCTGAGGACGCCCACCTTCTCGATCTCGACCTCGACGACGTCGCCGGGAGACAGCGGACCGACTCCGGCGGGCGTGCCGGTGAGAATCAAGTCTCCCGGAAGCAGCGTCATCATCCGCGAAACGTAGGCCACGAGAAAGGCCGGTGAGAAGACGACGTTCGACGTGCGCGCGGACTGCTTGACGGCGCCGTTGACGCGCGTCTGGATCGCGAGATCGGACGGGTCGAGACCGGACACGATCTCCGGCCCGACCGGGCAGAACGTGTCGAAGGACTTTGCGCGCGCGAACTGGCCGTCCTTCTTCTGGAGATCCCGCGCCGTCACGTCGTTGGCGCAGCAGACGCCGGCGAGCGCGTCGAGCCACTTTTCCTGCGGCCAGCTCTTGACTTTCTTTCCGATGACGAGCGCGAGCTCGCCTTCGTAGTCCACGCGCTCGGACTCCGGAGGCCGGCGGATGTCGCCGCCGTCGAGAACGAGCGCCGACGGCGCCTTGAGGAAGAGGAGCGGCTCCTTCTCCGGCGCGACGTTGCCGAGCTCCGCGGCATGCTCGCGATAATTCCGTCCGACGCAGACGATCTTCGAAGGCAGGGGCGGCGCCCCGGGCGAGCCGAACGCGAAACGTTTCATGCCTTCCAGGCCTCCTCGTTGAGCTCCGCGGTGAAGATCTCGCGCGCGTCGCCTTCGAGCGTCGCGTCGGAGATCGCTCCGTCGGACGGCGTGAACCCGACCGTGAAGGAAACGCCGCTTCGCGTGTCGCAGACGACCGGCGGCCGGACCCGTCCCTCTCGCGCGGCCACGACGGCCGAGGCCACGACGCCCGATCCGCACGCGAGGGTCTCGCCTTCCACGCCGCGCTCGAAAGTCCGGATCGCGAGGCGCCGGTCGGAGAGCACCTCGACGAAGTTCACGTTGGCGCCGTCCGGAAGGTCCGGGTGCCGGCGCAGCGGAGGCGCCACGCGATCGATCGGGAGCGCCGCGAGATCTCGCTCGACGAAGACGACGAGGTGCGGCACGCCGACGCACATCGGCGCGGCGGACGGCGGCAGGCCGTCGCCCGAGACGCGCACCGGCGCGCCGGACGGCGGCAGCGGCGGCAGATTCAGTGTGACGCGCTCGCGGCCGACCGAGGCGCGGATCCTCGCCCAGCCCGTCTCGAGCTCGAGCTTCTCGCCCGTGACGAGCCCGCGCGTCACGGCGTACCGCGCGGCGCAGCGCGTCCCGTTGGCGCAGAAAGACGCGAGCCCGCCGTCGGCGTTGAAGTAATCGACGCGCACGCGCCCCGGGCCCGACGGCGAGAGGAAGAGCGCGCCGTCCGCTCCGACCGAGAGCCCGCGGCGGCAGAGGAGCGCAACCTTCGCCCGGTCCTCCGCCGAGAGAGTGCGCCCGTCCGCCTCGAAGAGGAGAAAGTCGTTGCCGCCGCCGGCCATCTTCGTGAAGCGTCGCGGCAGGGACATCGGCGGGGAGTCTACGTTAGAGCCTCGCGCGTTTGAGGGGCACGACCCCGATGCGATGGAGCAAATCGCCGAACCGCGGATCCGGCCGCAGGGCGTCCCACTGGGGATCGGCGCCGAGGAGCAGCACCGTGCCGTCGCGCCGCCGGAACCCGTCCTCGAGCGCGGCGAGTGCACGGTCGTCGTCGCCGAGCGATACCGCCACCGACGCCTCCGCCGCCCACCGCTCCGGGTTTGCGACCTTTCCCAGGAAATCCTCGGCCAGGCGGCGGTCTCCGCGCCGCGCCGCGAGGATCGCGAGGCAGGAATCGAGGAACGCCTCGCCCAGGTGTCCCATCGCGAGGCTCGCCTGCCTCGCGCCGTCGAGGTCGCCCTTGGCGAGCAGCGCGCGGACCATCGCCTGCTCGGCCTGCCCGAAGCCGGGATCGAGCTCGAGCACGCGCCGCGCCGCGCCGATCGCCTCGTCGTACCGGCCGGCGTAGTACAGCATGTCCGCCAGATCGACGCCGATCGATGGCGACAGCGGGTCGGCCGCCTCGGCCTTCTGGACCTCGGCGAGGGCGCCGGCCAGGTCCCCCCGCGCGAGGAAGCAGTACGCGTACCACTGGTGCGCGGTCGCGTACGACGGGTTGAGGTCGATGGCTCGCCGGAAATGCTTCTCGGCTTCCGGGAAGTTCCACTCCTCGAAGAGGCTCGTGTTGCCGAGCGAGGCGTGCGCCTCGGCCAGGGTGTCGTCGAGCGCGAGCGCCTTCTCCGCCATCGCCCGCGCGCGCGCCGGGTCGAAGCTCCGGAACTGGAGCGCGTTCAGCGTGTCGGCGAGCCCCGCATACGCGAGGGCATAGCTCGGGTCGAGCGCGATCGCCCGCTCGAAGAGATCGTGCGCCTTCCAGGACGCCGCCTCCTGGCGCTGGTTCCAGAAGAAGCGGCCGCGCAGGTACGCCTCGTACGCCTCGGGGTTGACGGGACGGTCGCGGCCGACGCGCTTCGTCTCGCCGTCCGAGAGGCTCGCGGCGAGCGTCCCGGCGACGGACTCCGCGATCGCATCCTCGAGCGTGAAGAGATCTTTCGTCTCGACGTCGAACTTCTGCGACCAGAGGTTCCGGCCGTCGGAAACGTCGATGAGCTGGACCGTCACGCGCGTCCGGCCGGCGCTCTGCTGGATCCGGCCCTCGAGCACGGCGTCCACGCGAAGCGCGCGGCCGGCATCGACTGCGCTCTTCGTCGAATCCGTCAAGGAGCGCGCGGCGGAGGTCGGACGGACCGTTAGGGCTCGCGCGTACCCGAGCCGCGTGATGACGGCGTCGGCGAGCGCGAGACCGAGGAACTCCTGATCCGGCGGCAGGAGGATCGGCCGCAGCGGCAGAACCGCGAGTGAGTGAACGCGCCGCAGCGCGCTCTCTTTCCTGTCGGAGTGCGCGAGCCACAGAGCGGCGCCGACGGCGATCGCGCAGAAGGCAACAACTGCCGCCATGAGCCCCTTCCTCGATCGCCGGGCGGCAGGCGGCTCCACCCTCGTCTCCCCGTTCGACTCCGGTGCCGGAGCGGGCGCGAGCGTCGGCCGCGGCGCCGCGAGCTCCTCCTCGACCCGGCCGATCAGCCGGTATCCGCGCCGAGGCACCGTCTCGATCCGGAAGTCCGCCGACTCGTGCTCGTCGAGGACGCGGCGCAGCGCGAGGATGTTCTGGCTCAGGTTGTTCTCTTCGACGACCGTGTCCGGCCAGACGACGTCGAGGAGCTCTTCTTTCGAGACCACCTCGCCCGCGCGCTCCGCGAGCACCAGCAGCGTGTCGAAGACGCGCGGCCGCAGCGCGATCGCTTGGTCGCCCCGCAGGAGGAGCCGCCGTTCCGCGTCCAGCCGAAACGGCCCGAACCGAAACAACCGCTTGGTCGCGAGAGCCATGCGGTGGCGCTTTCAGCCGGTTTCAGACCGTTTCAGAACCGCTAAAGACGCGAACCGGCTTTGGGGGACGGAATTGTAGTGCAGACGAGTCTCGTCCAGTGAGGGTTCGTCCGTGCCAAGGAGAACGCAAATGCCTTCCGAAAGGGACGCCACTTTCGTGGCGGTCGACTCGCTTTTCGTCCCCGGTCCGACGCCGTCGATCCCTCGTTCGGAAAAGCCGCGAGCCCGGGCGCTGGTTCTCGCGGCGGGGTTCACGGCACTCCTCGGGAGCGCGCGAGCATTTGCCGGGGTCACCTGGACCGTGAATTCTACGGACGACGCTCAGAACTTCGACTGCTCGACGACCTGCACGCTCCGCGACGCGCTCTCCCTGGCCTCCTCGAGCGACACAATCAACTTTCACATCGGCACCGGGCACCAGACGATCACGCTGGCGAGCGGGCTCACGGCGACAAACTCCGTCATCATCGATGGGACCACGCAACCAGGGTTTTCCGGGTCCCCCCTTGTCGAGCTCAACTGCGGCGGCGCGTCGCTCACGGCACTCGCGATCTCCGGCGGATTCACCACGGTCCAGGGGCTTGTGATCAATAACTGCCCCTTCGGCACCGGAATCGTGCTCGCCGGCTCAACCGGGGGCAACAAGATCAAGGGAAACTACATCGGTACGGATTGGACCGGCAGCTCACTGGGGAATCTCTCGGACGGAGTTCTGGTCCAGGTTCAGAACAATCAGATTGGAGGTACGACGGCGGCCGAGCGCAACATCATTGTCGCAACGGGTACCCAGAGTCGCGCGATCGACCTGGAGTCGAACGGGAATCTGGTCGAGGGCAACTACCTCAACACGGACGCCGCGGGGACAGGCCCGCTCGGCCTTGCCTGGTACGGCGTCTTCGTCTCGGGCAACAACAACACGATCGGCGGGTTTGCAGGCGGCAACGTCATTAACGCGGCAGGAACCAATGGCAACGGCATCTACACGTCCTACGACTCCGGGACCGTGATCCAGAGCAATTTCATCGGCACCAATGCGGCGGGGACCGCCACTCTGATCGTCACCAACGGCATCCACCTTTCTTCCAACTCCTCCACGGCGACCGGCCCGCTGATCGGAGGCACGGACACTGGAACGGGCAACGTCATCTCGGGAGCCTTTAACGCCGGGATCCTCATCGAAAACGTCCGCATCCCCTCCGCCACCGCCGATCCCACGATCCAGGGCAACTTCATCGGGACGGACAAGACCGGCAGCTACGAGCTCGGGAACAAGTACGGGATCCTCGACCAGTCAGGGGCGGTGCTCGTCGGCGGCACGACGGCCGCCGCGCGCAACGTCATCTCCGGCAACCAGATCGGAATCCTCGAACAAGGCAGCGGCGGCAACGGCCAGCATGCCACGATCAAAGGCAACTACATCGGCCCGACGAGCAACAAGCTTCCGCTGGGAAACACCCAGGTCGGCGTCGAAGTGTCCTTCGTTCAGGGCAACGTCGCCACGATCGGCGGGACCGAGGCGGGCGCCGGAAACACGATCGCGACCAACGGTGCGACAAACACGAAAGGATTCGGCGGCGTCGTCTTTCACGACGGAAACGGCGGCACGATCCTGTCCAACTCCATCTACGCGAACGGCGGCCTCGGAATCGACTTCCTGGCCGACGGGGTGACGAACACCAATCTCCCGGTCATCACCTCGGCGGTCACCAGTGGGGCGATCACGAGAGTCAAGGGAACGCTCGCCGCCGCCGCGCAGCAAGTCAACACTCCCTTCCGGATCGAGTTCTTTTCGAACGTGGCCTGCGACCCCTCGGGCTTCGGCCAGGGTCAAACCTTCGTCGGCTCGACGGACGTCACGACCGACAGCAACGGCAAGGCTTCCTTCGACACGGTGCTCACCGGGGTGGCGCCGGCCGGTCAGTACATGACCGCCACGGCGACCGAGACCGATTCCCCCGAAACCTGGGAGTTCTCCGCCTGCGTTCTCGTGACCGGCGGGACACCGACGCCAACGCCCACGGGGACCAACACACCGACGGCGACACCGACCGCGACGTCGACCCAAACCCCGACGCCCACTCGAACGCCCACGCCGACCTCGACTGCCACGCCGACGGTGACGCCGACTCCGACCGCCACACCAACGCGGACGCCCTCGACCCCGACGATCACGCCGGGCGGACCGACACTCACCCCGACAGCGACTCGGACGCCCACTCCGACGCCGCCGCGCTCCGTCGAGCCCGTCAAGTTGTCGCTCGACGACGACCCGTTCTCGCCGAGCTCGAACGACAATCAAGTGTTCGATCTCGGAGAGAGCGTCAACGTCGACCCGAGTTGGAAGAACGACTCGCCGTCGACGCCGGTGACTCTCAACGGCACGGCGTCGAACTTCAAGACGGACTTCTGGAGCAACGGCATGGTGCTTGCTCCGCCGCCGATCACCTACACGATCGAGGTCGGATCGGCCGACTACGGAACGATCCCGGCCGAATCCACACAAGAATGTGTGTCTTGCTTCCGGATGTCGGCCGCCTGGGATCTCCCCGCGAGCCCGCGCGAAGTCTGGGGCCACATCGACGCGGTCTTCACGGAGACTCCGTCGACGGGCGATCCCCCGAAGGTCTGGGAGGTCCACATCGGAAACACCTTCAAGGACGTCAGCCCGGCGCCGGTGCCGCCTCATCGATTCGTACCGGGTTCGTCCCGGCCGACGGCGGCGAACCCCTTCTACGCGAAGATCGAAGCGCTCGTTCACAACAAGATCACCACGGGCTGCACGCCAACGACCTTCTGTCCGAGCGATCCGGTCACCCGCGGTGCGATGGCGATCTTCATCGCGAAAGTGATGGCCGGAGGCGGCGCCAACGTCCCTGTCAGCGGAACCGCTAACGGCAAGCCCTACAACTGCATCGCCGGCGGCACGTCGGCGTTCACGGACGTGGCCCCTATGGACAGTTTCTGCAAGCACGCGCATTACCTGGCCGTCCAGAACGTCAACTCGGCTGCTCGGCGACGAAGTTCTGCCCGGGGGAT
>DATJZU010000080.1:0-22914 GCA_035498835.1 Thermoanaerobaculia bacterium
GCGCGGAAAGGCGCCCGTCGGGCGCGTCGCGGACTTGCTCCGGACGGGAGACCGCCGAGGCCTCGCTCCCAAGGCGCCGGCGCGCGGGCTGACGCTCGTGCGTGTGGGCTACGGGGAGTCGGCTTGAAGAAACGGCTCGGCATCCTCCTCGTTTTTCTCGCCGCATGCCGTGCCGAGCCGCGGCGCGCCTCGGTGCCCGTTCGTCCGCCGCCCGGCGCCGCGCCGGCCGGGGCGATCGTGGACGCCGACGGGATCGCGCGCTCCGGATTCCTGCTGCGCGCCGGCGCCGCGCTCGCATGGGACGTGCCGCCGGACGGCGGTGGCCGTCTGCGGCTCGACTGGGCCGCTCCCGGCGCGCGCGGCGACGTCGCGCTCGTGGTCGAGCGAATCTCCGGCGAATCGCCGGCGCCGGTCGCCCGGCTCGCGCGGAGGGCGTCCGAAACGGCGGCCGTCTGGAGCGAAGACGTTTCCTTCTCCGAGCGGCGCGGCGGGCGACTGCGAATCCGCATCGAGCCCGAGGGCCCGCTCTTCCTCTCGGACGTCCGTCTCGTGCGTCCCGGGGCGACCGCCCCGGCCGCCGTCCTCCTCGTCTTCGACACGACGCGGCACGATGCGGTCGGCTTCGGCGGCTGCCCGGATCCCTCGACGCCCCGCCTCGATGCGATCCTCGCGCGCGCCTGGAAGGCGCCGCACGCCTACGCCGCGGCGTCCTGGACGATCCCGTCGATGGCGTCGCTTCTGACCGGGCGCGCCCCGGCCGTTCTCGAGGATTCCGACGGCTCTCCGCTCGGCATCGCCGCGGACGTTCCGACGATGGCCGGCGACTTTCGCCGCGCCGGATGGTCCACGGCGGCGTTCGTCGCGAACCCGACGCTTCGCCGCGAGAACGGATTCGCGTCCGGGTTCGACGCCTTCTTCACGACGCCGTACGAGGGCGCGTCGATCACGCTGCCGGCCAGCGAAACGATGCGGCGCGTTCCGGGCTGGCTCGCGACACACCGGGGAGAGCCTTTCTTCGTCTGGATTCATCTGATGGATCCGCACGATCCCTACACGCCGTCCGACCGGCCGCGCGGCAAGACGCCGTTCGATCCGGGCTACGCGGGGCCGATCGTCGGCGACGAGGTGAACCGGCTGCAGCTCGGCGATCCGCCGCCTCCTTCGCCGGCGGACGTGCGGCATCTCATCGCGCTGTACCACGACGAGGTCCGTCTCGCCGACGCCGAGGTGGGGAAGCTGTGGAACGCGCAGCCGGCCGATGAGCGCGAGCGCTGGACGCTCGTCTTCACGTCCGACCACGGCGAGGAATTCGGCGAGCACGGCGGCTGGAAGCACGGGCCGGCACTCTTCGAGGAGACGCTGCGCGTGCCGCTCGCGATCCGGCCGGGGAGAGGACGCCCAATGCCGGCGATTCCGGCGACCTCCCTCGTCTCGCTCCTCGACGTGAGGCCGACGCTCGAGTCGCTGCTCGGCATCGCGGGGGCCGCCGGCGAGCGCGGTGCCGACGGCGCGAACCTCCTCGACACCGCGTCCTGGAATCGCGCGTCGCTGCCGCCCGTGACGATGCTCACCGGAGGGGCGCCCCGGGCCGCCGTCCTGCGGCCGGCGAGCGCGCTTCTCTTCTTCGACCGTCTCGGTACGCGCGGAATTCCCGATCCCGCCACCGACCTCCCAGGCTATCGCCTCGCGAAGCGCCTGCCCTCGATTCTGCCGGGCCTGGCTCGGTTCGATCTCGCGGAGGATCCCGGACAGACGCGCCGGCTGGCGGCCGACGCCGCGACGTTTCCCGACGACTGGCGCGCGATCGAGCGCGCGATGGCGCACACGCGCCGGGGCCTCGAGTTGCGCGTGACCGGAGCCGGCCAGGTCGCGATCCGGATCGACGGCTTTCCGCGCGCGGCGGCGGCCGAGCCGTTCGCGCTGGAGGAAGAGGATCGCTTCGCGTGGAATCGGACGGCCTCGGGCCCCGCGCTCTCGGCGCGCCTCGATCCCTCCGACGGCGTGGACGGCTTCCTCTTTACGGACGTAGGCGCAGGCGCAGGCGAGGGCCCCCTGCGCATCCGGCTCGACGCGGCTCCCGGCGGGTGCGCGGCGATCGTGCTCGACGGAGCTCGGCCGCGGCCGCTCGCCGCGGGGGCCAGCGAGACCGTTCCGATCGCCGCAATTCCGACGAACGTGCCGCGGCTCGAGACGCCGTCGGGCTGCGCCGGCCTCTTCCTGTGGCGCGCCGAGGGCGCCGCCCGGGTCCGGTCGGCCGCCGAGGCGGAGGAGCAGCGCAAGAAGCTGCGCGCGCTGGGTTACCTGCATTGACGGGCCCGCGCGGACGAGACCGCCGCCCCGGCGGGTTAAACTGATCGCGTGATCGACAAAGAGAGGCTGGCGCCGGCGGGCTCGCCCGAGCGCCCTCTCCTCGACGAGATCGACCTGACGCGCCTGCCGCGGCACATCGCCATCATCATGGACGGCAACGGCCGCTGGGCCAAGCAGCGCGGCTCGCCGCGCGTCGAGGGGCACCGCGCGGGCATCGCCTCGGTCCGCGAGACCGTCGAGACATGCGCGCGCCTCGAGCTTGAGGCCCTGACCCTCTACGCATTCTCGGTCGAGAACTGGAAGCGGCCGCGGTTCGAGATCGTGACCCTCATGTCGCTCCTCAAGGAGTACCTGAACCGTGAGCTCTCGAACCTGCTCAAGAACGACATCCGCTTCCGCGTCGTCGGGCGTATGAACGAGCTCGACGCCTCGGTGCAGAAGGAGCTCTCGAAGGCGCTCGCGGCGACATCGTCGTGCCGCGGCATGACGTTCCACATCGCGCTCAACTACGGCGGGCGCACGGAGATCGTCGACGCGTGCCGTTCGCTCGCGAACGACGTCGTGGCCGGCCGGCTCACGCCCGAGCAGATCGACGAGGAAACGCTCGGCTCGCGCCTCGGCACCGCGGGACTGCCGGACCCGGACCTCCTGATCCGCACGAGCGGCGAGATGCGCGTTTCGAACTTTCTCCTCTGGCAGATCGCCTACAGCGAGATCTGGGTCACTCCGACCTACTGGCCCGACTTCCGCAAGCGGCATCTCTTCGAGGCGATCCTCGACTTCCAGAAGCGGGAGCGGCGCTACGGCGGTGTGATCGCCGAGGGACGCGCGAGCGGGGAAGGCGAGGCGGACCGGGCGGAGAGCGCCGGGCGCTAGCCGCGGCGGCGAAGGAATCGTCGGGTTGGCGCTTCAGCGGGAGCTCGCCGCGGGGATCGCGATCCCGCTCGTTCTCGGGGTCCTCTTCTTCGCGCCGCCGATCGCTTTCAACCTCCTCGTCGCCGCGGTGACGCTCGCGGCGCTCTACGAGTTCCTGCGGCTCGCCGAACGCATCGGACATCCCGTCTCGAAGAGCGTCGCCATCGGCGGCGGCGCGGCGGTGCTGCTCGGATGGTCGGCGTTCTGGGGCGTGGCGGGCGCTTCGGATCGCCGTGGCCTGACGGTCGCCGTCGTGTTGACGCTCGCGATCGGCGCGCTCGCCGCAATCGCGCCGCTCTTCTCGGGAGTCGATCCCGCCGCGGCGCTCGGCAGCGCCGGCTCGACCTTCTACGGCGTTTTCGCCGTCGCGCTTCCCGCGACCGCGCTCTGCGCGCTGCGCAATCGCTCCCCGCAGGCGGTGCTCTTTCTCTTCCTCATCGTGTGGGGCTGCGATTCCTTCGCGTACTACGGCGGGCGCGCGCTCGGGCGGCATCCGCTCGCTCCGGTCGTGTCGCCGAAGAAGACCTGGGAGGGGGCGGTCGCCGGCCTCATCGGCGCGACCCTCGTGGGAGCGGCGGCGGGCGCCTGGAAGGTCCTGCCCGACCTCGGGCCCGCCCGCGGCGCCCTCGCCGGCGCCCTCGCGTCGAGCGCGGGACAGATCGGCGATCTCGTCGAGTCGCTCTGGAAGCGCGGCGCCGGCGTGAAGGACTCGGGCGTCTTCCTTCCCGGCCACGGCGGCTTCTACGACCGGATCGACTCGCTCCTCTTCGCGGGTCCCGCCCTGGCCATCCTCCTCGCGACCTTCTCGTAGGGGGGCCGCGGCGGCGGCCGGACCGGGGCGCCGGCCCATATAATTGACCGTTCCTCATGAAGAACCTCGCGGTGCTGGGCTCCACCGGCTCGATCGGCTGCTCGGCCCTGGACGTGGCGGCAGCGCTGCCGGACCGGTTCCGGGTCGTGGCGCTCGCGGCCGGCCGTTCGGTGGAGCGCCTCGCGGAGCAGATCGTCCGGCATCGGCCGGAGCTCGTCTCGGTCGCATCGGCCGCCGACGCCGCGCGCCTGCGCGCGCTCCTTCCCGCCGGCGCCGCGCCCCGAATCGTCGCCGGCCGAGAGGGACTCGAGGAAGTCGCCGCGCATCCGAAGACCGACACGGTGGTCGGCGGCCTCGTCGGCGCGCTCGGCCTGAGCTCGGCCTATGCGGCGGCGGTCGCCGGCAAGCGCCTCGCCCTCGCGAACAAGGAGACGCTCGTCGTGGCGGGCGAGCTCATGATGCGGACCGCGAAGGCGAGCGGCGCGGAGATCGTGCCGGTGGACTCGGAGCACTGCGCGATCCACCAGGCGCTGCGCTGCGGTGGCCACGAGGAGGTCGCGCGGCTCGTGCTCACGGCGTCCGGCGGCCCGTTCCGCGAGCGGCCGCTTTCGACGTTCGGCGAGATCTCGGTGCCGGACGCGCTCGCGCATCCGACCTGGAAGATGGGGCCCAAGATCACGATCGATTCCGCCACGATGATGAACAAAGGCCTCGAGATCATCGAGGCGCACTTTCTCTTCGATCTCCCCGCCGATCGGATCGACGTCGTGATCCATCCGCAGTCGGCGGTGCACTCGTTCGTCGAGTACGTAGACGGATCGCTGATCGCGCAGCTCTCGAAGAACGACATGAAGTTCCCGATCCTCTATGCGCTGACCTATCCGGACCGTATCCCGACGCCGTTCGGGAGGCTCGACGTCGCGGCGCTGGCGCGTCTCGACTTCACCGAGGTCGATCCGCGGCGGTACCCGGCGGTCGGCCTCGCGCGGGAGGCGCTCCGGGCCGGCGGGGGCATGCCGGCGGTCCTGAACGCCGCCAACGAGGTCGCCGTGGACGCCTTCCTGACGGGGAAGATTTCCTTCCCGGACATCGTTGCCGTGGTCGCGGAGACCGGCGCGGCCGTCGGGACCGTGCCTTCGCCCGGATCGGTGGATGAGGCCGAGGCGATCGACCAGGAGGCGCGGCGGAAGGCCGAGGCCCTTGTGCGCCGGAGTCCGGCCGCGCCTGCGGGAGCCCGGCTCGCCGGCTGACATTCCTCCGAAGGAGCTCGCTTGACCATCCTCGGAAATACGCTCGCGCTCATCCTCGTCATCTCCGTTCTCGTGGTCGTCCACGAGTTCGGTCACTACGCCGTCGCCAAGGCGTTCCGCTTCCCGGTCGAAGTCTTCTCGATCGGCTTCGGCAAGCGGCTGTTCGGCCGGAAGGTTAAAGGCACGGACTACCGCGTCTCGGCGATTCCGCTCGGCGGCTACGTGCGCGTCACGGGCCTCGGCCCCGACGAGTCCACGCTCGCCGAGGGCACGTCGAAGGAGGCGCCGCCGGTCGGACGGAGATGGGAACGCGCGCTCATCCTCCTCGCGGGACCCGTGATGAACGTGCTCCTCGCCTGGGTGCTCCACTCGGCGGTCTTTGCCCTCGGCGCGCGCGTGCCGGCGTACGAGCTGCAGCCGCCGGTCGTCCGCGTCGTGCAGCCCGGGTCGCCGGGGGAAGAAGCGGGCTTTCTCCCGGGCGACCGCATCGTCTCGATCGACGGCGACACGACCGCGCGCTGGCGCGACGCCGAGTTCCTTTTCGCGATGAACGCGCGGCAGAAGCTGGAGGTCGTGGTTGCGCGCGGCGGAAAGAACGTGACGCTCTCCGTGACGCCGCGCGCCGTCACCAAGTACGACATCGGCGAAGTCGGCGTGTACCCGGCGGCGCCGAGCGAGCCCCGCATCGTCACGGTGGTCGGATCGGATCCGGCCGAGCGGGCGGGTCTCAAGGCCGGCGACGTCATCACGTCGATCGGGGGCGTCGAGGTGCGCGGCTCCCAGACCGACATCCTGAGCAAGGTGATGGAGGCGGTGAACCGCTCGGCGCCGGGTCCGTTCGAGGTCAGGTATCTGCGCGACGGGCAGGCGGGCGTCGCCTCCGTCAAGCCGCGCCGCGATCCGGACGGCACGTGGAAGATCGGCGTGCAGGTCGCGGCGGACCTCAAGGAGGTCACGGAGAAGTTTCCGCTCGGCCAGGCGTTCGTCGAGGGCTGGCGCCGCGTGCGGACGGACTTCCGGACGACGCTCGGCCTGCTCGGCCGGCTCTTCCGCGGGCGGGCCAGCGTGAAGTCCATGTCCGGCCCGCTCGACATCGCGAAGTTTTCCGGCGAGGCCGCCCGCGCGGGCGCGATCCCGCTCGTCTCGCTCATGGCGGCGATCTCGCTGCAGCTCGGCATCTTCAACCTGCTCCCCATCCCGGTGCTCGACGGCGGCCATCTCTTCCTGATCGCGGTCGAGGGGGCGGCGCGGCGGGATTTCTCGCTGCGGGTCAAGGAGCGAATCCTCCAGGTCGGATTCCTGATGATCCTGGCGCTCTTGACGGTCGTCCTTTACAACGACGTCGCAAAGAACCTGCCGTCGCGGTGGTGGCCGTTCTAGTCGCGCGGGCCGTGCCATGAAGACACGCATCGCCGTCGGCGTCCTCGGCCTGATTCTGCTGCTCATCGCCGCCGTGGCGGCGCTGCGCCGGCCCGAGGGGGCCGCGGTGACGGCGGTGGCGGCCTCGCGCGCGGATCTCTCCGTGCCGATTCTTTCCGACGGAACACTCGAGCCCCCGGCGGGCGGCGAGCTGCGCGCGCCGGACCGCGCCACGGTTGCCGCGATTCCCGCACACGAGGGACAGCGCGTCGCCCGCGGCGAAGCGCTCGTGGTTCTCGAGAACCCGAAGCTCTCGACGTCCGCGCGGGACGCGGAATCGCAGGTTGTGGAGCTCGAGAGCGAGCGCGTCGCGGCGGAAGGCGAGCTCGAGAACGCCCGCACCGAATCGGCGCGCCTGAAGAAGGTCGTCGAGAGCGACCAGCGGCTCCTCGCCGAGGGCGCGATCACGCGCGGAGCCGCCGAGGCCGACGCGATCTCCTCCTCCGCGGCCGACCGACGCGAGCGCGCGGCGCGTGTCAAGCTCGAGTCGCTCACGGGCTCGCGAATCGAGCTCGCCGGCGCTTCCTCGCGCGAGCTTTCGCAGCGCGCCGAGGCGCTCACCGTCCGCGCGCCGGCCGACGGCGTCGTCTACAACCTCCCGCGCAGGGTCGGCGAGAGCGTCGAGGAGGGGCAGCTCGTCGCGAGCGTGGCCGACCCGACGCGCCTGCGCCTGCGCGTCCGCGTGGACCAGCCGGATCTGCCGCGTCTGGCTCCGGGGCAGCGCCTCGTCGTGACGTTCGACGGGCTGTCGGATCGGGAGTGGGCGGGCAGGGTCGTTCAGGTCTCCCCGGGCCTGCGCGACGTCGGCGGGCGGCTGGTGGCCGAGGTGCTGGGGGAGATTGCCGACCCGACGGCCCAGCTCCCACCGAACGCTTCCGTGAACGTCCGCATCGTGGTTGCCGAGAAGAAGGGCGCCCTCGTCGTGCCGCGCGCGGCGCTCCAGCGCGATGGCGAGCGCCGCTTCGTCTGGATGCTGTCCAACGGGCGCGCCCGCCGCCGGGACGTGACTATCGGCCTGCTCGCGCCCGACGAAGTCGAGATCGCGACCGGCATGTCGGCGGGCGAGAAGGTATTGATCCCGGGCATGACGCCTCTGACCGACGGCGCGCGGGTCGCGGCGCGCTGACGCCACCGCCGATGATTCGGAGCGAGACGCTCGAGACGGCGCTGCATCGTTTCCGGACGCATCCCGTCCAGATGGGCCTCACGCTGGTGGGTCTCGTCGTCGGGACGGCGGCGATCATCCTCATCGTGGCGCTCGGCCTGACCGGCCGCGCCTTCGTGATGGCGCAGATCGAGGGCGTGGGATCGCACCTCGTCTGGGGATCGTACGAGGGCACGGTGACCTCCGGCGTCCTGCGCTATCTCGACGACCAGATCACGGACGCCGACGCCGCCGCGATGGCCGCGCGACGCGACCTCTATGCGGGCGTCACGCCGCTCGTCGAGCTCCGGGGCACGGTGCCCGTCCTTTCCCATTCGGCGAACGTGGCGGTGCTCGGGACGACGCCGAACTATCCCCAGATCCGCAGGAACGTCCGCATCCTCGCCGGTCGCTTCCTCGACGAAGACGACATCGCCGGCCGCGCGAAGGTCTGCGTCGTCAGCCGGACGCTCTACGAGGAGCTCTTCGGCAACGAGCCGCCGAACGGAAAGACGCTCCGCACGCTCGGCATGACCTTCCTCGTCGTCGGGGAGTTCGAGAAGCCGGTCGACACGATGGGGCAGGGCGAGGTGGCGCCGCGATCGATCTTCATTCCGCTCACCGTCGCGTGGTTCTTCACGCCGACGCGGCGCGTGGACACGCTCTTCGCGGAGGCGCGCGAATTCTCCGAGATCCCGCGGGCGGCCGAGACGATGGAACGGACGCTGCGCGACCGGCATCGCCCGGGCTCCGTGTTCCAGGTCAAGACGATGACGACCGTGATCCGCGTGGCGCGCGCGATCTCTTTCGGGCTGATCGTGGCGTTCATCCTCGCGGCGGCCGTGTCGGTCGTCGTCGGCGGCGTCGGGATCATGAACATCCTGCTCGCGTCGGTCGAACAGCGAACGCGCGAGATCGGCCTGCGCATGTCGGTCGGCGCGCGGCGGCGCGACATCCTGCAGCAGTTCCTGCTCGAGGCCCTGATGCTGGGATTCCTCGGCGCGTCCGCGGGCGTCGCCATGGGCCTGGGGCTCCCGCTCCTCGCGCGCCTCGTCTTCCACGGGGTCCGCATCGAGATCTCGCTGCTTTCGGCGATCCTCGCCTTTTCGTTTTCGTGCGCGGTGGCGGTCCTCTTCGGCGTCGTCCCCGCCTACCGCGCCGCCAGTCTCAATCCGACGGAGGCCTTGCACCATGAGTGAAGTCCTGCTCCTGACCGTCCTGCTCGCCGTCGCCCCCGCCCGTGCGGCCGCTCCGCCGCCGACTCCCGACGCGACGACCCTGACCGTGCGCCGCGCCGTCGCGCTCGCGCTGGCGCGCGCCCCGGAGATCGCCGCGGCCCAGGCCGCCGCCGACGAGGCCGCCGGTTCCGTCAGGGACACCGAGAGCCGGAGAAAGCCGCGCCTCTCCGTGAACTCCACCCCGGGCTATTCGACGGGTCTGCCGCTCTCCGTCGCCGGCGAGGTTCCGTCGGCCGCGGGCGCGCGGCTCTCGATGACGATCTACGACCCGTACTCGACGAGCGACACGCTCGAGGCGCAGGCCGAGGCGTCGGCCGCGCAGGGCGCCGTCGATCAGGCGCGGGCGGACGTCGCCCGGCGTACGGCCGCCGTCTGCGCCCGGCTGTCGTCCGACGAGGCGCGGGCAGCGAGCGCCCGCCGCCGCGTCGAAGCCCGCGAGGCGATCTCGCTCCAGGAGCGCGCGCTCGCGCGGGAGGGCCGCCGCACCGATCTCGACGTCGAGCGCGCGGGACTCGAGGAGGCGCGGGCACGGCAGAAGCTCTACGCCGCCGAATCCGACCGCGACCTCGACCGCCACGAGCTCGCGCTCCTGACCGGGTATCCGGCGGGCACGGCGCTCGCGATCTCCGGAGATCCGGCCGAGTCCGTTCCGCAGCCCGACACCGACGGCACGGCCGATCGCGCGATCGCGCGCGATCCGAGATGGAAAACGCTCGGTCAACAGGCCGATGCGCTCTCGCGTTCGGCGAAGCTCCTCGCGCAGACCTTCAAGCCCACCGTCAACGCCGAGGCGCGGTACGCCTACGTCCCGCGCGGGTTCGGCTACGACAAGTACTACCTGAGCTTCCAGGAGAACGTCGCGAGCGTCGGCGTCTCGGTCGTTCTGCCGCTCCTGACCGGGGGCCACGAGGCGGCGCAGGAGGCCCGGTCGCGCGCGCGGCTCGAACAGGTCCTGGCCGAGCGAAGGCTCCGGGAGGCGGATCTGACGCAGGCGGCCCGGCAGGCCGAGGCGCGGCTCGCGCAGGCGAATCTCGAGACCGGGATCTCGCGGCGCGCCGCGGCGATCGCCGAAGAATCTCTCGCCCAGGCGCGGGCGGTCGCCCGCGAGGGCCGCGGGGAAGCGGACGGCGTGGCCCGCGCGGGGCTCGCGCTCTCCGACGCGGAGGACGATCTGGCGCATGCCCGACGGGACGAGCTCGAGGCCCGGCTGCAGCTGCTCGCCCT
The DNA here is from genome assembly GCA_035498835.1 of Thermoanaerobaculia bacterium. Lineage (GTDB taxonomy): Bacteria > Acidobacteriota > Thermoanaerobaculia > UBA5066 > Gp7-AA6 > DATBFU01. The sequence goes on from DATJZU010000080.1 coordinate 10,312, forward strand.
GCGTGGGGAGCTGCTCGAGACCCTCGGCGCGGAGGCCGCTCCGGCTGCCGAAGCCCCGTCCCGCCCCTGATGACGCACCCGAACCGCCCGGAAGGGCGTATCTTGTAAATATTGCATGGAGAAGCGTTCTCCTCTAAGCTACGCGGCTTCATGAAAGAAGGCGGCCGCGACAAGGGCGTCCCGGAGATGCCTGCGGAAGGCCTGCGCAACGCGATCGCCGCCGCGCAGCGCTATCTGCTTTCCATTCAACGGTCCGACGGGCACTGGTGCGGCGAGCTCGAGGGCGACACGATCCTCGAGTCCGAGTACATCCTGACGCTCCATTTCCTCGGGCGCACGGAGGAGAAGCGGGTCCAGAAGGCCGCCGAATACCTCCGGCGCAAGCAGCTGCCGGACGGCGGTTGGCCCAACTACGAGGGCGGACCGGCCGACGTCAGCGTCTCGGTGAAGGCCTACTTCGCGCTGAAGCTCGCGGGCGACGACCGCGATGCGCCGCACATGGTCCGGGCGCGCGAAGTGATCCTACGACTGGGCGGCATCGAGGCGACGAACTCGTTCACGCGGATCTACCTCGCGGTTTTCGGCCAGTGGGACTGGAACGACTGCCCGGCCGTGCCGCCGGAGCTCATCCTCCTGCCCGATTGGTTCCCGTTCACGATCTACAAGATCTCGTCGTGGTCGCGGACGATCGTCGTGCCGCTCGCGATCATCTGGGCGACGAAGCCCTACTGCGCGGTTCCGCCGCGCGCCGCGATCTCGGAGCTGCGCACCGGCGTCGTGCCCGAACGCCGTGCGCCGCACTCGCTGAAACAGGCGCTGTGGGGCGTGTTCTTCACGGCCGTGGACCAGATGCTCCAGGCCGCCGAGGCCGCCCGGCTGATGCCCTGGCGCCGGCGTGCCCTCGAGGTCTCGGAAAAGTGGATCTTGGAGCGCCTCGAGAAGAGCGACGGGCTCGGCGCGATCTTCCCGCCGATCATCAACACGATCATGGCGTTTCGGTGCCTGGGTTACGCGCTCGACGATCCGCGCCTTCTCGCGCAGACGCGCGAGCTCGAGAAGCTCGAGATCGAGGACGAGGAGACGCTCCGCGTGCAGCCCTGCTTCTCGCCGGTCTGGGACACGGCGATCGCCTCGCCGGCGCTCGTCGCGTCGGGGCTTCCGGCGGACGATCCGGCTCTGAGACGCGGCGCGCGCTGGCTCATCGACCGCGAGGTCCGCCAGGTCGGCGACTGGCAGCGGCGCGCGCCGGACGCGCCGGTGGGCGGCTGGTACTTCGAATACGCCAACGAGTTCTATCCCGACACCGACGACACGGCCGAGGTGCTCACGTCGCTCGCGCAGGTGCGGTTCCCCGACGCGGAAGAAGACGGCCGACGTCGCGACGCGATCGAACGCGGGCGCAAGTGGCTCCTCGGCATGCAGAACGACGACGGCGGCTGGGGCGCGTTCGACCGCGACTGCGTCAACGAGGTTTGGACCTACATCCCGTTCGCCGACCACAATGCGATGATCGACCCGAGCTGCGAGGACATCACGGGCCGGGTCCTCGAGGCCCTCCACAACCTGGGCGACCGCCCGGACCATCCGGCGATCCGGCGCGCGGTGGCGTTCCTCCAGTCGCGCCAGGAGCCCGACGGGACGTGGTACGGCCGCTGGGGTTGCAACTACATCTACGGCACGTGGCTCGCGCTCCGCGGGCTGCTGCACGCGGGCGAGGATCTCTCGGCGCCCGCCTACCAGCGCGCGGCGCAGTGGTTCCGTGCGCGGCAGAACGCGGACGGCGGATGGGGAGAGCTGCAACACTCCTACGACGATCCGAAGTCCAAGGCCGTCGGCCCCAGCACGCCGTCCCAGACGGCCTGGGCGCTCATGGCTCTCTTCGCCACGGGCGATGACCGCAGCGAGTGCGTGCGCCGCGGCGTGGGGTATCTCCTGGCGACACAGCAGTACGACGGGTCCTGGCGGGACGAGCACTGGACTGCGACGGGATTTCCGAAGGTCTTCTACCTCCGGTATCATCTCTACGCGACCTACTTTCCGCTCTGGGCCCTTTCGGTCTACGCGCGGGAGGCGGTGTCGGCGGCGTTGCCCGCGCGAGCCAGCGCTTCGGTGAGGATCATCCCCGCGCGGCCCTCGAGGGAGTAGTCACGATGCGATTCCCGGCCCACATCATGGCGGACCAGATCCAGAACTCGGTGCGCAACGCAATCCGGGGGCGGAAGCGCTATCCGTTCGTTCTGATGCTCGAGCCGCTCTACACCTGCAACCTGGCGTGCATCGGATGCGCCGTCGAGCGCCACACCGGCAAGCTCAAGGATCGGCTTCCGATCGAGAAGTGCCTCGAGGCGGTCGAGGTCTCCGAGGCGCCGATCGTCTCGATCTGCGGCGGCGAGCCCACGATCTACCCGGAGCTGCCGGAGCTCGTGTCCGAGATCATCAAGCGCAAGCGCCAGATCTACCTGTGCACGAACGGCCTCTTGCTCGACGAGAACGTCTACGGAATCATCCCGCCGCACAAACGCCTCATGATCAACGTCCACCTGGACGGGATGCGCGAGACGCACGACAAGGTCTGCGACCGCGCGGGCGTGTTCGACAAGGCGATCGCGATGATCGAGCAGGGCCTCGCGCTCGGCCATCACGTCATGGCCAACACGACGATCTTCCGGGAGACGCAAGTCGAGGAAGTCGAGGAGCTCTGCGACCTTCTGACGGGCATGGGTGTCGACGGCATGCTCGTCTCGCCCGGCTACCACTACGAGTCGGTCGATTCGGACATCTTTCTGACGAAGTCGGAGATCCACCAGAAGTTCCGTCGCGTTCTCGAGATCTCGAAGAAGCACAAGCTGACGTCCACGCCGATGTTCCTCGAGTTCGCGGCGGGCCTGCGAGAGTACAGGTGCTCGCCCTGGAGCACGGTTACCTACACGCCGAACGGCTGGAAGGGGCCGTGCTACCTGATCGGCAAGACCTGGTCGGAGACGTTCGAGGAGTTCTGGAACGGGACCGACTGGAGCTACTGGGAGTCGCGGCAGGATCCGATGTGCCGCAACTGCGCGATGCACTCGGGCTTCGAGGCGTCGGTCGTCATGGAGCTGCCCAAGAACCCGGGCGACATCGTCCGGATGATCGCCTGGAACCTGGCCGCCTAGCGACTCCTGCTCCATCCCATGGATCTCGTCACCGGCGGCACGGGCTTCGTCGGGACGCACGTCGTCCGCGCACTCCTCGCCCGCGGCCGCGCGGTCCGCTGCCTCGTCCGCCCACAGAGCCGCCGCGCGAACCTCGAAGGCTTGTCCGTCGAGATCGCGGAGGGCGACGTCACGGACCCCGCGTCGCTCGCGCGGGCGATGTCCGGCGTCGCGACGCTCTACCACTGCGCCGCCGACTACCGTCTCTGGGCCCGCGATCCGGGAGAGCTGCACCGCGCAAACGTCGAGGGCACGGACAACGTCCTGAAGGCGGCCGCCGCGGCGCGCGTCGCGCGGGTCGTCTACACGAGCTCGGTCGGCGCGCTGGGGCTGACCGCCGACGGGACGCCCGCCGACGAGACGACTCCGGTGTCCCGCGCCGAAGTGGTCGGCAACTACAAGAAGAGCAAGTTCGACGCCGAGCGCGTGACGGAGGCGTGGGCCGGCCGCGGGCTTCCCGTCGTCGTCGTGAACCCCTCGACGCCGGTGGGCGAGCGCGACGTCAAGCCGACGCCCACCGGCCAGATGATCGTGGACTTCCTGAACCGGCGCCTGCCGGCCTACGTCGACACGGGACTGAACCTCGTGGACGTCCACGACGTTGCGCAGGGGCATCTCCTCGCGGCGGAGAAGGGGCGGATCGGCGAGAAATACATCCTCGGCCACCGCGATATGACCTTGAAGGAGATCCTGGAGACGCTCGCGCGCCTCACGGGCCTCCCGGCACCGAGAATCCGGCTGCCGCACGCCGTTCCGCTCGCGGCCGCGGCCGCCGCGACGTTGGCCGCGCGCTTCACCGGCCGGCCGCCGCGTGTTTCGCTCGAGAGCGTGCGGATGTCGCAGCATCGGATGTTCTTCGACCCCGGCAAGGCCGTGCGCGAGCTCGGCCTGCCGCAGACGCCGGTCGAGGCCGCGCTCGGGCGGGCCGTCGCGTGGTTCCGGGAAAACGGCTATGTCCGCGCGGCCTGAGCGGCGGCCGCTCGCGATCGTGACGGCGCTGCCGGAAGAGCTCGCGGCGATCGGGGTGTTGGCGCGCGACGGCCTCGCCGTGGCCTCGTCCGGCGACGGACCGCAGAACGCCGAGCGCGGCGCCGGCGCTCTGTGCGACGCCGTGCGTCCGGCGGTCCTCATCGGGGCGGGGGTGGCGGGCGGACTCTCGCCGCGGCTTTTCGCGGGAAGCCTCGTCGCCTCGCGGCGGATCATGGACGGCGGCCGCGAAGCGCCGCGGCCGGACGAGAACCTTCTCGCGCGCGCGGTCGCGGCGGGCGCCGCGGCGGCGACGCTCGTGACGGTGTCGCGGCCGATCGTCGCGGCCTTCGCAAAGGCCGAGCTCGCGCGGACTCTCGGAGCAGACGATCGCGACCCGGCGGCCGTGGACATGGAGTCGGCCGCCTGGAGCCGCGCGGCCGCCGCCCGCGGCGTTCCGTTTCTCGCGGTGCGCGCGATCAGCGACCGCTTCGACGAGGATCTGCCCGGCTATCTCGCGGACTGCGTCGGAGAAGACGGAGGCGTGCGGCGCGGGAAGGTCGTCCGGAAGGCGCTGGCGCATCCGGCTTCGATTCCCGCATTGTGGCGCATGCGCCGGCGCGTCGAGGCGGCGGTCGCGGTCCTCGCCGAGTTCCTTCGGACCCTGGTCGCGGCGGCCCGCTAGGTGTCGAAGGTCGCGGCCGCGTCGAGCGCGAACAGCGACGCGGCGCGGCGCTTCAGCCCCCGATCGTGTGCGACGAGGTCGAGGTGAAGCGAGCTCCAGTCCGAGAGAAGGAGGTCCTCGTTCCCCTGCCCGTCGTAGGTCTTGAGATAGCCGCTGCAGGACGGGCAGTAGTCGATGCGGAGGCCCGCCTCTCCTTGAACGGCCACGACCGATTGTTTCTGCGAGTCGTCCTCGCAGAAGGGGCACTTCGTTCGCGGAAACTGCCAGCGGCTGGCGCATCCGCCACAGACGAGCAGCCGCTTGCGGCCGGGATCCGTTCCGAGAAGCTGCGCCATGGCGGGCAGCGATCCACAGGTCGGGCAATGGGAGCGGAGCCAGAGCTCGTCGTTGCGCCACTTCTCGAACGCCCCGACGACGGAGGAGAGATACCTGGCCATCGCGGTCCAGCCGAGATAGCGGAGGAGGCCCGGGGCCGGAGGCGCGAGCTCGTCCTCGCCGAGGAGCCAGTCGGCGACACGTCGGGCGGCGCGTGGCTCATGCCGCAGCGCGACGTCCAGGCGCGCCGCGTCCTCCGTGAAAGGCCCGGAGGCCGCTTCGGCGAGCCTCTCTGCGAGCGCCGCGGTCGCGCGGCCGGCCGGCTCGAGATCGATGGCGGCGCCGGCGCTTCGAAGCAGCGGAACGCCCGCGCGGAAGTCGGCGTCGTAGGCGTCCCAGGAAGGAACGCCGGCTCTCCCCACGTCGATCGCCCGCGCAGCGCGGTCCACTTCGGCGCACAGCTTCGCGACCGGCTGGAGGTAGGGGTGCGCCTCCAGCCAGCCCTCCCGGGTCGGCGGCTTCAATGGGCCCCGGATTCCTCGGACCTGGCGAGAACCGGCATGAGCCTCGCGCCGAGGCCGAAAAGAAAGACGGTCGCGGCGATCAATCCGATCGAGACGCCCCACTCGTAGATCGACGGCATGTAGGCGTGCGGGGCGACCCACGGCATCCGCCCTCGAAACGTCATGGCGAAGAGCACGACGTTCATCCGGTTGTAGACCACGCCGAGGACCGCGAGGAGGGCTCCCAGGAAGAGCGTGTCGCGCCGGCTCCGGAGCGACTTGCTCGAGAGGAGCAGGAGCGGAAGCACGCCGCCGGCCAGGATCTCCGCCGCGAAGGCGAGTCCGAGCATTCCGGAGAAGGCGCCGGAGAACGCGCCGCGGACGGCCATGTCTCCGAGACGGAACACGAGGTAGACGAAAAGCGACCAGAACGTGATCTGCCCGACGGACGCGAGCATCTTCATCGGGAGCGGGCGGCGCCAGCCCTTCGAGATCCACATCTCGATCAGGATGACGAGCGCGGTTCCCGCGACGATCGAAGACAGGAAGAAGGAGACGGGCATAACGGGCGACCACCACTGCGACGCGAGCATGTTCGGCATGAGCAGGTACAGCGATCCGAGAGAGCTCTGATGCATCGTCGAGAGCGTGACGGCCGCGATCGCGAGCAGAATCGGCTCGAACGACCTTTCGCGGCCGCGGAAGATCCACGCGAGCGCTCCGAAGATCACGGCCGTCGCCGCGGTGTAGACCGGATTGCGCGAGAGCATGTAGACGAACAGCGTGACGGCGAACGCCACGTAGGCGCCCGACCAGCGCTGCCAGAGCCGCAGTGCCCCCGCCAGGCCCCAGCGTTCCAGCACGACCGGCAGGAACTCCATCGCCAGAATCGTGACGTAGAGCCCGACGCACCAGGAGACCTCGAACATCGCCGAGTGCTCCGGGGACTGCAAGCCGAGCTGATAGAAGTGCCACGGCAGGCCGAGATCGGCGACGAGCGTGACCGTCACGAACGAGTAGCTCAATAGCCCCATCAGGACGGCCGTTCGGCCGAGCCCGTAAAGGTCTTTTCGCTGAAAGATGTAGATGGTCCCCGCCATCGCGAATGCGCCGGCCGCCACGGCGATCCAGACGAGATCGAAGACGATCCAGAGACCCCAGGGATACGTGTTGGACAGGTGGGTGCTGCCGCCGAGGCCTCGCGCAAAACGCATCACCATCGAGAGGCCGCAAAAAGCCATCAGGAGGATCAGGACCCAGTTGAACGGGGTCAGCATCTTCAGGGGCAGACGCTCGAACTCGACATGATGGCCGCCGTGGCCGCCGTGTTGGTCTTCCGACGGTGCGCCCGCGACCGCGAGAGTTCGTTTGCGGAAGGAAGCGTAGAGCGCGCCGAGCAGGGCGCCGAGCGCCATGACGGCGGGCGGCACGGCCCCGAGCGCCGCCGCGGTGAACCGCGGAAACGGCTTCTCGCCAAACTTCGGGAAGCCGATCTTCTCGAAGGGGACTCCGGAGAGGTAGAGCACGCTCGTCCCGCCGAGCTCCTTTTCGCCGTAGATGTGATCGACGTATCGCTTCGGACGATCGGCCTGCCGCTGCTTCGCGAGCGCGAGCATCTCGTCGCGGGTCCCGTAGCGAAGCGCGTCGGCGGGGCAGGCCTTGACGCACGCGGGAGTCATGATCGTGTCGACGAAACGTTTGGTCTCGTATTCGGAGGCGGCCACGCCGTTGAACTGGACCGGGGCGGGCTGCTCCGTGCGGTCGGCGCAGTGGGTGCACTTCTCGATCTTCGGCGCGAGCTTGTCCCATTCCGCCGTGGGCACGTCCCAGGGGCACGCCAGCATGCAGTAGCGGCAGCCGATGCACTTGTCGACGTCGTAGGAGACGGGACCGTCCGGCTGCCGGTAGAGCGCCGTCGTCGGACAGGCGGAGACGCAGCCGGGCTCCAGGCAGTGGAAGCAGCGCCGCATCACGAAGTTGGAATCGAGCCCGCCCGGTTTCTCCGGATTCACGTTCTCGTGGAACGAGATCAGCGTGTACGTCTTGGCGGAGAGCGTCGCCGGATTCTGGAATCCGAGCTGGGCCTGGAGCTCCGTTTCCTCCCCCTCGCGCTCGTTCCACTGTTTGCAGGCCACCTGGCAGGCGCGGCACCCGATGCAGTTGGTGATGTCGATCAGAGTCGTCCGGATCGGAACCGGAGCCGAAGCGGAAGCGCTCGGCGTCGTCATGTCCGTCTCCCGGCCTCCGCGCGCGGCGCGGTCGCCTTGACCACGTTGACCAGGCAGGCCTTCGTCTCCTGGGTTCCCGCTCCGGGATCGGAGGCGTCGATCGTGAGGTGGTTGACGCTCGGGCCAGTCGAGAGGCCCTGAAAGCCCCAGTTGTAGGGCATCCAGACGATCGTGACCTCCTGGTCGCCGATCTTCAGCGCCTTCATTCGGGGCGTCACGAGAGCCTTCACCGTGAGCTCGCCTCGCGCCGACGAGACCCGAACCCAGTCTCCCGACTTGACCGAGAGCTTTTCCGCGAGCGTCGGCGGCATCTCCAGGACCGGCTCCGGAACGAGCTCGTTCAGCCACGGAATGTTGCGCGTCGTCGAGCCGGCGCACCAGTGCTCGGCGACCGTCGAGGTCATCAGGACGTACGGAAATTTGTCGGCGGTCCCGATGGGCTGATGGGACTTGACGCGCGGGTAATGGAGCATCGGGTTGCTCTTCACCTTCGGGTGCAAGAGGTTCTCTACCGGGCTTTCGACGGGCTCGTACATTTCCGGCAGCGGGCCGTCCTTCGGCACGTAGGCCACGTCGCGCGGATACCCCGGATTCTTCTCGTCCGGATCCGAGTAGACGGCAGCGAAAAGCCGCCCAACGCCTTCCGCACCCAGATGGAACGCCCGCTGCCCGTTGGGCGTGTTCGGCCCGTCGGTCAAGACGGGGACGTCCGGCACGTCGTATCCCGTCCAGCGCTTGGCCTCCTCGTCCCACCAGATGATGGGTTTCGAGCCCGGGTACGGCTTGCCGTTGCGGTCACACGAGGCCCGGTTGTAGAGGATGCGCATGTTGTTGGGCCAGGTCCAGCCGAAGCCCGGATAGAGGCCGAGGCCTCCCGGGTCGGTCTTGGAATCGCGGCGCTTCGAGAGGTTCTCGCCGCCGGCGAAGACGCCCGCGTAGATCCAGGCGCCGGACGACGTCGAACCGTCGGCCCGCAGGTCGCTGACCTTGCGGACGAGATCGCCCTTCTTGAGGCCCGTTTCCGGGTTGTCGCGCAAGGAGTAGCCGTTGATCTCGCGCAGGACGTCTTCGGCCGTGGTGTAGGTCCAGAAGGCTTTGTTGACGATCTCGTCCTTCGGGTCCTTCGAGTCGTGGACCAGGTCGCGGACGCGCCGGAACACGGCGTCCACGATCTCGCCGTCGGGCTTGGCCTGCCCCGGGGGCTTCACCGCTGCGTGCCGCCACTGCACCATGCCTCCCGAGTTCGAGATGGTTCCGTTCTTCTCCATGAAGAATGCGGCCGGCAGGAGAAACACCTCGGTCGCGATCGTCTTCGGATCGACGCCGGGCCGCTTCCAGAACGCCGCGGTCTCCGTCTCCCAAATCTCCTGGAGCACGAGCGTCTCGAGCTTCGCCATCGCGTCGAACGTCAGATTGAGGTTGGGCACCGTGACCGCGGGGTTCTGGCCGACGATCCAAAGGAGCTTCAGGTTTCCGGCGAGGGCGTCCTCGAACATCGGCAGCGTTCCGTAGTCCTTGGCGGCGTTGCGCTTGGGCAGCCAGGCATAGGCGTAGTCGTTCTCGGCGGTCGCAGCGTCCCCGAAGAACGCCATGAGCATGTTGACGAGGTACCGGCTGTCGGCGATCCCGTTCTTGCGCACGTAGTCGCGGATGGTCGGCTCGAGGTTCGACGGAGAGTTGAGATAGCCCGGGTAGTAGTTGTAGAGCACCGCCATGTCGCATGCGCCCTGCACGTTCGGCTCGCCGCGCAGCGCGTTGACGCCGCCGCCGGGCTTCCCGATGTTGCCGAGCAGGAGCTGCAGGATCGTGAACGACCGGATGCCCTGAACTCCCGTCGTGTGCTGGGTCATCCCGAGCGCGTAGAGGATGGATCCCGGCCGGCTCTTCGCCATCGTTTCCGCGATCTCTCGGATCTGCGCGGCCGGGATGCCGGTGATCTGCTCGCCGACCTCCAGCGTGTACCGCGAAACGTGGGTCTTCAGGCGTGAGAAGACGCAGTGCGGGTCATCCAGGCTCCTGGCAACGCGCGGCTTGCTCTTCGCATCGAGCTGGTATCCCCAGCTCTTCGTGTCGTACTTGTGGTGCTCCTCGTCGTACCCGCTGAAGACGCCGTCCTTGAAGTCGAACGCTTCATCGCTCAGGTAGAGCGCGTTCGTGTGGGTCACGACGTAATCCTCGTCATAGAGCTTCTGGACGAGGATGTGGTTGATCATCGTGTTCTGGAACGCCGCGTCGGTGCCCGGCCGGATACGCGCGTACACGTCGGCGGTCGCGGACGTCCGCGTGAATCGAGGGTCGACGTGGATGATCTTCGCCCCATTTTCCTGGGCCTTCCGGATCCACTTGAAGGCCATGGGGTGGTTTTCCGCCACGTTGCTGCCTTCCACGAGGATCGTCTTGCAGTTCTGCAGGTCGATCCAGTGGTTGGTCATCGCCCCGCGCCCGAACGAGGCCCCCAGACCGGGGACCGTGGGGCTATGTCAAAGTCGGGCCTGGTGCTCGACGTATGCGAGGCCGAGCAGCCTCGCCGCTTTCTGGAAGAGGTAGCACTCCTCGTTGGTGTTCTGGGCGCCGCCCAGGAAGGCGATCGCATCGGTGCGATTGACCGGGACTTCCTTGTCGCCGACCTTCTCGGTCGAGATCCAGGTCGCGTCGCGCGTCTTGCGAATCTTTTGCGCGACCCGGTTCACCGCATCCTGCCAGGAAATGTCTTCCCAGTGGTCGCTTCCCGGCGCCCGGTACCGAGGCGTCGTGAGCCGCTTCGGCGAGGAGTGCGTCGCAAACATTGAGATGCCTTTGACGCACAGCGATCCGCGATTCACGATGTGGTCGTAGTCGCCCTCCATCGCGATGAGCTTCCCGTCGCGGACGGCGGCGATCATGCCGCAGCCGCAGGAGCAGAAGTTGCAGGACGTCGTGAACTCGGAGATCTCGGAAAGTTTGAGATCCTTCGTCGCCGCCCGCATCGCGGGGACGTCGATGAGGCCATCCAGCGCGAGCCCGGCGCCGGCTCCGAGCGCGATCTTGACCAGGTCGCGGCGATTGACGGCCGATCCCGATCCCGAATCCGATCCCGAAGGTCCGCTCATCGGTGTGCCTCCATTCGGCCGCGGGCGCTGTCTCTCACTATAAACCCCCGGCCCGTTTCGAGAAACGGATTGCGTCTATGCTCCCGCCGATGCCGTCACTCGAACACCTGCTCGAAAAGACGAGCCGCACCTTCGCGCTCTCCATCCCGGTGCTGCCCGACCCCACGCGCCGGGAGGTGATGATCGCGTACCTGCTCTTCCGGATCGCCGACACCTTCGAGGACGCGTCGCACTGGGAACCCGCCCGGCGGATCGAGGCGCTCGGAGAGTTCCGCGCGCTTCTCGACGGCTATTCGCGTCCGAGGGCCGAGCGCCTCGCGGCGGAATGGGTCGCCGCCGGTATCACGTCGCACGCGGGCTACCGCGAGCTCATGACGGACATCCCCTTCGTTCTGGATTCCTTCTTCGAGCTCTCGCCGGACGCCGTCGGTCCGGTTCGGGCGCACGTGGAGCGCTCCGCGGAGGGCATGGCGGGTTACGTCGGCCGAACGAAGGACGGGAGCCTGGTCCTGAACGACCTGGCCGACCTGAAGACGTACTGCTATTTCGTCGCCGGCATCGTCGGAGAGATGCTGACGGAGCTCTTCCTGATCGGGAGACCGAAGCTCGAGGCGATCGCCGCCTTCCTGCGCGAGCGGGCCGCTTCGTTCGGCGAGGCCTTGCAGCTCGTCAACATTCTGAAGGACTCGGCCGGAGACGCCGCGGAGGGAAGGACGTATCTGCCGCCCGCGGTCTCCCGATCCGAGGTCTTCTCGATGGCGCGCCGGGACCTGGAGACGGCCGGCGCCTACATCGGCGCGTTGCAGTCGGCCGAGGCGCCGCGCGGCCTGGTGGAGTTCACCGCCCTCCCCGTCCTGCTCGCCCGGGCGTCGCTCGACCGCATCGAAAAGCATGGCCCGGGCTCCAAAGTCAGCCGGCCGGACGTTTATCTCCTGACCCGGAGGCTCAAGCGGTCTCTGGACCGGGGTGAGCCTGCCGTTTGACAGGCAACTCCTCGGTCGATCTGTCCTCGCCTTCGAGTATCGCCCGGGAACTCCTTTCGAGGACTAAGACCTTGGTGCAATGGCGCGCCCTCGCAAGCCTGATGCACATTCATCATTCCGTCACGCTTCGAAATAAACCAAAGTCCCACTAGATGAGATGTCGAAGACGTAGTAGACATAGCAGTGGCGATTCAGGGAGGTGGACCATGTTGGCGAAGCGGGGTGCCTTACTCGCCGTCGGGCTCATGGCGTTGGTTCCGCTCTCGCCGGCGGACTCGCGAACGACGCGCGTCGTCGGGACGCGCGATGCCGTCACGGGTGCGCAGCCGGATTCGCCGCAGTCGAAGTACCCTTCGAGCTCGAAGGAATTCTGGCTGACCGAGGACCAGTTCGACTTCATCCGGCCGGGCTTTCACATCACCGTCAACAGCGTCACGATTCCGGCGGACGGCCGGGCCATCGCGGATCTGTCCTTCACGGACGACGGCAATCAGCCGCTCGACCGCCTGGGCCAGATCACGCCGGGTGCGCTCTCCGTGAGCCCGATTCTCGCGTGGTGGGACGCCGGCGCGCGCCAGTACACCGCGTACACGACGCGATCGCAGAAGAGCCCGATCACGGGCGTCACGGCGATCCAGGCCGG
>DATJZU010000081.1:0-21224 GCA_035498835.1 Thermoanaerobaculia bacterium
GGTCCTCGCCGCGCTGGCGAGCGCCTACGTCCTGTCGGGCTCGTTCCCGCAGGTCGTCGCCTTCTTCATGTGCACGGCGCTCGTCTTCGTCGCGCTCGCCGCGGCCGGCCTGTTCGTCCTCCGGCGCCGGAATCCCGCGACGGCGGCGTTTCGTGCGCCCGGTTACCCGGCGACGACGGTCCTCTTTCTCGCGTTCACGCTCGCCGTCGTCGCCCTCATTGCGCTTGCCCGCCCGATTCCCGCTCTGGCAGGATTCGTTCTCGTGCTGGCCGGACTTCCGCTCTCTCGGGCCCTGGCGCCGGGAGCTCCGCGCGCGCGGCGCCTCGAGGAGGAGACTTCATGACCTGGATTCGAACGATCCCGTATTCGGAGTCGGAAGGAAGACTGCGAGAGGCCTACGAAGCCGAGCGCGCCCTCTATCCGGCCGAGTACGCCGTGCCGACGGGAATCACCGACGAGGCCGGCAGCATCGTGGCCTCGCATTCGCTCATCCCGGACGCGCTCCATCACGCCTTCGCCACCTTCGGCGTGCTGATGTCGCCCGACCTGCCGCTGACGCGCCGGCAGCACGAGATGATCACGACGCTCGTATCGGTTCGCAACCGCTGCCACTATTGAATCGAATCGCACGCAGAGTTTCTGCGTCGGGTGACTCTGGACGAGGGGCTGGTGGAGGCGATCCGGCGCGACTACCGCACGGCGCCGATCGACGAGCGCGACCGTGTCATGCTCGCCTTCGTGGAGGAGTTGACCCGCGACGCGACCCGGATCACGCCGGAACATCACGCGCGCCTGAGCGCCGCGGGATTCGACGACCGCGGAATCCTCCAGATCACCCTGATCGCGTCGTGGTTCAACTACATCAATCGTGTGGCGGACGCCCTGGGAGTCGGAAGAAATCCGGCCGGGGCCGGCCGGGGAGGAGATCGATGACCGGAATTCCGGAGCGCGACGAGTACGCGCCCTACTACCACCGCTACGTCGAGCGGATCGCGAGCCCCGACATCGTCGGGGTGCTGGCGCGCCAGGCGGACGAGGAGGTCGCGTTCTGGAAGGGCATCCCCGAGGAGAAGGCCCGGCACCGGTACGCGCCCGAGAAGTGGAGCGTTCACGAGGTCCTCAATCACGTCAGCGACACGGAGCGCGTCTTCGTCTACCGCGCGCTCTGGTTCGCCCGCGGCTTCGAGACCGAGCTGCCGAGCTTCGACCAGGACGTCTCCTCGCGCGCCGCCCGGGCGGACGCCTGCGCCTGGACGAACGTGGTCGAGGAGTTCCGCGCCGTGCGCTCGGGAAGCCTGGCATTCTTCCGCAATCTGCCCGCGGACGCCTGGTCGCGCCGCGGTGTCGCGAGTGGCAACCCCGTGACCGTGCGCGCGCTCGCCTTCATCATCGCGGGGCACGCCTCGCACCACCGCGAGGTCGTCGCGAGCCGCTACCTTTAGACGGTCTCGTCAGCGCGAGACGACGCGGGTCGTTCGGGAGCCGGGGGTCGCGGGTTCGATCGACGGCCGTTGCGGCGCCTGCAGGCTGAACGTCGCGACGCCGCCGCCGCGGATGCCGGCGTGCACGAGATAGGACGCCGGCTCGAAGGCGAGGGACGTGACCGAGGCCGTCGAGAGCCCCGATCCGACGGCCTGCCAGGTCTGCCCTCCGTCGGAGCTCGCGAAGACGCCACCCACGCCGCCGATCTCGTACGGGATGGCCGGGGCTGCGCCAGCGTAAATCGTCCCGGAGCTCAAGGGATCAGCCGCCAGAACCTGGACCGCGGCTCCCGCGGCCACCGTGAGGGCGGTCCAGTTGCTTCCGCCGTCCGTGCTGCGGCAGACGCCGTTGGTCGTGCCGAGATCGAGCGCCGAGGCGCCGGGCTCGTAGAAGGCCGTGAGGATGAAGCCGCAGGTCGTCGGCGGCGTGATGGTGTTCCAGCTCGACCCTCCGTCGCCGCTCTGCGAATAGGTCGCCGCGCCCAGCGTGACAGCCGCGATCTGGGACGTGTTGCCGGGGTTGACCGCGATCGCGTCGATCGTCGACGTCCCGGCATTGAGCCCGGTCTGGGCCCACGTCACGCCGCTGTCCACGCTCTTGTAGACGCGGTTCGTCGCGCTCGTGTTGGTATCCGCGGTCCCGGCGTAGATCGTCCTTGGATTCGACGGATCGGCGGCGAGACACGAGACGTCGGCGTCGGCGATCCCCTGGGCCGGATTCGTCCAGCTCACACCGCCGTCCACGGTCTGGTACAGGCCGCCGCCGCCGGTCGCGGCGAGCAGCGCGCCGGAGCCCGCGAAGACGAGGGAGGTGACGGGAAAGACCGGGAGCCCGCTGCTCATGGGCTGCCATGTCTGCCCGCTGTCGTCGGTCCGGTGCACGCCGTCGAACGCCGCCGCGAAGAGCCGCCCGGCCGCGGGTGCGGCAATGAGGTCGGCGATCTGCGACACTAGGAGACCGGAGCTCTGCTCCTGCCACGTGCCGGCCGAATCCTGACTCGCGTAAACGCCGCCGCCCGAGGTCGTCGCGTAGAGCGGCGAGGAGGCGACGGGAGGCACGACGCCCGTCAGGAAAGCGCTCCGCATGCCGGCCGACGCCGTCGTCCAGTGACTTCCGGCGTCCACGCTCCGGAAGAGACCGTCGCCGTAGGTCGCGGCGTAGACGGTCGAGGAGTTCGACGGATCCACCGTCAGGCCGAGGACGACCGGAAAAGTGCCGGTGGCGTCGATCGGCAGGTCGTTGTTGGCCGTCAGCCAGTTCGCGCCGTTGTTAGTGCTCTTGGCGATGCCGGAGCCGTTCTGATTGCCGGCATAGATGATCTTGGAATTCGTCGGGTCGCGCGCCAGGCAGTAGAAGGCGATCGGCGCGTCTCCGTAGTTGGCCCAGTCGGCGCCGTCGTCGGTGCTGATGAGGAGGCCCTGCGTGCTGGCCGCGAGGACGGTGCCCGCGTTGGCGGGGTCGAAGGAAAACGCCGAGACTTCGAGCGCGACGTTGAATCCGCCGAGGGTGACGGGCGTCCAGGTGTCGGCGCCGTCCACGCTCTCGAAGATCTCGGAAAAGCGCGACCCGGCGAGGATCGTGCCCGGATGGTTCGGATCGATCGCGAGGGCCTCGATGTCGACGGGCTCGGCCAGGGTCAGCGGATCGATGAGACCGACGTTCACGGGATTCCAGGTGGCGCCGCCGTCCACGCTCTTGAAGATTCCCACGCTCTGAACGCCGCTCGGCGTGATGGTGCCGACGTAGAGCGTCTCCGTGTTCGTCGGATCGATGGCGATCGTCTGCACGCGCTCGTCCGGCAGACCGGCGCTCGAAAGGATCCAGGTCCCGCCGCCGTCGACGCTCTTGTAGAGCCCGTGCGCGGTGCCGGCGTAGAGCGTCGCGGGGTTGGTCGGATCGGGCACGAGGCAGTAAACGCTTCCGCCCGAAGGGCCCCGCGCGATCCACGGGCCGGGCTGCCCTGGAGAAACCGCCGCCGCGAGGAAGAGCAGAAGCGCCGAAACCGAAGGAAGGCGTCGGAAACGCAGCAATTTCGAAGGACGAAGCATCGCTCGATCCTTGTAACGGCATCCGGGGCGCCGGGATTTCGGGTTGACACTATATCCGCAATGGCTATAGTCTCCGCGCATGCAAGACTCCGAATCCGCCCCCGAGCTTTCCCTTCCGCTCCCGCCGGCCACTTTCCACATTCTCCTCTCGCTCTGCGAGGAGGACCGCCACGGCTACGCGATTCTGCAAGACGTGAGCCGCCGCACGCGCGGAGCCGTGAAGCTCGGAGCGGGAACCCTCTACCGGTCGATCCAGCGGATGCTCGAGCAGGGGCTCATCGAAGAGACGACCGAGCGGCCGGTGCCGGAGGAGGACGACGAGCGCCGGCGCTACTACCGGATCACGCCGCGCGGCATGGCCGTCGCGCGCGCGGAAGCGCGGCGCCTCGCGGGCCTCGTCGAGCTCGCGCGCTCGAGCGGACTCGTGCCGCGGAGGGTCTGATGCGCTTCTACGGATTCCTGCTGCGCCTGTACCCGGCTTCCTTCCGCGCGGAGTACGGAGAAGAGATGCGCCGGCTCTTCGCGCGCCGGCTACGGGAGGCGAACGGTCCCGGCGACACCGGCGCGCTCTGGCTCGCGACCGTTCTCGACGTCGCGGTCAGCGCCTGGCGGACTCACGCGGATCTTCTGCGGCTGGACGTCCGCTACGCGGCGCGGGCCCTCTCTCGCGCGCCCGGGTTCGCCGTGACGGCGATCCTCGTCGCCGGGGTCGGGATCGGAGCGGCGACGGCGAGCTACTCCGTGCTGGACCACGTGCTCGTCCGTCCGCTCCCGTTCGCGGAGGCGGATCGCCTGGTGGATCTCTGGGAGAACGACACGCTGCACGGCTATGGACGCACGGAGCTCTCTCCCGCCAACTACCGCGACTGGAAGAGCGCGAGCCGCTCGTTCGAAGGCATGGCCGCTTTCACGAATACATCCGTCAATCTGGCCGGCGAGGGCAACCCCGAGCGGCTCGACGGCGTGCTGGCGACGCCCGATCTCTTCGAGGTCCTGCGGGTCCGGGCGGCGCTCGGCCGGATCCTGACCGAGGCCGACGGCCGGACCGGCGCCGAGAAGACAGTCGTGATCTCCGACGGTCTCTGGCGGCGGCGCTTCGGCGGCGACCCGAGCGTCCTCGGGCGCAAGGTCCTCCTCGACGACGCGCCGCACGTCGTCGTGGGCGTGATGCCTCCCGACTTCCGGTTTCCCGCCCGCAGCGTCGACGTCTGGACTCCCTTTCAGTTCGTGGCCGACGATTTCGCCGACCGGGGCGATTGCTACCTGAAATGCGTCGCCCGGCTGAAGAAGGGCGTTTCGCCGGAGCAGGCCCGGACGGAGATGCGTCTCGTGGCGGCGCGGCTCGAGCGCGCGTACCCGAAGGAGAATCACCGAATCGGCGCGACGGTCCTGCGACTGCGGGACGAAATGGCGCCGCAGGCGCGCCTGCTCCTGGTGGCGCTCTTCGGGGCGGCCGCCGGCGTGCTCTTGATCGGCTGTACGAACCTCGCGAGCCTGCTGCTCGCCCGAGCGGTGGGCCGGCGCAAGGAGCTCGCCGTGCGCACCGCCATGGGCGCGGGACGCGAACGCCTCGTGCGGCAGCTCCTGACCGAGAGCATGGTCCTCGCGTTCTGCGGCGGCGTTCTCGGCGTCGCCCTCGCGGCGGCGGCCGGACCCCTCGTCACGCGTCTCGTCCCGAACGCGCTTCCCATCGCCGAGAATCCTCCGCTCGACCTGAGGCTCCTCGCGATCGCCGCCGTGCTGACGGCGGCCACCGGCGTCGGCTTCGGCGTCGTTCCCGCGCTGCGCGCCTGCCGCGATTGCGCGGGGGAGGGGCTGCAGGAGGGCGCTCGTACGGGCGCCGGGCGCTCGACCGAGCGTCTGCGTGCCGCGCTGGTCGTGGCCGAGATCACCGCGTCGGTCATTCTGCTCGTCACCTCGGGACTCCTCCTGCGCGCGCTCTGGAAGCTGCAGCGGACCGATCCGGGATTCCGCGCCGACGGCGTCCTCACGATGCGCACGGCGCTGCCGTCGCCCCGCTACGAGAAGACGGGAGTGCGCCAGAACTTCTACGACCGCGTGCTGGCTCAGGCGCGCGCGCTGCCCGGTGTCTCGCACGCGGCCTACATCACCACGCTTCCCATCGCGATGACCGGCGGCATCTGGCCCGTCATTCCGGAGGGTCAGCCGGACAACGGCGATGCCGAGACGGCGAGCCTGCGCTTCGTGACGCCCGACTACTTCGCGACGCTCGGAATTCCGCTGCGCGCGGGCCGCGACGTCTCGCGCGCGGACACCGGGCAATCCCTGTTCGTCGCGGTGGTGAGCGACTCGTTCGCACGGCGCTACTGGCCGGGAGAAAACGCGCTCGGCCGGCGCTTCCGCTTCGGCCAGGCCGAGCGGACGATCGTGGGCATCGTCGGAGACGTCCGGGTCCGGGGGATCGAACGCGAGAGCGAGCCGCAGGTCTACCTGCCATCGGGACAGGTTCCCGACGGCTCGCTCGTCGGGTATACCCCGAAGGATCTCGTGATTCGATCCTCGGTGCCCGCCGGGACGCTCGTGCCGGAGGTGCGGCGGATCGTCGCGCGGGAGGACCCCCTCCTTCCGATCTCCGACGTCCGTTCGCTCGCCGACCTCGTCGCCTCCGACACCGCGTCGCGGCGGATCCAGGCCCGCATGCTCGCCGCGTTCGCGGCGATCTCCCTCGCCCTTGCGGCTCTCGGCATCCACGGGCTGCTGTCGTTCACGATCTCGCAGCGCCGGCGCGAGATTGGCGTTCGCATCGCCCTCGGCGCCATGCCGCGGGACATCGTCGAGATGGTGCTCGGGCGGAGCCTCCTCCTGGCCGGAGCCGGCGCGCTGCTCGGAGGACTGCTGGGGCTCGCCGCCGGGCGCGGCATGCAGGCGCTCCTCGCGGGCGTCCGTCCCGCCGACGCGGCGACGTTTGCCGCGGCGATCGGGCTCGCCGCCGCGATGACGGCGGCCGGGAGCCTGCTGCCCGCGCTCCGGGCGGTCCGCATCGATCCCGTCGCGGCGATCCGGGCGGACTGAGCCGGCCGCCCTTTCCGTTTTCGCCGATCCGCGGGAGGATAGAGGGGCCCGACTCCGGGCCTTCCGATGAAGCATCTCCTTCGGCGGCTGCTGCGGTCCGCGCGGCGCGGCTGGGCGGCGATCCGGCTCGCCTTCGACGTCCTCCTGCCGAGCCGTTTCGGAATCCTCGTGCTCGCGCTCGTGACCGTGACCCTCGCGTTCGTCGATCAGGGGCTCGAGAGCTTGCGCGTGCTGGCGGAATTCGGAGACCGGGCTCAGGTCGGCGCCCGCGAGCCGTACCTGTTTCGTCTCCTCCTGTTCCTTCTCGGAACGAGCGCGCTCGCCTCCTCGACGTGGTTCTTCAGCCGGCAGGCGCTCCTCCTCGAGCCGCCACGGCCCCCGGTCTCGCGCCTCGCGGAGCGCCTCTTCGTCTGGGCGCCCCGCGCGCTCGGCGTGCTCGGCTTCGCCTGCCCGGCTCTGGCGCTCTGGCTCGCCGCGGATCAGTATCCGGCGAGCCGCAACGTGGACCAGGTGCCGGCCCCGGGCACGACACTCCGGCTCCTGTCGATCGTGTTCCTGCTCCTCGC
Source organism: Thermoanaerobaculia bacterium (assembly GCA_035498835.1). Lineage (GTDB taxonomy): Bacteria > Acidobacteriota > Thermoanaerobaculia > UBA5066 > Gp7-AA6 > DATBFU01. The sequence goes on from DATJZU010000081.1 coordinate 7,130, forward strand.
CGCTCTCTTCGGTCTCTTCGTGACGAAGCGGCGCGCGTTGTTTCATCTCGACCCCCTGGCCGTTCCCGACGGGCCGCAGCGGGCGCGGGAGCTTCCGGCGACGACCCGGCGCGTGCTCTGGGCGAGCGGACTGACGACCGCCGTCCTCTTCGTCTGGATCCTCGTCGATCCAATCGCGCTGACGGCCGTCGTGGCGACCCCCAGCGTCATCCTCTTCTGCGCGGCGATCTGGGTGGTTGCCGGAACGGTTCTCGTCGTCCTCGCGGCGCGCATCCGGCTGCCGCTCTTCACGCTTCTCTTCGTGCTCCTGCTCGTTTCCTCTCGAACGAACGACACCCATCGGGTGCGCCCGCTCGGGCCGGCGCGATGGAGGCCGGAGCTGAGTCCGGCGGCGACCTCCTGGATCGGGTGGCTGGACCGCCACTACGAGACGGAGGCGCGGCATCCCGTTTTCGTCGTCGCGGCGGAAGGCGGCGGCCTGCGCGCGGCGTACTGGACCGCCGCCGTCCTCACGTCGCTCCAGCACCAGTATCAGACGTTCGCCGACCACTGCTTCGCGATCAGCGCCGTGTCCGGCGGCTCCCTCGGCGCCGCGGTCTTCGCGACGCTTCTCTCCGCCCGGCCCGACGACTTTCGCGTCGCGTCGCGGGAGGTTCTCAGCCACGACTACCTCGCGCCCACCATCGCGCGGTTGCTGGCCACCGATCTGCCGCAGCAGTTCCTCCCGTTCCCGATCCTGCCGGACCGCGGGTCCGCGATGGAGAAGTCCTGGGAAGACTCGTGGAAGAACGTCTCCGAGGGCGCGCTGTCCCGGCCGTTCCTGGAGCTCGGCCTCCCGCATCGGCCGCTGCTCTTCCTGAACGGCACGGAGGTCGAGAACGGACGGCGCGTCATCTTCGGCCCCGTTCGGATCCCGCCGCATGGCGACTTTCAGAACGCGGAGGACGGCATCGACCTCGTGGGCGGCGATCTTCCGACGAGCGCCGCGGCGCACCTGAGCGCGCGGTTCACCTACGTCAGTCCGGCGGGGACGCTGCGGGGCGGAGGCTCCGTTCACCGCATCGTGGACGGCGGATACTTCGAGAATTCGGGGGCGGCCACGGCGTCGGAGATCGCGCGCTTCCTGAAATGGGGCCTGCGGGGCACGGGGGCGAGGATCGATCTGCACGTCATCGTGATCCGGCATTACGAGAAGGCCGTTCCGAGCGGCGAGATGCTGAGCGAGGAGCTCTCGCCGCTGCGGGCGATCTTCGCGACCCGGATCGCGCGCGGGGAGCACGCCGTGGAGGACCTGCGCGACGTGGCCGGCGACGGCGCGATCTCGGTGTTCGATCTCGCCTCGAGCGACGACATCCCGCTCCCGCTCGGCTGGCTCCTGTCGGCTCAGGCGCGGCGCGCGATCGACGCGGACCTCGAGTCGAAGGAGAACCGGGAGGCCCGGGCCGAGGTGGGAGCGCTCTTGACGGGCGAGTCTCCGCAGGCCGAGCGCAATACGAAGCCGGACGATCTGGCGCGCCTCGCCCGCCGGCAGCAGAAACCGACCACCCTGAAGGACGCCGTCCGGCAGATCGTGAAGGGGCGATGAGCGGGCATCCGGAATCAAACCGGCCGGCGTATCGTTTTCTGGATGTCCAGGGAGGAATCTTGAAATCACGCTTTCTGACGCTGCTGATGGTGTGTCTGGGGGTTTCGGCGCTCTCGGCCGGAGCCATGCCGGAAAAGGCCACGGCGATCTTCGCCGGCGGCTGCTTCTGGTCCGAGGAGTCGGCCTTCGAGGGCCTGCCGGGCGTCCTCTCGGTCACGTCGGGGTACACGGGCGGACAGGTCAAGAACCCCTCGTACGAGCTCGTCGAGACCGGAACGACCGGCCACGCCGAATCGGTCCAGGTGGTGTACGACCCGACGAAGACGACCTACGAGAAGCTGCTCTACGTCTACTGGCGCAACATCGATCCGTTCCAGGCGAACGCGCAGTTCTGCGATCACGGATCGCAGTACCGGTCGGCGATTTTCTACGACGGCGAAGCGCAGCGGAGGGCGGCCGAGGAGTCCAAGGCGAAGCTCGAGGAGCGGCCGGATTTCAAGGGAAAGATCGTCACGCAGATCGTGCCGGCGTCGCCGTTCTATCCGGCGGAGGAGTACCACCAGGGCTTCACGAGGAAGAACCCGATGCAGTACCAGCAGTATCGGATCGGCTGCGGGCGCGACCGCCGGCTCAAGCAGATCTGGGGCGACGAGGCGGGTGGGGGACACAAGTGAAGAAGCTCCTCGCGTCGATCGCCCTCGCGACGCTCGTGATCGGAGCGGCGTCGGCTTCCGGCCAGCAGGGCGCGAAGGCGGGCTGGACGGGACAGTTCCAGAAGCCGTCGGACGCGGAGCTGCGCAAGAAGCTCACGCCCCTCCAGTACGAGGTCACGCAGCAAGCCGGGACCGAGCGCGCCTACGCCAACGAGTACTGGGACAACCATCGGCCGGGCATCTACGTGGACATCGTTTCGGGGGAGCCGCTCTTCTCGTCGCTCGACAAGTACGACTCGGGCACCGGCTGGCCGAGCTTCACCAAGCCGATCGATCCGGCCAACGTGAAGACGACGAGCGGCCGGTCGTTCGACCTCTTCGGAGTCGAGGTGCGGTCGGCCCACGCCAACTCGCATCTCGGGCACGTGTTCGAAGACGGGCCGCCGCCCGCGCACCTGCGCTACTGCATGAACTCCGCGGCGTTGCGATTCATCCCCGCGGACAAGCTGGTCGAAGAAGGCTACGGCCAGTATGCGGGGCTTTTCGCGAAGAAGAAGTAGGGGCGGGGCTCGTCCCCTCCCCGGGCTCGTTCCCGCCCGCCGTCATCGGCCGGCCCTCGCGGTCACGGCAGCAGACCGTCGCTCTTCATCTGGTCGGTGATCGCGCCGGCGAGCTCCTCGATGAAGCTGTCGAGGTTCGACGGATCGACCGTCCGGCTCACGCCGGCCCACACGAGCTGGTCCTGGCGCAGGGAGTAGATCAGCGTCTCGACCGACACGACCTTTTCCGTCTCGAGATACCCCGGCGCGTAGACGCTGCCCCAGCCCCAGCCCCAGTAGCCGCCCCAGAAGTGGCCGTAGTAAGGATAGGCGGTCCAGTAGGACGGCTGGTAGTAGACCTGCGTCTGGCTTCCCACGACCCGCATGACGACCGATCCCGCGAAGCCCAGCCTCTCGAACGCCGACCGCGCGAATTTCTCGTCGCGGATCAGCCTCTCGTCGATGACCGTATAGGACGCGACGCCTTGCGCGCCGCGCTTGGTGATCTCGCGCGCCATCGCGTCCTCCGCGTGGCGGCGAATGCTCTCGTTCTTGCTCATGAAGACCGCCACGACCTTGGTGCCCGCGAGGCGCAGCGGCTGGGCGGTGGGCGATCGCCACGTCGAAACGAACTCCGTCGTCGAGCAGGAGAAGGAGAGGACACAGGCCAGGGCGACGATCCAGCGGGCGAGATTCTCTTTCACGGGACCACCTCCGGCAATCATTCTCCCTGCAACCGGCAGGCCTTGTATAGGATCGCGCCATGCGAAAGATTCTCAAGTTGCTGGGCTTCGCCTTGCTCGCGGTGGTCGGCGCGGCGGCGCTGTTCGCGGCATACGTCGCCGTGTCCGGGATCCCCAAATACGCGCCGGGCCGCATCGAGCGAAAGGTCGAGATCACCCCGGAGCGGGTCGAGAGGGGACGCAAGTACGCGAACATCCTCTGCCTGAGCTGCCATCAGGATCCGACGACCGGCAAGCTCACCGGCAAGCGCATTGTCGACGCGCCAAAGGAATTCGGAGTCATCTATTCCAAGAACATCACCAAGGATCCCGTCAAAGGGATTGGCGCGTGGACCGACGGCGAGCTGATCTATTTCCTCCGCACCGGGATCGACCGCACCGGCCAGTACGTGCCGCCCTGGATGCCGAAGTTCCCGCTCCTCTCGGACGACGACCTCGAGGGCATCGTCGCATTCCTCCGCTCGGACGACCCGCTCCTCGCGCCGGACCCGAGCGATCCGCCGGGAGTGACGCGCCCGTCTTTTCTCTCGAAGTTCCTGTCGCACACCGTCTTCAAGCCGCTGCCGTTTCCTTCGCGGCCGATCGCCGCTCCGCCGGTGAGCGACCTGGTCGCGTACGGCCGCTATCTTTCCTCGAGCCTCGGGTGCTTCGGGTGTCACTCGGCGGACTTCAAGACGATGAAGGAGCTCGAGCCGGAAAAATCCGCGGGCTTCATGGGCGGCGGCAACCCGCTGCTCGACCAGACGGGCCAGACGGTGCGATCGGCCAACATCACCTTCGACGACCAGACCGGAATCGGGAAGTGGTCCGCGGCGGACTTCGATCGCGCCGTGCGGACGGGCGTCCGGCCCGACCGGCGCGTGCTCAACTATCCGATGGTGCCGATCCCGGAGCTGACCCCCGACGACACGGCGGCGCTCTACGCGTATCTCGCGACCGTCCCGAAGCTTTCGCACGCCGTCCAGCCGCCGGAGCGTCACGTGCTCGAGGCCAGCGCCAGCGAAGGGAAGAAAGCCTATTACCACTACGGGTGCCCGTCCTGCCACGGGGACTACGGCGTGGGAATCGGCGATCTGCGGAAAGCGGTGCAGCACTATCCGACGGACGCGCAGCTCGTGGCTTGGATCAAGAATCCGTCGTCGTTCAAGCCGGGAACGAGGATGCCGACGTGGAACGGCGTGATCGCGGAGAGCGACTATCCTGCGCTCATCGCCTACGTGAAGGAGCTCGGCGCGGCCGCGGCGGCGAATCCCGCGACGCCGGCGACGCCGTAACAAAAGGTCCGTGGCGCGCACGGTCCCCGATGTCCCGGAGACGGCGCCGATCCCTCCGGGTCCGGGCGGCGTCGCGGCGTTCGCGCTCGGCCGGACGCCGGTGACGAACCGCGAGTACGGCTTCTTTCTCGCCGCCGCCCGCGCGTCCGCCCCGCCCTGGTGGAGCGATCCGGCCTTCGACGCGCCGCGCCAGCCCGTCGTCGGCGTGACGTGGGACGAGGCTGCCGCTTACGCCGCGTGGCTTGGCGACGTCGCCGGCGGACGGTGGCGCCTCCCGACCGAGACGGAGTGGGAGCACGCGTGCCGCGGAGGGCTCCTCGACCCGAACCCGGCCTGCGCGTGGGGAGACGCTCCGCCTCCGGGCGAGATTCCCGAGGGCCCGCTCGACGGCCCGTGGGAGGCGGGGCGCGGCCGGCCGAACGGCTACGGCCTCTTCGACATGGGCACAATCGTCCACGAGTGGTGCGCGGACTGGGCGGCCGACGGCCGCTCGCCGCGGCGCCGCGCGAGCCGCGGCGGATCCTGGCGCCACGCCGTTCGGTGGTCGAGCCCGCGGGCGTCGAGCAGTCTGCCGCCCGACTTCCGGTACGCCGACTACGGCTTCCGCGTCTTGCTCGAGTCGAGCGCGGAGGCCGTCACCCTTTCTCGTGGCGGGCGTAAGCCGCCGCGCCCATGAGGTGCAGGGAGACGTAAGGCTCATCGCCGACGACCCAGCTGTCGTGGCCCGGTGCGACGTAGAAGGCGTCGCCGGCCGCGAGGATGCGCTCGGAGCCGTCCCGCATGCGCACCGCCGCTCGGCCCGAGATCACGAGGCCGACGTGCTCCACTTCGCAGAGCGGCGTGCCCGCCGTCGGGCCGACGTGCCGGGACCACTTCCAGCCCGGCGCGTACGTCGCGCGCCCGATGACCATGGGCCCGAGCCTCAGCAGCTCGAAGCGGCCCTTCTCGAAGACGCGCACCTCGTCGGGAGCTTCGAAGCGCTTGAGGACGTTGTCGCGCGGCGGTGCGGTCACGATGGCCTCCGTTTCCCGGCCGGCTGCAGCGCGATCCAGGCCAGCGCCGCGGCGTGCTTCTGATCGGCGGTCCACGGCGGCCCGAGCGGTTTGCCCGCCGCGTCGATGCGCTTTCGAACCTCGCCCGCGGGCATGCGGAGCGCCGCCGCCGCGCGGTCCCAGATCTCCTTCGCGCGGACGCCGGTGACCGGAAGATCAATCTTCGCGGCGGCCCGCGTCAGCGCGTCGCGATAGTGCTCGCCGTCGGCGGTGTGGATGAGGGCGTGCGAGGCGAGGACTTCGGGAAGCGCCGGGAGCTTGCGCCCCGAGGCGAGGAGCAGCCCGCAGCCGACCGTTTCGTAGCCGGAACGTTCGAGGGCGGCGACGGCGTCGGCGAGCGCTCGCCGCGCGAGACTTTCCGAATCCCGCGCGCAGCGGCCGAGGAGCACCACGGCTTCCGGAAGCGGCAGATTCTCCGCGGCGTGATACGGCTGCCGGGGAGTCTCGGGTCCGGCGAGCGCGATGCGGCGGCGGTCCAGCACGCGCAGGCCTTCCCGCGGGCAAGCCGCCGCGACGAGCGCCGCCCAGCCGGAGTGGGGAGCGAAGCCGATGGCGGCGCGGTTCAGCGCAGGCCTCGGATAGGATCCGCCCGGGAGGCTCTCATGACGCGCAGAATTCTCTCGCTCTTTGCCGTTGCAGCAGTCCTCATTCTCGCGGCCCCGGTGGCCCCGGGACAGGCTCCCGCGCCCCCCGGCGAGCACGCGCCGTCGCTCGTCACGCCCAAGGCGGCGCTCGAGAAGCTCAAGGAAGGCAACGCCCGATTCGTCGAGGGGAAACGGCTGCCGCGCGACCTCCGAGGCCAGGTGGCGGCGACGGCCGCCGGACAGCATCCGTTCGCCGCGATCGTGTCCTGCATGGATTCGCGCGCTCCGGTCGAGCTCGTCTTCGATCAGGGGATTGGCGACGTCTTCAGCCTGCGGGTCGCAGGCAACGTCGTGGATCCGAATTTCCTCGGCAGCCTCGAGTACGCCGCGAAGGTCGTCGGCTCCCGCCTCCTGGTCGTCCTTGGGCACACACAGTGCGGCGCCGTGAAGGGCGCGATCGACGACGTGAAGCTCGGCAACCTGACCGGCCTGCTCGCGGAGATCGCGCCGGCCATCGCGGCGTCGGGACCGAAAGGGACTTCGAAGGACGAGGCCTACGTCAACCGCGTCACGGAGCAGAACGTCATCTTCGCGATGAAGGAGATCCGCGAGAAGAGCCCGATCCTGCGCGAGATGATCGACTCGGGAACGGTGGGTCTCGTCGGCGGCGTCTACTCCGTCGAGACGGGCCGCGTGAGGTTTCTCGTCGACTGACGCGGGCGCGCTACTTCCCGATCGCCCCGAGGATCTCGTCGGCGTGGCCGTCGGGCTTGACCTTCGGCCAGACGCCTTCGATCTTTCCCTTTTCGTCGATGACGTAGGTCACGCGGTGGGTGCCCATGTATTTGCGGCCGTACATGGACTTCTCGCCCCACACGCCGTACGCCGTCACGATCTTCTTGTCCGGGTCGGCGAGCAGGCGAAACGGCAGGTCGAATTTCTCGGCGAACTTCTTGTGGGATTTCTCGTCGTCCGTGGAGACGCCCAGCACCTCGATCTTTCGCTTGCGGAACTTCGCGTAGCCGTCGCGGAAGGAGCAGGCTTCCTTCGTGCAGCCCGGCGTGTCGTCCTTCGGATAGAAGTAGAGAACGACCTTGCGGCCGCGAAAGTCCGAGAGCGCGGCGCTCTCGCCGTTCTGGTCGACCGTTCGGAAGGCGGGCGCCGGGTCGCCCTTTTCGAGCAGTTTCATCGCAAGACCTCCTCCTCGTCGCGCCGAGTCTATGTCGCCAGGGCGCGCGCGACCGCCGCCTTCGCGAGCAGGCGCGTCGAGTCGAGCGTCGGGAGCGGCGCCTCCTCGGGGCGCACGATGAGCGGGATCTCCGTGCACGCGAGGACCGCCGCGTCGCACCCTTCCGCCTCGAGCCGCCGCATGACGGAATCGAGCATCGCGCGCGTCTCGTCGGTGAAGACAGCGTTGACGAGCTCGCCGAAGATCGCCTGATTGATGCGCTCGCGGTCGGCCGGCGGCGGAATGCGCCACTCGATGCCGAGGGGCTCGAAGGCCGCCGGGTAGACCGGGCCCTCCATCAGGTACTTCGTGCCCATCACGCCGACGCGCCGGAATCCGCGCCGCCGGGCCTCCGCCGCCACGACCTCCGCGATCGAGAGCCAGGGGATCGGGGAGGCGGGCCGGACCCGGGGGAGCGCCTGGTGGAGCGTGTTGTCCGGACAGATGGCGAAGTCCGCGCCGGCGCCCGCGACCTTGCGCGCGGCGTCGAGCATCAGCCGGGCGACGGCTTCCCAATCGTCGCGCCGGATCGGCTCCATGTGGCGGGCCATCGGGATGGAGCTCATCGTCACCTCGGGGTGATCGTGCTCGCCCATCGCGCGGAAGCCCTCGATCGCGATCGTGCGGTAGCAGAGCGCGGCGCCCTCGGCGCTGCAGGCGACGATGCCGATGTGGCCCGCCATCAGGCGGCCGGTTTCTTCCAGCCGCCCGTCACCGCGGCGCTCCAGCGGGGCCCCTGGATTCCGAGCTTGTCGGCGGCGCGGTTGTAGGCCGCCGGCACGAGGCGCGAGTCGCAGAAGGTGCGGATGAGCTCGTCGCGGCCGAACGCGCGCTCGATGGCGACCGCCATCCGATAGCCGACCGTGTACCACGGTCCCTGGACGCCGAAGTACGAGAAGCCGCGCTCGTCGGCCTTCTCGGCGGTGAGACGGCCCTGCAGGATGTCGGTGAAGAACCGGTCCAGGGAGACGAGATCCTCGTCGGCGTGCCGCAGGTCCTTTTCCCAGCGCGCGCGGTCCTCGGGAGTGCTCGCCGCGTGCGGGTCGGCGTCGGGACTCCCGGCGGCGGCGAGCATCGCGAAGCCTTCGCCGAAGGCCGAGAGCCACTTGGCGGCGAGCTGCTGGCGGTCGGGCAGGTCGTCCCGCTCGGACTGGGCGTCCCGGGACGGGCAGGCCGCCGCGAATCCGATGTGGTGGAGCTCGTGCGTGAGCGTGTTCGCGAGCTTCTCTTGCGTCACCTCGGGATCCACGGCGAGGAAGATCGCCGGATCGGGATCCGAGAAGACGAAGCTGTTCGACTGCGGCTTGATGACCGGAAAGACCGTCGCGCGGATGTCGGTTCCCCTGGGCAGGTAGACGAGCGCACGGTCCACGGCCGCCCGGACGTCCACCTTGCGCCAGCGGTCGAGCGTCGCGGCGAGGTCGTCGGCCTTTTGCGCGAGCGCGTCGGACTCCACGAACCTCTGGAAGTCCTGGCGAGTGAGGGAGCGCTTCATCGAGGCCTCGCGCGCCTGAAGCCGCCGGAAGCCGCGCGTCTCCCAGAGGCGGTTCCACGCGGCGGGCTCGATTTCCCGGCCGGCTTTGTGCTGGCGGACGAGCAGGAGGACCATGTCGGCCTCGCCGGTATCCACGCGCACGGGGACGCGATCGGGCGCCTGCGCTCCGCCGAAGGCCGGGGCGAGAACCAGCAGTGCGCCGAGCAGAATCCGCTTTCGCATCACCCGATTCTACGGAGAAGAGGCCGCGGCGTCCCGCCCGCGATCAGTCCGCGGTCTTGGCGACGTCGCCGATCTCGGTCGACGTCGAGACGCTGAACTTGCGGTAGTCGCCGTACTCGCTGCGCGCGTCGAGGCGTCCCAGCGTGAAGAGCAGCACTTTGGCGGCGCCCGTGAAGCGCGCCGACGCCGGCAGCCAGATCTCCCCGTTCACGCGGCGGCGCTCGAAGAAGGCGTGCGCGCCCTTCTGCAGCCGGAAGACGCCGGCGGGACCGACTCCGAGTGTGTCGAGCAGCTCGGCGTCGATGCGGACGAGCTGTTTCTCCGACTCGTCGATCCAGGCGCGGCCGGCGAGCTTCTGGAGGACCTTTCCCCCCTTCGTCTGCGGCTTGAATCCGGGGCGCGGCCGGAAGGTCACGAGCACGGTGCTCCGGCCGTCGATGGTCTCGCGGCCGGCGACCTGAACCTCGTCCATGCGGAAGAGCTCCTCGACGACCTCGCGCTCGCGCGCGAGCTCCTCCTGCTCCTTCTGGAGGCGCTCGGTCTTCTGCGCGGGCGTCTCGTTCTCGAGCTCGATCCGGCGCTTCTCCACCTTCTCGTCGTGCTTGCGATCCTCCTCGGCAAGCTCCTTCGGATCGACGGGCGTGCCGTCGACGGTGACGAGACGCCGGTAGAGGCGGCCGGGACGCGTCGAAGGATAGACCTCGTAGACCTCGATCCGCGTGCTCTTCGGCCGGCCTTTCGCGTCGAGCTTCGACTCGGAGTGCTTCTCCGTGAAGGTGTAGTCCGCGAGGAGCGTCTGGTCGCTGTGCAGGCTGTCGCGAACCGCCTCCAGGAAGGTTCGGGCGTCGGGCAGCGGGGCCGAAGTCGTGTCGGCGGCCGGGACGGCCGTCGCCGCCGCAAGCACCGCGAGGGACAGGAGCGCGCGAAGGAAGACGCGGAACGTCCGGCCGCAGGACATCATGCGCATCAACCCGGCGGCTCGTCCCGTCATTCCCCGTCCGGGCGCGCGGACGCCGTCTCCGGCTCTCCGCCCTCGGGCCCGTAGAAGAAGACCCATGTCGAGAAGTCGTCCGAAAACCGCTCGAAGCGGTGGCGGGCGCGGGCCGGCACGAAGAGGACGTCGCCCGCGGTGAAGGGCCGCCGCTCCGCTTCGAGCACGAACTCTCCCCGTCCGCTCGCGATGACATAGATCTCGTCGCGCGTGTGCGGGCGCTGGGGATCTTCGCCGCGGGGCGCGTACATTTCGACCGAGAGCGTTCCGTGGGACAACACGACGGCGAACCGCTTTCCGTCAGGCGACGGGAGGCGGGCGAGCGCCTGTTTCGCGGTGAGGTGCCAGCGTTCGAGGCTCATCGGCGGATCCTCCCGTCGAATCATCTCCCGAACGACGTCTCGATGCTTCGGAAGAGGATAGGATCCGATCGCCGGATCGGCCGTTCACCGGAGGCAACGTGAGAACCGTCGTGATCTTCGTTCTGCTCGGGGCGATCCTCGGCGCCGTGGCGGCCTCCCTGATCGTTCCGCCGACGCTGTCCTGGTACAACGAGGCGGGCTTCCTGTCGCAGCCGGGTTCGGGGCAGGGCCAGGTGCAGGCACTCGTGAACATTCCGCAGGTCATCCGCTACACGACTTCGCGCCTGCTCAAGGCGCAGGCGATCGGCGCCGGACTCGGCGCGTTCACCTTCCTGATCCTGGGCAGCTACTCGGCAAGCCGCAGCCGCAAGCGCAAGACGCCGGCCCCCTCCCCGGCCCCGGCGTCGCGTCCGCCGGCTTAGCCGCCGGCCGGAGCGTCGGGCCGGCCGGCGAGCCGGATCACCGTCTGCTGCATCGCCGCGCACGGCATCTCCTCCCCGTCGCGCGTCACGAAGACGTCCACGCGGCAGACGGAGAGCGTGCGGCCGGAGCGCAGGACCTGTCCGCGCGCGAAGAGCGCGTCGCCGCGCGCCGGCTCGAGCAGATTGATCTTGAACTCGACGGCGAGCACGGAGTCGCCGGGACCCATCAGCGTGAACGCCGCGTAGCCTCCGGCGCTGTCCGCGACGGCGGCCGTGGCGCCGGCATGGAAGTAGCCGTGCTGCTGCGAGAGGGCGTCGCGATAGGGGAGGCGGATCTCGCAGAAGCCGGGCCGCACCGCGGCGAGCTCGGCGCCGAGCGTCCGCATGAGTCCCTGCCTCGCGAAGCTCGCGCGCACGCGCGCCTCGAAGTCAGGATCGGAGGGAGTGAAAGAAGCGGAAGACGGCATGCCGAGGACTCTATGTCTTTCCTGTTGACATTCTACAAGAGTGCGCTTAGCGTCCTGTCGACTGTCCAGGGAAGGAGATACGGCATGAGACGGCGCGACTTTCTCCGGGGCGGCGCGAGCCTGGGTCTCCTGGCGGCGGCGGGCGCGGCGCGGGCAGCGGGCGGCGGCCAGGGCGCGGCGTCCGCGGGAGGCGGAAAGCTTGCGCCGCCGGCGAAGGGCCCGATCCGCGTGGCGTTCGCGATCTCCGAGGGTGTCACGGTCATCGACTTCGCCGGGCCGTGGGAGGTCTTCCAGGACGCGACGGCGCCCGGGGACGATTCGCCTTTCGCGCTCTGCACCGTGTCGGAGGCGACCGCGCCGGTCGTCGGGAGCGCCGGCCTGAAGCTCGTACCGGACGAGACGTTCGCCAGCGTCCCGGCGCCCCGCGTCATCGTCGTGCCCGCGCAGCGGGGGTCCGAAGCGCTGCATGCCTGGCTGCGGAAGGCGAGCGCGCAGGCGGATTTGACGATGTCGGTCTGCACGGGCGCGTTCCAGCTCGCGAAGGCCGGGCTGTTGTCGGGAAAGACCGCGACGACGCACCACGATTTTCTGGACGACCTCGCCCGGAGGTTTCCGGACGTGCGCGTCGAGCGCGGGAAGCGGTTCGTCGAGAACGGCAGCATCGCCACGGCGGGCGGGCTGACGTCGGGGATCGACCTCGCGCTGCGTGTCGTCGAACGGTATTTCGGCCGCGCCTCCGCCGAGCGGACGGCGGCATACATGGAGTACCAGGGGAAGGGGTGGATCGTCTAGCCGCCGCGGCCGCTTGCTTCGGGATCTGCCCCTCCGGCGCAGCGGCGTCCGGCTCGCCGACGCAGGGTCGGCCGCCCGCCTGATCCCGTCGCTGCGCGTCCGCTCCGGCAACGCGAGTCGTTACGTTCTTATCTTCGCGAAACTTTTTCGCGTTGCGATCTCCTCACGAGAGCGGCGGACAAGCTGCTGACAGCGGTCAACGGAAGCGTGTTGGGGGAGGTGACATGATCCCGCTCCGGGAGGAATCCGGCATGCGCAACCTTGCGAGAACCTTTCCGGCGGCGGCGTTCCTCGTCGGCGTCCTCGGCGCCCAGTCCGCCTCGAAGCCCGCGCACGTCGCGGTCACGACGGCGGTGCCGCGACCCGAGGACGTCTCCTCGATCGACGGCATGGTCAAGGCCTACTACGAGGTGATTACCGGCCCGGCCGGCCAGCCGCGGCAGTGGGGCCGCGACCGCTCGCTCTACATCGAGGGCCTGCGGTTCGTCGCGATGGGCGTGGACAAGGAGGGCAAGCCCGTCGCGACCATCTCGAGCCATCAGCAGTACGTGGACGCGAGCAACGCGAGGATGGTCGAGAAAGGCTTCGACGAACGGGAGATCCACCGGGTCACGCAGCGCTTCGGCAACATCGCGCACGTCTTCTCGACCTACGAGACGCGGCAGACTCCCGGCGGCCCGGTCATCGGGCGCGGCATCAATTCGATCGAGCTCTTCTGGGACGGCAAGCGCTGGTGGATCGCCAACGCGATCTGGGACGACGAGCGCCCGGACAACCCGCTTCCGAAGGAGTACCTGCCGTAGCGCCTGCGACTCGTCCCAGGACGGCGGCGCTTCGTCCTCGAGAAAAAACTCGGGAGCCCGGCGCCCGTACTTGGGTTCGAGGAGGGACTCCCATGACCATCCGCCGACTCCGCGCCGCCCTGCTGGGCGCCGCCGCCGCGGTCCTGGCATCCGCCGCGGTCGCCCAGACCGACTATTACTCGATCACCGCCCCCCGCGCGAGCCAGCGCGCCACGGTCAGCCAGCGCCTCGGCATCACCGACGTGACGATCGTGTACCACCGTCCCGTGGTGAAGGGACGCAAGATCTGGGGCGACGTCGTGCCCTACGGGCAGGTCTGGCGGGCCGGCGCCAACGAGAACACCGTGATCACCTTCACCGATCCCGTTCAGGTCGAGGGGCAGACGCTCGCGAAGGGAACCTACGGGCTCCACATGCTGCCGACGGACGGCGCCTGGACGGTGATCTTTTCGAAGAACTCGACCTCGTGGGGCAGCTTCTCCTACGACGAGAAGGAGGACGCGCTGCGCGTGACGGTGAAGCCCGCGGCGTCCGACATGCACGAGGCGCTCACCTACGACTTCGACGACCTCAAGCCGGATTCCGCAGTCGTCACGATGCGGTGGGAGAAGCTCGCCGTGCCGTTCCGCGTCTCGGTGGACGTCCCGGCGGTGGCGCTCGCCGGCATCCGCAACAACCTGCGCACGGTCCCGGGGTTCACGTGGCAGGGCTGGAACGACGCCGCCGACTGGTGCGTCCAGAACAAGACGAACTACGACGAGGCGCTCAAGTGGGTGGACACGTCGATCCAGAACGAGGAGCGTTTCGAGAACTACCAGACGAAGTCGAAGCTGCTCGCGGCGACGGGCAAGCCCGCGGAGGCCGACGCCGCGATGAAGACGGC
>DATJZU010000082.1:0-5853 GCA_035498835.1 Thermoanaerobaculia bacterium
CGGACGAGGATGGTGCGCGCGACGAAGAGCGCGCGCGGCAGCGCCGGCCGGAACTGCACGACGAGGTCGGTCGGAATCTCGGGCGGCCGATCCGGCGGGCGGGGCCCCCACGACACGAGGGCCGCCGCGCCGGCGAGCTCGGCCGCGCGCGATCCGGGCCGCGCGAAGAGAGCCTCGGTGCGGGCCAGAGCCGGGCCGCCGCCGCCCACGCCCTCGAGGCCGAAGCGCATCCCGAGCGCCTCGACGAGCGGATCGAAGCGCCGCGCGAAGGCCGGACGATCCGCGTCGGGGACGCCGAGAAGCGGGATAAGCGCGAGCGACCAGAAGCGCTGCGGGAATCCCGACGCGTCCTTCCCGAGGCCGCGGCGAAGCGCGGGGACGACGTCGGGCGTGACGCGGTCGAGGGCGGCGGTCGCGGTCGGCGCGGCGCGCCGGGCGTGAACGGTCAGGTCCGCCCCGAGGAGGAGGAGCGCGGCCACGGCGATGACCCGCCGCGCCGCGCGGCGTGGCGTCCCGAGCCGCCGGAGGAGCGCCGCGAGCGCGAGCGCGGCGCCGAGCGCCACCGCGAGCGACCAGGAGACGAGGTAGCGCGCCGGGACGCGGAATCCGCGCACGAGCGGCAGGTCCGCCACGAAGCGGTACGGGCCCTGCTCGCCGAACGCGAAAACGAGCCCGACGAGGCCTCCCGCGAGGAGCGCGAGGAAGACCGGCCGCGGGAAGTCCGGCGTGCTCCGCCGGAAGACGAGGGCGACGCCGGCCAGGAAGAGCAGTCCCGCGAGCGCGCCCGGGTAGGCCGCCGCCTCCGGCCAGCGCGTGCCGCCGTCCACCGGCAGGAAGACCATGTCGAGGCCCTGTCCGATCCCGATCGGATTCAGGTCGCGCTCGGCGCGGGTCAGCCCGGCCGCGCGGGACATCTCGGGAAAGAGCGCGGCGCTCGGCGCGAGCGACGGGCCGGCCAGCGCGAATGCGAAGAGCGTTGCGAGCGTCAGGTCGAGCGCGGCGCGAAGCCGCCGGCCCTTGCCCGCCGACCACAGCGCGGCCGCCCCGGCCGCGACCAGGATCGGCGCCGCACCGAGGAGAACGTGCGGGCGCGCCGCGAGGAGCGCCAGGGCCCCCGAAATCGCCGCGCAGACGACGCCGGACCGCCGGCGGCCGCCGCCGATCCGAAAGACGCCGAGGAGCAGGAACGGCAGGAGCGCCGACACCGCGACCGCGTTGGGCCAGACCGCGCTCTGGACCATGCGCGCCGAGAGCATCCACGCGGCGCCGCCGAAGAGAGCCGAGATCTCGTCGGCCGCGAGGTCGCGCAGGAGCAGGTATGCGCCGAATCCCGCAAGCCAGAAGTGAAAGAGTGAAAAGAGGTCGGCGAGGCGGGCCACGGGAGCACCGGTCGCGAGGAGGGGCGCGGTCAGCGGATAGAAGAGCGGCGCCTCCTGGTGGAAGAGCAGCGGGTGACCGCAGTACTCGCCGTCGATCCAGAACGGCGACTCGCGCGCCGCGAGCGCCCTCTGCGTGACGTCCCAGACCGGCAGGTGCTCGTACCGCAGGTCGTAGTGGAAGAAATTCTGCTTGCCCGAAGCCACGGGCCAGAACGCGATCAGCAGGAGCGCCGCGAGGCCGAGTCCCGCGGCCGCCGGAAGGCGCCGGGCCACGACCCGAAGCGCTACGGCATCACCTGGCCGCCGTCCACGACGATCGCCTGGCCGGTGATGTTGCGCGCCTCTTCCGAGGCGAGGTATGCCGCCGCGCCGGCGATCTCCTCGGGCGGGAGCACGCGGCCGAGCGGCGCCATTTTCGCCGCGGCCTCGCGGCCCGCGTCGACCTCGCCGCTGATCCGCTGGAACCCGTCGCGCGCCATGTCCGTCTCGACCCAGCCGGGGCAGAGGGCGTTGACGGTGATCTTCCGCGGGGCGAGCTCGAGCGCGAGCGCGCGCGTCAGCCCGATGACGCCGTGCTTGGAGGCGCAGTAGGCCGCGTAGCCCGCCACGCCGAAGCGGCCGAGGACCGAGGAAAGATTGATCACGCGGCCGCCGCGCGGGATGAACGGCGCGGTCTCCCGCGTGACGCGGAAGGCGGCCGTCAGGTTCGTTGCGACGATCGCGTTCCAGCGCGCGTCATCCGGGTCGTCGAGCGGCGTGGGCCCGCCGAGTCCCGCATTGTTGACGAGGATGTCGACCTTGCCCCACCGCGCCGCGATCGAGGCGATCGCGCCCGAAACCGAGACTGGGAGCGTCACGTCGCACCCGACCGCCGCGGCCTCGCCGCCCGACTGCGCGATCTCGAGGGCGATCCGCTCGCAGGAAGCCTCGTCCCGCGCGGCGAGCGCCACGCGCGCCCCCTCGGCCGCGAACCGGCGTGCGATGGCCTCGCCGATCCCGCGGGACGCGCCCGTGACGAGCACGACGCGTTCCACGAAGCGGCGGCCGGCGAGGCGCGCCGCGTCGGTCTTGCGCCGATGGGGTGAGGTGTCGTCCGGGTCGCGCGTCATGGAGGACAGACGCGCCGATTCTATCCGGTCCGGACCTCCGCGCTCCGACGCGCCTCCCGCTCCTCGCGGTGGAAGAGCGAGCGTTCGAGCGCGCAGTTCTCGCAGAGGCCGTCCTCCGCGGGCCGGCCGCACCCTTCGTTGGCGCAGATTCGAGGAGTCCGCGCGGCGTCTTTCGGATCGCGGTCATTGTTCATCGGCGCTTTCCCCCTTCCTCGCCGCGCGCGGCCGGTCCCTGGAGGTATCGCAGGATCTCGCGCTCGCAGCGCTCTCGGTATTCGTCGAAGGCGGCGTCGGGGTCGGGCTCCGTCAGCCACCGCGTCATGAGGCCGTCGAAGATCGCGCGCATCGTGACGCCCGCCTCGCCCGGGTCGCGCACGACGAAGACGCCGCGCCGCATCCCGTCCGATGCGATCGCCGCGTCGATGTCGCGGCAGCCGTCATAGAAGCGGCCGGCCACCTCGCGGAACGCTTCCCGCCGCGACGCGAGCCCGCAGAAGTCGAGATAGGCGCGGAAGAACGCGCGGTTCTTCGACGGCGACGGGAAGATCACGCCGATCAGCGCGCGGACCTTCGCGAGCGGATCGGGCGCGGCGGCGACGGCCTCGCGCATGCGCCCGTGGATCGAGTCGATGAGCCAGGCGAAGAGCTCGAGGAAGAGGTCTTCTTTCGATTCGAAGTGGTAGAGCGTCACGCCCTTCGAGACGCCGGCGCGCCGGGCGATGTCGTCGAGCGTGACCTCGGAGAAGCCCTTCTCGGCCACTTCACGGAACGCGGCCTTCAGCAGCGCCAGGCGCCTCTCGGCCGGAGGGAGAACGGCGGTTCGTGGCACGAGCGATATTTAACTGACTGGTCGGTCAAATGTCAAGACCCCGCCCTCGGCGATACACTGCCGGCGTGACGGTCAAGGTCCTCTATTTCGCGTCCTTTCGGGAGAAGACCGGCCGCGACGAGGAGCGGCGGCAGGTGGCCGACGGGGCCCGCGTGGGCGACGTCTGGGCCGCGCTCGTGCGCGAAGTGCCTCATTTCGCGGCATTTCTGAAGATGCCGCCCGCGGCCGTCAACCTCGAGTACGCGGGCCCGGACCGGCTCCTGCGGGAGGGCGACGAGCTGGCCTTCCTCCCCCCCGTCGCGGGCGGCTGAGGCGTCCTTCGATCGCGCCGTGCACCTCACCCACGAGCCCATCGACGCCGCCGCCTTGCTTGCACGGGCGCGCTCGTCCGACGGCGGCGTCTGCGTCTTCGTCGGCGTCGTGCGGGACGAGAACGAAGGACGCTCCACGACCGGGATCGAGTACGAGGCGTATGGATCGATGGCCGAGGCCGAGATCGGGCGGCTCCTCGCCGCGCTCGCGCAAACGTGGCCGCAGGTCCGCGTCGAGATCGTCCACCGTCTCGGGCGCCTCGCGATCGGCGACGCGTCGGTCGCCGTGCTCGCGACCGCGCCGCATCGCGCCGAAGCATTCGCCGCCTGTCGCGAGGCGATCGACCGCCTGAAGACGACGGTCCCGATCTGGAAGAAGGAGTTCTACCGGGACGGGAGTTCGGACTGGGTGGACCCCACGCGCGCGGCGCGACACTAGATCCCGCCTTTTTCGCGCGGATTTCTCGGCCGCTGAGCCAGAATACCCGCAATGTCCCTGGCCAAGGTCATCGGTCCGGACATCGAAGAACTGATTCGCGAGAACCCGCAGGAGCTGCCGGCGGCGATCGCGGAGCTGCACCCGGCCGACATCGCGGAGCTCATGGACGAGCTCCCCCGCGACGACCGGATCGTCCTCTTCGAGGTCCTGCCGCCCGAGCGCGGGGCGGCGGTGCTTTCGGAGCTCAAGGGCGAGACGCTGCGCGTCGTCCTCCACCGCGCCTCGCCGGAGAAGCTCGGGAGCCACCTCGACCGTCTTCCCCCCGACGAAGTGACGTTCCTCCTCGAGCATCTGTCGCAGCGCCAGCGCGAGGCCGTGCTCGCGAAGATGTCGCCCCGCGACGCCGCCGAGGCGGAGCGGCTGCTCCGCTATCCCGCCCGCACCGCGGGACGTCTCATGACGGAAAAGGTCGCACGGATCCGCCCGGAGTGGACCGTCGCGCAGACCCTCGGCGAGCTCAAGAAGATCGACCCCGAGGTCGAGACCATCCAGAGCCTCTACGCCGTAGACGACAACGGCCGACTCGTCGGCTACGTCTCGCTGCGCAAGCTCTTCCCCGCGCCTCCCGAACGCCGGATCGCCGAGCTCATGGAGCGCCGGCTCCTGACCGTGCACGTCGACACGCCGCAGGAGGACGTGGCGAGGCTCGTCTCGAAGTACGACGTGCACGCGATCCCGGTCGTGGACGCCGAGGGGCGCCTCCTCGGAATCGTCACGGTGGACGACGTCATCGACATCCTGATCGAAGAGCAGACCGTCGACATGCTGCAGCTGGGCGGCGCGCCCGGGAAGGAGGAGGTCGAGGGCTACTTCGCGACGAAACCGCTGCGCAACGTGCGGCTGCGGTTCAACTGGCTGCTGCTCCTCTTCGTCGCGGAGACGTTCACGGGCACGGTGCTGCGCCACTTCGAGAGCGAGCTCGCGAAGGTCGTGGCGCTCTCGTTCTTCATTCCGCTCCTGATCGGCACGGGCGGCAACTCCGGGTCCCAGACCGTCACGACGATCGTCCGCGGGCTCGCCGTGGGCGACATCCGCCTGCGGGATTTCGGCCGGGTCTTCTTCCGCGAGGCCGGCAGCGGCCTGCTCCTCGGGCTGATGCTCGGCGCCGTGGGCTTCGGGCGCGCCCTCCTCTGGGGCTCCACGATGCCGCTGGCCGCCACCGTCGGCATTTCGATCCTCGTCATCTGCGCCTGGGCCAACGCCGTGGGCGCCACGATCCCGATGCTCGCGACCGCGGTCAAGATCGACCCGACCGTCATGTCGGCCCCGCTCATCGCGACGCTGGTCGACGCGACGGGGCTCGCGATCTATTTCGTCATCGCCAAGAGCATCCTGGGCCTCTGACGCCGCGCGCTGCCCCGGGCGCGCTCTGGTAGGATCTGCGTTTCGATTCGAACCGCTACGGAGGCTTCATGAGCACCCCCGTCAAGACCCGCAACTGGACCAGCCCGGAGGCCGGCGCGGAGATCGTCCACTACCGCGCCGAGAACGGCATCGCCGTCATCGAGATGGACGATCCGCCGGCCAACACCTACACCTACGCGATGATGCGCCAGCTCGACGAGGCGGTCCTCAAGGCCCGCTTCGACGACGACGTGCACGTCATCGTGCTGCGCGGGAAGGGCGACCGCTTCTTCTCGGCCGGCGCGAACATCGGCATGCTGAACGCCGTCACGCCGGGCTTCAAGTACTTCTTCTGTCTTCACGCCAACGAGACCCTCCTGCG
>DATJZU010000083.1:0-5872 GCA_035498835.1 Thermoanaerobaculia bacterium
GTACACCGTGTCCGAGACGCTCTGGTTCGTGACGTTGGGATTGGTCGGATCCAGGTTCGTGACGTTCGGGTTCGTGACGTTGGGGTTGGTCACGTTCGGGTTCGTCACGTTCGGGTTCGCGGGGTTCAGGCTCGCGATGTCCGCGTTGGTGACGTTGGGATTCCCGACGCCGAGGTTCGTCACGTTGGGGTTCGTCACGTTCGGATTCGTGACGTTCGGATTGGTGACGTTGGGATTCGTGACGTTCGGGTTGGTGACGTTCGGGTTCGTCACGTTCGGGGTGTAGACCTCGACCGTGCCGGGATCGGACCCGCCGCCGTCCGGCGGCACGAGCCCGGGCGTGGTCGCGTCGCTGTTGAGCACGATGAATCCCGTCAGGCCGTTGACCACGAGCGGGCCGCCGAGCGAAGACGTCTCGGCGATGTCGACGGTGATGTTCGCGGTCGGGCTCGAAGACGTCGCGAAGACCGATCGCGAAGCCACGGAGTGCGCCGCCACGGCCAGATCGAGCGTCGTCACGACGGGCGACGGCGCGGCGAGCGGCTGATTCGTCCCGGCCCTGAAGGACGCCCAGCCGCCCGGCGGCTGGTTCTCGATCACGAGGCGGAAGGTCTCGTCGAAATTCGACATGTTCTGCGCCGCGACGACGAAGGCGCGCTGCAGCGTCGTCGAGAGCGGCTTCGAATTCTGGGGCGAGGAGAAGACGAAGTCCTGCGTGATGAGAGCGCCGTAGATGTTCTGGTTGCGGCTCCCCGCATAGGGAGCGAGGCAGGGCGGGACCGCCGAAGAACCGTCGTACACGCTGGTGCCGTTGTTGGCCGCCGAGAAGGGCGGCGTGTACTGCGTCCAATCCACCTCGCCGGTCGCGGAGTTGTACGGCGGGACGACGTCCTGATTGCTCGTCCAGATCGCGAATTGCGTCCCGGACTTGGAGTTGCCGGTGTTGAAGCTCCAGGGTCCGCCCGGCGAAGACTGGACGAACGGCACGCCGAGGACGTCGATGTAGTCGCTGAAGAACGGGACCGTGCCGAGACTGAACATCGGCAGGTTGGGCGGATTGACCTGGAGCTGCTGGAGCGACCCGATGCTGCCGACCTCGTCGCCCCGCGTCCCGAACTTGTAGTTGGAGAGCCGCGTGGTCGTGAAGACCGGGGCGGCTCCGGGGCCCGCCTGGGCCAGGCGCATGTCGAGCGTGTGCCGCCGAAGCGTCAACGCGGGATAGTTCGTCACGCCGTCCGTGAAGGCGGTGTCGCTGATGAAGGGCGTGAAGACGGGAGCGCCCGCCAGGTTCGGCGGCATCGTCAATTCCGTCTCGCCGGCGCAGGGCGCCATCGGCGTCGGGCTCTCGGTGCACTGGGACCGCGTCTCGAGCTCGAAGCGGCCGAGCGGGTCGGCCTTCGGGTATCCCGGAACCGGGTTGAAGAGACCGAGCGTGTGATCGAGCCGCAGGTCGTAGTAGACGACCGTGAGGCGACCGCCGTTGAAGGTGACCTGCGGCATGAACTGATGGCCGCGCGTGAACGCATTGCTGGGGCTCGCTTCGTCGACGACCGGGTTGTTGTCCACGAAGGAAGGCGCGGACCACGACGTCCCGTCGTAGGTCGAGAGCATGATCCGGGCGTCCCCGTTCAACGCCATGCGCTGGGCCCATGCCACGTAGACGCGGCCCGAGCCGTCGATGGCGAGAGACGGGTACGCGTTCGTGCGGAAAGTTCCCTCGGTCGTGACCTGATCGAAGAAGCTCTCCGCATAGGGCGTGGTGTACGAGTCGAGCGACTTGACGGTCATCACCGGCCCCGCGGCCGTCCCTCCGCCCGTGACCCTGACGACGTTGATGGCATTTTGCTGATAGCCCGGCTGGCCCGGCATTCCCACCGCGAACTGACGCCAGGCGACGAACACGTTGCCCGTCACCGGATCCACGCCGATCGAGGACCCCTGACTGAGCTGCTGGGACGAGGTCGAGATCGGAAGGGCGGGACCCCAGGTCTGGCCGCAGTCGCTCGAGGTGCGCAGGAAGATCTGTCCCGTGGCGGTCCCGCTGAACGAGGAGTAGGCGACGTAGACCCGGCCCGCCGGGATCGACTGGGCGACGAAGCTGCCGCCCTGGGGAACGTTGAGAGAGCACGGCGCCAGGTCGCCCCGCGCGGTGTCCACCGCCATGGCGGGCTTGTCGATGAAGTTCGTTGCCGTCGTGTCTTCGACCTTCGAGACGCCGACGAGACGGATCGGATCCGTCGACTGCGTCGCGTCCCCGTTTTCTTTGTTGTTCAGGTCGATCAGCGTGGCGACGAAGAGCGCGCCCGCCGTAGGATTGCCGTTCGGGTCCGTGGGGCGATTGAAGACGATGCCCGCGTAGTGAAAGAGGCCGGCGACGCCCGCCCGCACCACGGGATCCGCCGCCGCGCCGAAGACCTGGCCGGGCGCGAGGCCGAGGGCGCTCCGGAAGGCGTTTCCTTCGGGCGACGGATCCTGCGGGAAGCCCGGGAGCAGCGTGCTCTGCCACGTCTGTCCGCCGTCGAAGGACTTGAAGAGCCCGACCCAGGCATCGCCGGCGTATTCCTCGTCGTTGGAGACCGCGGGGAACGGGATGTCCACCGAGCGGTAGTCGTTCGCCCCGGCCAGCATGTGCTGCGGGTTGCGCGTTGAGAAAGCCCCCGATCCCTCGTTCTGCCGCTGCAGGAACGGGTCGCCGCCGGGCCAGCTGGTTCCCGACACCATGTTGACGCTCGAGCCCGGCTGCGGGTTGATGCTCACGGGCGTCGCGCAGGCGGCCGTCGTCGAGAGCGAAAGCCAGAAGCCGAAGCCGAGAGGCGAGGCCTTGTTCGTCCAGAAAATCGCCGCCGGGTTCGGGCCCTTGACCGTCGGCGAGGCGAACGTCGTATCGGCGTTGGGCGCCGCGGTGCCGGTCCCCTGCTGCAGGACGAAGGGGTTCCAGCTGATCGGATCGGTCCCCGAAACCGGGATGCCGTAGACCTTCCACGTGAAGGGCACCGCGAACCCGTTCGAGTTGTGCACCTTCCAGACGCGGGCAACCGCCGGGTCCTCCGAGCACTGGTTCGTGAGGAAGAGCGGAATGACCGGCGTCGGCGTCGGAGTCGGCGTGCGCGACGGCGTCCGGGTCACCGACGGCGTCTTCGTCTGCGAAGGCGTGGGCGTCGGCGTCTTGGTGGGCGTGGGGGTTTTCGTCTTGGTCGGCGTGGGAGTCTTGGTCGGCGTCTTCGTCGGGGCGGCCACGAGCGCCGCGCTCCCGGCGCCGATCCAGGCGGCGAGAGCCAGCGAGGCTGCCAGGCGGAAGAAGCGGGACACGGGGGCTCCGGTCGTCATGCGAACCTCCCTCGCCAGGGCATGAAACGCTTCACCGAGCGGAAAGTACAGATCTCCCATGACGAGCGATCCAGTGCTTCCGCCGGAGGCAGTGTTCCGGTTCGGAGCGGCTCAAGTCAAGCCCCGGATCGTTCTACGCCGCCAAGCGCAGGAGGCCTCGACCGATTTCCCGATCCCGGCCATTTCGCGTCGTGAGCTGCCGAAAAATGTGAGGGCGCCGTCGCGAGCCCGCATCAAATTTTTGGCAGCCTGCTAAACTGCTGACGGCGAAAGGGAGGATCATGGCCGCCGAAGTCATCATGCCGCAGATGGGCGAGTCGATCGCCGAGGGAACGATCACGAAATGGCTCAAGAAGGTGGGCGATCCGGTCAAACGCGACGAGCCCATCTTCGAGATTTCGACGGACAAGGTGGACGCGGAGATTCCGTCGCCGGTCGCCGGAACGCTGCTCGAGATCAAGGTGCCCGAGGGCCAGACCGTCGCGATCAACACCATCGTCGCCATGATCGGCGAAGCGGGCGAGAAGCCCGCGTCCGCGCCCGCTGCCGCGCCTGCTCCGGCCGCCGCCGCTCCGGTTCCGGCCACTCTGAAGCCCGAGGCGAAACCCGAGCCGCGGCCCGCTCCGGCTCCGGCCCCCCCGCCCCCTCCCGCCGCTCCGGCCCCCGCGCCTCCGATCTCCGCGACGGGACGGGTCGAGTCCTTCGAAGAGCGCGTGCGCCAGCGCTCCTCCCCCCTCGTTCGCAAGATCGCGGCCGAGCACGGCGTACAGATCGGCGAAATCGAAGGCACCGGGATTCACAGCCGCGTGACGAAGAACGACATCCTGTCGTACATCGAGAACCGCAAGACCGGAGCCGCCGCTCCGGCGGTCGCCGCCGCGGCGCCCGCGTCCGTGCCGGCCGCCGAGCCTTCCGCACCGTCGCGTCCCGCGCTCGCGACCACGGACCGCGACGAAGTCGTCGCGATGTCGAAGATCCGGAAGATCACCGCCGAGAACATGACTCTCTCGAAGCGGACCTCGGCGCACGTGACGACGGTCTTCCACGTGGATTACACGAACGTCGCGCGGCTGCGCGATCAGAACAAGCAAGCCTTCCTCGCGAAGAACGGCGTCAAGCTGACGTATCTCCCCTTCATCTTCCGCTCCGTCATCCAGGCCCTGAAGGAGTTCCCGCAGGTCAACGCGTCGATCGACGGGGACAACATCGTTTACCACAAGGATGTCCACCTCGGGATGGCCGTCGCCCTCGACTGGGGCCTGATCGTTCCCGTCATCAAGAACGCCGACGAGAAGTCGATCCTCGGGCTCGCCCGCGCGACTCAGGACCTCGCCGAGCGCGCCCGTTCGAAGAGGCTCAAGCCCGAGGAAATCCAGGGAGGGACGTTCACGGTGACGAACCCGGGCATGTTCGGCTCGCTTTTCGGGACGCCGATCATCCCGCAGCCCCAGGTCGCGATCCTCGGCGTCGGCACGATCGAGAAGCGTCCGGTCGTCGTCGCCGACGAGCAGGGCAACGACGCGCTCGGCATCCGGACCGTCGGCTATCTCGCGCTCTCCTTCGACCATCGCCTGATCGACGGCGCCGACGCCGACAAGTTCATGGCGTCGGTCAAGAAGACCCTCGAGAAGGGAGAGTTCGACCTCGGGTAGCGGCGGCGGGCGGATCACGATCCTCGCGGCCATCGGTCTGGTTTCGGTCGCCGTGTTGTTTCTCTTCGTCGCCGTGCGCCGGCCGTCTTCCAATTTCGCGCTGCTTTCCGGCGCGACGCTGGCACTGGCGAATATTGCGGTTCCGGCAATCGTCTGGCTGATCCCGCTGTTCGGCCTTCCGCTTTTCTTCGAGCGATACCCTCTCCGGGCGCGCGTTCATCTCGTCGCGTCGACTCTGCTCGGATTCGCGCTCCCGACGATCGCGTGGGGATTGCGCCATGTCTGAGGCGCCCGTCGGTCGGGGGACGCGGCCGGGGCCCACGGTGCTTTTCCACTGGCTTCGATCGGCGCGAACCGCCGCCTACTGGCTCGCGTCGCCGATCGACTGGGCCGCCCGCCGGCCGACCGAGAAGCGGGGCCTGCCGCCCCTCTGGCTGCGCCGGCACGCCGGAGCCGTCGCAAAGTTCGAAAGCTCGGCGCGAGAGATGGCTTCCTTTCTGGACGACATCGGCGTCCTGAGCCGGGAAGATGATGTCCTGGACATCGGTTGCGGAGCCGGCGCGATGGCGGCGGAACTTGCGCCGCGCCTGGGGCCGCGCCGCCGATACGTGGGATTCGACGTGCACGAGCCGTCGGTCCTCTGGTGCCGGCGTCGCTTCGCATGCGACCCCCGCTTCGCGTTCGAGGTCGCCCGCGTCGCTTCACCTTACGGGAACTGGTCGGGGCCGCCGGCCACGAGCTACCGCTTCCCAATGCGCGACGGTGAAGCCGGTCTCGTCGTCGCCAAGTCGGTCTTCACGCACCTTCTCGAGCCCGAGGCCCGGCACTACCTCTCGGAGATGAGGCGGGTGCTCCGGCCGGGCCGGAGCGCGGTCGTCACGACATTCCTCTTC
>DATJZU010000084.1:0-29789 GCA_035498835.1 Thermoanaerobaculia bacterium
CGCGCAACAGACCCTCGAGGCGCGGCAGGCCGTGGCCGACCAGGTTCGGGCCCTGACCGAGAGCAAGCTCAAGAGTGATCTCGATCTGAGCTTCGCCGAGGTCAACCTCGCTGAGGCGAAGCTGCTGCGGATCGACGCGGAGAACAACGAGAAGTCCGCGCTCGCCGTTCTCTCGGCGGTGCTCGGGTACTCGCGCGATCAGGCTTTCGAGCTGATCGACGAGACCCCTTCGCTCGAAGCGCCGTCCCGGGAACTGGATCGCTTGACCGCGCTCGCCATCTCCCGCAGGCCGGAGCTGGCGGCGCTGCAGCTCGAATCCCGTGCTCTCGAGAGGTTCCACATCGCGGAGGAAGATCTCTCCCGGCCGAGCGTGCGGACCCTGGGCGTGATCGGCGGCGCGCCGGTCCGCAACGAACACCTTTCGTCCTGGTACGGGGCGATCGGATTCAACGTGGAGATCCCGGTCTTCAACGGGTATCTCTTCACCGCCCGGGCGAAGGAGGCGGATTTGCGGGCGCAGGCCGCGCGCGAGCAACTCCGGGACCTGGAGAACACGGTGACCCGGGACGTGCGCACGAGCTGGCTTGCCGCGAACACGGCCTACGACCGTCTCGCCGTCACGCGCCAGCTGCTCGATCAAGCCAATCAGGCGCTCGACCTCGCCCGCACCCGCTACACGCTCGGACTGGGCTCGATCGTCGAGCTGACGCAGGCGCAGTTGCAGGCGACGCGGGCCCAGATCGGGGACACCGACTCGCGCTACCAGTACCGTCTCTCCCAGGCGGTCTTGCGATTCGAGATCGGCGGCCCTTAGCGTTCGCCCCCCCTGCGGAGCTCAGAAGTTCAGAATGTAGTTGGCGCGGAAGACCGTGTGGAAGGCGGGCGCGCGGGTGACCGGAAGATCCACGCCGAAGGTGAACGAGTTCTCGGGAATGAACCAGAACCGGATTCCGGGCGTCAGGCTGACGGTGGTTTTTCCCGAGCTCGCCCCGTCGAGCAGCGTCGTGCCGAAGGCCTCGAGGAAGGTCGTGAAGTTCCCGAAAACAGGCGTCGTCGGCGCGGTCCACGTCTCGGCGACCGAGAGGTCGTAGCCGATGTCGCTTTGAGCGGCACCCGCCTTGTGCGGTCCGACGAAGTTGTCGTACTGGAAGGATCCGTAGAGCCCGAAGCGACCCAGGGCCGGAATGAGGGCATGCATGTCCTGCCACCCGGCGAGCGAGGAGGTGAGGGTCGTCTGGGTCTGCCCGATTCCCCGGTTGGGCGGTGAGACCCGCGCCTGAAACGAATAGGACTGGGTTACGTTCTCGACGAGCTGGAAGCGCGCGAGGAATCCGCCGCCCGCGCCGTTGATCCGGGGACCGGCGGGCGGGGTGTTCCACTGATAGTTCGAGATCACCTCGAGCATCAGACGCCGATTGAGGCCGTAGGCGATGAGACCGTTGAGAAACTCGGTGGAATCGAGGGCCGGGTTGTTGGCGACGTCGGTGACGACGTAGTCCAACCGGAACTCCCGTTCGAGGAAGTTCGTGGTCACCCGCAGCAGCGCCATGTCGGGCGTCGTGCGGCGCCACTTCTGCCACGGCTCGCTCCAGCCCTGCGAAAAGAAGTTGCCCAAGGACAGGTCCGAAAGATGCTGCGCCGCGCCTTCCTTGGCTTCCTCGGTGGGCGGGTTCGCCGGGTCGATGTCCGAGAGGGCTTCCGGCGGCGCCGAAGGCGGTACGAAGAGGCTCGAGGAAGGCTCGGTGAGCGCCGCCGCCGCGGAGGCGGAGAGCATCGAAAGCGCGAGCGAAATCGCGCCGACAGAGACGGCCGCGGGAAGGAGGCCCGTTTGCGATCGGAACTTCATGGGCTCGAGAGCCAATCGGATTCCGACGATTGAGTCAACACGAAACCGTATGAAATCGCACAGATACATATTCGAATCGTACTAAACCGACGGCGGCAGACCGGGCGCGACGCGGACTCCGAGGCGAGCGGGATCTCGAAGAGGCCATCGGAAGGGTCCGCGAGGGGCGGCGCGGCCGGGGAGACGATCGAAAACGCCGCGAAATCTCGAAGAGCCCCGCGGGCGGGGCGGTCCCCAACAATTAACGGGAGCTTCACCCCGAGTTAACGGGCGAACTTCATCGTCCCCCCGCGAAGGAGAAGGTATGAAGCGAACTCGATTTGGTTTCATCGCCGTGCTCGGCCTGCTCGCGACGATCCCGGCAGCGGCGCAGACCGCCCAGATCGACGGCGCGGGAGCGACATTCCCGTTCCCGATCTATTCGAAGTGGTTTTCCGAGTACAACAAGCTCCATCCCGAAGTGCAGATCAACTACCAGTCGATCGGTTCGGGAGGCGGCATCCGCCAGCTGACGAACGAGACGGTGTTCTTCGGCGCCAGCGACGGCCCGATGACGGACGAGCAGCTTTCGGGGGCGCCCGGCAAGGTCCTGCACTTCCCGTCGGTTCTCGGCGGCGTCGTGCCCGTCTACAACATCCCCGGCGTGGACGCCGAGCTCAAGTTCACCGGTCCCACGCTCGCGAACATCATTCTCGGGAAGATCACGAAGTGGAACGACAAGGCGATCACAGCCACCAACGCGGGAGTCAAGCTGCCGGACACCGACATCACCGTGGTGCACCGGTCCGACGGCTCCGGCACGACCTACATCTTCGTGGACTACCTTTCGAAGATCTCCGCGGACTTCAAGAAGACCGTCGGCGTCTCGACGTCGGTGAACTGGCCCGTCGGCCTCGGCGGGAAGGGGAACGAAGGCGTGGCCGGGCTCGTGAAACAGACCCCGGGAGCGATCGGTTACGTGGAGCTCATCTACGCGCTGCAGAACAAGATTCCCTACGGGTCCGTTCAGAACCAGGCGGGAGAGTTCGTGCGTTCGTCGATCGAGTCCGTGACGGCCGCCGCAGCCGCGGCCGCCAGGCAGATGCCGGCGGACTTCCGCGTCTCGATCACCAACGCTCCGGGCCCCGGCGTCTATCCGATCTCCTCGTTCACGTGGCTGCTCTTCTACGAGAATCCGAAGGACAAGGCGAAGGCCAAGATCATGGTCGACTTCATGAAGTGGGCGCTGACCGACGGACAGAAGTACTGCAAGGATCTGGGCTATGCTCCGTTGCCTCAGGGTGTCGTCGCCCTCGAGATGGAAGCCCTGAAGAAGATTCGCCTCTGATTCGGTGGTTCGGAGGTTCGAGATGAAGACCCCGTCCCCCCGCCGCAGCTCCGACGATCGGCTGTTCCGGCTGGGGACGGGGTTTTTCGCTTTGATCGTGGTTCTTCTCGTCGCCGGCATCGGCCTCGAGCTCTTCCGAAACTCGCATCTCTCGATCGCGAAGTTCGGCCTCAATTTCTGGCGCACGAAGACCTGGGACCCGGTCGCGGGGAATTTCGGCGCGCTCCCGTTTCTCTGGGGCACGCTCTACTCGGCATTTCTGGCGCTTCTGATCTCGACGCCGATCGCTCTCGGCATCGCGATCTTTCTCTCGGAGCTCTCGCCGAAGCCGCTGCGCACGCCGCTGGCGTTCCTGACGGAGCTGCTCGCGGCGATCCCGTCGATCGTCTACGGCCTCTGGGGCATCTTCGTTCTCGTTCCCGCGGTGCGCGCCCTCGAGAACGTGCTGCCGCAGTGGCTTCGCAAGACGCCGCTCTTTTCCGGTCCGCCCGTCGGCGTCGGGATGCTCGCGGCCGCGCTGGTGCTCGCCGTGATGGTCATCCCGTTCACGTCGTCCGTGGCGCGCGAGGTCCTGCGCGCGGTTCCCGCGACGCAGCGCGAGGCGGCTTACGCGCTCGGCGCCACGCGGTGGGAGGCGATCCAGGCGGCTCTCCGATACGGACGGACGGGGATCTTCGGCGCCGTGATTCTGGGCCTCGGCCGCGCGATCGGCGAGACGATGGCCGTGACGATGGTCATCGGCAACAACCCGCAGGTCTCCCTCTCGCTCTTCGCGCCGCAATACACGATGGCGGCGGTCATCGCGAACGAGTTCACGGAGGCGGCCGACGACCTCTACCTGAACGCGCTGATCGAGATCGGCCTCGTTCTCTTCGTCGTCACGCTCATCATCAACGTCATCTCGCGCCTGCTCATCTGGAGCGTGAACCGCCAGGTGAAGGTCAAGGCGGCGGCGGCCGAGCCCGTGCAGAGGGCGAGGGAGGCCGCGTGACGCAGGCCGGCCGGCGGCGCGCTCTCTCGAAGGCCGTCGTCTTTCTCTGCGGCGCGGCGGTCGTCGTGGCGCTCGTGCCTCTGGCTCTGATCTTCTTCTACGTGATCAAGCAGGGGTTCTCGTCCCTCAACCTCGACTTCTTCACGAAGATGCCCAAGCCCGTCGGCGAGACCGGCGGCGGGATGGCGAACGCGATCGTCGGCACGCTGATCCTCATCGGCGTTGCGTCGGCGGTCGCCGTTCCGATCGGGCTGATCGGGGGGACCTATCTCTCGGAGTACGGCTCCAAGCCGTTCGCCTCGCTCGTGCGGTTCACGGCCGACGTCCTCAACGGCATTCCGTCGATCGTCGTCGGGATCTTCGCCTACGGCCTCCTCGTCATGCCCGTGAAGCGCTTTTCGGCCGTCGCCGGCGGCGCCGCGCTCGGCTTCATGATGATCCCGATCATCACGCGCACGACGGAAGAGCTCCTGAACCTCGTGCCCTCGACCCTGCGCGAAGGATCGCTGGCGCTCGGCGCGACGCGCGCCCGGGCCGCCTTTTCCGTGATGGTTCCGGCGGCGTTGCCGGGCATCATGACCGGCATCCTGGTGTCGCTCGCGCGCATCTCGGGCGAGACGGCGCCGCTTCTCTTCACGGCATTCAACAATCGTTTCTTTTCGATGCGGCTCGACCAGCCGATCTCCTCTCTGACGGTGCAGGTCTACACGTATGCGATCTCGCCGTACGACGACTGGCACCGCCAGGCGTGGGCGGGTGCGCTCGTCCTCGTGGCGGTGATCTTCGTGTTCTCCTTGCTCGCGCGCGTGGTGACCAAACGGCTCGAAAGGATGCACGCACGATGACGGACACGGCGATGACGGGTTCCGAGCGGCCGCCATCGGCGATCCGGACGGAAGTCCCGAGCCGGCCGGCGGTCGAGACGAAGGGGCCTCCGCCGACCGCAACCACGCGGACCCGGATGGAGACCCGGAAGCTGTGCTTCTTCTACGGGCGGCACCAGGCGCTCTACGAGATCTCGCTCGCGGTCCCCGAGAAGTCGGTCACGGCGTTCATCGGGCCGTCGGGCTGCGGCAAGTCGACGTACCTGCGTTGCTTGAACCGGATGAACGACATCATCCCGGACACGCGCGTCGAGGGCGCGGTGCTCCTCGACGGCAAGGACATCTACGGGCCCGGCACCGACGTCGTGGACCTGCGGCGGCGCGTGGGAATGGTGTTTCAGAAGTCCAATCCCTTCCCCAAGTCGATCTTCGACAACGTTGCATACGGCCTGCGGATCAACGCGCTCGCGAAGCGGTCCGAGATGCCGGCGCGCGTCGAGAAGGCGCTGCGCGGCGCGGCCCTCTGGGACGAGGTGAAGGACCGGCTGGACTCGTCCGCCCTCGGCCTCTCCGGCGGCCAGCAGCAGCGGCTCTGCATCGCGCGCGCGCTCGCGGTCGAGCCGGAGGTGGTCCTGATGGACGAGCCCGCGTCGGCTCTCGACCCGATCGCGACGCAGAAGATCGAGGAGCTGATCTACGAGCTGAAACGCGACTACACGATCGTCATCGTGACGCACAACATGCAGCAGGCGGCGCGCGTCTCCGAGTTCACAGCGTTCTTCATGATGGGCCGCCTCGTCGAGCACGACCGCACCGACAAGATCTTCACCAACCCGGGGCAGAAGATCACGGAGGACTACATCACCGGGCGATTCGGCTAAGAAACATGAAGACTTCGACGAGCCGCGGAAAACCGACGGCGCCGGCCGCGGGACGGGAAGCCGGCGCGATGAAGCGCATCGCCTTGATCGAGGACGATGCGGACATCGCCTACACGATCCGCTTGAACCTGAGAAAGGAGAAGCGGTACCAGGTCGAGCACTACGTTTCGGGAATCGCGGCGCTCGCGGCGCTGCAGGAGAAGCCCTTCGACCTCGTGATCCTGGATCTGAACCTGCCCGACATCGACGGCCTCGCGCTCTGCCGGGAGCTCCGCCGCGTGGACGAGACGCGGCGCGTTCCCATCATCATGCTGACGGCGCGCGTCGAGGAGCGGGACAAACTCCTCGGCTTCGAGATCGGCGCGGACGACTACATCACCAAGCCCTTCTCGATGCGCGAGCTGCTCGCGCGCGTAAACGCCCACCTGCGGCGGGTCGCATCCTTCGAGACTTCCGAGGAGGAGGTTTTCGACGACGGCGATCTCCACGTGGACCGCGCGCGCTTCGAGGTGCGTCTCGGCGGCCAGCGGGTGCATCTGACGAAGAAGGAGTTCGACCTGCTCTGGCTCCTCATCCGAAACCGGTCCCGGGTCGTCACGCGTGACGCGATCCTGGCGCGGCTCTGGGACTACGACGCGGACGTAGAGACGCGCACCGTGGACGTGCACATCCGGGCGCTGCGCCGCAAGCTCGGCGAGGATCGGATCGAGACCGTCGTGGGGCTCGGCTACCGATATCGCGATGCGCCGGGCAAATAGGGGACGACCTCTCTTCGGGCTTCGTCCTCAGCGGCCGACATCCTCCGAAGACGGCGTATTCGCATGAGACTCGGGTCCCGGTTCACGGCGCTCTTCGGCGTGCTGTCCGCGGCGGCCGCGGTCCTCCTCGTCGTCGTCCTCGACGCGACGCTACGGCGGGCGGTGGACGAGCGCGTCATGGATCGCGTCGAGCACGAGCGCGACCACCTCGCGGGGCAGCTCGATCGGTTTGCCGGACAGCCCGAGGCGCTCGACGCCTTCCTGCGGCACGCCGCGAAGGACTTCGACTGCCGCATCACGGTCATCGCTCCGGACGGCCGCGTGACGCACGAGACAGACCTCCTGGCGGCCGACGTGGCGGGGATGGAGAACCACGGGAGCCGGCCCGAGGTGCTGGAGGCGCGCGCGAGCGCCACGGGCACGTCGCGCCGCTTCTCGCCGACGGAGCGAGAGGACCGGCTCTATTCCGCGCGCCTCCTCCCGGACGGGGACGTCCTGCGGCTGTCGGTCGCGGCCGCGCAGGTGAGGCAGATGGAGCAGTCGCACCTCTGGACCGCGCGTCTCGCGATCATCGGGGCGTGCCTCGGCCTGTTCCTCATCGGCCGATCGCTCTCGCAGCGATTCTCCAGGCCGATCCGGGACCTGACCCGGGCCGCCTCCGCGATCGCGAGCGGGGAGACCGGGCGGGAGCTCCCGGAGTCGGGCGACGAAGAGGTGCAGCTCCTCGGCGCGTCGTTGAAGCGCATGAAGGAGTCGCTCGTGAAAGCGGCCGAACGCGCCGACGCCGAGCGGCGCCTCGCGGCGATGGTGCTCGAGCAGCTGCCCGACGGGCTCGTCGTCGTGGATGAAAAACTCCACGTTCTCGAATCGAACGCGCAGTTCGGGAAGATGATCGGCCTTCCGGCGCCGGCGGGCCGCGCGCTCTACGACCTGCTGCGCAATCGCGAGCTCTACGAGCTCTTCGAGACGACGCTGAAAAGCCGGGAGACCGACGAGCGCACCGTGCGGCTCGCCGACGACCTCGTGTGGCACGTGACGGTCGTCGCCCTGCCGCCGGGCTCGCGCGCGGCCGCGGTCGGAGTTCTGCGCGACGTGACGCGACTCGAGCGCACCGAGGGGATGCGCCGGACGTTCGTCGCGGACGTCTCCCACGAGCTCCGCACGCCGATCGCCTCGATCGCGGCAGCCGCCGAGACGCTCGCCGAGGGCGGCACGGACGAGGCGGATACGAGCCAGCTCCTCGACATGATCCGGCGACAGTCGGAGCGGATGCGCGAGCTGATCGACGATCTCATGGACCTCGCGCAGATCGAGAGCGGCGCCGTGGAGCTCCGCAAGGAGGAGATCTCGGTGCCGGATCTGCTTCGAGAGATCGCGCGGGATCTCGCGCCCGCCGCCGCCGCCCGATCGATCCGCGTCGTCGTGGACGCGCCGGCCGACGTGACCGTCGAGGCCGACCGGCGCCGCCTCGGCCAGATCCTCCGCAACCTGATCGACAACGCGATCAAGTTCTGCCGCGAGGCCGGCGTCGTGCGCCTCTTCGCCGGCCGGGAGAACGGGGAGGCGTACGTCTCGGTCGTGGACGAGGGCCCCGGGATCCCCCGCGCGGAGCAGGAGAAGATTTTCCAGCGCTTCTACCAGGTGGACCGCTCGCGTTCCAAGACCCGTCCGGGCACGGGGCTCGGCCTCGCCATCGTCAAGCACCTCGTGCAGCTCCATGGCGGGCGCGTCGAGGTCGAAAGCGAGGCGGGCCGCGGCAGCACGTTTCGGGTCCGCCTCCCGCTCGCGTAAAGCCGCGGGTCAAATCCGTTTGAAGGCGGGATATCCTACCCGCCGACGACGGGGGCTTGATGCTCAACCTGCTGCCGCGCGAGGGGCGCTACTTCGACCGATTCAACGACATGGCCCGCCGAATTCACGAGGGTGCCGTGACGCTGAACCGATTCTTCGAGAAGGAATCGCCCGTCGGCCCGGTGGCCGACCAGATCAAGCGTCTCGAGCACGAGTGCGACGAGATCTCGCACGAGATCCTCCGCGGCATCGATCAGACTTTCATCACGCCGATCGACCGGGAAGACATCCACCAGCTGGCGGTGCGCCTGGACGACGTGATCGACCTGATCGACGGGACCGTGCGGCGTCTCTCCCTTTTTCACGTCTCGGAGCCGACGCTCCTCTCCCGGCCGCTCTCCCGCATCATCGTGAAGGCGACGCAGGAGCTCGTGGAGGCGGTCTCCGACCTGCGGCGCCAGAAAGGCGTCACCGAGCACTGCATCCGGATCAAGAAGCTCGAGAACGAAGGCGACGTCGCGTACCACGAGGCCGTCGCGTCGCTCTTCTCCGATCCGATCGCCCCGATCGAGGTCATCAAGTGGAAGGACATCTACGACAACATGGAGCGCTGCATCGACTCATGCGCTGGCGTGGCGCACGTGCTCGAGAGCGTCGTGTTGAAGCATGCATGATGAGGAGTTGTCAGTCATCAGTCGTCAGTTTTCAGTTGGCCTTGTCCATTACTGACAACTGAAAACTGACAACTGACAACTCCCATGCCCTACGTCCTCTTCATCATTGCGATCGCCCTCGTTTTCGACTTCATCAATGGAATGCACGACTCGGCCAACTCGATCGCGACGGTGGTGTCGACGCGCGTCCTGTCGCCGCTCGTCGCGGTCTTCTGGGCGGCGTTCTTCAACTTCGTCGCGGCGTTCGTCTTCGGCACGGCCGTCGCGAGGACGATCGGCGGAGGCCTGATCGACGTCGCCGTCGTCAACTCCGACGTCGTCCTCGGGGGCCTCCTCGGAGCGATCGTCTGGAACCTGATCACGTGGTATTTCGGCATTCCCTCCTCGTCGTCCCACGCGCTGATCGGCGGCTACGCCGGAGCGGCCGTCGCACGCGTGGGAATCCGCGCGATCGTGCCGGGGGCGGCCTGGGTCAAGACGCTCGCGTTCATCGTGGTCTCGCCGCTGCTCGGCATGACGGTGGCGTGGGGCCTCATGATCGCGGTCTCGTGGATCTTCCGGAGGACGCCTTACGGTTCCGTCGACCGCTGGTTCCGGCGCGGACAACTCTTCTCGGCGGCCGGGTACTCGCTGTCGCACGGCGCCAACGACGCGCAGAAGACCATGGGGATCATCGCGAGCCTGCTCGTGGCCAATCGCACGCTCTTCGCGGATCCCTCCTCGCGGCTCCACTTCATGCACCTGGCGGAGCTCACGAGTGTGCCCTGGTGGATCATCCTGTCGGCGCACGCGGCCATCGGCCTGGGGACCCTGACCGGCGGCTGGCGCATCGTGCGCACGATGGGCAGCCGCATCACGAAGCTGAAGCCTTACAGCGGCTTCTGCGCCGAGACCGGCGCGGCCGCGACGATCGCGCTCGCGTCGCTGACGGGCGTGCCCGTCTCGACGACACACACCATCACCGGAGCGATCGTCGGCGTCGGCGCGACGCAGCGGTTCTCGGCCGTGCGGTGGGGCGTAGCGGGGCGAATCGTCTACGCGTGGATCCTGACGATCCCGATGGCGGCAGCGATCGGAGCGATCGCGTTCGGGATCCTGTCGGCGGCGGGGTCGGCCCGTTAAGGCGGCCATCCGGGCGGCGCTCGCCGCTGCGCTCCTCGCCGTTCCCGCCGTTGTCGCCGCGGCCGGCCTTCCCGATTCAGCGGCCTTCGACGCGGTCCTCGCGGCCCGCGCTAGGAACGGCGGCTTCGACTACCTCGGGGCCACGGGACAGGACCGCAAACGCCTCGCGGCGTATCTTGCGAACCTGGGCGACGCGCGTCCGGCGGAGATGAGCCCCGCGGAGAAGAAGGCCTTCTTCGTGAACGCCTACAACGCGTGGGCGATCCAGACGATGCTCGACCATCCCGGCCGGAAGATCACGGACGTCGAGGGCGCGTTCTCGAAGACGGCGCACCGCGTCGGCGGCCGCGCGATGACGCTCGACGACGTCGAGAACGCGCTCCGGGCCACCGGAGACGTGCGGATCCACTTCGCCATCGTGTGCGCCTCGAGGTCCTGCCCCCCGCTCGCGGCCCGGGCTTACCGTGCGGAGGATCTGGACGAGGCGCTCGACCGGCAGGCGCGCCTCTTCGTCAACGACGCTTCGAGGAACCGGATCGACCGCACAGCCGGGACCGTCGCGCTCTCGATGATCTTCCAGTGGAACCGGAAGGAGTTCGAGCGCGGCGGCCAGACGCTCAACCGATACGCGTCGCGGTTCGTCTCCGATCCCGCAACGGCGCAGTGGCTCGCCGTGGCGGCGCCGGAACCGACGTTCCTCGAGTACGACTGGTCGCCGAACCAGCCCTAGGGGCGCGGGCCAGCGCCGCGGTCACGCGCGCGACGCGCGCGAGCCCCTCGCGCAGGCGATCGACGTCGTAGCCGAATCCGAACCGGATCGCGCGGCCGCCCCCGAGCATGTCGCCGGGGACGACGAGCACGGACTGCTCGCGGCGGATGCGCTCGGCGAGCGGCGTCGGTGCGATCGGGAGGCGGTAGGGGACGAAGGCAATCGCGCCGGCGCGCGGCGGGATCCAGTCGAAGACGTCCGGACGGCGCGCGACCCACCCTTCGAGCTCGGGCAGTTGCCGCCGCACGATGTCGCGTGTGCGCTCGAGAAGCCCCTCGCGGCGCGCCGGCTCCATCGCGATCGCGGCGAGCTGGTCCGACAGCATGCCGGGCGTCAGCGTCAGGTAGTCGTGGCGCCTCCAGATCTCGGCGATCGCGGATTTCGGCGCCACGACCCATCCGGTGCGCAGTCCCGGCAGGCCGAAGGCCTTGGAGAGACCCGACGTCACGATGGTGCGGTCGTAGCGTCCCCAGAAGGTCGGCGTCGTCCCGCCCGCGAGCTCCGCGCCGCGATAGATCTCGTCGGCCACGAGCCAGGCGCCGACGCGCCGGGCGGCGGCGACGACCGCGGCCATTTCTTCCTCGGTGAACACCGCGCCGGTCGGATTGTTGGGATTCGTCACGAGAAGCACCCTCGTCTTCTTCGTGACGGCTTTTCGAAGCCCGTCGAGGTCGAGCGCCCAGCGATTGCCGGCGCGGTCGTGCCGCAGATGGAAGGCCGTCGCGTGGGCCCAATGCCGCGCGAGACCCCAGGCCTGCAGGTAGTTGGGAAGCAGGATCGCGGCGCCCTTGCCGGGCTCGAGAAGGGACCAGAGGACCGCGTGGTTCGCCTCCGCGCCGCCGTTGACGACGGTCACGTTATCGGCGGTCGCGCCGGGGTACCAGTCGGCGATGCGCTCGCGCAGTTCGCGCGAGCCGTCCGAGCGCGGATAGGCGAGGCGCGTCGCGAGGAATCTCTCGACGGGCTCGCCGTCGAGGAGCTCCTGCACCGAGAGCGGAACGACGCCGCTTTCCGAGAGGTCGAAGGCGACCTCCTTCTCGTAGACGCATTGCATCCTCTCCATCCGGAAGGTCTCGATTCGCATGGGCGCCTCCCGAATCGAGCCTAGCAGACGAAAAAGAAAGCCCCCTCGCGGGGGCTCGAAAGAGGAGATCGCGTTTGCCTGCCTTCTGACCTGTTCTTACGGAGCCGGAGCCTCCGGCGTTTGAGTTCCTGCAACGCTATCGGATGCCGGAGGTTGCGTGTATTTTGTGCGACGCATGCCCCTCGCCGCCGGAACGCGACTCGGGTCCTACGAGCTGGCTGCCGCTCTCGGCGCGGGCGGCATGGGCGAGGTCTACCGGGCGCGGGACGTGCGGCTCGGCCGCGACGTCGCGGTCAAGGTGTTGCCGGCCGAGACGGCCGTGGATGCCGAGAGCCGCGCGCGATTCGAGCAGGAGGCGCGCGCCGCCTCCGCGCTGAACCATCCCAACATCCTGACGGTGTACGACATCGGAGATTCGGAGGCCGGTCTCTTCATCGCGATGGAGTACGTCGACGGCAAGACGCTGCGCGAGCTGCTCGTCTCCGGGGCCTTGACCGCGCGCCGGCTCCTGCCGATCGCCGCGCAGGTCGCCGACGGCCTCGCCAAGGCGCACGAGGCCGGCATCGTGCACCGGGATCTGAAACCCGAAAACGTCATGGTCAATCGGGACGGTTTCGTCAAGATCCTCGACTTCGGGCTGGCGAAGCTCGCGGTTCCGTCGGAACGCGGCGGCTCGCAACTCGCGACGATGGGCTCGCCCGGCACGCGTCCGGGAGTGGTCCTCGGCACCGTGGGCTACATGTCGCCCGAGCAAGCGAGCGGGGAGCTCGTGGACTTCCGGTCGGACCAGTTCTCGCTCGGCGCGATCCTCTACGAAATGGCGACGGGAACGCGCGCCTTCCAGAAGAAGACGGCGGTCGAGACGCTCTCGGCGATCATCCGCGAGGAGCCCGTGCCCATCGCCGGTCTCGCGCCCACGGCCCCGCCGCCGCTGCGCTGGATCGTCGAGCGCTGCCTCGCGAAGGAGCCCGATGGCCGTTACGCCGCGACGCGCGACCTCGCCCGGGATCTCAAGCAGACGTTCGATCACATTTCCGAGACTTCCGGCGAGGCGCCTCCGGTGGCTCGGTCCAAGCGCCGGAATCTTTGGTGGGCGGCCGGGCTGGCGGCGCTTCTCGCCGTCGGTGCGGTGGACGTCGCCCTGCGTCTGCGATCCGGCTCCTCTCCGACGCCGGCGACATTTCGCCGAGTGACCTTCGCGCCGGGGCTCGAGGACGAGCCGTCTTTCTCTCCGGACGGGAAGTTTCTCGCATACACGACGGACGAGCGCGGCAACCTCGACGTCGTCGTACAGCCACTCGGCGGGGGTGAGCCGATCCGAATTGCGGCGACCGATGCCGACGAGGCGGAACCCGCCTGGTCGCCGGACGGCGCGAAGCTCGCCTTCGTCTCGGCCCGCGATCGGGGCGGGCGCCTCGGCGTGGCGTTGAGCGTCGGCTCGCTGGAACCCTACCTGAACGCCAAGTTCGGAGACGTCTTCGTCGCGCCGGCCCTCGGGGGCGCGGCCTTCCGGCTCGTCGAGGACGGGTACTACCCGAGCTGGTCGCCCGATGGCCAGCGAATCGCCTTCATGTCGAACCGTGAGGGCCAGGTCAATCTCTGGACGATCTCGGCGGCGGGTGGAACGCCGACGCGCCTCACCCGGAACAATGGCATCGACTACCAGCCCGCCTGGTCCCCGGACGGTCGATGGATCGCCTACGGATCCGGAGGATTGACCGGTTACGACTTCAACGTCACGGTCGTCCCGGGCGGGGGCGGCAAGCCGAGGACCTTGACGCGCGGCTTCAACTACGTGACCCGTCCGGCGTGGTCCAGCGACGGCAAGTCGATCCTCTTTTCCGGAGAACGGAGCGGGATCCTGAACGTCTGGCGGATTCCTTTCCTCCCGGACGGCCGGTCCGCGGAGCCGACGCGCGTCACGGTCGGACAGGGCCAGGACACCGACGTTTCGGTTTCTCGCGACGGCCGGAGGCTAGCGTTCGCAGCCGTGCGCGACGAAACGAACATCTGGGAGCTGTCCGTAGACACGGGGCAGCTTCGGGCCGTCACGTCGGGTGTCAGCGGAGCCGACTTTCCTCAGCTCGCGCCCGACGGGAAGACACTGCTCGTTTCCGCCACGCGCACCGGCGAGCGCGCACTGTGGACCGCGGATCTGCAGGGCCGATTCCAGTCTCAGCTCACGCCCGGGGACTCGGCCGAGCCGTCGGCGCGCTGGTCTCCGGACGGACGACAGATCGCGTTCGTACGTTCGGCGACTCCGACCACGACGAACCTCTTCCTGATGACGATGGGGAGCCTCAGTTCCCGACCGACGGGCATTGCCTCCGGAGCCGTCGAGTGGTCGCCGGACGGCAAGTCGATCGCCATGGGCTTCGCCTTCGGTCCCGGAGAAATCTCCGTCTACGACGTCGCGAGCGGGAAGTCGAGAACGGTGACGTCGGTGAAGAGCGAGGTCGACTACCCGACGTGGTCTCCCGACGGAAAGCGCATCGCATTCCAGCTCCAGCGGCTTCCAACGCGGGAGATCTGGGTCGTTCCTTCCGAAGGCGGCGAGGCGAAGCCGCTCACCCGGGATCTCGAGGATTCCCATCCGGCCTGGTCGCCCGCGAATCCCGACGAGATCCTCTTCCTGCGGGATCACAAGCGACTCGCCATCGTCTCGGTCTCGACGGGCCAGGTGCGGTTTCTGCCCGGCTACTCGGAGGGCAGCTACATCCTCGACTACCCGAGCTGGTCGCGCGACGGCACGAAGATCTACTTCTCCGTCGCGCGCAAGACCGGCGACATCTACCTCCTCGAGGGTTTTTGATCCGGCTGAAGCTCAAGTCGGGCCGCGACGAGTCCGTGCGGCGGCGCCATCCCTGGCTCTTCTCCGGCGCGGTGTCGTCGCGCGAGGGGGACGGGGCCGACGGGCTCGCGGAGGTGGCCGCGCCGAACGGATCCACGCTCGCGCGCGGCGTCTACTCTCCCGGCTCGCAGATCCTCGCGCGCCTCTGGACCTTCGACGGCCGGGACGTCGATGGCCCGCTCTTTCGCGAGCGGTTCTCGCAGGCCTGGAGGCTGCGGGAGGCCATGGTGTTGACTGACACGACCGGCTACCGGGCGATCAACTCGGAGGGCGATCTGTGTCCGGGAGTGCTGCTCGACGTCTACGGCGACACGGCCATCCTCGAGCTCCTGACGGAGGGGACCCAGCGGCAGCGCGCGCCGCTCGAAGACGTCGCGCGCGAGATCGTCGGAGGTCGGCGCCTCGTCGTGCGGGAGAGCGGCGCGGAGCGGGATCGGGGGAGACCGTTGCGGCCGCGGACCGAAGCGAAGGAAGACCTCGTGCCTTTCCTCGAGAATGGCCTGCGATTTTTCGCCGATCTCTCCGCGGGCCAGAAGACCGGCTTCTATCTCGACCAGCGCGAGAACCGCATACGGCTGCGGGCGATCGCGCGGGAGAAGACGGTCCTGAACCTCTTCTCCTACTCCGGCGGCTTTTCCGTTGCGGCGCTCGCCGGTGGAGCGCGGCGCGCCGTGGACGTGGACTCCTCGGGCGAGGCGCTGGCGCTCGCTCGGGAGCATCGCCGCGTCAACGACCTTCCCGCGGCCGACGCCGACTTCGCCGAGGAAGACGTCTTCGAGGATCTCCGACGTCGCGTCGCGGCGGGAGAGCTCTGGGACGTGGTCGTGTGCGACCCGCCGGCCTTCGCCAAGAAACGCGCCGACGTGGACCGCGCCGCGCGCGGATACAAGGACATCAACCGCCTCGCGATGAAGCTCGTCTCGCCCGGAGGCTGGCTCCTGACGTGCTCCTGCTCCGGGCTCGTCCCGGCGGACCTCTTCCAGAAGATCGTGTTCTCGGCGTCCGTCGAGGCGGCCCGATCGTTCGCGATCGCGGCGCGGCAGGGCGCGGGGCCCGATCATCCCGTTTCGCTCGATTGCCCCGAGGGGGAATACTTGAAGGGCCTGTGGCTCGCGGCCCGTTCCTGATGCTGCTCCTGGCGGCCGCTTTCGGCTCCGCGGACGATCGCGTGCCCCGGCCCGAAGCGTTCGCGAGCGGTTCGCGCATCCGGCTGTTCACGAAGACCGCGGGCTTTCGCCACGCGTCGATCCCCGACGCCATCGCCGCCGTACGCCGGCTCGGCGCGGAGACCGGTTTCGAGGTGGACGCCACCGAGGACGCCGCGACCTTCTCGGACGCCGCTCTCTCCGCATACGACGCGGTCGTTTTCCTTCTGACGACCGGAGACGTGCTCGACGAGACCGCGCCGGCCGCCTTCGAGCGGTACATCCGGAGCGGCCACGGCTTCGTCGGCGTCCACTCGGCAAGCGATACGGAGTCCGGGTGGACGTTCTACGGCGAGCTCGTCGGCGCGCCGTTCGCCGGCCATCCGGCGATCCCGTCGGCCACGGTGCGCGTCGTCGATCGCGTCCATCCGTCGACCCGGTCGCTGCCGGCGAGCCGGCCTCGCGTGGACGAGTGGTACAACTTCGCGTTCAACCCGCGGCCGAAGGTGCAGGTTCTCGCGATGCTCGACGAAACGACGTATTCCGGCGGCGCGATGGGCGCGGATCACCCGATCGCGTGGTGCCGGTTCGTCTTCGGCGGCCGCGCGTTCTCCACGGCGCTCGGGCACGCGAGCGAGAGCTATGCGGAGCCGCTCTTCCTCGCGCACCTGCGGGGGGGCATCCAGTTCGCCGCGGGTTATCCGGACTGCGGAGCCCCCGCGGTTCCCGTCCCGCGCGCCGTGCCGCCCCGGTGACGGCGCCGCGGCTCGCGATTCTCGGCCCGGCGCCTCCGGATCGCGGCGGCATCGCTCGGGAGACGTCGCTGCTGGCG
Source organism: Thermoanaerobaculia bacterium (assembly GCA_035498835.1). Classification (GTDB taxonomy): domain Bacteria; phylum Acidobacteriota; class Thermoanaerobaculia; order UBA5066; family Gp7-AA6; genus DATBFU01. The sequence continues at coordinate 16,896 of DATJZU010000084.1, forward strand.
CACGCTCTCGGCGCGGGCGGCCCGGTCTCGTACTTCACCTTCTCGCGGCCGTACCCGCGATGGCTCGACCCGCGCCGCTTCGCCGACTTTTCCGACGCCGGGCCGTCGCCGGCGACGCCGATCCTGGACTGGCGGTCGCCGGTCTCCTGGCGCCGGACGGCCGCGGCCGTCGCCGAATCCGGATCGACCGCGCTGATCGTCCCGTGGTGGATCGCGTTCTGGGGCCTGCCGGACCGGGCCGTGCTGCGCCGTCTCGCGCGCCTGCGGCCCGGCACCGCGCGCGTCCTCATATGCCACAACGTCGACGATCACGAGGCGACGGCGCTCCATCGCTTCCTCGCGCTCGGCGCGTTCCTCTCGGCCGACGCGTTCTTCGTCCATTCGGAGGAGGCGCGGAAGAGGCTCGCGACCCTCGTGCCCGGCCGCCCGGCCGTTATCCACCCGCTTCCCGCCGCCGAGTCCGCGGCGCCCTCGCGCGACGACGCGCGAAGACGGCTCGGCGTGCCCGGGCCGCTCGTGCTCTTCCTCGGGCTCGTGCGGCAGTACAAGGGCGTGGACGTGCTGCTCGAGGCGGCACCGCGGATCTCCCGGGTGACCGGCGCCCGCGTCGCGATCGTCGGCGAGAGCTTTCCGGACGCGGCGGACCTGGAGAAGCGTCTGTCCGCGGCGGCGGCGCGGGGCGAGATTCTCCGGCGCGACGCCTACGTTCCGGAGGCGGAAATGGACGACTGGCTCGCCGCCTGCGACGTCCTCGTGCTGCCGTACCGGAAGATCGCCGGCAGCGCGATCGCCGCGCGGGCTCTCGCCGCGCGACGCCCCATGGCGGCCTCGCGCGTCGGCTCGCTCGTCGAGACGGTCGTGCCGGGTGAGACGGGGGAGCTCTTCGAATCGGGGGACGCCGCCGGGCTCGCCGCCGCCGTCGAAACGATCCTCGCGCGCGGCGCGGAAAGGTACGCGCCGGGCCTCGCGCGCGCGGCCGGCCTCGCGACCTGGGACAGCTACGCGCGCGCGCTGCGGGCGCTCGCCGCCTCGATCTCGAGCCGAACGGACACCTGATAACCTCTGTCCCGGATGGATCTGGATCTCACCGAGGAGCAGTCCCTGCTCCAGTCCTCCGTGCGGCAGTTCGCCGAGGAGCGCGTCCGGCCCCAGGCGGCGTCGATCGACCAGAGCGGCCGCTTTCCGCGCGAGCTCTTCGCGGAGGCGGGGCAGCTCGGCCTCGCGGGCGTCTGCGTGCCGGCGGCCTCCGGCGGCGCCGAGATGGACACGGTGTCGTATGCCGTCGCGATCGAGGAGATCTCGCGCGCCTGCGCGAACCTCGGCGTCATCCTCTCGGTCAACAACTCGCTCGTCTGCGACCCGATCGATCGCTTCGGCAACGAGGATCAGAAGAAGCGCTTCCTGACGCCGCTCGCGAAGGGCGAGAAGCTCGGCTGCTTCGCGCTGACCGAGCCCAACGCGGGGTCCGACGCCGCGAACCAGCAGACGCGCGCCGTGCGGGAGGACGATCACTACCGCATCTCGGGGCAGAAGGTCTTCATCACATGCGGCCAGGAGGCGGACGTCTGCCTCCTCTTCGCGATGACCGATCCTGGCCAGAAGGCCCGCGGCATCTCGGCCTTTCTCGTGGATGCGGACTCGCCCGGCTTCGACCGCTCGCGGCATCAGGTCAAGCTGGGCGTCAACGCCTCGGGGACGGTCGAGATCTTCCTGACCGACGTGAAGGTCCCGGTCGAGAACCGCCTCGGCCGCGAGGGCGACGGGTTCAAGATCGCGATGGCGACGCTGGACGGCGGCCGGATCGGAATCGCGGCGCAGGCCGTGGGGATCGCGACGGAGGCGTACGAAGCGGCGCTCGCCTACGCGAAGGCGCGCCGCGCGTTCGGAAAGACAATCTCGGATTTCCAGGTGATCCGTTTCTACCTCGCCGACATGGCGACGGAGCTCGACGCCGCGCGGCTCTTGACCCGCCGCGCCGCCGCGGCGAAGGACGCGTCGAAGAAGGGCGTCGGCCGCTTCGGCTTCGAGGCGGCCATGGCCAAGCTCTTCGCCGCGGAGATGGCGCAGCGGGTGACGACCAAGGCGCTGCAGATCCACGGCGGCTACGGCTACACGAAGGAATACCCCGTCGAGCGCAATTTCCGCGACGCCCGCATCACGGAGATCTACGAGGGGACGAGCGAGATCCACCGGCTGATCATCGCGCGCGAGATCTTCCGGGACGCGGGCCTCGCGATCGGATGAGGGGCTGATGCCGCAGACGCGCATGTTCCGGGACCGCGTGGTCTCGATGGAACAGACCCTCGAAGGCGGCGAGAAGCACCTGGACCTGCTCAAGGCGCTCTGCCTCGAGGCATTGCCGGATTTCACGTATCGCGAGCACGTCCTCGATCACGAGCGGGACCTCTTCGTCATGGTGCTCGAGGCCGCCGACGGCCGCCGCAAGAGCGTGAGCTGGACGCGCATGATGCTCTTCGACCCGGAGCGCATTCCCGCGATCGTGTCCGACCCCTCCGCGGCGCTGCGCGCGAAGATCGTCGAGTTCCTTCGCGAGCGCGGGAGCCGACCCGAGATCGTCGTGACATTCCGCCACCTCGAGGAAGGCTGGTCGGACACGCCGGAGCCGCGGCCCTCGCGGAGGCGCCGCCGCCGGGGACGCGGGGGAGCTCCCGGACGGCCGCCCGAGCAGCGCGGCGGCACACCCGGCCGGCCCCAGGAGAAGGGCGGGCCGGGACGTCCCGGAGGACCGCGTCCCGCGCCGCCGCAACGGCCGCCGCAGCCCGCGCGGCCGCCCGCGTCCGCGACGGGCGCCGGATCCGGGCCCGCGGCGACGGGCCATCCGGGAGAAGGTCGTCTGCCCGGGTCGCGGCGCCGGTTCCGCCGGCGCCGCCGGGGTCGCGGCGGGGGGAGCGGAGGCGGGGGAGGCGGCGGCTCGAGCGGAGGCGGAGCTCCAACGCCGCCGCGCGCGCCATGAACTTTGAGCCGACCGAAGACCAGCGCCGCATCCGCGACGCCGTACGCGAGTTCGCCGAGGCGGAGATCGCCCCCGGCGTCGCCGAGCGGGAGAAAACCGGCACGTTCCCGCGCAAGATCCTCGCGCGGCTCGCGGAGATGGGAATCCTCGGGATGATGGTTCCGGAGGAATACGGCGGGGCCGGCGCCGACCCGCTCTCGTACATTCTCGCCGTCGAGGAGCTCGCCCGCGTGTGCCCGTCGACCGCGGTGATCGTGTCCGTCAACAACTCGGTCGTCTGCTACCCGATCTGGAAGTTCGGATCGGAGGAGCAGAAGAAGACGATCCTCAAGGAGCTCGCGTCGGGGAAGAGCCTCGGTGCCTACGCCCTGACCGAGCCGCAGTCCGGCTCGGACGCCGCCAACCAGAAGACGCGCGCGATCCGCGACGGCGACGCCTACGTGCTCGAGGGATCGAAGGCCTGGATCACGAACGCCGGCGAGGCTCGCTGGTACGTCGTGATGGCGATGACGGATCCGGATCGGGGCACGCACGGCATCACCGCGTTCCTCGTCTCATCGGACGACCGCGGCCTCACCGTCGGCCCGCCCGAGGACAAGATGGGCCTGCGCGCGTCGAAGACCGCGGGGATCTCGCTCGACGGCGTTCGCGTCCCCGTGTCCCGGCGCCTCGGCGCGGAGGGCCAGGGCTTCCCGATCGCGATGGCGACGCTCGACCACTCGCGGATCGGAATCGCCGCCCAGGGCATCGGGATCGCGCGGGCCTGCTACGAGGCCTCGGTCGAATACGCGAAGACGCGGGAGACCTTCGGCCGCAAGCTCGCCGAGCACGAAGCGATCGCTTTCCAGATCGCGGACATGCGTCTGAAGATCGAGGCGGCACGCGGATTGACGTACCGGGCGGCGCTGCATTCGGAGCTGCCCGGCCGGCGGCACTCCAAGGAGAGCTCGATGGCGAAGGTGTACGCCACGGAGGCCGCCAACGCGATCGCGGCGCAGGCCGTGCAGATCTTCGGCGGGTACGGCTACTCGCGCGAGTACCCCGTGGAGCGCTACTACCGCGACGCGCGGGTGACGACGATCTACGAGGGCACGAGCGAGATCCAGCGCATCGTAATCTCGAAAAACCTGCTGGCGGGGCGATGAACGGCGACGGATCGGACGACAAGCCCGACTTCCTCGCGCCGGACGAGGACGTTCTGGACGACACCGCGCCGGAGGCCCCGACGCCGGCTCCCGCGTCCGCCCCTCCGGCTCCGGCGGCAGGGGCGCGTGCGCCGTCCCTCGAGAGTCCCGAGCCGCTTTACCGCGAGGCCGGCGGCTTCCGCCTGCGCCTCGAGCCGGCGGACCTCGCCCGCCTGCGGGAGCTCCCGGGCTCGAAGGGGAAGAGCGATCGCGAGCTGGGCGAGGAGTTCTTCGAGAAGCTGGCGCCGCGTTTCGCGCGGTCCCTCGCGGAAGACGTCACACCGCCGGCCGAGGTGCGCGTGGTCGTCGACCCCTACTCGCGCCAGGCCTTCCTCGCGATCGAGAGGACGATCCGGTCCATCTTGAGTTTCTAGAGACGGGTCGGGCCCTGCGAGTCACCTCGCCGAAGCGCCTTGGAGACTCTCTTCCCGGGCGGGGCGGGATGCTCTCGACAGCGGTTGGCCGGATCGAGCCTCGCCGCGTTTCAAATATCCGCTGAAAACAACAGGTCGTCGCCCCGGCGGAGCTCCGTCTTCTTCTGATGGGTGTCGATACGGATGAGGACCGGCCCCGGCGCCGCGCCGGCGTCCGACAGGTTCTCCGCCCAGCGGTCGGCCCGGAAACGCAGGAACTCGTCGGCGATTGCGGGCTCCTCCTCGGTCTCGAAATCCGGCAGCGTCTTCAGCCGGGCGATCTCCGTTCGGGGCAGCTCGAATCGGAACCCGCCCCGCTCGATGCGATAGGGGCTCGTCGTGGAAGTATTCATTGCGGGAATTTTAACGGCTCCCAATCGTTTCCTCGCCTTCGATGACACGAAAGAACGTCTTTGTCGCCCTGCTCGCCGTCGGCCTGCTCGTGCCGACGCCGGCCGTCCACGCCGAGAAGTGGCGCAACCATTTCGACGCCGACGCGCCCGCCCGGCCCCCGGCCTTCTTCGACTTCGTCGTGATCGGGACGCCGGCCCGGGCCAACTGGCTCGTCATCCAGGACCAGAATCCCCCTTCGGCGCCCAATCAGCTGTCGCAGGTCGTGGAGGAGCGCCCGGCCGACTCGCTGGCCCTCGCCATTCGCCGCGGCGTGACGATCCGGGACGGCAACATCTCGGTGTCTCTGAAGAAACAGCCGGGGCGGGCGGGCATCGTCCTCCGGATGACCTCCCCGAAGGACTTCGTGACGCTGCTCTTCGACGGCTCGACGGGCGACGCCGAGCTGACTTCCTGGCGCGACGGCAAGCCGACGTCGATCGCGCGCGGCAAGGGAGCCGCCGACAACCTCTGGGGGCGCCTCGACCTGACGCTCGCCGGTCCGGCCATCACGGCGACCTGGAACGAGAAGGAACTGCTTCACGGCGTCGACCCGAAGCCGGCGGCCGGCCAGATCGGGTTGGCCACGCAGGGCCGCGGGCGGACGTCCTTCGACGAGTTCGTGATCGACGACGGGAAGAAATAGCGGTTCGGTTACGGCGCGGCGGGAGCCACGGACGTCACGTAGCGGAACTTCCCGCCCCTCACCTGGATGATCACCGTCGCCTTGACCGGGTTGCGGTCGGCGTCGAATGAGATCGTCCCGGTGACTCCCGGAAAATCGGCCGTTGCGGCCAGGGCGTCGCGCACCCGCCTGCCCTCGGTCGAGCCGGCGCGCTTGATCGCGTCGGCGACGAGGCGCGCGGCGTCGTAGGACGTCGCGGCGATCGAGTCGGGCGCGATGCCGAAGGCCTTCTCGTAGGCCGCGGCGAAAGTCTTCACGGCGGGATTCGGGTCCTCCGGCGAGTAGTGGTTGGAGAAGTAGGCGCCCTCGACGGCGTCGCCTCCGATCTCGGTGAGCTTGGGCGAGTCGAAGCCGTCCGCGCCGAGGAACGCCGCGGTGAGCCCGAGGCCTCGCGCCTGCCGGGCGATCAGGCCGGCGTCGGTGTAGTACCCCGGGAGAAAGAGGATGTCCGGCTTGATCGGAAGGAGCGCGGTCAGCTGCGCGGAGAAGTCGGTGTCGCCTTCGGTGTACCGGGGTTGGGCGACGACGCGGCCGCCGGCCGCCGTGAAGTCGTGCGCGAACGCGTCCGCCAGACCGACGCTGTAGTCGCTGCGGGCGTCGATGAGGATGGCCGCCGTCGAGGCCTTGAGGTTGCGGCGCGCGAAAGCGGCGAGGGCGCGGCCCTGCGATTCGTCGGTGAAGGAGACGCGGAAGATGTAGTCGCCTTTCTTCGTGACCTCGACGTTCGTCGAAGAGGGCGAGATCATCGGGATCCTGTAGCCCTGCGCGATGGGCGCCGCCGCGAGCGAGCGCGACGACGCATTCTCGCCGATCAGGGCGACGACGTGATCGCGGGTGATGAGCTTCGAGACGACCGACGCGGCCTCGGCCGGCTCGTTGTGGTCGTCCTCGACGCGAAGGTCCAGACGGACCCCGAGCACTCCTCCGGACCGATTGATCTCGTCCACCGCGAGGCGGGCGCCGTTGCGGCCCGCCTGGGCGAAGGTGGCCTGCGGCCCGGTCAGCGCGCCGAAGAACCCGACGGGAATTCCGTGGGCCGTCGGGCCCTTTTCCGGGACGCAGCCGGACGGGATCGCCGCGAGCGCGGAGAGCGCTGCGAGCACCACCAGGGCGATCGAACGGTGCCGGCGCACGCGGCGATTCTAAGCGCACCGACGCGGCGCTCCGGCCTTTGGAGCGCCCTCACGCCTCCTGATAGGCTTTGGCGCTCTTCGGAGACCTCATGAGCTCGACGAAAACCTACGACGTGGCGATCATCGGTTCGGGACCGGGCGGTTACGTGGCCGCGATCCGGGCCGCGCAGCTCGGAATGTCCGCGCTGATCGTCGAGCGCGAGCCGCGGCTCGGCGGCGTGTGCACGCTCCGCGGCTGCATCCCGACCAAGGCCCTGCTCCACACGGCGGACCTGCTGGAAGAAGCGCGGCATGGCGCCGACGTCGGCGTCTCGGCGCGCGACGTGCGGCTGGATCTGGCGGGCGCCATGAAGCACAAGGAAAAGGTCGTCCGCCAGAGCTCGAACGGCATTTCCTATCTGATGAAGAAGAACCGCGTGGACGTCGCCGCGGGATTCGGGCGCCTCGCCGGCGTCGGCCGCGTCTCCGTGACGGCTGCGGACGGAACGGAGACGACGCATTCCGCGAAGAACGTGCTCTTCGCCACGGGCTCCGCGCCGCGCGCACTGCCGGGCATCGAGATCGACCACAAGACGATCCTGTCCTCCGACTCGATCCTCGAGCTCACCGAGGTGCCGAAGTCGCTCCTCGTGATCGGTTCCGGCGCCGTGGGCGTCGAGTTCGCCTCGATGTTCGCCCGGTTCGGCTCCAAGGCCACGATCCTGGAGGTCCTTCCGCGGATCGTTCCGATCGAGGACGAGGACATCTCGCGCGAGCTCGCGGCCTCGTTCAAGCGGCAGGGCATGACCGTGTACGTGGACGCGCGCGTCGAGCGCGTGACGAAGATCGATGGCGGCGTCGAAGTGCTCGCCCGGACCTCGGCGGAGAAGACCGAGACGATGCGGGCCGAGAAAGTGCTCCTCGCGGTCGGCCGCAAGCCGCTCTCCGAAGGCCTCGGGCTCGAGAGCGCCGGCGTGGCGATCGAGCGCGGCTACGTCAAGGTCGACAAGTTCATGAGGACCAACGTGCCTGGCGTCTACGCGATCGGGGACGTCGTGCCGACGCCGTGGCTCGCGCACGTCGCGTCGGCCGAGGGCGTCGTGGCCGTCGAGCACATGGCGGGCCGGCCGACCCAGCCGCTCAACTACGACCAGGTGCCCGGGTGCACGTACTGCTCGCCGGAGGTCGCGTCGATCGGCCTGACGGAGGCGAAAGCACGGGAACGCGGCTACGACGTCGCGGTCGGCAAGTTCCCGTTCACGGCGATCGGAAAGGCCCGCGTCCTGAACGAGACGACGGGCTTCGTCAAGATCGTGGCCGAGAAGAAGTACGACGAGATCCTGGGCGTCCACATCATCGGGCCGTCGGCGACCGAGCTGATCGGCGAGGCCGCCGCGGCGATGAAGCTCGAGGCGACCTCGGAGGATCTCGTCCGCACGATCCACGCCCACCCGACCCTGTCCGAGGCCATCCACGAAGCCGCGGAAGCGGTTTCAGGGCACGCAATCCACATCTGAGACGAGTTCTCAGTTGTCGGTCATCAGTTATGAGGTCCGGAACTGATAACTGACAACTGAAAACTGATTGCTACCCTACTGCGGCAGCTCCGGGGCTTTCGGCACGTCGCCCGGCGCGGCCTGGACCGCGGGCGCGGGCGGGTGCGCGAAGGTCTTCCCCTCGACGTAATCGTTCGGCGAGTTCGGAAATCCCATCGTCTGCCCCGGCACGAGCTTGGAATCCCACGTCGGGTTGTAGGGGCGGTTGGGATTGAAGAGCGCCGAGCCGTCCTTGTTCGCTCCGGGCTGAGGGCCGCCTCCGAGAGGCCGCACCGTCGACCCGGTCGCGACGCCGCCGCCGGTGGGAGGCAGGCCGCCTCCGGTCGCACCGATCTCCACGAGCTCGCCCGGCTTCAGCCGCTTCCCGGGCTCGTTCGGAACGCCCGCCACGATCTTCTTCACGTCGCTCGTGCGCACGCTCATGAGCGCCCCGTCCGGATAGTGCTTGAAGAGAAGGAGCGCTCCGTTGGGCTGGGGCTTCCCCATCGCCCACGAGGACTGACCGCCGGCGAGCTCGACCCGATAGAGAGGCGAGGCGGCCCCGGCGGGGGCGGCGGGCGTCGCCGTTGCGGCGGCCAGAAGAATCGCCAGGTGGAACATGAACGGACCCTCCATGACGATTATCCACCCTCCGAACGGCGCCGGCGCTCGCGGGAATCGCCGCCGCTCGAAAACCGTTGCGACTCCCTGCCGTAGAAGAAGTTGGGCCTTTCGTGCGCCCCGGACGGAGCGAAATAGAATGACCCCGGAGCTTCATGCCGTGAGCCAGGAGAGGAAAAGTGTCGGTGACCTCGCCGCCCTTCGGATCAACCGGGAGCCGGAGCGGTCCGGGGGCGCGCGCGGCTGGCTGTTGCTGCTGGCGGTCATCGTGGTGGCCGCGGGAGCCGCCGCCTATTTTCTCGGCGGCAAATCCCTTCGCCCCACGCGGGTCGAAGCCGTGACGGCCTCGATCGTCACGGAGGGGCAGGCCACGACTCTTCTGACGGCGACCGGCTACGTCGAGGCCGAGCGCAAGGCCGACCTGTCTCCGAAGATCACTTCCCGAATCGTCGCGTTGAACGTCACCGAGGGCTCGAAGGTCCGAAAGGACGACATCATCGCGCGCCTCGACGACACGGACCTGAGCGCGCAGCTCGCCGAGGCCGAGGCCAACTACGTCAACGCGAAGGCCGAGCTCGCGCGCCAGCAGTCGCTCTACGACCAGGGCCTGTCGCCCAAGTCCACCCTGGACGCGGCGATCGCCTCGGATCGCGCCACGAAGGCGCGGGCGGACTACGTCCGGGCACTCATCGACTACACGGTCATCCGTGCGCCGTTCGCCGGCGTCATCACCGCCAAGCGTGCGTTCGTCGGCGAGGCCGTCTCGCCGTTCGGGTCATCGCCGTCGGGCGGCGGCTCCGGCGGAGCCATCGTGACCCTCGTCGAGTTCTCGAGCCTCTACGTGGGCGCCGACGTGAACGAGGCGAACCTCTCGCGGATCGGCCCGAAGCAGCCGGCCGAGATCACGCTCGACGCCGTCCAGGACAAGACGTACCACGGCTACCTGCGGCAGATCGTCCCGGCGGCGGACCGGCAGAAGGCCACCGTGCGGGTCAAGGTGGCGTTCCTGGACGCCGACGAGAGGATCCTGCCGGACCTGTCGGCGCGCGTGGCGTTCACCGCGGAGGCGACGAAGGGCGACGCGAACCGCAGCCGCGTGCTGATCCCTAGGGCGGCGCTCGTGACGAAGGACGGCGCCTCGGGAGTCTTCCGAATCGTCGACGGCCGGGCGAAGTTCCAGACGATCGAGGCGGCCGGCGACGTCCAGGGCCAGATCGAGGTGAAGAAGGGCCTTCAGGGCGGGGAGCGGCTCATCGCCGTCGCCGCCGGCAGTTCCCTGCGGGATGGAGATCGGATTCGAATCGAAGGGGAGAAGGAATGAGCGCTTTGATCGACATCGAGCACGTCGAGAAGGTCTATCGCCGGGACCAGATCGAGGTCCCGGTCCTGAACGGCATCGACCTCGAGGTGCCCGAAGGAGAGTACGTCGCCCTCATGGGACCGTCGGGCTCGGGCAAGACGACGCTCCTCAACCTGATCGCGGGGATCGACACGCCGACGCGCGGACGGATCGTCATCGGCGGCCGGGACATCGCCACGATGTCTCAATCGCAGCTCGCGGCGTGGAGGTCCCACACGGTGGGGTTCATCTTCCAGCTCTACAACCTGATCCCGGTCCTGAACGCGTTCGAGAACGTGGAGCTGCCGCTCCTCCTGACGAAGCTCTCGAAGCGGGAGCGGCGCCAGCACGTCGGAACGGCGCTCAAGATCGTCGGCCTCGAAGATCGGATGGACCACTATCCGCGGCAGCTCTCCGGCGGACAGGAGCAGCGCGTCGCGATCGCGCGCGCGATCGTGTCGGACCCGCAGATCCTGGTCGCCGACGAGCCCACCGGAGATCTCGACGCGAAGTCGGCGGAGGAGATTCTGGAGCTCATGAAGCAGCTCAACGAGCAGTACAAGAAGACGATCGTCATGGTCACGCACGACCCCAAGGCGGCCGCGCGCGCCCACCGCATGGTGCATCTCGACAAAGGCGTCCTTCATGCGGAGGAGCGCGCCGGCTCGGTGAGATCCGTATGAAGTACTTTCGCCTGATCTGGAAGAACGTCTTTCGCAAGAAGACGCGGACGTTCCTGACGTCGAGCTCGATCATCCTCGTCCTGACGCTCATCGTTCTCCTCGGCTCGCTGCTGAAGGCGATGCAGTCGGACCCTTCCGGCGGCAAGGGATCCAACCGGCTCGTCGTGCAGCACGCGACCGGGCTCGGCAACTTCCTCACGCTCGCGCAGCGCCAGCGGATCGAGCAGATCCCGGGCGTCGTCGCCGTCACCCCCGAGGTCTGGTTCGGCGGCGTCTACAAGGACGACAGGCCGGAGAACTGGATCGGCCAGCTCTCCGCCGATCCCGACATCTATTTCGACAAGATCTTCGACGACGCGACGATCGATCCCGCGGTCAACGCCGAATGGAAGGCGACCCGCAACGGGTTCGTCGCCGGCGAGAAGATCGCGAAGAAGTTCGGCTGGAAGAAGGGCGACCACATCATCCTGAAGGGAACCTACATCCCGCTCAACCCGGAGTTCGTCTACATCGGCTACTACAACGCCGGCGACGAGACGAACATCTTCTTCCACAACGAATACCTGAACCAGTCGAGCTGGTTCGGCGCCAACAAGTACACGGGTCTCTACTACCTGAAGGTCGACCGCGCCGAGAACGTGCCGCGCGTCGCGGCGGCGATCGACAAGATGTTCGAAAACAGCGACCGGCCGACGAAGACGCTGACCGAAAAACAGTTCCAGCTCCAGTTCCTCGAGATGATGGGCAACGTCAAGTTCCTCATCAACGGCATCTCCCTGATCGTCCTCTTCGCGCTCGTGTTGATCGTGGCGAACACGATCGCCATGTCGGCGCGCGAGCGGGTGACCGAGATCGCCGTCATGCGCACGCTCGGATTCGGCCGCGGGCACATTCTGGGTTTCATCCTCTCCGAATCGGTTGTGATGGCGGTCCTGGGCGGCACCATCGGCGTGCTGATCGCGAAGTTCGCACTCATCCCGGCGGTCGTGGCGATCTGCAACAAGACGTCTCTTTCGGTCTGGATGGTCAACTTCAAGGTGTCGCCGGAGACGTGGGTTATGGCCGCGGCCGTCTCCGTCGGAGTCGGAATTCTCGCGGGCGTGCTTCCGGCGATCCAGTCGTCCCGGCTCAACATCGTCGACGGCCTGCGGCGCGTGGTGTGAGATGGCGATCCCGCTGAAATACAACTTCCGGAATCTCGTCGCGCGCAAGACGTCGACGGGAATGACCGCCTTCGTCATCGGCCTGGTCGTGGCGGTGTTTTTGTGCGTCCTCGCGCTCGTGCAGGGCGTGACGCGCACCCTGACCGTGACGGCGTCAAACCGGAACGTCATCGCCATGCGCGTCGGCGCACAGGCCGAGATGCAGAGCGTCATCACCCGGGAGCAGGCGGACCAGATGCAGTCCATGCCGGGGCCCGAGATGACGGCCGCGGGGAAGCCCTACGTTTCCGCCGAGCTGATCACCTTGATCAACGTCCCGCGCTCGGACGACAAGACCTTCTCGAACGTTCAGGTGCGCGGCATGTCTCCCGTCGGCTTCGAGATCCGGCCGGGCATCAAGATCGTCGACGGCCGCATGTTCACGGCCGGCACGAACGAGGCGATCGTCTCGAAGAACCTCTCGAAACGCTTCGCGAGCATGAATGTCGGCGACACGCTGAAGACGGGCGCCTTTCGCTGGGTCATCGTCGGAAAGTTCGACGCGCAGGGAAGCGCCTACGAGTCGGAGATCTGGACGGACGTCGCGGACCTGCAGCAGCAGACCAAGCGCGACATCTATTCGACGGTGTACGTCCGCCTGCCCGATCCCGAGGCGGCGAACAAGTACATCGAGACCATCAAGGGCGATCAGCGCCTCAAGCTCGAAGGCAAGACCGAGCGGAAGTATTTCGACGAGCAGATGGTGACGAGCGCCCCGATCAAGGGGCTGGCTTTCATCGTCGGCTTCTTCACGGC
>DATJZU010000085.1:0-51857 GCA_035498835.1 Thermoanaerobaculia bacterium
AATCTTAACCAACGTCGGCCGCGATCGCGATGTTTCGCTCCGAATGCGAATTGAAGGTGGCACTTTGGTGGGCCGTGTGGGACTCGAACCCACGACCACCGGCTTAAAAGGCCGATGCTCTACCGGCTGAGCTAACGGCCCGCCGATGCCGGAGAAGTATACGGCGCCGGGTCAGCCGGCCGCCGGCAGGCCTGCGAGGAACGCCGACTCTCCGCGCCAGATCGTCTCTTCACGGCGCGGGCCGGTGGAGATCAGCACCGCCGGCGCGCCGACGCGCTCCTCGAGAAAGCGCACGTAATCGCGCGCCGGTCCCGGCAACTGCTCGTACCGCGTGACGCCGGTTGTCTTCGCCTTCCACCCCGGCCGCTTCACGTACCGCGGCTCGAGCCTCGTGACGTCCTCGACGAGCGGCGGAAGGTCCTCGACGTCGCGGCCGTCCAGCCGATAACCCACGCACACGGAGATCTCCTCGAGGTCGTCGAGGACGTCGAGCTTCGTGACGGCCACGGCGTCGCAGCCGGAGAGCTCGACCGCGGTGCGCGCCACGACGGCGTCGAACCATCCCGTCCGGCGGGGACGGCCGGTCGATGTCCCGAACTCGTTCCCGCGCGCGCGCAGATACTCGCCGGTCACATCGGAGAGCTCCGTCGGAAACGGGCCGCCGCCGACGCGCGTCGTGTATGCCTTGAGCACGACGAGCGTCGCTTCCAGGGCACGCGGAGAGACCTGGAGGCCCGCCGCGAACGCGGCCGAGGTGCAGTGTGAGGACGTCACGAAAGGATAGGTTCCTGCGGAAACGTCGAGCATCGCCCCGTGCGCGCCTTCGCCGAGCAGCGTGCCGCCGCCCTTCAGATGGTCGCGGAGATACCGCCCGGTGTCCGCGACATGCGGCGCGAGTTTCGCCGCCGCGTGCTCGAGACTGGCGACGACGTCCTCAAGGGGTGGTACCGGCTCGCCGCCGAGCGCCCTCGCGAGAGCGCCCGTCTCGGCGGCGAGCGCGCCGACCCGTTCGCGCAGCGTGCTCGGGCGATAGAGCTCCGCCACGCGGATTCCCTTGCGCGAAGCCGCCGACTCATACGCCGGGCCGATGCCGCGCAGCGTGGTCCCGATTTTGCCCGCGCCGGCCGCGGCCTCGCGCGCCGCATCGAGCAAGCGATGGTAAGGGAGGATGACCTGCGCGCGGTCGGAGAGGCGGAGATTCTCGCCGATGGCGACACCCTGCGCCCGCACGGCCTCGATCTCGGTGAGGAGCGCGTCGGGGTCCACGACGACGCCAGGTCCGATCACCCCCGTGCGCCCGCGGACGATTCCGGCCGGGAGCAGATGGAGCGCAAAGTGCCGGTCGCCGAACTTGACGGTGTGGCCGGCGTTATGGCCGCCGTGGTAGCGCGCGACGATCGCGAAGCGGTCGGCGAGAAGATCGACGATCTTCCCCTTGCCCTCGTCGCCCCACTGTCCGCCGAGAACCGCCGCGACACGCACGCTTTTCCTCTCTCCCGAAAAAACGAGGCAGGGTAACAGACTTTCGAGTCTGCCGCGAGACACGGCCCCGACAGCCGCGCACGCTAGAATCGCGTGATGCGAACGATCCGGCTGACGGGGCGGGGGCTCACGCTCGCGGACCTTCGGGACGTCGCCGATCGCCAGGTCCGCGTCGCCATCGCGCCATCGGCCCGCAGGGCGATGGCCGCCTCGCGCCGGGTCGTCGAGCGGGCGCTCCGCCGCGGCGCGCGGATCTACGGCCTCACCACGGGCTTCGGGAACTTCGCCGACGTTACGATCTCGCCCGCCGAAATCGAGACCCTGCAGCGCAACCTCGTGCGCAGCCACGCGGCCGGCGTCGGCGAGCTCCTGCCGGATCGCGACGTCCGCGCCATGATGGTTCTGCGGGCCAACGCCCTCGCGCGCGGCTTCTCCGGCATTCGCCCGGCGACGGTCGCCACGCTCGTCGCCATGCTGTCCGCCGACCTCCTGCCGCCGGTCCCGTCGCAGGGCAGCGTCGGAGCCTCCGGCGATCTCGCGCCGCTGGCGCACCTGGCCCTCGCGCTGATAGGCGAAGGAGATCTCTTCCGGCGCGGCCGCCGTGTCGCGGCGCGCCGGGCGCTCGCCGCGGCGCGGATTCGCCCGGTCACGCTCGGCGCCAAGGAAGGTCTCGCCCTCATCAACGGCGTCCAGATGAGCGTGGCCGTGGGCGGCCTCGCTCTGTCGCGCGCGATCGAGCTGACGCGGGTGGCGGACCTCTGCGGCGCGGCGACGCTCGATGCCGCGCGGGGATCGGACGCGGCATTCGATCCGCGGGTGGTCGGCGCGCGGCCGCATCCCGGGGCAATTGCTTGCGCGGGCAACCTGCGCAAACTCCTCTCCGGGAGCGCCATCCGCGAGTCGCACCGCGGCTGCGGCAAAGTGCAGGACAACTACGCGCTGCGCTGCATGCCGCAGGTGCATGGCGCGGCGCGCGACGCGTTCGCTCACGCGCGCGCGGTGCTCGAGCGGGAGATGAACAGCGCGACGGACAATCCTCTGGTCTTTCCGGGAAAAGGAGACATCGTCTCGGGCGGCAACTTCCACGGCGCTCCCGTCGGACTCGTGCTCGACTATGCCGCCATCGCGGCGACGGACCTCGCGTCGATCTCCGAGCGGCGCATCGAGAAGCTGCTCAACCCGGCGACCTCCGAGCTGCCCGCGTTCCTCGTCGAAAAGGGCGGGCTCAATTCCGGCCTCATGATGGCGCAGATCACCGCCGCGGCCCTGGTCTCCGAGTGCAAGGCGCTCGCGTACCCGGCCTCGGTCGACTCGATCCCGACCTCCGCGAACAAGGAGGACCACGTTTCGATGTCGCCGATTGCGGCCCGCAAGCTCGCGGCGATCGTGCGAAATCTCGAGTGGGTGCTGGCCATCGAGCTCCTGACGGCTTTCCAGGCGATGGAATTTCTCCGCCCGCTGCGTTCTTCCGCGCCGCTCGAGCGGGTGCGGGGGCCGTTCCGCCGGGCCGTTCCGGCCTGGGACGAGGACCGCCGGCTCGCGCCCGACATCGAGAAGGCGCGCGCGTTTCTCTCGCACCCCGTCGTCGCGCGCGAGGCCGACGCACTCGCCTGACGTTGGCCGCCGCGGGCCTCCGGCTATACTCTTGGCGTGTCGGCCACCGTTTCACCCTCCCGGACCGTTCGCGCCGCGCGCGGCCGCGAGCTGCGATGCGCGGACTGGGCGCAGGAGGCGGCGCTGCGGATGCTCGAGAACAATCTCGACCCGCAGGTCGCCGAGAAGCCCGAGGATCTGATCGTCTACGGCGGCACCGGCAAGGCCGCGCGAAACTGGGAGTGCTTCGACACGATCGTCGCGACGCTGAAGCGCCTGCGCTCGGACGAGACCCTGCTCGTCCAGTCGGGCAAGCCCGTGGGCGTTTTTCCGACGCACGCCGACGCGCCCCGGGTGCTCATCGCCAATTCGCTCCTCGTTCCGGCCTGGGCCACGGGGCGGGAGTTCCGCCGCCTCGAGGGACTCGGCCTCACGATGTTCGGCCAGATGACGGCGGGATCGTGGATCTACATCGGCACGCAGGGAATCGTCCAGGGCACTTTCGAGACGTTCGCCGCCGCCGCGCGCAAAGAGTTCGGCCAGGACCATCTCGAGGGGCGGCTCGTCGTCACGGCGGGCCTCGGCGGCATGGGCGGCGCGCAGCCGCTCGCCGCGACGCTGAACGGCGCCACGGCGCTCATCGCCGAGGTGGACTCCGAGCGCATCGACCGGCGCCTCCAGACGCGCTACCTCGACCGGCGCGAGAGCGATCTGGATCGGGCGATCGACGAATCTCTCGGCGCGCGCGATGCGCGGCGAGCGGTCTCGATCGGCGTGCGGGCCAACGCGGTGGACCTGCTCGAGCGTCTTCTCGCGAGAGGCATCGTGCCCGACCTCATCACCGACCAGACCTCGGCGCACGACGAGCTGAACGGCTACGTGCCGCGCGGCGCTCCGGACGAGGACTTCTCGCTTCTGCGCAGCCGGGATCCCGAGAGCTACGTGAAGCGCTCCTACGCGACGATGGCCGCGCACGTGCGGGCCCTCCTCGAGCTCCAGCGGCGCGGCGCCGTCGTCTTCGACTACGGAAACAACCTGCGCGGCCAGGCGCTCAAGGCCGGCGTGGACGACGCGTTCCGCATCGGCGGATTCGTTCCCCTCTACATTCGGCCGCTCTTCTGCGAGGGCAAGGGGCCGTTCCGCTGGGCGGCGCTGTCGGGCGATCCCGAGGACATCCGGGTCACCGATCGCGCGCTGCAGGAACTCTTCCCGGAGAACAAACCGCTCGCCCGCTGGCTGCGCCTGGCCGAGGAGCGCGTCGCGTTCCAGGGGCTCCCGGCGCGGATCTGCTGGCTCGGTTACGGCGAGCGCGACCGCGCGGGGCTGCTCTTCAACCGGCTCGTGCGCGAGGGGAAGGTCCGCGCGCCGATCGTCATCGGCCGCGATCATCTGGACGCGGGATCCGTCGCGTCGCCGAACCGGGAGACCGAAGGCATGCGCGACGGTTCCGACGCGATCGCCGACTGGCCGATCCTGAACGCCCTGCTCAACACGGCGTGCGGGGCGACATGGGTCTCGGTCCATCACGGCGGCGGTGTCGGCATCGGCTATTCGATCCATGCCGGGATGGTGATCGTCGCCGACGGAACGGCCGACGCCGACCGGCGGCTGCGCCGGGTCCTGAACGCCGATCCGGGCACCGGCGTCATGCGCCACGCCGACGCGGGCTATCCGGAGGCGATCGCCGCGGCGCGGGAGCGCGGAGTGGACCTGCCGTTCCTTCACTGAGGCGCGCGTGAATCCGTGGGGCCGCGCCGCCGTCGTCGCCGGCGCGCTCGCGGTCCTTCTCTGGGCGGACGGGTGGTTCGCTCGAACTTCCGCCGTCCCGCCGGCCGGACCGCCGCCCGCCGATCTGCGGGACGCGTTCTCGCGGGCCGCGGCGGATCTTTCCGGCCGCGCCGGCGAATTCTCGGGCAAGCCCGAGGTCTCGCGGTCACTTCAGGGAGGCGGCATCGCCGTCGATCGCGTGGCGCTCTTCGCGGCCGCGCGGCAGGCGCTCGAGGGCGCGCCGCCGGGGTGCTGGGTCGCGCTCGCCGATCGGTCGGGCAACGTGCATGCGTGGTGGGGCGAGGCGCCCTCCCCGGTGCCCCGCGCGCTCCAGGGCGAGGGATTCTCCGCGCTCTGGTCGGCGACATCGCTGACGCTCATCTATCGTCGTTCCGCCGGCGCCGGACCGCAGGCCGGCGTCGTGTCGGTCGCGCGGTCGTTTCCCGTGCGCGCACCCGACTTCGCGGCGTCGCTCGGCCTCGAGGGGCGCGCGTCGCCATGGAGACCCGTCGGCCGACCGGGCGCTCCGGCGCTTTTCCAGTCCGGCGGCGCGACGATAGGCGCCGTGGCTGCGGTCCGGGCTTCGGAGATGCCGGCGGGGCGTTCGGGCATCCTGATCGCCCTCGGAGTCGCGGCCCTGTTCGGCTTCGCGCGGTCGTCGCGGCCGCCGGCCGCCGGCCTCTGGCTCGCGCTCCTCTTTCTGGCGCTGGCAATGCTGTCCAGCGAGGACCCGCGGGTCCTGGCGTCGCCGAGCCTCTGGCCCATGGTCGTCGGGGTTGCGTCGGTTCCTCTCGCGCTCGCCGCGCTGCGGGGAGACGCCCCGGCCGCGCGGCGGGGGGCCCGGACCGCCGCTGGCTATCTCTTCCTCGTGCTGTCCTTCTTCGCAGCGACGCGTGTCGAGCCGCCGGAGCTCGGCGCATTCGGGCCGGAGGGCTGGACCGGGATCGTGGACATCGCGGGCCTGCTCGCCCTGCTCGTGACCGCGCTCGCCTTCCGAGCGGCCGGCGCCCCGCCGGGGCCGTCTCCGCGCCGCTGGCTGACGGCCGCCGTTTTCTTCACGACGGCCGTCATTCTCGGCGACCTGGCCATTCTGTCGGCGGCTCCGACGCTCCCGGCCCTTCTGTTCCTGTTGATGCTCGCCACCTTCGAGCTCTGGGTGCGATCCGCCGGATCCCCGGGCCGCGAGATCTTCCTCCTGCCGCGGCTTCTCGCCGGGGCGGCGCTGCTCCTCGTCCTCGCCGTCTCGTCGCTGCGCGAGCACGCGCTCGCAGCCGAGGCATTTCGGGTCACTTCGCTCCTTCGCCTGCCGGACCCGGATCACCCCTCGACGAGCGCGGTCGTCGCGGCGCAGCAGGCTGCGGACCGGATGGAGCGCTTCGATCTCGAGCGCGATCTTCCGGCACCGCCGGAGGACACGGACCTCTCGGACCTCGCCTATCGAATCTGGCGCGACGGGGCCGAAGGGCCGGAGGGGCGGGCCCTCGCGTCCTATGAGATCTCCGATGCCAACGGCCGGCCGCTCTCCCGCTTCTCCCTGATCCCCGAGGCCGAGCGCCCGGGCGAGCTCTCGGGACCGACGCTGACGATCGACCGATTCCGCGTAGCCGTCGTTCGGCGCGACGCCGCGCTGCACGCCGGGACGGCGGTCGTGGGCTCCGGGGAGGTGGTCGTGGCGGACTGGCCGACCTGGGATCCACTGCCGCCGCGCATCGGCGTCTATCGGCGGCTCGTGCTCGGCCGGCGCGACTCGGGGACCGCTGCGCCGGCGAGCCGGCCGCTGCTGGCGGTCTACGATCGGGAGGGAGAGCTCCGGGACGAGGGGCCCAGCCTGCCGGCGGCGATCCGCGCGCGGCTGCGCGGCGCCGAGCACCCGATCCGGGTGCGCCTGCCATTTCGCGGGACCGAGTTGCTCGGCGAAGTGCGGCCGCTCCGGGAGGGATACGGCCTGGTCGCGATCCCGGTTCCGCGTTTTTTCGACCGCGTCCTGACGGCCGCGCTGCTTCTTCCCCCGATTGCGCTCGTCCTTGCGGCGGCCGCCGTTCTTCGGGGGCTCGCGGCGATGGCCCGCCCCGGCGCGCGCTGGAAGCCTGCCTGGGCGCAAACGTTTCGCGGACGTCTCGTGGCGCTCTTCGTCCTCGGCGTTCTCGCGCCGCTTTTCGCCGTGAGCTTCTTCTTGCGCTCCCAGATCGAGATCCGATCGCGCCGCGACACCCTCGAGCACGCGCGAACGGCTCTCGAAACCGCTCGGCGAGTTCTCGACGACTACCTGCCGTCGGCCGCCGCCGCGCGCGGGCGGCTGGGCCTCCTCGACGATACGCTCATCGCCTGGCTGGCGAACGCGGTCGGCTACGACCTTTCCGTCTACGGTCCGGACGGTGGCCTCGTGGCCACGTCGCGCCGCGATCTCTATGCCTCGGGACTCGTGCCCGACCGCGCGCCGGCGTCCGTCTACGTCTCGGTCGGACTCTCCGGCGCGCGCCAACAGACGGGGTCGCGGCGCGTTGCGGGCAGCCGTTTCGAGGAAGTCACGACGGCGCTGTCCGCCCTGCCCGGCGTGCCGGGACTCTCCAGCCCGGGGCTCCTCTCGCTCCTGCTGCTGCCGCAGCAGCAGATCGCTGCGGCGGAGGCGGCGCAGTGGACGGCCGCTGTCTGGGCCTTCTCGGCGCTCGTCTTCCTCCTCTCGGCGGCCGTCGCGGGGCGGCTCGCGGTGCGCGTGGCCCGCCCCGTGGCCGACCTCGTCGAAGGAACCCGCGCGGTCTCGCGGGGCGACTTTTCCCCGCACCTCGAGGAGCCGCCCGACGAGGAGCTCAAGGAGCTCGTGCGCGCGTTCCTGTCGATGTCCCGGAGCCTGCGGGATCAGACCGAGGCCGTCTCCCGCGAGAAGGAGCGGCTCGCGACCCTGCTCTCGAATCTGACGGCCGGCGTCGTGGCGCTCGGGGAAGGCGGCCGGGTTCTGCTCGCGAATCCGGCAGCCGTGGCACTCGGCGGCGGGTCGGCCGACGCCGCGACCGTGGAACGTCTCTTCCCCGGCGAGCCGATGCGCGTGGTCCGCGCCGTTCTGCGCGAGACGCCGCAGCGCCCGATCGCCGCCGAGGTCGAGCCCCGGCGCGGCGAACGCTGGCGTATCGTTTCGGTCCCGCTGCCGCCGGGCGGGGAAGGAGATCGCATGGCGGTGATCGAGGACGTGTCGGACGTCGTCCGGTCGAACCGCCTCGCCGCCTGGGCCGAGATGGCTCGCATCATCGCCCACGAGATCAAGAACCCACTGACGCCGATCCGTCTGTCCGTCGAGCATCTCCGCGAGGTCTGGAGGCGCCGCTCGCCCGACTTCGACCGCGTGCTGGAAGAGTGCGTCTCCAATGTGCTGCGCCAGACGGAGGAGCTGCGTCGCTCGGCCGCGGAGTTCGCCGACTACGCGCGGCTGCCGGGTCCGGACAAGCGCCGGGTGGACCTCTCGCAGGCCGTCCGCGACGCCGCGGCGGCTTTCGCGGGCGCGCCCGGGGTGCGCTGGGTCGTGGACGCGCGTCCCGACGCGGTGGTCGAGGCGGACCCTCGGCTTCTGGCGCGGGTTCTCTCCAACCTTCTCGGGAATGCGGTCGAGGCACTCGGCACCGGCGGCGGCGAGATCGCGATTCGGGTCGAGGACGGCGATCGCCGCGTCCGCGTGACGATCGAAGACGACGGGCCCGGCGTCTCCCCGGAGGTGCTGCCGCGCCTGTTCGAGCCTTACTTCTCGGCGCGCAGCGGGGGGACGGGCCTGGGCCTCGCGATCGTCAAGAAGATCGTCGAGGAGCACGGTGGCGAAATTTCGGCGGAGAATCGTGCTCCCGGAGGTTTCCGCGTGCGATTCGATCTGCCCCGTCCGGAATCGTCCGGCCGAGCCCCCGCATGAGGCGTCGCCCGAGTCGTGCGGCCGCGCTGGCTTTCGCGCTCGCGGCGTCGGCCTGCGCGCGCCAGAAGGCCGGCGCCGCGCGGCGACTTCCGCCCGGTGACGGCGTGTATCTCACGGGAGGGCTCGGGGCCGATCCCTCGGAGGCGGAGCGGCTCCTCGGGAAGGGCGCGTTCGGGCATGTCTTTCTTCCCGCGGTCGATCTGGCGGCCGGCGGCCAGTGGAATGCGACGGAACGGCCGGCGCCGGAGCGTCCCGTCTCGGGCCTTCCCGTCGTCCTCGTCGTCGCGGCGGGGAATGGTTTCGACGCGGCGCTGACGACTCCCGGCCCGGATTCCCTCGCCGCGCGAATCGGAGACGCGCTCTCGCGGGCGGTCGCGCACCGCACCGCCTTCGGAGCGGTCGAAGGCGTCGCGCTCGACCTGCCATTCTCCGAATCGAGGGCCGAGGCGTTTGGCGCGCTGGTGACGCGACTGCGCTCCCGGCTATCGTCGGAGCTGTTTCTTCTCGCTTCGTTGCGCTTCGCTCCGGGGGAAAAGTCGCGCGAGGATTTCTCCCGGTGGCTCTCCGGCGCCGACGGGTACCTCGTCGCCCTCTTCGGCGAAACCGCCGCGGCGGACCCCGCCGTCATCGACGCGCTCGCCAAGCCGTGGTGGGCGCTCTACGCCCCGTCCGCCCGCGGGGAGGGAACGGACGCCTCGGGTGTGCGGCATCTTCTGAACGAAGGGGCCCTCGCGGCGCTGACCGACGATGCCCGGGTCTCCCTGACGCACGACCTGGACCTCTCCGAGAGCGGCACCTCGGGTTTCCTGTTCCACGTGTCGGCGCCGCTCGAGGTCGGGGGCATGCACTTCGGGCCCGGGGACACGATCTCGTTTCACCAACCCGCACTCTCGGAGCTCCTGTATCACCTCGGCTCCGACCTGACGGGCAAGAAGCTCGTGCGGGGGCGCGTCGTGCGCCTCGACGGCGCGAGCGACGCCGAACGGATCCTGACGCTCGAGGCGCTCACGGACGTCCTCCAGGGACGTCCGCTGCTGCCCGATCTGCGGGTGTCCGTCGCGCGAGAGGGCGCGAGCCTGCGGATCTCGGCGGCCAACGCCACGACCCACGCCTCGCTCGTCTCACGGACCGCGAACTGGGTCGAGGTGGACGTGCCGTCCGGCCACATCCGCGACGTCACGCTCGGGGGCTTCGACCGCTACGAGGTGTTCGACGCGGACGGCCGCGCGGTCACGCCGGGGCGCGCGACCCGCGTGCGCTTCTTCGAGACGCTCGTCGGGCCGCGGGAGCGCCTCGACGATGCGGCGATCGTCGTGGCCGGCCGGATTCCCGGCGATTGCTGCCGGTTCCGCCAGCACCTGCTGGCCGCATCGGGAGAGGAGCTGACGGGAGACTGGGTCGCGCCGCCGCCCGAGCCGACTCCGACCGCGGCGCCGCGCGGGAAGCCGAAACCCGCGGCGAAGAGACGCTAGGCCGGCTGCTTGCGGCGGAGGAAGCCGACGAGCTTCCCGATGGGGCCCGAGGCGGCGAATGCGAGCGCGGCGGCGAGGAAGGCGACGCGCGGCTGATACGCGATCACGGCGAAAACGAGCGCGATGACCGGCAGGATCCATCCCGGCCAGCGGCGCTTCAGATCGAGATCCTTGAACGAACGGTAGCGGATCGTCGAGATCATGAGATACGAGACGATCACGGTCAGCACGAGAAGCCCCGCCATCCAGACTCGGGAGACGAGACGATCCGGCGTGGCCAGCACGAGCGTGACGATCGTTCCCGCGCCGGCGGGGATGGGCAGGCCGACGAAATAGCGTTTGTCCACGACTTTCGTCTGGATGTTGAAGCGGGCCAGGCGCATCGATCCGCAGACGACGAAGAGGAACGATGCCATCCAGCCCATTCGGTGGAAGTCCGAGAGCCCCCAGGAGTAGGCGAGGACCGCCGGCGCGACGCCGAACGAGACGAGGTCGGCGAGCGAGTCGTACTCTTCGCCGAACTCCGACGTCGAGTTGGTCAGCCGGGCGATCCGGCCGTCGAGCGCGTCGAGGACCGCCGCCACGATGACGAGGTACGCCGCGGCCTCGAAGGTCCCGCGAATCGAGGCCCAGATCGAGAGGTAACCGCAGAAGAGGTTGCCGACCGTGAAGAGCGTCGGCAGGACGAAGAGGCCGCGCGAGAGTCGACCGACGCGGGGCGAGCGCGGCGGCACCGGCTCTCCCATCACGGCCACCGGGCGAGGGGAGTCTCTCCCGCGTGCACCTTGTCTCCCCGGCGCACGAGGATCTCGGTTCCGTCGGGAGCGAAGAGGTCGACCCGTGACCCGAACTTGATCATCCCGATGCGCTCCCCGCGCCGCAGCGGATCGCCCGGTTTGGGTCGGAAGACGATCCGGCGGGCGAGCGCCCCCGCGATCTGCTTGAAAGTGATGGCTCCCCGCGCGCCCTCGATCGTGATCCGGTTCTGCTCGTTCTCGGCCGACGCCTTCTCGTCGAACGCCGCCATCTTTCGCCCCGGGTGGTAGGCGTAGTGCGAGAGGCGGCCCGTGATCGGAGCCCGGTTGACGTGGCAGTTGAAGACCGACATGAAGATCGAGATGCGCCGCGCGGCGCCGGGCGGCGCTTCGGGTGCCGAATCGACGGAGAGGATCGTGCCGTCCGCCGGCGAAACGATCATCTCCTCCCCGCCCGCCGGCGAGCGCTCGGGATCGCGGAAGAACTGGAGGAGGAAAAGGAAGATGAGAAACGCGAGGATCGCCAGGACCGAAATTCCGGCGAGGAGGGCGGCCGCCGCGGCGACGATCGCAGCCGCGAGGAAGGGCCAGCCCTCCCGCGCGATCGGAACCCTCAGTGGGCGACTCCCGTGCGGTGGGATCGGGCGATCGCTTCCATCTGGTCTTTCAGGAGGAGCTTTTCTTTCTTCAAACGCTTCTCTTCGATCTCCTCGTCTTCGGATAGCCGCGATTTGACCGCCAGGGCCTCGAGTCGTCGCTCGTGGTCTCGATGCGCTTCCAGGAGCCGGCGGTATTCGGCGTCCATTTGCGAGAAGTCCTCCGAGTGCGTCTGGCTCATCGCGCGATCCTCCTTTGTTTCTCGGATTGGGGTGTGGGGAGAGACAGGCGGGCCACGTCAAAAGTCTAGCAGGGTTGCTAACGCCTTGGAGGGATGGATTCGAGGGCCAAAGAAGACCCGAGCGGAAGCATCAAGGCGAAGGCGTCTTCTCCGTCCTGGTAATAGGACTTGCGGCGGAAGGCCTCTCGAAATCCGTAGGAACGGTAGAACTGGCGGGCCGGCGCGTTGGAGACGCGAACCTCGAGCGTGACGGCCGCGGCGCCGAGAGAACGCGCGCGCTCCAGAGCGTCCTCGAGGAGGATCCTCCCGTAGCCGAGCTGCCTCAGGCGGGCGTCCGTCGCGATCTTGTTGATGTGGAATTCGTCATAGAGCGAGATCGCGAAGAGATATCCGCCCACGAGCGGCGGCGGTCCCTCCGCGCGGGCGAGCACGCGAGCGTAGCGAAACGACTCGACGAGCTCGGTCTCGAAGAACTCGCGCTTCCACGGGACCGGGAAGGACTCCCGCTCGATGCGCGCGATCTCGTCGAGGTGCCGCGGCTCCGCCGGCAGGAGGCGATAGTCGAAGGACTCGGGATTACGCAGGGCCACGCAGTTCCTCCGCGGCGCTCGGCCGCGAATAGATCGGTGCGAACACGGACGTCTCCGCCCGCGGGGCGTTTGCGGCGGCGAGCGCCAGGGCATGCGCCGGCGTCCGGAGAAGAATCGGGGACGCCGGATCGCCGAGCTCCCGCGGAAGCGTCAGGACCAGACCGCCGCGCGCCGTCTCGGGGAGGCGATTGCGCGGGATCCGGACGGACTCGCCGCACGCCTCCGCCCTCGGGCCGCCGAGGGCGAACGCCTGGCAGACGACCTCGCCGCGTCCGGCGTCGAGCGCGGTCCAGATCGGATCCGCGCCGAGACCGCGGGCCGCCTCGGCCATGGCCTCCAGCGTCGAGGCCGTCTCGACCGGAATGCCGCACGCGCGCGAGAGACCCCACGCCGCGGCGAGGCCGACGCGGATTCCCGTGAAGGAGCCGGGACCGGCGCAGACGGCGATGCGCGCCACGCCGGCGAGGGTCAAATCGGCGCGTTCGAGGCATCGCGCGGCCGCGTTCAGAAGCTCTTCGGACGCACGGCGCTCGTGCGGAAGAATCTCTTCGAACACGCGATCGCCGCGTGCGACCGCCACCGCGCCCGCCGGGCTCGCCGTGTCGATCGCCAGCGTTCCGGATCTCTCCGACACTCCCGCAACTCCTGTTTTATGCTAGCAGACGCGTGAGCTCCGCGACGTCTCGAGCCACTCCGATGCTCCGACAGTACTTCGAGATGAAGAGCCGCGTTCCCGACGCCATCCTCTTCTACCGTCTGGGCGACTTTTACGAGATGTTCTTCGACGACGCGAAGGAAGCCGCGCCGCTGCTCGGGATCGCGTTGACGGCCCGGCATCGCGACTCGGACATCGAGGCGCCGATGTGCGGCGTGCCCTGGCAGAGCGCCGATCACCACATCGCAAAGCTCATCGCGGCGGGCCGCAAGGTCGCCGTCTGCGATCAGCTGGAGGAGGCGCGCGGCGCCAAGGGCCTCGTGCGCCGCGACATCACGCGCGTCGTCACCCCCGGAACGGTCCTCGATCCGAACGCGCTTCTTCCGGCCGTTCCGTCGTATCTCGCATCCGCTGTCCCGGGCAACGACGTCTGGGAAGTGGCGCTCCTGGACCTCTCGACGGGGGCCTTCCGCGCGGGCGCGGTGCCCGGCGGGCGGGTCCCGGACCTCTTCGCTCTCTGCCGCCCGCGCGAGCTCCTGCTGCCGGAGGGCGAGGAGCCGGCGCTGCCGCTGCAGGGCATCGCCCGGACCGTGCGCTCCTCCGAATGGTTCGACCGGGCGCGGAAGGCCGAGCCGCGCGCGGCGTCGTTCGATGGGCCGGGAGCCGCGGCCGCGAGCGCGGCCGTTGCGTACGCCCGCGAGCTTTCGCCCCACGCTCTCGTCCACGTCCGCGCGGCCGAGCCGCTCCGCTTCGGCGAGCGCATGAGCCTCGACGCGGCGGCTCTCGCGACGCTCGAGGTCTTCGAATCTTCCGAGGGACAGGCCTCGCGCAGCCTCTTCGGTCTCCTCGACTGTACGAAGACACCTCCCGGCGCGCGCGCGCTGCGCGATTGCCTGGCGAGCCCGTCGACCGATCCTCTCGAGCTCGAAGCGCGCTGGGACGCGGTCGCCGAGCTCGTCGAACGGTCGCAGGAACGCGAAGCGCTCCGGCAGGCGCTGGCCGAGGTCGGCGACATCGAGCGTCGGTTCGCTCGGATCGCGGTCGGCACCGCGGGGCCGCGGGAAGTCGCGGCGTGGGCCGAGGGACTCGCGGCGCTACCGGCCGTGTCCGCGGCCGCGGCGGGCCTCTCCGAGACCCGTCTGCGATCCCTCGCCGATGGGATTCCGGACGCGGCCGACCTCGTGCGGCGCGTCCGCGAGGCGCTCGTGGCGGAGCCGCCGGTGCTCGCCTCCGCGGGCGGCGTCCTGCGCGACGAGGCGGATCCGGAGCTCGCGGAGCTGCGCCGCCTGCGCCATGGGGCTCAGGGGGCGCTGCTCGAGATCGAGGCCGCGGAGCGCAAGCGCTCGGGCATCTCGAATCTGCGCGTGCGCTACAACCGCGTCTTCGGCTACTCGCTCGAGGTCGGGGCGGCGCACCGCGAAAAGGTCCCGTCCGATTGGATCCGCCGGCAGTCGCTCGCCAACGCGGAGCGCTTCGCCACACCGGCTCTCAAGGAGCTCGAGGAGAAGATCCTGACGGCCGAGGACCGCATCGGCGAGATCGAGGCGCGCCTCTACCGCGAGCTGCTCGAAGAACTCTCGCTCTCCGCCGACCGCGTCGGGCAGGCCGCCCGCGCCGTGGCGGGGCTCGACCTGTCCGCCGCGCTCGCGGAGACGGCGGCACAGGGCGCGTGGGTTCGCCCGAAGCTCTCGGCCTCACCCCGCCTCGCGATACGGGACGGACGCCATCCTCTGGTCGAGAGCCTCCGGCGGCAGGAGCCGTTCACGCCCAACGACTGCGATCTCTCGCCCGAGAAACGCATTCTCGTCGTGACCGGCCCGAACATGGGGGGCAAGTCGACCTATCTGAGGCAGGTCGCGACCGCCGTTCTCCTCGCCCAGGCGGGGGCGTTCGTTCCGGCGACCGCGATGGAGGCGTCGGTCGTGGACCGCATCTTCACGCGCGTCGGCGCCGCCGACCACCTGTCGCGCGGCGAATCCACGTTCATGGTCGAGATGCTGGAGTCGGCCGCGATCTTGCGCGAGGCGACGAGCCGGTCGCTCATCCTGCTCGACGAGGTGGGCCGCGGCACGTCGACGTTCGACGGGCTGTCGATCGCCTGGGCGCTGCTCGAATACCTGCACGACGAGCCCGCCCGCGCCGCCTTCGTCCTCTTCGCGACGCACTACCACGAGCTGACGGAGATCGCGCTCGTCAAGCCGGCGGTCGCGAACGCCACGATGGCGGTCAAGGAGATCGGCGGAAAGGTGCTGTTCCTCCGAAAGGTCGTCGCGGGAGCCGCGGACCGGAGCTACGGCATCCACGTGGCCGAGCTCGCCGGGCTGCCGGCCGCGGTGACCGCGCGCGCCAAGGAGATCCTCGGCAACCTCGAGAAGCAGGAGCTCGACGTCCAGGGAGCGCCGGTGCTCGCGCGCAAGAAGGGCGAAAGCGCGGGGGAGGGGCAGATGCTCCTCTTCACCGGCCAGGAAGAGCTCGCGCTCGAGAAACTTCGCGCCGCGGACGTGAATCAGCTGACGCCGGTCGCCGCGTTGTCGCTCCTCGCCTCGCTCCAGGACCGCCTCAAGGGCCCGGAGTGATCTCGCGGCTCTTCGGCGTCGGGATCTCGGGGCCCGAGCTGACGGCGTTCGAGCGAGAGATCCTCGATCGCCACCCGCCCCGCGGCGTCATTCTCTTCCGCCGCAACATCCAAACCGCGGAACAGACCGCGCGTCTCGTCTCCGGGCTCTCCCGGAGCGGCCTGCTCGTCTTTCTCGATCAGGAGGGCGGGTCCGTGGATCGGCTGCGAGACCTCCTCGGTCCGTCGATCTCGTTCCACGACGCGGCCTCGCGTGGCCTGGCGCGCCGCGCCGGGGAGCTCGCCGGCGAGTCCTGCGGGCGGTTCGGATTCCACGCGGATCTCGCGCCCGTCGTCGATCGCCGGATCGAAGGCGCGTCGGCGGAGGTCCTCCGGGGCCGGTGCGCCGGGGAAGACCCGGCGGCGGTCGCACGGGCCGCGCGCGAGTTCCTCGGGGGGCTCCATTCGCGCGGCGTCGGCGGCTGTCTGAAGCACTTTCCAGGGCTCGGCCGCGCCGCGCTCGACACGCACGTCTCGCTGCCGCGGGTGCCGGAGAACGGGAAGGAACGCGCGCGCGATCTCGAGCCCTTCCGGCGCGCATTCGCGAGCGCCCGCGCGGTCATGATCTCGCACGCCGCCGGGTCGGACGGCGTCCCGGCCTCGCTCTCCGAGAAGGTCGGCCGGCGCCTGTTGCGCGGCCGCCTTGGATTTCGAGGCGTGGCCTTCTCCGACGACCTCGAGATGGGCGCGCTCGCGAGCTTCGGCGACCTCCCGCGGCGCGCCCTCCTGGCCTGTCGCGCCGGATGCGACCTGCTCTTCGTCTGCAGTCGCATCGGCGAATACCCGGACTGTGTCGCGGCGGTGGGCGCCGGGATCAACGGGCGCCGGGCGGCCGAAGCGATCGCGCGGATGGACCGCTACGCGGCGCACCTCGAAAGAATCCGGCGCAAGCGGCGGCCGCCGCGTCCGCTGCCGCAGCTCATTGCCGCCGTCGCGAGGCTGAAGGAGGCCGGCGCGGCGTCGGGAGGCTCCGTCGCCTAGAACGGGACGTCGTCGTCGTAGGTCGGCGTCTCGGCGACTTCGGAGACCTCCCTCGGTCCCGCGGCGACGGCGGCTCCGGCGGGAGCGCGCGAGGCGTCGCGCGGAGAGAGCATCACGACGTTGGACGCCTTGATCTCGGTCTTGTAGCGCTTCTGCCCGTTCTGGTCCTCCCAGCTCCGGGTCTGCAAGCTGCCCTCGACGTAGACCATCTTCCCTTTGTGGAGGTACTCGCCGCAGATCTGCGCGAGCCGCTCCCAGGCGACGATGTCGTGCCACTCCGTGCGCTCCTGCTTGGCGCCGGAGCTGTCCTTCCAGGCGGTCGTGGTCGCGACGGAGAAGCGCGCGAGCGACGTGCCCTGAGGCGTCGTTCGGATCTCCGGGTCCTTGCCGAGGTTCCCGATCAGAATCACCTTGTTGACGCTGGCCATGTGTTCACCCTCCTTTGGGTGCTCGGAAGAATAATCCCGAAGCTTCGGGACAGATGATGTCCGAGCCCGGGCCCTCGCCCGCCGCCGGCTTACAATCCCGGCGGACGCATGTCGCCGCCCGACGCTGACACCGACGAGACACGGGGCCGCCTCGTGCGATCGGCGTCGGCGATCACGCCGCTGACGCTCCTCTCCCGCCTGACCGGCTACCTGCGCGAGAAGATCGTCGCCCTCCAGTTCGGGACGAGCCTGCGCACGGACGCGTTCATCGTGGCCTGGCGCATCCCCAACATGCTGCGGGACATCGTCGGCGAGGGGGCGATGTCCTCGGCCTTCATCCCGGTCTACGCCGGCATCGAGAGGACGCGGAGCGAGGAGCGGGCGCGCGCCTTCGTCGGCCGGGCCATCGGCACTTTCGCCTTCCTGCTCGCCGGCATCACGGTGGCCGGGATCGTCTTTTCGCCCTGGCTGGTGGACCTGCTGGCGCACGAGTTTCGGTCGAACCCCTGGCAATTCTCCCTCGCCGTATCGCTCAACCGCTGGATCTTTCCCTACATCTTCCTCGTGTCGCTCGCCGCGCTCTTCCAGGGGGTCCTGAACGCGCATGGGCGATTCGCCATTTCGGCGGCGGCGCCCGTCTTCATGAACGTGGGATTCATTCTCGCGACGCTCCTCCTCGCGCCGCGGCTGCGCGAGCCGGCCTATGCGCTCGCCGCCGGCGTGCTCCTGGGCGGGATCCTTCAGATGGCCGTCCAGTGGCCGCAGCTCGCGCGGCTGCGGGCCGTCGGCCGGCCGCAGCTCGGATGGCGCGATCCGGACGTGCGCCAGGTTCTGCTCCTGACGACGCCGCGGCTCTTTGCCTACGGCATCAACACGATCAACCTGACATTCGCGACACGGTTTGCGACGGGGCTCGGGCCTTCGAACGTCTCGCGCCTCTATTTCGCGAACCGACTGAAGGAGCTCGTCCTCGGGGGCTTTGCCGTGGCGCTCGCGACGGCGATCCTGCCGCTCCTGTCGCGGCAGGCGCTCGCGGAGAACCGCGAGGACTTCAAATCCACGCTCGCGTTCGCGCTGCGGCTCATCGCGTTCGTGACCGTGCCCGCCACGGCCGGCCTCGTCGTGCTGCGCGCCTCGATCCTGCGCGTTCTGTTCCAGGGCGGGGCGTTCCGGTCCGACGATACGCAGGCGACGGCCGGCGTCCTCGCGACGCTGTCGGCCGGGCTCTTCTTTTTCGCCGTCGTGCGCGTCGTCGTGCCCGCGTTTTACGCGCTCAAGGACACGCGGATGCCCGTGCTCGCGGCACTCGCCGACTGCGTCGTCTTTCTGCTCGGTTGTTTCGCTCTCGTCCCGCGTTATGGCCTGCCCGCGATCGGCCTCTCGGCGTCCCTCGCGGCCGCGGTGAACGTCGCAATCCTCCTCGGCGTGCTGCGCCGGCGCGAGGGGAAGCTGCACGGCCGCGAGATTCTTCGATCCCTCTCGCGGATTGCGCTCGCGTCGGCCGTCATGGGAGCCGCGCTCTGGGCCGGGGAGCGCGCCGTCGATCCGGCGAGCCGCGGCGGGCTGACGGCGGCGCTCCTCCTCACGGCACTGATCCTGGCGGGCACCGCCCTCTACTGGGGAGTCGCGCACGTGCTCGGAGCTCCGGAACCGGCGGAACTCCGACGCGTCGCCGCGCGGCGGCGGACGTGAAGATCCTGGTCCAACGCGTCTCGCGCGCCGCGGTCTCGGTCGCGGGCAAGGAGGTCTCGGCGATCGGCGCGGGCCTGCTCGTGTTCCTGGGGCTCGAGAAGGGCGACGACGCGGCACTGGCCGAGGACGGTGCGCGCAAGGTCGCCGGTCTCCGGATCTTCGAGGACGAGGCGGGGAGGATGAATGTCGCCGTCGGCGAGGCCGGCGGGTCGATTCTCGTGGTCTCGCAGTTCACGCTCGCCGCGGATCTGTCGCGTGGCCGCCGCCCCGGCTTCGAGCGCGCACTTCCGCCGGCCGAGGCGGAGCAGCTCTACGATCACTTCGTGGCGGCGCTCGAGCTTTCGGGCCTCTCCGTGGGACGCGGCGTCTTCGGCGCGATGATGGACGTCTCTCTCGTCAACGCGGGGCCCGCGACGTTCTGGATCGATCTCCGGCCGAAGGCTAGAGAAACTGGATCGGGACCGGAGTGAAGCAGAGAACGAAGACCGCGAGGCACGCGAGGGCGACGAGGACGCGGCCGGCGCCGAGCGGCTCGGACTCGTTCTCGACCGGCGGATGCCGGATGCCGACGAAGAGCGCCGCGAAGACCGCGAAGAACGCCCACGTGGGCCCCCGCAAAGCCGTCAGCACGGCGCCGCCGAGAACGGCATAGGAGATCGCCGGCTGCCGGCGGCCGGCGGCCGCCCGCAGGACGTGCCCGCCGTCGAGCTGTCCGATCGGGAGGAGGTTCAGCGCCGTCACGAGGAGCCCGAACCAGGCGGCCATGAAGGTTGGATGCTCCTGAACGCCGGCGCTCGTGTACGGGGCGGTGTGCATCAACGTCTGCGCGAGCCGCACCGCGAGCGGATAGTGGAACAGGATCGAGCCCGCCGGGCTCGCCGCGGGCAGGGGCGTCGCCCGCGTCACGCCGTACAGCAGGAATGGAATCGCCATCGCGAATCCGGCGAGCGGTCCGGCGGCGCCGACGTCGATGAGCGCGCGCCGGTCGCGGATCGGCTCTTTGATGCGGATGAGGGCGCCGAAGGTGCCGATCAGGGTCGGAATCGGCGCGGGGAGGAAATACGGCAGCGTCGCGGCGAGGCCATACCGCTTGCACGTCAAATAGTGGCCCATCTCGTGGGTTCCGAGGATGAGGAGCAGCGGAACCGAGAACGAGAGGCCGTCCCAGAACCCCGCTCGCGGATCGGACAGATAGAGCCGGCCGCCGAAGTAAGTCGTCGTCACGAATGTGGCGGCGAAGAGGAACAGGTGAAAGAGCGGGTGCTCGCTCCAACGCCGCCGCGGCGGAGGCGGCCGGAAGAAAACCTGGCGAGACAGGTCCGACATCCGAGGCCGAGCCTAGTGTCCTTCGGCGCGAGACTCCCGGGCGAGGAGCGCGGCGATCTGCGCCGCGGCGCGCGCCAGGAGACCGGTGTCCTCGAAGCGCATCGGCGCTCCGCGGCGGTCCGCATACAGAAGCGCGGCGACTCCGTGCCCCGCGTCCACGGGGAAAACGGCGCAGGGGTGCGGACCGTCGAGCCGCCGAGCGAGCGCCTCGGGCCAGAGCTCCTGGTCCACGCGCCCGAAGTGCGGGGCACCGCTCTCACGCACCACGCGCAGAACCGACGGGTCCCCGTGCGGAACTCGCAGCGCCGAAAGGTCTCCGGGGCCGAGACCCCGTGCCGTCCATCCGACGAACGCGCCCTGGCGGTCGGCGAAGAGGATCGCTCGCGGGAAATCGAGCGGAACGCAGGCGAGGGCGAGATCCCCGATCTCCTCCTCGGTGGCCGGCCGCGGGATCGCAGATGACCACATGCCGAGCACGAAGTCGCTCGTCGGGCGATCCGGGGAAAGAGGAAGCCAGTGCGGCGCCGCGGCTCGCGCGGGAGAACGGTCGGCCTCGGGAGGCCGCGCGGGCGCGGACACCGGTCCCGGCGGCGCCGGAGGAATCGGGATCTCGGGAATGGAGAAGGGCGCGGGCTCGGGCGGCCGAGGCGCCGGGGCGGACCCGGCGGGGATCGCCGCGCGCGCGGGACTCGTCGGCGCGACCGGCTCGGTTCGCGTGGCCCGCGTCGGCTCGAGCCGCGGCACGACCGGACGCAGCTCGAACGGCATCGCGCGCCCGAAGAAACGTCGGTGCGCCTGGAGGAGCCGAAGCTCGGTGACCACGCCGGGCTGGCAGGCATGCCCCGTCAGCGCCGCGACCTCGTCGATCGCGCCGAGGTCCGACGGATTGACGAAGGCCACGCGGATCCGCGAGGGCGTCAGGCCGTAGGCAATCGCGTTCAGCCGCACCGCGTGGCTCGCGGGCAGCAGGCGCACGATATCCAGCGGCGCCGTTGCGAGCATCTCTCCGGTGACCGCCTCGCATCGGTGCAGCGCCGCGAGGGCCTGGAGGAGACTCGCCTCGTCGATCAGGTCCCAGGTGAGGAGGATGCTGCCGAGCTTGACGCGGGGCGCCGCCAACTTCTGGAAGCCGAGGGCGCGCGAGATGGCGGCCGGGGACAACAGACCCTCGGCGACCAGGCGCTCACCGAGGCGCGGCGGGGGCATGCGCCGGACTCGCTCCTTCCGCGCGGACCTATTGCAGGTCGCGCAGGTCTTTTCCCGGCTTGAAGCGAATCGTGTTGCCGGGAGGAATCGTGACCTCGACTCCCGTCTTGGGGTTGCGTCCGATGCCGCGCTTGCGGCGCTTGACCTGGAAGACCCCGAAGCCCCGCAGCTCGATGCGATCGCCCGCTCCGAGCGCCGACCGCATCGACTCGATGACAGTCTCCACCGCGGTCGCCGCCTTGGCCCTCGGGATTCCGGCACGATCCACGACGAGATCGACGATGTCGGCCTTGATCATTCGCCCTCCGAAACGCGGCGATTATATTACGCGCCCCGTTTCGACCGGATCGACGCGGCGAGCGCCGACGCGGTCGCTTCGGCGAGCCCTCGAAGGTAGGCGAGGTCCATCGGCGTGGCGCCGCGATCGGCGTCGAACTCAGCATACAAAAACGCCACGGGCTTGTCCTTCATCCAGACTGGCTGCACGACGCACTCCTCGGCGGGTTTGCCCATCACCGCGGCGATCGTCCGATGGCGCGGCAGAGGCGGCAGCGGCCCCAGGTAGAAGGCGCGCGAGAGGCGAACGTTCAGGAAGACCGACGGGTCCGCCCACGGGATGGCGATCTTCACGACCTTGGCGGCGTCGACCTTCGCCCCCGCGGCGGCGAGGCCGACGATCTTGTCAGGCTTCGATCCGAAAACGGCGACCCGCGGAAATCGGTTCGCCAGGGCGGCGAGCGCCGCCGCGACGACGGCCGCCCGGTCGCGTCCGGCGTGGACCTCGGGAAAGTCGAAGATCTCCGGCGAGAATCGCGTGGCGCCCGGCGGGGACGCCGGGGCGAGGCGTGGCGCAGTCGGCGGAGCCGAAGACGGCGGGATCGGCGGCGGCAATGGACGAGGGGCCGCGGCTGGCGGGGGCGGCACCACGACGTGCGGCGGCGGTGCCGGTGGCTCCGGGGCGGTCGGCGCGGGAGGCGGTGCAGGGGGAGGAGGCGCCGCGGCGGGAGGCGGCGGCTCGGCCGCGGCGTGCGTGGCCGGCCTGGCGTCGACGAAGGCGGGCGGAGGCGTCCGCCGGGCCGGAGGGCTCGGACGTTCCTCGGAGATCGGCTCCGGAATCCACATCGAAGGCGGCGAGAGCTCCTCCCACGAGATCACTTCGTCTTCGGTCTCGGCCGACGAAGGCGCTCCCGTCGAGACCGGCGCCCAGGGGGTCACCGGGGCGTCCGGCATTCTGGCGGTGGACGGAATCTCCTTGACCCCCTCGGCGCCCGCCCCCGCGGCGGCAGGAGAGCGAGGCGATGGCGGTCCTTCTCCCGGGAAAAAGTCCGGCGGTGGGGGCGGGGCGGTGCGTCCGCCGGGACGGGCCGTCACACGCGACAGCTTTTCCGCCAGGATGGCGTAACGAGGCGTCCGGCGCTCTCCGTAATACTTCTCGAGGGCCTGGTAGATGCGCACTTCGGGGGCGGCGCACGGAATGACCTTGCGGCCGGTGACGAAAAAGAGCTCGTCGAGGATCCGCAGATCGGACGGGTCGCGGAGAGCGATCTTGATGAACCCTTCGCCGCGATCCCAGGGCACCGCCGAATGACGGATGGCAAACTTCGCCGGGAGAACCGCGATCGCCGCCGGCGAGACGTTGCCCAGAACGCTCCAGGGAACGTAATCGCACGCGTGCTGCTCTCCGAGGACGCGGCCGAGGTCGTCCTCGTGCACCGCGCCGCGCTCGAGGAGCAGCGTGCCGATCCGTCCTCCGGCGAAGTGCTGGACTCCGAGCGCGCGCGCCAGGTGGTTTTCGGAGATCAGATCCGCGCGGACGAGGAGTTGTCCGAGTCGCGTCATGAAGTGGCCGGCCTCAAATTTCTCCCAGTGGCGGGCAATCCTATCCCGGCCTTCGCGCTCGGCGAGCGCCGGGGTGCTACAGTGACGGGGTGAAGAGGTTGTGCGCGGCGGCGGTCCTGCTGCTGACCGCTGGGGTTGGAATCCTCACCGCCGACTCGAGCGACCCGCAGGCCGAGGCGCGCAAACTGTTTCTCCACGCCCACGTCGCCGTCAGCGACGGACGATTTCAAGAAGCCCTCGACCTCTACCGGCGCGTCATCGAGAAGCTGCCCGACGACGCGATCGTCCGCTTCGAGTACGCGCAGCTCCTGCGTGACCTGAACGTCCCCGACGAGGCGCTCCGACAGGCGAAGGAGGCGGTCCGCCTCGATCCACAAATGCCCGAGGGACACCGCCTGCTCGGCTCGCTCGAGCTCTCGGCGGCGGAGCGCGATCCATCGCAGCTCGATGCGGCGATCGCCGAGCTCAAGGCCGCCGACGAGATCGCGCCGGGCGATCCCTCCACCGCCGCGACCCTGGCGCGTGCTCTCCTCGCCCAGGGCAAGCCGGCGCAGGCGGTGCGCGTCCTCGAATCCGTGCCGCAATCGCGGAGGCAGCCGGCGCTGATGCGCCTGGCGGCCGAGGCCAAGTCCAAGAGCGGCGACTACAAGGAAGCCGAGTCGCTCTACCGCGAGCTGTACGAGGCCAACCCGGGCGACCGGGAGATCGCCGCGGCGCTCATCGAGCTCTACGAAGACGAGGATCGGATCGACGACGCTTTGAAGGTCCTGCGCGCGCTTCGGCAGGCCGATCCGGACAACGGCGCGATCGACGAGCGCATCGCTCTCGATCTCGCCCGGGCCGGCCGCTTCGCCGAAGCGGAGAAGTTGGCGCGGGACCTCGCGGCGCGGCGTCCCGAGAATCGGGCGATCCGTCGCCTCCTCGCGCAGGTGCTCTTCGAGAAGGGGGACGTGCCGGAGGGCGAGCGCATCCTGCGCGCCCTGCGGGACTCCGATCCGGACGACGAGGCGACGGCGCGCGCGCTCGCATCGGAGCTCGTGCGCGAGCGTCGGTTCGACGAGGCCGATGCGATTCTCGCGGGGCTCGTCCAGCGCGCCGGAGACGACCCCAAGAGGAAGGAGATGAAGGAAGGCGCCCAGACCGAGCTCGGGTTCGTGGCGTTCGCGCGGCGCGACTACGCCGGCGCGCGAAAGATCCTCGAGCCGCTCGCGCTCGCCAACGGCGACATCGAGGCGCGCGCGCTCCGCATCCTCCTTGGCGCCTGCCGCGAGATGGAGGATTGGCCGAGCGGCCTCGAGAAATCGAAGGCCGCGGCGGCGCTCGAGCCGCGCAACTCCGAGTGGGCGGCGGACGTGGCGGAGTTCTCGATCCGCACCGGCGACAAGAAGAAGGGCGATGACATTCTGTCGGAGCTCGCCGCCTCCGAGGATCCGGACCGCGTCCTCGCCTCGGCCGATGCCTGGGCGCGCCTGAAGGACTACCCGGCGGCCGCCCGCGTCTCGAAGGCCGGCGTGGGGCGCTTTCCGCAGAGCGCGGAGCTGCTTTTCCGTCTCGGCTCGAGCCTGGAGCGCGCGGGCGACTTCTCGGGCGCCGAGGACGCGTTCCGCAAGCTCCTCGAGCTGCGTCCCGATGATGCCGCCACTCAGAACTATCTCGGCTACATGTGGGCGGACAAGGGCGTGCGCCTCGACGAGGCGTACGCGATGCTGCAGAAAGCGGTCGCGCGCGAACCGCGAAACGGGGCGTACCTCGACTCCCTCGGCTGGGCCTGCTTCCGTCTCGGCCGCATGGACGCCGCCGAGCGCAATCTCCTCGAGGCGCACCGCCGAGAGCCGGACGATCCGACGATCGAAGAGCATCTGGGCGACCTGCAGGCCCGGCAGGGCAACGTCGAGCGCGCCATCGCCCACTGGGAGCGCGCGCTGACGC
The DNA here is from genome assembly GCA_035498835.1 of Thermoanaerobaculia bacterium. Classification (GTDB taxonomy): domain Bacteria; phylum Acidobacteriota; class Thermoanaerobaculia; order UBA5066; family Gp7-AA6; genus DATBFU01. The sequence goes on from DATJZU010000085.1 coordinate 25,060, forward strand.
TGAAGCCCGAAGAGCCGGAGAAGATTCGTCAGAAGCTCGCGCAGTCGCGGGCCCGGCTCTCCGGCCGCTGAGTTCGACGCCGTGAGGGCGCGCGCCGCCGCGGCGCTGCCGGCGATCCTCCTCCTCGCGTCCGCCTGCGCCTCCACGTTCCATCCGGTGACGGCTCCCGACGCGGCGCGCGCGCTCGACGCCTGGACGCGCGCGATTCGGGACGCAGACCTGGGGAAAGACGCGAATCTGCTCTACGACGCCGTCGTGTCGCAGGGTGTCGCCTCGACTCGCGGCACGCTGGCCGTGCGGCTGCGCGGAGAGCGCGTCGAGGCGTCGCTCGCCGGGCCCTTCGGTGCTCCGCTCGCAACGTACGCGGACGGGCAGCTCCGCGGCGAGAAGATCGCGAGTGTGGCGATCGCCCCACGTCAGCTTCGTGCGCTCCTCGCTGGAGTCTGGTCCGGGGAAGCGCCGGAGGTCCGCGGCCAGAGGTCGGGGCAGGCGCTCCTCGTCTGGTCGGGTTCCGACGCGGCGCGCGGCGTTCTCGACCTCGCGCAAGGAAGGCTCGTGCGTCTCTCCGTGTCGGGGCCTCAGGGCGAGATCGAGGCGCGCTACGCGGGCCCCTGGACGCCCTGGCCGGGCGCCGTGGTCATCGACGAGAAGCGCCTCGGGAGCCGGCTGAAGCTGAGGCTGCTCTCGCGGGAGCCCTCCGCGTGAGCCCTGCGGAGCCGCGGCGCGCGGAAGCGCTCGCGAAGGTCAACCGGGAGCTCCGGGTCGGGCCCCGGCGGACCGACGGCTACCACGAGATCCGCTCGCGCTTCGTGACGGTGGACCTTTCGGACGCGCTCGAAGTCCGCGAAGGGCCAACATGGAACTTTTCGTGCGCCGGCGGTCCCGAGGACGACTCGAATCTGGCCGCGAGGGCGGCGGCCGCGTTGGCGGAGGCCGCCGGAATCCCCCGGCGCGGGGCGCTGTCGCTCGAGAAGCGGATTCCTGCCGGTGCGGGCCTGGGCGGCGGAAGCGCGGACGCGGCCGTGGCGCTCGGGATGCTGATGCGGCTCTGGAACGTCTCGATGACGTCCGAACGCCTCGCCGCGGTCGCCGCCTCGATCGGAAGCGACGTCCCGTACTTTCTGTCCGGCGGCGAAGCGGACGTCGGCGGACGGGGCGAACGCGTCGTCGCGCGGGAAGACTCGCCGGCCCGGGTCATTACGATCCTCGTTCCGCCGTTCGCTCTCGCGACGGCGGACGTCTATGCGGCATTCGACCGGATCGGGGAAGCGCAGCCGCCACCCGCGAGGCTCGCGATCGAGACGAGCGCCCTCTTCCTGGGACCGAACGATCTCGAGCGCGCGGTGGTGGCCGTCCGGCCGGAGATGCGCGGCTACCTCGAGGCCGGGCACGCCGCCGCGGCGGAGTGCGGCGTGACCGGATCGGGCTCCGCGATCGTTCTCGTCGGCGCATCGCCTGACGCCGTGGCGAATATCGTCGCCCGATTTCCCGGTACGCGAGCGATGCCGACGCGGACGGTGAGCCGCGCCGAGTACCGCCGCCGCGCAGGTCTGGCGGCGGAAGGCTCCGCGCGAGCGTAAAATCGAGGCGTTGGGGCGTCGCCAAATTGGTAAGGCACCGGCCTTTGGAGCCGGCATTTCTAGGTTCGAGTCCTAGCGCCCCAGCCAATTCAGCTCTCAGCTCTCAGCTCTCAGCTCTCCGCCGGCACATTAGCCGTCTGGCTGATAGCTGACAGCTGAGAGCCGACAGCTTATTATTCCCCCGCTTGGTGGCCAACTTCTCCTACGGCGAGCTGAAGATCTTCTCGGGACGCGCGCACCCGGCGCTCGCCCGCGAGATCTGCGATTACCTCCGCATTCCGCTCGGAGAGCTGACGCTCTACAACTTCTCCGACGGCGAGAACTACTGCCAGATCGACGAGAACGTGCGGGGGGCCGACGTCTTCGTCGTCCAGCCGACGTGCAGCCCCGTCAACGATCACGTGATGGAGCTGTTGATCCTCATGGACGCCTTCCGGCGCTCCTCGGCCTCGCGCATCACCGCGGTCATGCCGTACTTCGGCTACGGCCGGCAGGACAAGAAGGACAAGCCGCGCGTGCCGATCGCGGCGAAGCTCATGGCCGACCTGCTGACCGCCTCGGGCGCCGACCGCATCCTGACCATGGACCTGCACGCCGCGCAGATCCAGGGGTTCTTCAACATTCCGGTCGACCATCTCTTCGCCGCGCCGGTGCTCCTCGAGTCCATCCGAAAGCTCGGGCTCGACGACCTGGTCATCGTCTCGCCGGACGTGGGAGGCGTGGCCCGAGCGCGCGCCATCGGCAAACGGCTCGGCGCTTCGCTCGCCATCATCGACAAGCGGCGGACGGGCAAGAACGAAACCGAAGTTCTGAACGTCATCGGCGAGGTCGCGGGGCGGGACGTCCTGATCCTGGATGACATCGTGGACACTGCCGGTACGATGGTCCAGGCCGAGGAGGCGCTGCGGGCGCAGGGCGCCCGCCGGGCGTTCGCCGCCGGGGTGCACCCCGTGCTCTCGGGACCGGCCCTCGACCGGCTCGAAGCGTCACACCTCGAGATGCTGCTCGTCACGAACACGATCCCGGTCGAGGCGGCCGTCGCCCGGTGCCCGCGTATCCGTCCGCTCTCCATCGCCCCCCTCCTGGGGGAGGCCATCCAGCGCATCCACGACGGGGCTTCCGTTTCGTCCCTTTTTGTGTAGAATCGCGCCCTTTGCGCGGGCTCCCGCGCGGGGAAGCCATGAAAACCATCGAGCTAAACGTCGAACGCCGCACGAGCACCGGAAAGGGAGAGGCCCGGCGCACCCGCGCCAAGGGCCAGATCCCGGCTGTCGTCTACGGCGCCGGCAAGCCCACCGTGCCGGTCCAGGTCGAGCGCAAGGAGCTCACGAACGCATTCCGCGGGGGCGCGAGCGAGAACGCGATCTTCATGCTGAAGCTCGCCGGTTCCGACCAGACCCGCCACGCGATGATCCGCGAGCTGTCGCGCGACCCGGTGTCCCGCGAGCCGCTGCACATCGACTTCGTGCGCGTCATGATGGACGCGAAGATCAAGGTCCGCGTGGCGGTCGAGGTCGTGGGCCTCGCCAAAGGCGTCAAGGACGAGGGCGGCATCCTCGACTTCGTGACGCGCGAGGTCGAGATCGAGTGCCTCCCGGGCGACATCCCCGAGCACCTGCCCCTCGACGTGTCGGACCTCGCGATCGGCGACGCGCTGCGTATCGCCAGCCTGAAGGCTCCGGCGGGAATCGAGATCGTGGACGACCCCGAGAAGGTGCTCGTCCACGTCACGCATCCGATGAAGGAAGAGGAGCCCGCCGCCGTCGCGGCCGAAGCCGCCGCCGAGCCGACCGAGCCCGAGGTCCTCAAGAAGGGCAAGGTCGCCACCGAGGAGGAGGCGGCCGAGGCCGAGAAGCCCGAGAAGCCCGAGAAGGCGGAGAAGAAGGAGAAGAAGGAGAAATAGGTTCTGCGCGCGATCGTCGGTCTGGGAAACCCCGGCGACCGCTACGCGGAGACGCGCCACAACGCGGGCTTCCGGGTGGTGGAAGCCCTGGCGGCGCGGGAGGGGATTCGGATCCGCTCGCGGGAGAGCGGGGCACGGGTCGGGCGGGGAACGATCGCGGGCGTCTCGACGGTTCTGGCGCTCCCGCAGACATACATGAACGCGTCGGGAGACGCGGTTTCGGCTCTTTGTCAATCGAACGGCATCGATCCTTCGGAAGTCTGCGTCGTCTTCGACGAGGTGGACCTGCCGCTCGGGGCGCTGCGGATCCGTCCGCGCGGCTCGGGCGGGACGCACAACGGGATGCGCTCGGTCGTGGCGCGCGTCGGAACGGAGATTCCGAGGCTACGCGTCGGCGTCCGCGGCGAACGCTACTCGCGCGAGCAGGATCTGGCCGACTACGTCCTCGAGCCCTTCTCGCGTTCGGAGCGCGAGGCTTTCGAGGAGTCGGTCGAGCGGGCCGCCGAGACGCTTCGCGTCTGGCTCTCCGACGGTATCGATGCCGCGATGCGAATCGCAAACCCTAAACCTTCCTCTCCGGACGGAGCCTCCCGGCCGGATTGACATCCATGAGGAGGAAACGATGAGGCTGTACGACATCGTGGTGCTGCTGACCCCCGACCTCTCGGAAGACGAGGCGGCCAAGGTCACGGCCGACTATCGGAAAATCCTGTCCGACGGCGGCGCGGAGATCGTCCGCGACGAGCCGTGGGGACGGCGGCGCCTCGCCTTCCCGATCCTGCGGAAGCGCGAGGGCTACTACCATCTCTTCCAGGCGAAGGCCCAGCCGGCCCTCGTCGCCGAGATGGAGCGCCGGATGCGGCTCTCCGACCAGGTCCTCCGGCACCTGGCCGTGCGCGCCGATGAAGAGCTGAAGCGCTCGGCCAAGATGGCGGAAAGGCTGCGGCTCAAGGCGATCAAGCGGCCGCCGCGGCCGCCGTCGGCGCCTCCACCGGCGCCTTCTTCGGCTCCGCCCGAACCGGCCGAAGCCTCGTCCGAAGGGAGGCCGTCATGACCGCGATGCCCTCCCGGGGCGCGGGCCGAGGCGAGAAGGGCGGCCGCGACGGAAAGCCGGCGCGCAAGAAGTTCTTCGTCCGCCGCCGAAAGGTCTGCAAGTTCTGCGCGGAGAAGCTCGAGTACGTGGACTGGAAGGACGTGAAGCTGCTCCAGTCCTTCATTCCGGAGCGGGGCAAGATCCTGCCGCGGCGCATCTCGGGAACCTGCGCGCTGCACCAGCGCAAGCTCCAGACGGCGATCAAGCGGGCGCGTTCGATCGCGCTCCTTCCCTACGCCACCGACTGAGAGGGCGTCGAGAGACGCGGATGCGGCGCCGGCGTTGCGTGGGGAGCGCCGGTCTCCGCGCCTCGGACCGCGAGATCCGGTGAGCGAAACACAGAGGACGGCCGCGGGAGCGCCGGCGGCCGATCCCCGCCGGCGCATCGAGACGTTCGAGCTCCCGCTCGCGGCGGGACTGTCGGCACTCTGTTTCGCGATCTTCCTGGCGCTTCCCGTCGTGGGCGCTCTCGGGTTTCCGCTCGCGGCCGTCCCGCTCGTCCGCGTCGCGCACCGCCGGGGCCTCTGGTCGGGCCTGCTCGCCGCCGCGCTCTCCGCGGGGATCCTCTTCGGTCTCGCCGCGGCTTCGGGCGGCTGGCAGGGCGCGGCCGCGCTCGCGGCGACCGCCGGATTCCTGTCGGGCTTTCCGACGCTGTTCGCGGGGCAGGCGCGCCGCGGAGTGGATCCGTCGCGCGCGTACCTCGGCCTCGCGATCGCCGGGGTGCTCCTCCTCGTGGGTCTTCTTCTCGGTCTCCCCGCGGCCGGGCAGCCGCCCCTCTCGGCCGAGCTCCGTTCGGCCTTCGACACGATGATCCCCTCGGCGCTCGAGTCGTACCGGCGCGGCGGGGCGGACGCCGCGAGCCTTGAGCGCGTCCGGACGACGCTCCTGGCCGCGCGCGACTTCACCGAGCGTTTTTGGCCAGGACTTGCCGGAGCGTGCTGGGTCCTCGGGAGCGCGATCGCGTTCTATGGCGGAGCCCGCGCGGCGCGGCCGGCGCCATCAGCCATCGCCGCCCGGTTCGAAGGACTGCGGATTCCGGCCCCTTTCGCGGCGATCTTCGTCGCAGCGGGAGCGGGGTTCGCCCTCCTGGGCCCGTCCGGCCGGACCGTCTCGGGCGACGTCTTGATCGCCCTGGCGGCCTTGTATTTCGTGGGCGGCCTCTCTATCATCTGCCACTTCGCCCGGCGCTGGTTTCGGGCGTGGTTCCTGCGTCTGGGTCTCTACGTGCTCGTAGCGTACTTTCCGATGAACCTCGGAGTGGCGCTGCTCGGTCTCTTCGACTGGTACGCGAACTTCCGCCGTCGGGGCGAGAAAGGGCATTCGGGAAAGCCATGAAAGTGATCCTGGCAGACGACGTCCGCGGACTCGGCCATCGAGGAGAGACCGTCACCGTCAAGGACGGGTTCGCGCGCAACTTCCTCTTTCCGCAAAGCCTCGCCTACGAAGCGACCACGGCCAACCTGCGTCGTCTTTCGGAAGAAAAGAAGAAGTACGACGCGAAGACCATGCGCGAGCAGCAGGTCGCCGAGGAGGTCGCCAAGAAGATGCACGGCCTCACCGTGACCATCCAGAAGAAGGCGGGAGAGGAGAACGTCCTCTACGGGTCGGTCACCGCGACGGATATCGCCGACGCACTGGCCTCCAAGGGAATCGAGGTGGACCGCCGCCGCGTCGAGGTGGCCGAGCCCATCAAGCGCCTCGGACAGCACACGGTCCACGTCCGACTGCACCGGGACGTCGTGACCGAGCTCATCGTGGACGTCCAGGCCCTCGCCGCGACCGCGAATTAGGCCGGGCTCGTCGGTTCCGCGATCGGCGCCGCGCCCGGCCGCGGCGCCCGCCGGTACATCGCCCAGAACAGGACGGACTGAGTTCCGTAGCTCACGAGACACGCCCGCGCGGCGCCGAGGGCCCCCTGCCCCGGAATCCAGAGGCCGCAGCATGTCAGGTTGACCGCGAGGCCGATCGCGTTGCAGAGAAGCGCGGACTTCACGAAGCCCTGGCCCGAGAGATACGAGTAGAACGGCCGCGCCACGCCCCACGCGACGGTCGCCGCGATGAGCCAGGGCAGAATCGGGCCGGCGCCCGGGTACCGGCCGAAGAAGGTGCGGATCAGGAGCTCGCCGCCCGCAATCCCGACGGCGAGCCCCGCGAAGCCGAGCCAGAGATACGCTCCGAAGGCGCGCCGCGCCTCGGACCGGGCGCGTGCCGCGTCCTGCCGCGCGACGTCGACGAACAGGGCGTTCTCGAGAGAGTCGGTTGCGAGCCAGAAGGTCTCGGCGATCGCCTGTGCGAGCGAGTACGCCCCGATCTCCGCGGTGCGGCCATAGGCGGAGAGCAGGAGAACGTCGGCGCGCCGGTGGAGCGCCACGGCGCCGGACGACAGCGCCGTCGGGCCGCCGTAGCGAAAGGCCGCCGGAGCGAAGCCGGCGACGCCTCTCCAGTCCGGGGCGGCGCGGACGGCGAAGACGAGAACGAGGGCGACCGCGGCCGAAACGCCGAGTCGCCCCCAGAGCACCCAGGAGAGGCGGTCGGCGACGAGGAGCCCCGTCGCGAGCACGAGAGCCGAACCCACGTTGCGCAGCCAGAGGGTTGCTCCGTAGGCCCGCGCGCGGCGGCCGGCCACGAGCGCCGCGCTGAGGGAGTCGCCGAGGAGCAGGAAGGGGAGCGGCGCCATGCCGAGCAGGACGAGCCCGTCGGGCAGGGCCGGGAAGAGGCGGGCCCGCAGGGGCGGCAGCATCGCGACCGCGAGCAGCACGAGGCCGCTTCCGCCCGCCGCGAGCAGGTAGAGCCACGCGAAGAGAGCGCCGCGCTCTCCGCGAGCGTGGAAGTAGAGCGTCAGCCGCGGCGCGCCGAGCGCGAGGAGCCACTGGCAGGTCGCGAGCGCCGCCGTCACGAGCGCGTACAGAGAAAAGGCCGGGGGATCGAGGATCTTGGCGGTCGCGAAGAAGAGCCCGAATCGCAGCAGCGCGTCTCCGGCGCGGGCGAGGAAGAGCGCGCCCCCGGGCACCCACCAATCCGCGGCGCCGAGGCGCGCGAGCCGGTTCAATCCACTCAGTGGGCGTCCGGCGCGGCCGCGGCCGGCGCCGCTTCCGTCGGCTCGCCCTTCTTCGGCACGTAAAAGGATTCCTGGAGAGACCAGGGCAGGCGCGTGATGTCGCCCCAGCGCGCGCTCCATTCCTCGGTCGGCTGCGAGCCCGAGACGAACGTTTCGAGGATCGGATGGGGGCAGCCGGGCGTCGCCTTGAGTCCCGTCTCGTAGTCGACCGCTGTCAGGACGACGTTGGGCGGCGCCTCGAAATCCGTGTTGGGGTCGACGCGGCCGCGTTCTTTCATCTTCTCGAGGATGCGGATCCAGATCGGGAGCGCCACCTTCGCGCCTTCCATTCCGGGACCCAGGCTCACGGTCTTCAGGTCGTTGCCCACCCAGACGCCGATCGTGTAGCGCGGCGTCATGCCGATGAACCAGGCGTCGGTGTAGTCGCTCGTCGTCCCGGTCTTTCCTGCGATCGGCAGGCCCAGCCGGTCCGCGGTCACGCCCGTGCCGCGCTGCGTCACGCCGCGGAGCATCTGGAGGAGCTGGTAGGAAGACTGCGGCGTCTCCACCTCGCGGGCGTCGGCGTGCGTCCGCTCGAGCGAATCGCCGTTGGCGTCCGTGATGCGGTCGAAGGTGTACGGCGTGAACGCGAGCCCCTGATTGGCGAAGACGGAATACGCCGCCGTCATCTCGGCGAGCGTGACCTCGAACGTCCCGAGCGCCATGGACGGATACGGCTCGAGCTTCTCGTGGATGCCGAGCCGCCGTGCGACCGTGATGACGTTGTCGAGCCCGACGAGCTCCGCGAGGCGGACCGTGGGCGCGTTGATGGAGTGCTCCAGCGCGCGGCGGAGTGTCACGATGCCGCGGAAGGTCTTGTCGTAGTTGAGTGGCCGATAGGGCGGCTTCCGCGGGTCGTAGACGATCGACACCGGACCGTCGAAGAGGGTGTCGGCGGGCGTGTAGCCCTGTTCGAGCGCCGCGAGGTAGACGAAGGGCTTGAACGTCGATCCGGCCTGGCGCAGCGCCTGCGTCGCGCGGTTGAACTTGCTGCGCGTCCAATCGTATCCGCCGACCATCGCGCGCACCGCGCCGCTCGAGTTTTCGAGGATCAGAACCGCGCCCTGCTCGCGCGGCTCTTGCTCGAGCGTGAGGGCGCCGCCGTCCTTCCCCTTCTCGAAGGTGACGGTGATCAGGTCGCCGCGCCGCAGGATCTTCGCCGCCGACGCCGCGCCGGTCCAGGCGTAGCCGGAGGGCCGCAGGGGGAAGCGGCGCGTCCCGACGCGCACCTCGGCGCCGGTCTTCGAGACTTCCTCGACGACGCCGCGCGCGGTGTCGCCTTCGGCCAGCGCCGCGCCCTCCCATTCCGGGTCGACGTAGGACGCCGGATCCGCGTAGCCTTCCTCGATGAGGTTGCGCGGCCGCGGGAACCCGCGGCGCCGCGCGAGGCGGCGCAGGCCCCATCCCAGCGCTTCCTCCGAAACGGACTGCAGCTCGGGGTCGAGCGTCGAATCCACGCGGAGGCCCCGGCGGTAGAGGTCGCGCGCGCCGTAGGTTTTTTCCAGGTACTGCCGGATCTCCTCGCAGAAGTAGGGAGCCGTGACCGTCTCCTTGAGCGCCGGCGACGAAGGAAGCGGCTCGCGCTCGGCCGCCTGGCGGTCGGCCTCCGTGATGAAACCCGCCTCGAGCATTCGCCGGAGCGCCGTCGAGCGGCGCCGCCGCGCGAGTTCGGGGTTGCGGAATGGCGACTGATCCGCCGGCCGCTGGATGATGCCCGCGAGGAGAGCGGCCTCGGCGAGGTCCAGGTTTTTGACGCCCTTGCCGAAGTAGTAACGCGACGCCGCCTCGACGCCATAATTGCCGTGTCCCAGCGGGATCTTGTTGGCGTACATCGTGAAAATCTGGTCCTTCGAGTAGCGTCGCTCGATCTCGAAGGCAACCAGAGCCTCGTTCACCTTGCGCGAGAGGGTCTTGCGCGGCGAGAGGAAGATCGCGCGGGCGAGCTGCTGGGTGAGCGTCGAGGCGCCCTGCGAGTAGGTCTGCTGGCGGACGTTCGCGAAGAGCGCCGAGACCGTGCGGGGCAGATCGATTCCGCCGTGGCGGTAGAAGTTCTTGTCCTCCGTCGCGATGATCGCCTTCTTGACGATCGGAGGAATGTCCGCCTCCGAGACGAGGATGCGCCGCTCGACGGCGTAACGCGCGATGGTCGAGCCGTCGGCGGCCCGGATCTCGGTGATGATGTCGGGGCGGTAGGTGGCGAGCTCCTGGACGCGCGGCACGCGGACGAAACCGCTCGCGAGCGATCCGGCGAACGCGCCGAGCGCTCCGGCCGCGAGGAGCGGAAGAGCGATGAGGAGCGCGCGTCGCGACATCCGCTTCATTTTGAGGCATTCGCGCGGCCTGTGCTATAAGCGGGGACTCCGTTGAGTACGCCCACGTCCTCGCTCCCCGGCGCCTCGCCTCCCTTCGCCCCGATCGAACCCGGTCCACCTCCGGGTGGCTGCCTGCGCGGCGGGCTCATCGGCTGCGGCGCCGCGGCGCTCCTGGTCCTCCTTCTTCTGGGCGGCTCGCTCGCGTACGTGCGGCGCCATCCCGAGGCCCTCACCGACTGGATGATGAAGCGCGTCGAAAGCGGCTATGCGCCGGAGGTCACCGCCGCGGAGAAGGAACGCCTCGAGACGGCGTACGGGAGGTTTCGCGCGCGGCTGCAGGAGCACCGGGTCCCACGGGCCGACCTCGAGCAACTGCGAAGGATCCTCTCGTCCACCGCCATGGGCTCGTTCTCGCGCGAGGAGGTGCGGGAGCTGACGGAGCTGTTCGAACGAGCTGCGGCGCCGCCGCCCCCGACGCCCGCGGCCGAGGCGAAGCCGTACCCGACGACGGCGATTCCGCCCACGCCATGAGCCCGCGCCACGGGAACCGCTCGGGACGGACCCTCGCGCCCGCCCCCCCGCCTCGGCAGCGAAGCGACCGCCCCGACGCGCGCCCGGACTCCTACCGCGACGCGCAGGCGCGGGCCGGCGGCCGGTTCCGCCTCCAGACCGACTTCACGGCTCAGGGCGATCAGGCGCAGGCGATCGAGAAGCTCGTCGCCGGCATGCGGGAGGAGCGCCGCGATCAAGTGCTCCTCGGGGTCACCGGATCGGGGAAGACGTTCACGGTCGCGCGCGTCGTCGAGGCGCTCAATCGCCCGACGCTTGTCCTCTCGCACAACAAGACGCTCGCCGCACAGCTCTACCAGGAGTTCCGCGCATTCTTTCCGGAGAACGCGGTCGAGTACTTCGTCTCGTATTACGACTACTACCAGCCGGAGGCGTACATCCCGCAGTCGGACACGTACATCGAGAAGGAGACCTCGCGCAACGAGGAGATCGACAAGCTCCGGCTCTCGGCCTCGAAGGCGCTCTTCGAACGGCGGGACGTCCTCGTGGTCGCCTCCGTATCCTGCATCTACGGCCTCGGCGCGCCCGACGCGTATTACGACATGCTGGCCTACCTCGAAGTCGGCGATTCGTCCGGCATGCCGCGGCTGCTCGCCCAGCTCGTCGAGATGCAGTACGAGCGCACGAACCTCGATCTGACCCGCGGCAGTTTCCGGGTCCGCGGAGACGTTCTCGAGATCCAGCCCGCCTACGAGGACCTCGCCGTGCGGGTCGAGTTCTTCGGCGACGAGATCGAGAAGATCACGCGGATCGATCCGCTCCGCGGATCGCCCATCGCGCGCGTCGAGCGGCTGGCTCTCTATCCGAGGACGTTCTACGCGACGCCGCGAGAGACCCTCGACCGCGCCGTCGAGACGATCAAGGCGGAGCTCGAGGACCGGCTGGCGGTACTCAACCGGGAGAACAAGCTCCTCGAGGCGCAGCGCCTCCATCAGCGCACGATGTTCGACCTCGAGATGATCAAGGAGCTCGGCTACTGCAACGGCATCGAGAACTACTCGCGGCACCTGTCGGGCCGCCGGCCGGGCGAGCCGCCGCCCACGCTTCTCGACTATTTCCCGAAAGACTTCCTGCTCGTCGTCGACGAGTCCCACGTGACGCTGCCGCAGGTGCGCGGCATGTACCACGGCGACCGCTCGCGCAAGGAGGTCCTCGTCGAGTACGGCTTCCGCCTCCCGTCGGCCCTCGACAATCGGCCGCTGACGTACGAGGAGTTCGAGGGCCGGCGCGGCCAGACGATCGCCGTGTCGGCGACGCCCGGTCCGGAGGAGCTTGCGCGCGTCGGCGGCGAGGTGATCGAGCAGGTCATCCGCCCGACGGGCCTCCTCGACCCGGTCATCTCCGTGCGCCCGGTCAAGGGACAGGTGGACGATCTGCTCGGCGAGGTGCGGACGGCGGCCGCGGCCAACGAGCGCGTTCTCGTCACGACGCTGACCAAGCGGATGGCCGAGGAGCTGACGAGCTACTTCAGCGAAGTTGGCGTCCGGTGCCGTTACCTTCACTCGGACATCGAGACGCTCGACCGTGTCGCGATCCTGGCGGACTTCCGTCGCGGCGTCTTCGACTGTCTGATCGGCATCAATCTGCTGCGGGAGGGACTCGACCTGCCGGAGGTCGCCGTCGTGGCGATCCTCGACGCGGACAAGGAAGGATTCCTGCGCAGCCAGACCTCGCTCATCCAGACGGCCGGGCGCGCGGCGCGGAACGTCCACGGCCGCGTCATCTTCTACGCCGACGCCGTGACGGACTCCATGCGCCGCGCGATCGAGGAGACGGGCCGTCGCCGGAGCATCCAGGAGGCCTACAACCGGGAGCACGGAATCGAGCCCGCCTCGATCGTCAAGCAGATCAACTCGCCGCTCGTGCGCCTCGCGAACCTCGACTACCACGATCCCACACCGACGCGGCGCGCCGGGGCCGACAGCGATCCCGAGACGCTGCGACGGCGCATCGAGACGCTCGAGAAAGAGATGCGGGCAGCCGCCAAGGCGCTCGACTTCGAGCGCGCCGCGGCCTTGCGCGACGAGCTCCGGGCCCTGAGGGAGATCCAGATCTTTCGATAGTTGTCAGCTCTCAGCTGTCAGCTCTCAGCCGGAAACTCGACCTCCAGGTCTGGCTGATGGCTGAAAGCTGATAGCCGACAGCTATAACCAGTGGCAGGAGCGCGCGAACCCTCCGATGACGAGGATGAGCGCGATCGCCGCGACGACCCAGACGGCCGTGCGCGTGCGTTTGGGGAGCGGCTGGCGCGTGTAGAAGCCTGTCTGCCACTGCTCGATCTTCCGCCCGCAGTTGGGGCAGGTGGTGTCGGTCACACCGACCTTCGTGTAGCAGTACGGGCACTCATTCATGCGGAACGCCGGTGGCCGGAATCATACTTGAGGCGCGACCTCGCACGGCGAGGGCTGACACTGGGCGTCATCCCCGTTACACTCAAATCGTGGCGAAAGACCGCCGTCCCCCGGAAGGGCTGCCGGATGCCCCCGGCGTCTACCTCTTCCGAGGACCGCGGGGCAAGCTGCTCTACGTCGGCAAGGCCCGATCCCTGCGCAAGCGGGTCGCGTCCTACTTCGTGCGGGGCGCCGACACCGCGAAGTCCGAAGCCTTGCTCTCGGGCTACCGGGACCTCGAAACGATCGTCACGAACACCGAGCTCGAGGCGCTCCTCCTCGAGAACGCCCTCATCAAGAAGCACCGGCCGCGCTACAACGTCTGCCTTCGGGACGACAAGACCTACCCCTACATCAAGATCACGACGGGCGAGCCCTGGCCCCGGGCCCTGATCACCCGGCGCGTCGAGGAAGACAGCCACTCCTATTTCGGGCCCTACTGGGGAGGACTCGCGCGCCGGATCATGCGGCTGATTACGCGCCACTTCCTCATCCGCACGTGCACGATCGAGATCGACGGCCGCCTTCCCCGGCCGTGTCTCTACTTCGACCTTCACGCCTGTCTCGGGCCCTGCGTCGCGGGCCTGACGACGAAGGAGGCGTACGACGAAGCGGTGCAGGACGTGCTCCTCTTCCTCCAGGGGCGCAACCGCGAGCTCACGGCGCGGCTCGAGGAGAAAATGCGCCGCGCCTCCGAGGCCGAGAGCTTCGAGATGGCCGCCGCGTACCGCGACGCCCTCCGCACGGTGGCCGACGTCTCGGAGCACCAGCTCGTGCAGTCGCTGCAGGGCGAGAACGTGGACGTCTTCGGTTTCTTCGAGGCCGGACGGGACGTTTCGGTCTGCGTCCTCGTCGTGCGCGGGGGAGTCGTCCAGGACCGGCGGGAATTCTTCTTCGAGCAATCCGAGGAGGTCGATCCCGGCGCGTTCCTCGAGCAGTTTCTCCCGCAGTTCTACGACGCGAACCCGTTCCTGCCCGAGCAGATTCACCTTCCGGTGCCGATCGCGAGCCCGAAGCTGCTCGAGGAGTTTCTCGCGGCGCGGCGCAACGCCCGCGTCCAGGTGCGGGTGCCACGGCGTGGAAAGGCCGCGGAGCGCGTGGCGCTCGCGAGCACCAACGCGCAGGAGCGGCACCGGATCCGCTTCCGCCGCGCCGCCGGGCCGCAGATGCTCGGCGTCGAGCGCCTGGCCCGCGCGCTCGACCTGCCGACGCCGCCGCGGCGGATCGAGGCCTTCGACATCTCGCATCTCCAGGGCACCGACAGCGTGGCGTCGCTCGTCGTCTTCGAGGACGGCAAGCCCAAGAAGTCGGACTACCGCCTGTTCGGCATCGCCGCCCAGAGCCTGCTCGCGCCGGACGACTTCCGGAGCATGGAGGAAGCGGTCGAACGGCGATATCGCCGCCTGCGCGACGAAGGCGCGGCCCTCCCGGATCTCGTCCTCGTGGACGGCGGCCGCGGACAACTTCAGGCCGCGCTGACCGCGCTCGACCGCGTGGGCGTGGCTCTTCCGGCCGCCGGCCTCGCGAAGCGGGAGGAGGAGATCTGGGTCCCCGGGCACCCGGAGCCGGTCCGCCTCTCCCGGAAGGATCCGGCCCTCCAACTCCTGCAGCGGCTGCGCGACGAGGCGCATCGCTTCGCGATCACGCGGCACCGCGGCCGCCGGGCGAAGCGGATGCGCGAGACGAGCCTCACGGACATCCCGGGCGTCGGGCCGACGCGGGCCCGGCGGCTCCTGTCCCGATTCGGATCGCTGTCGGGCCTGGCATCGGCCGACCCGAAGTCCATCGAAGAGACCGTCGGGCCGCAGACGGCCCGCGCGGTGCTCGACTATCTCGAGCAGGGGAGGGCGCGGTCGGCATGAAGAACGTTTTCGAGGCTGAGGGAGAGATTCGAGAAGTGGATCCGCTCGCCGCGCTGGTGACCTGCTGGCGCGAGCGGACGAGCGGCGCGCTCCGGTTTACTCGGGGCGCCTCGGAGAGCGGCTTCGATCTGGAGGAGGGGGAGATCGTGTCCGTCGTGTCGTCGGACCCGCGGTTCGACACGGCGGCGATCCTCGTGCGAGCGGGCAAGCTCGCCGCCGACGCGGTCGACCGGCTCGCGCCGCAGGGCGGCGACCCCGCGCTGCTCGCCCTCCAGACCGGCCTCCTGACGCGGCGCGAGTGGAAGTGGGGCGAGAAGATCCGCGCGATCGAGGCGTTGTCCGATGTCCTCTCGTGGAACGGAGGCCGCTACCGATTCGACGCTGCGGCCGCGCCGCACGCCGGGGAGTTCCGCCTTCCGATCCCGCGCCTGCTGCTGGAGCTCTTTCTCCGCTCGCGCGACCGGAACCTCGTGGATCATCAGCTCGGGGCGCCGGACCAGACGCTCGTCCGGGGCGAGCGGTTCGATCAGGAGTTTTCCTCGTTCGGGCTCACGGCCGACGCGGAGTCGGTCGTGCGCCTGATCGACGGGCGATCGACGGCGACCGAGATCGCCGACAAGGCACCGGCGGAGGAATTCGCCGTCCGAAAGCTTCTCGCGGCGCTCGTGACCCTCGGCCTCGTCCATCCGGTCCCGTCGGCGCCGGCGCGCGCTGCGGGGTCGGAGCCGGCACCGCCTGCCGGCGTCGAGCCCGAGCCGGTCTTCCCCCCGGCGGAGGCGGAGCCCGAACCCGAACCTGAGCGCGACGTCGAGCTGCCGGAGCCGACGCCGACGTTCGAGCCGTCGGTTCTCGAAACGAGCAGGCTCGACTCCGAGCTCGCGACCATCGCGCAGACCCTGCCGGAGCCCAGCGAGGAGATGGTGGAGCTTCCGGGCTCCGGGGCGCCGCCGTTCGACCGCTTCGATGCGCCGGCGAAACGGCCCGAGTGGCAGGAGGCGTCTCCGCCCTCCGAGCCGGAATCGGGAACCCTCTGGGATTCTCCGCCGGAGCCGCCCGCGGCCGAAGCCGCGGAGATCCTGACCGAGCCGGCGCCCGAACGCCGGGGGATCCCGCCGATCGCGTGGCTGCTCGGCCTTCTCGTGGCCGCCGTGGCGGCGGTCCTCCTGTGGCGGGCGCGCGGACCGAGCCCGGGAAGGCCTCTCCCCGCGGCGGCCCCGACCGCCGCTCCGGCCGTGACGTTCCCTCCGCCGGCAACGGCCATTCCCGCCGGAGCATCCTCGACCACGTCCACCTCGATCTCGGCAGCGGAGGCGCCGACCGCCGCCGCCGCTCCACCGACGGCCGTTCCGGTCGCGTCGACGTCCATGCCGGCACGCGCGGCGAAAGTCGCCCCGAGCCCCGTCCCCGCGCGCCCGACGGCCGCCGCCGTCTCCGCGGCGCCCTCCGAGGCGCTGCCCGATTCGCGGGAGGGCTGGGCCCGGCGTGCCGAGACCGATCGCAAGCGACTTGCCACCGACAAGCGTACGCGTTACGCGGTCCAGCTCGAGCTCGTCTGCGAGGTCGAGTCCCTCCGCGAAGCTTGGAAGCACGATCGCGGGAAGGCGATGTGGCTCCTGCCGGTCACGCACGGCGGGCGAGACTGCTTCCGGGTCTTCTGGGGCCGGTATCCGTCGCTCGACGCCGCGAAAAAGGGCAAGACGGGCATTCCACCGTACTTCACGACCGCGCGCAACCGCCCGGCGGTCGTGGCCGTGCGATGAGTCTGCTACCCTAGTCGAAACGGCCTCGAATCGACCATGAGCAGCACGCCGCGCGCCGCGTTCCGGGGGTTTCTCGCCGAGACCCCGCTGCCCCAGGTGTTGCGGCGCATCTTCCTCGAGGGCCTCAAGGGGACGCTGACCCTCGTCCGCGGCGACGAGACGCGCCATCTCTTCTTCGAAAAGGGGGAGCTCCGGACCGCGACGTCCTCGCGCGAAGGGCAGCGCATCGGCGCGTTCCTCAAGCGCCGCGGCTGGATCACCGATCAGGATCTCTCCTGGGCGCTCGAGACTGTCGCCAAGCAGGGCCGCGCGCGCCTCGGGAAAATCCTCGTCGAGAAGGGTCTCGTGTCGCGCCAGGTGCTCGACGCCGAGATGCGCCGCCTCGTCGAAGAGATCGTGTTCTCGACATTCGAGTGGGGCGACGGCGAGTACAAATTTCAGTCCTCGACCGGCGTCCTCGATCCCGACGTGGCGCTGACGCTCTCGACGGCCGCGGTGATCGTCGAGGGCATCCGCCGCCTGCCGGAGTCCGACCTCTTCCGCGAGCGGCTCGGCGACGGAAAACAGGTGCCGGTCATCTCCAGCGACCCGATGTCGCGGTACCAGTACCTGCCCCTGTCCCCGCAGGAGGCGTACATCCTCTCGCGCATCGACGGGCGCCTCGATCTCGATTCGCTGCTCAAGATCGGCGGCACGTCGCGGACCGCGACCGGAAAGATCCTCTACGGCCTGCTCTCCTGCGGCATCGTGGAGTGGCGCCAGGAGGGCGCGGCGCCGCTGGCGTCGCCGGGTCTCGAGGCCCTGAACGTCGAGGTCGCTGCGCAGGCCGGGGAGCGCACACCGGGCCATGCGGAGCTCGTGCGCAACACGTACCGGCGGATCGACTGGCTCTCGTACTACGAGCTTCTGGGCGTGCGTCCCGAGGCGTCCGTCGAGGACATCCATCAGGCTTATTTCGAGAGGAGCCGCCTCTTTCATCCGGATCTCCGCCACCGCGAGGACCTCGCGCACTGCGAGCGGGAGCTGACGACGGTTTTCGAGCGGCTGAAAATCGCGCACGAGACGCTGGCCGACGCCGACAAGCGGAAAACCTACGACGCCACGCTCGCGGCGCCGCCCGTTCCGATGGCGGCGGCCTCCGAAGGCGCGGCCAATCCGCAGGCACGCCGCCAGCTCGCTTCGCAGAACTACCGGCGCGCCAAGGCGCTCATCGAGCAGAAGGACTACCACCCCGCCGTCGAGATGCTCCGCGAGGCCATCCGCTTCGTGCCGGACAACGGCGAGTACCGATATGCGCTGGCGCAGGTCGAGCTCAAGAACACGATGTGGGTCGCGCGGGGACTGGAGAATCTGAAGGAAGCGGCGCGGCTCGAGCCGCGCCGCGCGCAGTACGTTCGGGACGCCGCCATCGCGCTGCACGAGCGCGGACGCAGCGCCGAGGCCGAACCATTCGCCCGGAGGGCGCTCGACCTCGATCCCACCCCGGACAACCAGCGGCTCCTCGACGATGTCCTCCTCGCCACCACGGGAACCGGGGGCGCTCCGCCCGCCACGACGGCTTCGGCCACCGCGACGATCCCCGCGGCGGGCGCGCCGGCGGCCGATGGGCTGCCGGCTGACCCGGCGCTGACGCCGCGGCCCGACGACCGGCCGACCCTCTTCTCCCGTCTCTTCAAACCCCGGAATTGACCGCGCTTCTCACGGGCCTGGGGCTCGCCGCGGCGGCCGGCTGGAACGCCTGGGCGGTGCTCCTGTTCTTCAACGGGATCTACCGCCTGCTGCCCGAGCAGTTCCCGGGGCCGACGGCGGCGCTCCTGTCCAGCCGGCCGGTCCTGCAGGTCGCTCTCGTCCTCTTCCTCGCCGAATTCATCATCGACAAGATCCCCGTGGCCGACCGCTTCTGGGACCTCGGCCAGATGGTGCTGCGGCCGCTCGTCGGAGCCGGGCTCGCTATGGCCGCATCGACGGCGTCGGGAATCGGGGAACTCGCCGGGGTCGCGGCGGCGGGAATCGCCACGACCCTCGCCGCGCATCTCGTCAAGTCCACGACGCGCCTGACGTCCACGGCCGCGACGCGGGGCTTCGCTCAGTTCGTGGTCTCCCTCGCCGAAGACGTCGTCGCCCTCGTTCTCGCGACGCTCGCGTTCTTCGTTCCGCTCTTCGCCGTGATCCTCCTGCTCGGCCTCGTCATCCTCCTCGCGACGCATCGCCGCGAGGTCTGGCACGCGGTGCGGGTGCTCTTCTTTCAGCTCCAGCATCCGCGCCGGGTCCTCCGCCAGGCGGCCCGCGGCGGGCCCTGATCGGTCGCCTTGCCGTACTTCCTCGACGGCAACAATCTCGTCGGCGCCGCGCGCCGTACCCCGCGCCCGTCGGAGGAGGATCGCGGTGCGCTCGTTCGGGAGCTCTGCGATCGGCTCCGCCGGACCCGGGCGCGGGCCGTGCTCTTCTTCGACGGGCCGTCGCCGGGAGGGGCCTCGGATCTCGGAAGTCTGTCGCTTCGGTATTCCGGCGGGGAGCCGGCGGACGATCGGATCGTCGCCGAGATCGCCCGAAGCGGGTCTCCGTCCGACGTCGTGGTCGTGACCGGGGATCGCGGTCTGGCCCGGCGCGCGAAGGAGGCGGGCGCGCGCGCGATGGCTCCGAAGGACTTCTGGGCACGATTCGGCGCGTCGGCGGCCGCGGCGGGGGAGGAGCCCGCCGTGGACGTGGAGGAGTGGCTCCGCTACTTCTCCGACGAGAGCAACCGCGGCTGATACAATGACAGCGGCTCCGAGCGGGCCAGGCGATCGCCCCGAGCGATCGGGGAGGAAAGTCCGAACTCCACACGGGCAGCATGCCGGGTAACCCCCGGTCGCGGCGACGCGAAGGAAAGTGCCACAGAGAACAGACCGCCTTTCCGGCTCTTTGGGTCGGGACGGTAAGGGTGAAACGGTGCGGTAAGAGCGCACCGCCCCGGCGGCGACGCCGGGGGCACGGTAAACCCCATGCGGAGCAAGGCCAAATAGGGAGACAGCGGGTGCCCGTCCCATACCGCTTCGGCGGACTGTCTCCGGGTCGGCTGCTCGAGCGCGCGGGAGATCGCGCGCCCAGAGGAATGATCGCCGCCGGGCAACCGGAACGGAATTCGGCTTATCGGCCCGCTCGGAGTTTTTTGAGCCGGAGCTCCCCTTAAGATCTTCGTGATGACCGCCCTCGTTCGACCGCCTCGCCTTCGCGCCGGCGCGACGGTGGGCGTGGCCGCGATCTCCGGGCCCCCGAATCCCGCGCGCCTCGAGATCGGCCTCGGACGCTTGCGTTCCCTCGGGTTCGTCGTCCGCGAGGCGCCGAACCTGCGATCCGTGGCCGGGCTCTTCGCGGGAAGCGACGCGGAACGCGCGGCGGGATATCGGGAGCTGCTCACGGACCCAGCGGTCGAGGCGATCCTCTTCGCGCGCGGCGGCTGCGGCGCGGCGCGCGTTCTGGCGCGTCTCGACGCCGGCGAGATCGCGGCGAATCCAAAACCGCACCTGGGCGGCTCGGATTTGACGGCCCTCTTCGCATTGTTCGCGCGGATTCCCGCCGTCGCCTTCTACGGCCCCATGGTCGCCGTCGAGATGGCCGAGCCGGAGGAGCTCGACTGGATGCGGGTCCTGGCGGGGGAAGTCCCGGGCGCCCACGAGTTCGCGCCGAGCGACGTCCTTTCGCCGGGCCGCGGCGCCGGACCCGTCGTCGGCGGATGCCTCTCGCTCGTCGCCTCTCTCTGCGGCACTCCCGAAGCCCTCGACGGCTCCGGCAGGCTCTTGTTCTGGGAGGACATCGGCGAGGAAAACTACCGCCTGGACCGCATGTTGACCCAACTGGAGCGGTCGGGTACATTCGAACGACTTCAAGGCATGATCATCGGCTCGGTAGTGTCGCGCGATCGAACGGAGCCCGCCGACGACACGCGGGGGTATCTGCGCGCCCGCTTCCGCGGCGCCCCGTTCCCGGTCGCCTTCGGTTTCCCGGCCGGCCATGGCCGCGGTCTCCGGACCCTGCCGCTCCACGTCCCGGCGATGCTGGACCTCGAGGCCTCGCCGGCGAGTCTCACCTTTCCGGAACCGGCGGTGATCTGAGCATGAAGGCCGTCTTCAAGTCCGGCGCCGGCGGCAAGAGCCCCTTCGAGCGCTTCCTCGTCTCGCACCCGATGGGGGACATCATCTTTTCCGAGGGCGAGATCGGAAACGAGATGTTCATCATCCAGTCCGGCACCGTCGAGCTCCTGAAGACGATCGGCAAGGACACGAAGGTCCTCGCCACGCTCGAGAAGGGCGACTTCTTCGGGGAGATGAGCGTGCTCGAGGATCTGCCCCGAACCGCTTCGGCCCGGGCCAAGTCGGACGTGGAGCTCGTGCGCATCAACGGCGCCACCTTCGACTCGATGCTGAAGGGGAACACCGAGATCGCCGTGCGCATGATGCGCAAGCTCTCGCGCCGCCTCCGCGACGTCACCGCGATGCTGGAGGAGTCTCTGGGCCACGCGGTGCAGGAGGAACCGGAGGAGGAGAAGCCCGCGCCGCGCCGCCAGGCGCCCGCCCCCCGCGAGCGCGATCTCTGCCGCCTGATTTCGGCGGAACAGGAGATGGAGTTCTTCCTGAACCGTGAAGGCGACACGCTCGTGGGCCGGAGCGACCCCGTGACCGGCATCACGCCCGACATCGATCTCACCCCGCTCGATCCCCAGCGGTCGACCTCGCGCCGGCACGCCAAGCTCTACCAGATGGGCGGACATTTCTACGTCATGGAAGAGATCGGCGTCATGAACGGCACGTTCGTCAACGATCATCGCGTCGCCACCGGCACGCCCGTGCCCCTGCAGGCCGGCGACACCGTGAAGTTCGGCCTCGTCACGTTGACGTTTCAGGCCGCCGGAGCGTGACGCGGGCGGCGCGGGTCGGCGCTCCGCCGCCTCCCGCCGGGCCGCCGCCGCGATCGGTCGCCCTCTCGGATCCTGTCTCGCGTCTTCCGGGAATCGGATCGGCACGGGCCGCGCGGCTCGCCGAGGCCGGTCTGACGATGGTGGCCCACGTCCTCAGGCACCTCCCGTTCCGCTACGAGGACCGGCGTCGGTTCGGCAAAGTCGCGGAGCTCGCTCCCGGGGAGCCGGCGACGCTGTTCGTGCGCCTCGCCGGTGCGAAGGGATATCGCATGCGGCGAGGCGGGATGCGCGTCGAGGCGCTCGCCGACGACGGGAGCGAAGCGATCCGGGTCGTCTGGCACAACCGGTATCCGAGCTTTCTGCAGGCCGCGCAGTCGGGCCGGCCGGCGGTCCTGTACGGCGCGCCCGCGGTCACGTCGCGCGGCGAGCTGCGTCTCGAGAATCCCGAGACGGAGTTCTTCGAGCCGGGGGAGGAGGCGGATCCTCTGCATTCCGGCCGAATCGTCGGCGTCGCGCGACGCGTCGCGGAGATTTCTCCGCGGGCGTGGCGGGCGCTCGTGCGCCGGGCGCTCGATGCCCTCTCGCCGGATTTCGAGTCGGCCAGCGGTCCGTCTTCGGACATCGTCGCGGCGCTCGAGGCGGCGCACTTTCCGGCCGAGATCGCGGACGCGCAGCGCGCCCGGTTCCGGCTGGCGCGCGAGGAGCTGCTCGCGCTCGCGGCCCGGATCGAGGACAAGCGCGCGCGCCTGCTCGCCCGAAAGGGAATCCCGCTCGCGGCCGACGACGCTCTGCGACGCGAGGCCGCCCGGGCGCTGCCGTTCCCGCTGACCGGCGCGCAGAAGCGCGCCGTCGCCGAAATCTCGGCCGATGTCCGCTCGGGCCGTGCCATGGCGCGGCTGCTCCAGGGCGACGTCGGCAGCGGCAAGACGATTGTCGCCGGCCTCGGGCTCCTCCTCGCCGCCCGCAACCGCGTGCAGGGCGCGCTCATGGCGCCCACGGAGATCCTGGCCGAGCAGCACATGACGAGCCTCGCCGCCTGGCTCGGCGCCGCCGGCGTCCGCGTGGCGCTGCTGACGGGCCGCGTGCGGGGCAAGGCGCGGCAGGCCGTCCTGGCCGGTCTCGAGCGCGGCTCGGTGGACGTCGTCGTCGGCACGCACGCGCTCGCCGAGTCACCGGTCCGGTTCCGCCGCCTCGCCCTCGTGGTCGTCGACGAGCAGCATCGGTTCGGCGTGGCGCACCGCGCCCGTCTTTTCCGCAAGGGAGAGAGCCCGCACATCCTCGTCATGACGGCGACGCCGATCCCGCGGTCGCTCGCCTGGGCGATCTACGGAGAGCTCGACGTTTCGGTGCTCGACGAGAAGCCGCCCGGACGCGCCCCGATCACGACCCGCGTTCGGGGGCCCGAGGCGCGCGCGCGAATCTACGCATTCGCCGCCGAGCGGGTCCGGGCCGGAGAGCGCGCGTACGTCGTCGTCCCCGCGATCGAAGAGGGTGAGCGGGAGGTGGCCGCGACGCGAGACACGGCGGCGCGCGTGGCGGCGGCGGCCCCGGACGTCGCGGTCGGGACGCTGCACGGCCGAATGCCGCCGGACGAGCGCTCGGCGGTCATGGCCGACTTTGCGGCCGGGCGCACCGGGATCCTCGTGGCGACCACTGTCGTCGAGGTCGGCGTCGACGTTCCCGAGGCCACGGTGATGGTCGTCGAGAACGCCGAGACGTTCGGCCTGGCGCAACTCCACCAGCTCCGCGGCCGCGTCGGGCGGTCGTCGCGGCCTTCGTGGTGCGTCCTCGTCGCCGGCGAGCGCGCGACGGACGAGGCGAAGGAGCGGCTCGCGCTCCTCGAAAAGACGACCGACGGCTTCGTGATCGCGGAGAAGGATCTCGAAGCGCGCGGGCCCGGGGATCTCCTCGGATTCCGCCAATCGGGGCTGCCGCCACTCTCGGTCGCGGACCCGGTGCGCGACCTGCCGGCCCTCGCCGACGCACGCCGGGAGGTCGTCGCGCGACGCGGACGCGGCGAGCGCATCGCGAGCGACCTTTTCGGCTATCGTGAAGAGCCGCGGCGACCCGATGAGAGAGAATGACGACGGAGGTTGAAACCTTGAAGATTCTGGTCACGGGCGGAACCGGGTTCGTCGGAACGCACCTGGTCAACGCGCTGCTGCGGCGCGGGCACGAGGTCGCGGTGCTCGCACGCCGGCCAGGCGCCTCGCGGAACCGCTACAACCGGCCCGTGGAGGACGTGCCCGGCGATGTGCTCGACCCGGCGTCGATCGAGAACGCGACCCGCGGGCGGGACGCGGTCGTGCACCTCGTCGGGATCATCGCGGAGAAGGGCGATCAGACGTTCGATCGGATGCACCGCGCGGCGGCCGGCAACGTCGTCGAAGGGATGCGGGCCGCCCGCGTGCGCCGACTCCTCCACATGAGCGCCATGGGAAGCCTCGACGACTCCCCGTCGGAGTACGGGCGCACGAAGGCGGCCGGGGAGAAGCTCGTTCGGGCCTCGGGCCTCGACTGGACGATCTTCCGGCCCTCGGTGGTCTTCGGGCCGGGAGACGGGTTCGTCTCGCTTCTGGCGGAGATCGTTCGACGGAACCCGCTCTTCATTCCGGTCATCGGACCGGGGACGACGCGCTTTCAGCCGGTATCGGTCTACGACGTGTCCCGGATCTTCGCCGACGCCCTCGAGAAGCCCGAGACCGTGGGCCGCGCCTTCGAGGTCGGCGGCCCGGGGACGTTCCCTCTCAACGACATCTACCGCGAGATCGCCGCGGCGGTCGGGAAGGCGCGCAAGCCCCTCGTCCATTTTCCGATCTGGTGGGGACGCTTCCTGGCCGCCCGGTTCGAAGCCGCGGCGCGGCACGGCTGGATCGACGCGCCGCCGCTGACGCGCGATCAGCTGAAGAGCCTCGAGCGGGACAACGCCGCGGATCTGACCGACACGCTCGCGGTTTTCGGCGGTCCCTGGCGCGAGTTCCGCGCGGGCATCCGTGAGTATCTGCCGGCCGGCCGGCCACACGACCCGCGCTTCGGGACGGGCCGCGAGGTGGATCTCGAACCCGTGCGCGTCCTGAGAGTCCGGTAGGGGCGGGGCGCGTCCCCCGCCCCCGCGGACCCGCGGCCCGATGGCGGCCCCTACTGCTTCTCGCTCGAGATCTTCTGCTTCGAGGCCCGGTAGCCGGCGGCGATCGCCTCCTGCTCCGTCATGTACTTGCCTTCCTTGGTGCGGCCGTACCAGGGGTCTCCCTCGTAGTGGTAGACCTTGGTCCCGGTGTTGACCCAGACCATCCCGGCCCGCGGCGGCGCCTGATAGGGCGCCATCTCGCTCGAGCCACCCGAAGAGCTCGAGGCCGCGGGACCGGAGGCCGCGGCGGGAGCCGCCGGAGCCGAGGCGCGCGCGGTGGAAGTGGAACGTCCGCCGCTCGCGACGACGAGGGGCGAGATCTTTTCGATCGTGGACTTGTTGACGCCCGCGCGCGACAGATCCGCGACCGATGCGTACGGCCGGCCCGCGATGATCTTCTTCGCGGTCGCCTCGCCGACGCCCGGCAGGGACTCGAGGTCTTTTTGCGAGGCGGTGTTCAGATCCACCGGCCCGTTCGATGCCATCGAGGCCGACTTCGAGGTGTCCTTCGACATCTCCTTCGAGGCGGCCGCCGCTGCCGGCGGCGGGGGAGCGGTCGGGCGGCCGTCGTGCGCGACGACCATCGGCGAGATCTTCTCGATCGTCGACTTCGAGACGCCCGCGTGCGAGAGATCCGCCACCGACGCGTAGGGCCGGCCGGCGATGATCTTTTTCGCCGTGGCCTCACCGACTCCCGGGAGCGCCTCGAGCTGAGCCTGGCTCGCCGTGTTCAGATCCACGCGCGCGCCGGCTGGAGCGCCGGTAGAGCCGGAGCTCGATTTCTTCTTCGCGGCGCTCGAGGTTTCGGTCGACGCCGCCGATGAGGTGACCTTCGTCGACTTCGAAGTGCTCGAGCTCGACTTCGAGCTCCCGCCCTTCGCCGTGACGAGCGAGGAGATCTTGTCGATGGTCGAAGCGGGAATCCCGGCCTTGGACAGATCCGAGACCGAGGAATAGGGCCGGCCCGCGATGATCTTCTGGGCGGTCGCCGCGCCGACGCCGGGCAGCGCCTCGAGCTCGGCCTGACTCGCCGTGTTCAGATCCACCTTCTTTTTCGCCGCCTCGGCGGGAGCCGCCGCGAACATCACGATGGCGGCGCAAGCGGCGGCGATTCCGAGCACTTTCCGGAGCTGTTTCATCGTCCTTCCTCCTCGCCGGTAAAAAGGATGCCCGGGCGCCCCGACCGGCGCCCCAACTGTATCGCGCGGCGCGATGAATCCGAGATGAACGCGGACCCGAGGAACCGCCGACTAGGAGCCTGCGGCCGGTCCCTTGCGGAGGCGAATCGAGCCCGACGAGGTGCGGACCGTGATCCGGCCACCCCCGCCATTGAGCGCCCCGACGGCGCGCTGGGCATCCTCGCCGCGGCTGATGGCCACTCCCGGGAAATCCGATCGGATGAGGACCTCCCCCGGGTCCGTCGGGCCTTCGACCTGGAGGTCGAGATCCGCCTGGGCGTCCGACGGCAGCGTCAGGAGGACGTCGCCTCCCTCGTTGCGAATCACGATGCCGTCCTTAGGCACCCGCGAGACGACGCCGACCCGGACTTCGCCGCCGCCGGTCCGCGCCCGGACGGAGCCCGCCACGGCGGGAAGAATCACGTCGCCGCCCCCGGTCCGCGCCACGACGACGCCCGAGACGCGCTCGATCCGAATGTCCCCGCCCGAGGTCTCGACGATCGCCGAGCCCGTCACGGGACCGACCCGAATCTCGCCCGCCATGGTCTGCGCTTTCAGGTCCCCCAGCACCGGCCCGAGCATGATGTCGCCGCCGAACGTCTTCAGGTCCGCGCCCTTGCCCGCCGAGGCGAGGTGGATCTCACCGGAGTTCGTGAGGATCTTCACGCGGCCGCTGACGTGGCCGACGCGATAGCTCCCGTTGCTCGTCGAGAGGAAGTCGCCGGCGATGTCGCCGCGCACGATCTCGATCTCGTCTTCGTCGGCGTCGGGCGCCGGCGGGGCCATCATCGGCGGCGGGGTCTCGACGTGCACGCGCGGCACGCGGACGTGGACGTCGGGGACGCGCACGTCGACGCGCGGGACGGTCACGACGATTGAGCGGCGTCCGGACACGAGCGGCTTCGCATCTCCCTCGCGCGTCCCGGCGGCGAGCAGGGTGATGCTTCCGTTGAGCGTGCTCGTGCGGAGGGTCGCGCCGCCGCCGGCCACGGTGGCCGCGTAGCGCTGCTGTGGGAGGACGACCCGGAC
>DATJZU010000086.1:0-48615 GCA_035498835.1 Thermoanaerobaculia bacterium
TGCCGCGATCATGGAAATGCGCAATTGGAAACTTCACACGGTGTTTAAGGGACTGAACGGGAAAGATCTCGTCGGCCTCCACTACGAGCACCCACTCGGCCGCTCGATGCGCGGCGCCCTCACGCCGGAAGAAGAGGAGCGCTCCTTCCGCGTCGTCGGCGCCGACTACGTCGCGATGGACACCGGCACGGGGCTCGTCCACACGGCGCCCGGCCACGGCGAAGACGACTTCCGCACGGGCCAGCGCGAGAACCTGCCGATCCTGTCTCCCGTGGACGCGGCCGGCCGCTTCACGACGGTCGAGAAGTACCAGGGCAAGAAGGTCCTCGAGGCGAACCCGGAGATCATCGAGGACCTCAAGGCCGCCGGCGCGCTCGTGCACGCGGACCACGCGTTCCGCCACGAGTACCCGCACTGCTGGCGCTGCAAGAAGCCGGTCATCTTCCGCGCCACGGTCCAGTGGTTCATCCGCCTCGACGACGAGCGCGTCAACGTCCGGCAGATGGCGCTCGCGGCGATCCCGAAGGTGCGCTGGGTCCCGGCCTGGGGCGAGCAGCGCATCGCCGGCATGGTCGAGAACCGTCGCGAATGGGTCATCTCCCGGCAGCGCCGCTGGGGCTCGCCGATCACGATCCTCTACGCCATGAAAGACGGCGAGCGCGTCGAGAAATATCCCTGGCTCGACGACCCGGCCGAGCAGCGGAAGTTCTTCGAGCACGTCGCCGGGATCTTCCGGAAGGAAGGCGGCGACGCCTGGTTCGCGCGGCCGGCCGGGGATTTCCTGCCGCCCGGCGCCACCCGCCGCGGCCACGCGGAGTTTTCCAAGGAGACGGACATCCTCGACGTCTGGTTCGACTCGGGCGTCTCGCACCTGGCCGTGCTGCGCGAGGGCGAGTGGCCGGATCTGCGACCCCGCGACGACGGCAGCGGCCCGCCCGCCGACGTGTACCTCGAGGGGCACGACCAGCACCGCGGCTGGTTCCAGTCGTCGCTCCTGACCTCGGTCGCGCTATTCGGCGACGCGCCGTACCGCGCCGTCGTGACGCACGGGTTCTTCCTCGACGCGGGCCGCGCGAAGATGTCGAAGTCGCTCGGCAACGTCATCGACCCCCAGGACCTGATCGCCAAGTACGGCGCCGACATCCTGCGGCTCTGGGTCTCGAGCCTCGACTATCGCGACGACATGCCGATTTCCGAGGAGATCCTCGCGCGCTGCGCCGAGGCGTATCGCAAGATCCGCAATACCGCGCGGTACCTCATCTCGAACCTGTGGGACTTCGACCCGGCAAAGGATGCCGTGCCGGCCGACCGCCTGCTGCCGCTCGACCGCTGGGCGCTCGCCGCGACGCGCGAGCTGTCGGACCGGGTCCGCGCGGCGTTCGACCGGTACGAGTTTCACCTCGTCTATCACGCCCTGGTCGGCTTCACGGCAACGACGCTCTCGGCGTTCTACCTGGACATCCTCAAGGACCGCCTGTACGCCTCGCGGGCCGCCTCCCTCGAGCGGCGGTCCGCGCAGACCGCTCTCCATCGAATTGCCCGAGCCCTCGCGACGCTCGCCGCCCCGATCCTCCCCTTCACGGCCGAGGAGATCTGGAAGGAATTGCCCCCGCCGAAGGAAGAATCGGTGCATCTCTCGCGTTTCGAGACCCTGAGCGACCAGCCCGAGGGCATTCCGTCGCGGGAAGCGTGGGAACGATTGACCCAGTTGCGTGAGGAAGCGGCCGTGATGCTCGAGCAGGCCCGCCGGGACAAGCAGATCGGCGCGTCGCTCGAGGGGGCGATCCTTCTGACACCGTCGGCCGACCTCGACCGGGACCGCGCCGCGACGGGAACGGAAGGGCCGGGCCTCGCCGACCTCTTCATCGTCTCCGAAGCGGCCACGGTGCGCGAAGCCTCGGGCGACGGCTGGACCGAATCGCGCGTCTACCCGGGCCTTCGCCTCAAGTTCCGAAAGGCCGCGGGCCGGCGCTGCGACCGATGCTGGAAGGTGACCCCGGAAGCGGAGAGCGAGGGCCTCTGCGACCGGTGCCGGGCGGTGCTCGCTTCCCCGGGCGTCGCCGCGTGAGGCGGGCATGAACAGCGGAATCAAGTTGAAGGAGAGCACCCTCTACCGCGCCGGTTATCTGACCGTTTCTCTGGCGGTGCTGCTCATCGATCAATGGACGAAGGGCATCGTGACGCGCGCCTTCGAGGTCCACCAGTCGCAGTCGGTTCTCGCCGGCCTCCTCGACATCACGTACGTCCGCAACAGCGGCGCCGCGTTCGGCCTCTTCGCCTCGGTCGACTCCTCCGTCAAGGCGATCCTGCTGAACAGCGTCGCGGTCCTCGTCTTCCTCGTCGTTTCGGCCTACGCGCTGCGCTCGTCGCACCGCTCGATCCGGCTGCAGGTCGGTTTCGCGCTCATCCTCGGCGGCGCCGTCGGCAACCTGCTCGACCGCGTGCGCTTCGGCTACGTCGTCGACTTCCTGGACTTCTCGATCTCCGGCCATCACTGGCCCGCATTCAACGTCGCCGACTCCGCGATCTGCGTGGGCGTCGGGCTGCTCTTCCTCGACATGCTGCGCAACGAGAGCGAGGGTGCGGCCTCGGGACCCGAGACCCGAGCCGGCGCCGGGAGCTAGACGATTCACCCCCGCCTCATCCAGATCGGCTCGTTCTACCTGCCGACGTACGGCGTCCTGCTCGCCATCGCCTACCTGACGGCGATCTGGCTGCTGCGGCGAAAGGCGGCGGCCGAAGGACTGCCGGAGCAGAAGATCCTCGACCTCTCCCTATACGTGCTCGCCGCGGCGATCCTCGGGGCGAAGGGACTGCTCGTCGTCGTCGAGTGGCGCCATTACCTCGCGAACCCGCGCGACCTCATCGACGTCGTACGCTCCGGCGGCGTCTTCTTCGGCGGCCTGATCTGCGCCTCGGCCGTGGGGATCGCCTACCTGCGCAAGCACGAGCTACCGGCCTGGAAGGTCGCCGACATGGCGGCGCCGGCGATCGCGCTCGGCGAGGCGATCGGGCGCTGGGGATGCTTTGCCGCCGGCTGCTGCTACGGCAAGCCGTCCGACGGTCCGTTCGCGGTGCGGTTTACCGACCCCTTCGCGCACCAGGCGGTCGGCACCCCGCTCGACACACCGCTCCATCCAACCCAGATCTACCTCTCGATCAATGCGTTCCTGATCTTCCTCGTGCTGCAGTGGGCCTACCGTCGCAAGCGCTTCGACGGCGAGGTGTTCTGGCTCTATGTCCTGCTCTATTCGGTGACGCGCGGCATCATCGAGATCTGGCGCGGCGATCTCGTGCGGGGCTTCGTGATTCCCGGAATCCTCTCGACCTCGCAGTTCATCGGCCTGCTCACGGCCGTGGCGGCCGGCGCGATGCTCTTCTACCTGTCGCGCCGCAGCCGCGCGGAAGCCTGACGGAGTTTTCAGTCTTCGGTTTTCAGTTGTCAGTTCCGGAACCGACAACTGACAACTGTGAACTGACGACTCTCCCATGATCCGCCGGTTTCGCGTCGGCAGCCCGTCGGCCGGGACGCGTCTCGACCTCTTCCTTGCCTCCGCCTGCTCGGACCTCTCGCGCTCCCGCATCCGGAAACTCATCGAGGAGGGCGCCGTGCGCGTGCGGGGCGCCGGGGCGAGGCCTTCGCAGCTCGTCCGCGCGGGGGACGAGGTCGAAGTGGAGGTCCCGGAGCCGGTGAAGACGGCTCTGGAGCCCGAGGCGATCCCGCTCGCGATCCTGTACGAAGACGACGACCTCCTCGCGATCGACAAGCCGCCGGGGCTCGTCGTCCATCCTGCTCCCGGCCACGCCTCGGGCACGCTCGTGAACGCGCTTCTGCACCACGTGCGCGACTGGAAGGGCGTCGGGGGCGTCGAGCGGCCCGGAATCGTGCACCGCCTGGACCGCGACACGTCGGGCGTGCTCCTCGTCGCGAAGACGGACCGCGCCCACGCGTCCCTCTCGCGCCAGATGAAGAAGCGCTCGATGCGCAAGGAGTATCTGGCGCTCGCCGCCGGAGTGCCGCGCGTCCGCAAGGGCGAGGTCGCGCTGCCGATCGGGCGCGACCCGCGCGACCGCAAGCGCATGAAGGCGTTTCGCGCGGAGGCGGAGCCGCCGTCCGGCGCCCGGGAGGCCCGGACGCTTTACGAGATCGAGCGGGAGTGGTTCGAGCTCGGCCTGACCCTCCTTCGCTGCCGCCTCGTGACCGGGCGAACGCACCAGATCCGCGTGCACCTGGCCGCCGCGAATCTCCCGGTCGTCGGCGATCCGGTCTACGGCCGGCCGCGGTACGAGCGCGTCAAGGACGCGGCGCTCAAGAAGCGGCTCCTCGAGTTCCCGCGCCAGGCGCTTCACGCCGAGCGCGTGGGCTTCCGGCACCCGGCCACGAACGAGCCGGTCGAGATCGCCGCGCCGCTTCCGGCGGACTTCGCGGAGCTCCTCGCGGCGATCGACGGCGCGTCGCGTTAGCTCGCGGGCTTCGAGCCCGGCTCCTTCGCGGGCGCCGCCACGACCGGCGGGATTCCGGCCTGCGCCACCGAACGGTTGAAGGCCGCGAGGTCCCCGTCGAGCACCGCCCGCAGTTCCTGCAGGATCTCGTCGAGCTTCGCGCGGATCTCCCGGTAGTAGACGGCCGACGAATCGGTCGGCTTCGCATCGGCACTCGAGACCACCGAGGCGAGTCCCGCGAACTGGTGATCGAGCGCGGGCGGGAAGTTGAGCGGATCCTGGTTCGACTTGATGTCCGGGTTCACGAGCTTCTTCTCGATCTCCGTCAGCTTGTCGGAGAGCGCCTTCCCCTCGTCCTTGAGCGCCGCGCCCTTCCCGAGCCGCTCGGCGTGGTCCTCGACCGTCTGGATCTGCGCCTTGACGTCGCGGATCTGCTGCACCGCCTCGTGCGTCGCCGAGAGCCCGTCGCGCGTGTCGCGCAGCAGCCGGAACTGCGCCTCGAGATCGGCCGGCGTCGCCGCGATCCCCGGACGCGGCACGACCTCGAAGCCCTGCATCTGTTCCTGCCCGTTGAGCCGCACCTTCACGGTGTACTTGCCGGGCGCGACCATCGGTCCGCGGTCGCTGCCCCAGAGGATCGCTTTCGGCAGCAGCGTCGGCCGCAGGATGCGCATGTCCCACACGATCCGGTTCAGGCCGGCCTTCGGTTCGAGCGGC
This sequence comes from Thermoanaerobaculia bacterium, assembly GCA_035498835.1. Taxonomy (GTDB): domain Bacteria; phylum Acidobacteriota; class Thermoanaerobaculia; order UBA5066; family Gp7-AA6; genus DATBFU01. The sequence continues at coordinate 5,161 of DATJZU010000086.1, forward strand.
TTGTCGGCCCGGTCGTCGTCGGCGCCTTCTTCCTTGTCCTTGTCCTTCTTCTCGTTCGTGTAGGAGCGCAGCAGCATGTCCCCGTCGCGGATCTCGACCGCGAGCCTGTCGCCGTCCTTGGGTTTGTCCTTCAGCCAGAACGTGATCGGGACGCCCGTCGGCGGGTTCTTTCCCGCGTCGAGCCGCGGGCTCTCGTCATCGTCCCCCGGCCCGCCGCGTCCCGGAAACCGCACGGACGGCAGGGGCGCGAAGAGATGAAGCGCCTCGCCGCGGATCGCGTCCTTGTAGTCGCGCAGCGGCGTCAGGTCGTCGAGCACCCAGAACGAGCGGCCCTGCGTCGCGACAATGAGGTCGCCGCCCTTGACCGCCAGATCGGTGATCGGCGTCACGGGGAGATTTCGCTGGAACGGCTGCCACGTCGCGCCGTCGTCGAAGGACAGGAAGAGCCCGAACTCCGTACCGGCGTAGAGGAGCCCGCGCCGGACCGGGTCCTCGCGCACGACGCGCGTGAAGGAGCGGTCCGGGATGCCGGACACGATCTTCGTCCACGTCTTGCCGTAGTCCGCCGTCTTGTAGAGGTAGGGACGCGGGTCGTCGAACTTGTACATCGTGGCGGCGACGTAGGCCGCCCCTTTGTCGAGCGGCGACGCATCGATCGCGTTGATTTGGATCCAGTCGGGGATGCCCTTCGGCGTGACGTTCGTCCACGTCTTCCCGCCGTCGCGCGTCACGTGCACGAGACCGTCGTCGGTGCCCACCCAGAGCACTCCGGCCTCGACCGGAGACTCGGAGATGGCGAAAATCGTGTCGTAGACCTCGATGCCGGTGTCGTCCTTGGTGATCGGGCCGCCCGACTTCTCCTGCTTCGAGGGATCGTTGCGCGTGAGATCCGGCGAGGTCTCGGACCACGACTGCCCCTCGTCCCGGCTGACGAGCAGCTTCTGCGCCCCGTGGTAGAGGGTGTTCGGGTCGTGGCGCGAGATCAGGATCGGCGCGTTCCACTGGAACCGGTATTTCAAGTCCTTGGCGCCGAGCCCGATGGCGAGCTGCGGCCAGGCGACGACCTGCCGCAGCTCCTCGGTCTTGCGGTCGTACCGGGTGATCTCGCCCCCGTAGGAGCCCGCGTACACGACGTCGGGATCGCCGGGCTTCGGAGCGATCCAGCCGCTCTCGCCGCCCCCCACGTCGTACCAGTCGGTCAGGCCGATCACGCCGCCCCGGCCGCGGCTCGCGATCGCGACCGTCGTGTTGTCCTGCTGCGCGCCATAGATGCGGTACGGGAAGTGGTCGTCCGTGATGACGCGATAGAACTGCGCGGTCGGCTGGTTCAGGAGCGTCGACCACGTGCGCCCGCCGTTGTACGACACCGTGGCGCCGCCGTCGTTGCCCTCGATCAGGCGCTGCGGGTCGTCCGGATCGATCCACAGGTCGTGGTTGTCGCCGTGCGGCACGCGCACCGGCGCGTAGGTCTTCCCGCCGTCGTTCGAATGGAAGATGCCCACGTTCAGCATCCAGACCGAGTCGGCGTTCTTCGGGTCGGCGTAGATCTTCGTGTAGTACCAGGCGCGCTGGCGGAGCTTGTTTTCCGAGTTGATGCGCGTCCACTTCTCGCCGCCGTCGTCGGAGCGGTAGACGCCGCCCTTTTCGGCCTCGACGATCGCCCAGATGCGCTCCGGGCGAGCCCCCGAGATCGCGACAGCCACGTTTCCGACGACGCCCTCGGGCAGTCCGCCCGCGAGCTTCTTCCAGGTGTCGCCGCCGTCGGTCGAACGGTACACGCCGCCCTCCGTGCCGCCGGACGAAAGCGTCCAGGGTTTCCGATAGACCTGCCAGAATCCGGCATAGAGGATCCGCGGATTCGTGGGATCCATGCAGAGGTCCGAGGCGCCGGTCTTGTCCGAGACGAAGAGGACCCTCTCCCAGGTCTTGCCGCCGTCCTTCGAACGGAAGATGCCGCGCTCGGCGTTCGGGCCCCAGACGTGGCCCTGCGCCGCGACGTAGACCAGGTTCGGGTCCTTCGGATGCACGCGCACCCGCGAGATCTGGAACGTGTCCTTCAGGCCGACGTTGACCCACGTGCGGCCGCCGTCGGTCGACTTGTACACGCCGTCGCCGTTGGAAACGTTGCCGCGAATCGCCGGCTCGCCCATCCCGGCGTAGACCACGTTCGGATCCGACTCGGCCACGGCAATCGAACCGACCGAGGCCGTCTGGAAGTCCTTGTCGGACATCGGCCGCCAGTTCGAGCCGCCGTCCACCGTCTTCCAGACGCCTCCGCCCGTCCCGCCGAAGTAGAAGACGAGCGGCTGACCGCGCACGCCGGTTACGGCGTCGACGCGGCCGCCGCGGAACGGGCCGATGTTGCGGAACTCCATGCCGCCGTAGACGGCGGACAGGCTGTCGTCCTTCTTCTCGGCCTTGTCGGCCTTGTCGGCCTTCTCGCTGGCCTTCGGCGCGGCGCCCGCCATCGCGAGGCCAGCCGCGAGGCACACGACCGCCCGAAACGTCCCTCTTCCGATCATCGTCCGCCCTCCTGCCGACTTACTCGTGCGTGTCGATCTGCGCCTTCTGCAGGCGTCCCGAGAAGTCCACGTAGATCGATTTCCATTCCGTGAAGACCTCGATGCCGGCGATGCCCGCCTCGCGATGGCCGTTGCCGGTGTCCTTGATCCCGCCGAACGGAAGGTGGACCTCCGCTCCGATCGTCGACGAGTTCACGTAGAAGATGCCGGTCTCGAACTCCCGCATCGCGGTAAACGCCTTGTTGACGTCGCGGGTGTAGATCGAGCCCGAGAGGCCGTAGACCACGGAATTCGCGATCCGGATGCCTTCCTCGAGCGAGCCGATGGGCACGACCGTCGTGACTGGGCCGAAGATCTCCTCGCACGCGACGCGCATCCGGGCGTCGGCGTCGGCGAAGATCGTCGGCTCGAAGAACCAGCCCTTGGCGAGCCTGCCGTCGGAGAGCTTCGAGCCGCCGGTGACGAGCTTCGCGCCCTCCTTCTTCCCGATCTCGACGTAGCGCGCCACGTTCTCGCGCTGCTTCTCGGAGACGCACGGGCCCATCTCGATGCCGGCGTCGAGGCCGTTGCCGACCTTCAGCTTCTTCGCCCGCGCGGCCAGCTTCCCGACGAAGTCGTCGTAGACCTTCCTGTGCACGAGGAGGCGCGAGGACGCCGTGCAGCGCTGGCCGGTCGTCCCGAAGGCGCCCCAGATCGCGCCGTCCACCGCGAGGTCCACGTCCGCGTCGTCCAGGACGAGGATGGCGTTCTTGCCGCCCATCTCGAGGTGCACACGCTTGAACGTCGGCGCGCAGGCGACCGAGATGCGCCGTCCGACCTCCGTCGAGCCCGTGAAGGAGACGACTTTGACGTCCGGGTGCGAGACGAGCGGATCGCCGACAGCGCCGCCGGAGCCCATGACGACGTTGAAGACGCCGGCCGGGAGACCGGCCTCTTCCAGCACCTTCGCGAGCGCGACGACGGAGGCCGGCGTGTCGGTGGCCGGCTTGATGACGATCGTGTTGCCGGCGATCAGCGCCGCCATCGACTTCCATGCCGGGATCGCCATCGGGAAGTTCCAGGGCGTCACGAACGCGCAGACGCCGATCGGCTGGCGCACGCACATGGCGAACTTGTTCGGCAGCTCCGACGGCGTCGTGTACCCGAAGAGGCGCCGGCCCTCGCCCGCGGCGAGGTAAGCCATATCGATGGCCTCCTGGACGTCGCCGCGCGTCTCCGTCAGCACCTTCCCCATCTCGCGGGTCATGAGGCGGGCGAGCTTCTCCTTGTCGCGCTCGAGGATCCGCCCGGCGGCATACAGGATTTCGGCGCGCCGCGGCGCCGGCGTGTCGCGCCAGGCCGGGAAGGCCTTCTTCGCCGCCGCGACTGCGGCCTCGACGTCCGCCGCGCCGCCTTCGGCGAAGACGCCGACGACGTCGTCGTTGTCGGCGGGATTGCGGTCTTCGAACGTCTTGCCCGAAGCGGCGGGCACCCACTTGCCGCCGATGTAGTTGGATTGGGTCTCGAGCGCCAGCTCGGTGGTCATCGGAAAATCCTCCTCGTTCCGAAGCGCGGGATCGTGCCGCGCGAAGTTCCGTGTGTTGCGGGTCAGCTCGGGGTGGAGACCGCCACGCCGGCCGGTGCGCGTTCCCGAGGCCGCTGCGCGTGCGCCTCGAGCGCGGCCCCGAGGATCCGGATCGACGCCCGGAGATCCTCTTCCTTGAGCACGTACGCGATGCGGACTTCGTTGCTCCCGAGGCCCGGCGTCGCGTAGAAACCGCTCGCCGGAGCGACCATCACGGTCGACCGGTCGAGCTCGAAGTCCGAGAGCAGGAAGCGCGCGAAGTCCTCGCTGTCCGCGACGGGCAGCCGCGCGACGAAATAGAAGGCTCCCTCCGGCTTCGTCAGGAACACTCCGGGAAGCCCGCGGAGGCCCTCGAAGAGGAGATCCCGGCGCTTCTGGTACTCCGCGACGATGGAAGCGTAGTAAGTCGGCGGCAGGTCCTTCATTCCCACGGCCACGAACTGCGCGAGCCCCGGCGGCGAGAGCCGCCCCTGCGCCATCCGGAGCGCGGCCTGATAGACGTCGCGGTTGCGCGTGGCGAGGCAGCCGAGCCGGATCCCGCAGGCGCTGTAGCGCTTCGAAAGGCTATCCACGACGATGACGTTCTTCTCGAAGCCCGGCAGCTGCAGCCCGCTCTCCGCGCGGCGGCCGTCGTAGACGAACTCGCGGTAGACCTCGTCCACGACGAGGAAGAGCCCGCGGTCGCGGCAGAACTCGGCCAGCATCCGAAGCTCGCCGTCGGTGTAGACGGTGCCCGTCGGATTGTTCGGGTTGCAGAGCAGCACGAGCCGCGTGCGTGGCCCGACCGCCCGCTCCCACGCCTCGCGCGGCGGGAGGTGGAATCCGTTCTCGGACCGCGACGGCAGCGGCTTGAGCTGGACCCCCGCCATCGTCGCGAACGAGCGGTAGTTCGTGTAGTAGGGCTCGACGACGAGGGCCTCGTCACCCGCGTCCGTGATCGCGAAGAAGGCGAAGAGCAGCGCCTCGCTTCCGCCGGCCGTTGCGACGAGCTCGTCCACCGAGAGGGAGACGCCGAGCTTGCCGTAGTAGTCGCGCAGGGCCCCGAGGTACTCCGGCGTGCCGCCCGACGGAGAATAGGCGAAGACCTTGTCCTTGAGCTTCCCGAGACGCTCGCGGATCTCGGGCGGCGTCTCAAGATCGGGCTGGCCGATGTTCAGGTGGTAGACGTGGACGCCGCGCCGGCGCGCGTCGTCGGCGAGCGGCATCAGCTTGCGGATCGGCGAGGCCGGCATGGCCAGCCCGCGGCTCGAGACCTTCGGCGCGGACGTCGGAAGGGGGCTCACGGAGCCCGAATTCTACCTTCGGCGGGAAGTGGACTGCCCGGCCGGCCTCAGGAGGACTGTTTCGAGGCGGCGGGGGCGGTGACGCTGGGAGTGGACATGGCCACGCTGCCCTGCAGCTTCGCGCCTTCGGCAATCACGACCTTGGGAGCCTGGACGCTGCCCTTGACCTCGGCCGAGGCGAGGAGCTCGGCGCGCTCCTGAGCCATGATCTGCCCCTCGACCTTTCCGGCCACCACCACGGACCGCGCCAGGACATCCCCCTGGATGTCGCCGGTCCCGCCGATCGTGACTTTTCGATCCGTTCGAATCTTGCCCTCGAGCCGGCCCTCGACGAGGACGTCCTCGTCCCCCGAGATCTCGCCCACGACGATCGCCTGCGGCCCGATCACCGTCGGCCCTCGCGTGCCGTCGTTGACCAGGTTGTCACGGAGGTCGCGCCCGTTGCTCGAAGACGGCGGCTCGTTCTTACCGAAAATGGCCAGAAGCCCTCCAATCCGTGCGGAGCGCTCAGTATAGCCCGAGGCCGGCCGTCAGGAGATGCCGAAAGAGCGATTCAGAAACGCGGCCATCTGTCCGCGCGTGACCGTGAGCGAGGGACAGAAGTTCCCGCCGCCGCAGCCCAGGGTCACGCCTTCGCGGGCGAGCTCTTCGATCCATTTCGCGAAGGGCGCGCTCGTCCCGACATCCGAGAAGAGTCCCTCGGCCGCCGGCGGAGAGAAGGCCCCGCCCTTTCTTCCGCGCAGGAGGAACACCGCCATCTGATCGCGCGTCACGGAGTCGTCCGGACAGAACCTGCCTCCGCCGCAGCCGGAGGTGATGCCCTCGGCGGCGAAGCGCTCGATCCAGTCTGCAAACGGGGCGCCGGCCGGAACGTCGGTGAACATCGTCCCGGTGGCCGAAGGCGGGTGATAGCTCGCGCCGTGCTCGCCGCGCAGGACGAAGACCGCCATCTCGCCCCGGGTCACGGGGAGGTTCGGGCAGAAGTTCCCGCCGCCGCATCCGGACGTGACGCCGGCGCGCGCGATCCCGACGACGGGGTCGTGAAAGAGGCTGCCGGCCGGCACGTCGGAGAAGTCGAAGAAGAAGCCGCCCGCGAGCGTCGCGCTGGCGCTCCCGGAGACCGATACGACGACGTCGGCCGGGCCCGGCGCGTGCGCGCCGGAGGAGGCGTCGATGCGATGCGGCGTCGCGACGGCGATTCCCGCGGCCGCCGAGCCCGACAGCGCGACGCCGGCACCGGCGACGAACCCAGCGCCCCGGATCGTGAACGCCGTGCCTCCGGATGCCGGCCCGGACGAGGGCGACACCGCGCAGACGGCGAGGCCCGCCGCGGGAATCACGAAGAGCGTCACGGTCTGCGCCGGGAGCGTCGCCGCGAGACTGCCGCCCGAGACGGCGGCGTCGGCCAGACGTGTGATCGCGTTCGACGCGTCGAGCTGCCAGACCTGCGCGGCCGATCCGGCGGCGAAGTTCGAGAGGTTCAGCGTGAGGGCCGCACTGCCGGTCAGACGCTTGTGCACGACCATGACCGTCAACGCCGCGTCGTCCGAGCGGAACGCCGCGAAGGCCGACAGCGTGTCGGGATCGGGCGCAGCCGCCCGCACGTTCACGTCGCCGAAGGAGGATTTCGCGCCGTCGTAGTTGCGGTAGATCTTGATGGCCTTGTAAGTCGGCGTCGAGGCGTCCGGCATCGTCCACCGCGTCGCGAGATCGAGGCCCTCGCGGCCGAAGATGCCGAGCACGTCCGCCTGAGCTGTCGCCCCGTTGATGTGCGATTCGGCGCCCCAGTTGTACTCGGTGACCGCCGTCTTCGTGAACGGGTACCACGCGCCGACCCACTCCTTGAGCCGCGGCACGAGCCGGACCGTGTCGTTGATCCAGGTCTCGTCCACGTAGCTCGGATCCCAGAGGGAGCGTGTCGAGCGGTTGCGCCGTTGCTGCATCGCGGCCGAGACGTCGTCGGAGAACTCCCCGCCCTGCGGGTAGTAGTGGACGCTGAAGACGTCGAGGAGACGGCGCCCGTTCTGGATGCCGTCGCGCCGCAGCGCATCGAGGAGCCACGGCAGATAGTCGCGCCCGCCGTGCGCGGCGCGGTCGGGCAGCGAGCTCCAGCCGTGCAGGCTGCCGTACTGCTGGTCGGCGCCGCTGTAGAAGTAGCCGCTCCAGCCCCATTCCTCCGGGCCGACGACCACGCCGCCCGCGTCGGCCTCCTTCATCCGGGCGGCGTAATCGAGCGCCTTGTCGCGGACCTCCTCCATCGGCGGGCCGGCGGGATGGACGTCGCGGTGCGTCGAGAACCAGATCGAGGGCTCGTTGTCGAGGAGGTAGTAACGCACGTTCGCGGCGGAGGCCGGTCCCCAGGTCGCCGCGAGGTGCGCGACCCAGGCCTTCTGGAACGCCGAGTCGACGGACACGCTCGCGTCCGTCGGATCGTTGCCGACGACGTTCCCGCCGCCCGACTTCACGCCGTTGCCCGCGTCGGGATACCACTGCCAGTCGTTGCCCGTCTGCGCGCCGTACTTCGCGATCGAGAAGCTCGCGAGCTTCGAGCGGCTCCCGCCCACGCGTGCGACCCAGCCGATCGTCGGGATCGTCAGCATCGGGCGCGCGCCGGCAGCCGTGCTCTGCGAGACGAAGGTGTCGCCGACCTCCCCCGGGGTGCTCGAGCCGTACGCGATGCTCTCGAAATACCAGTCGGCGCCCCGGTTGTCGGCGTTCACCTGCCAGTTGTAGCGGCTCGTGTTGTTGCCGCCGAGCCGGTTGAGCGGGCAGTTCAGGTCGGACAAGGACGCGGTGTCACCGTAGGCGACGCCGTAGACGAGCGGGCTGATCGGATGGCGATCCGCGGCGGCGTCGACCGATACGGTGACCGGAGTCTGGGCGGATGCCGTTGCGGCGGCCGCGGCGGCGCAGAGAGCCCAAGCGCAGGCGAGACGAGCGGTGCGGCGCATGTCGACCTCACGCCCGGCGCCTCGCTTCCGCCCCCTCTCCAAGGCGAGGCCCGGGGAGGAGGCACCCCTGACCGAAACCTGAACAGGCGGCGGAAGGAAAACGTCGGCGCAGAAATGATAGCAGCGGACCGCCCCGCGGCGAAGCCGCCGGGCCGGCCGCGGGAGTCGGACCCGCGGCCAAACCCCTGGCGGACGGGGCTATAGCCCGAACGTCGCTCGAATGAACTTGGCCATCTCTCCCCGTGTCACCGTGCCCGTCGGACAGTAGAACGGCAGCGGCACTCCCGCCTGACAGCCGCCCGTGATGTTCTCCGTCTTCAACTCCTCCATCCACTTGGCCAGCGTCGTGTCCGTATGCACGTCCGCGAAGATCGTCCCCGTCGCCGCCGGCGGATTGAAGCTCGATCCGTGCTTGCCGAGCAGCAGGAACTTCGCCATCGCGTTGCGCGTCACGTCCTGCGACGGGCAGTACGGCGGCGGGCTTCCTCCCCCGCACCCCGTCGAGATCCCTTCCTTGGCGAACTGCTCCATCCACTTCGCGAACGGCGTGCTCACCGTCACGTCCGAGAAGACCGTTCCCGTGGCGGCCGGCGGGTTGTACGCGCCGCCGTGCTCGCCCCGCAGGATGAACACCGACATCTGGTCCCGCGTCACGAGCTGACTCGGGCAGTAGTTGCCCCCGCCGCATCCCGACGTGATCGCCGCCCGGAAAACCTTCTCGATCGCGCCGTGGTAGATGTACGCCTGCGCCACGTCGAGGAAGTCCGCCAGCCATCCCTTCGTCAGCGTCCCGGATTTCGCGCTCGTATTCGTGACGACCACGTCGTAGAGGAGTCCCGCCGGCAGCTTCGGCGCCTTGCACGTGATCGACGTCGCGCTAACGAAGACGACGTTGGTCGCCGCGACCGTGCCGAACTTCACCGTCGCTCCCGCCGCGAAGTTGGTTCCCGTGATCGTGACCGCCGTCCCGCCCGCAGCCGGGCCCGACGTCGGCGAGATCGACGTCACCGTCGGCGTCGGCGGACCGGGCGCTCCCACCGTCAGCGCGATCGTGTAGCTCCCTGCGGATCCCGACGAGAGCCCGATCCATCGCGTGCCGCTCGATGTCGCCGTCCATCCGGAGGCCGTGACGATGGCGCCCGCGGCGGCGTCAGGCAGCTTCGTCGTCCCGTCAAAAACATAAACGGTGGGGCTCGAAAGCGTGACGCCGCCCGCCGTGATCGTCAGCTTGTAGATCATTCCGGACGTCACGTTGAACTGGAACCAGTCGGAGTCCTCTCCGTCCTTGATCGAACGATGCTGCGGCGCGTCCGGAAGGAGGCGCGGTGGGCCGGGATCGCTCTCGGGACGCGACAGCACGCCCGGCGTTCCGACGTCGTCCGGCTCGCCGGGATCGGCGGGAAGCTCCGCCATCACGAAGTCCTTGCCGGTCGTGATCGTGCCGTTCGTCACGGCGACGGCGTCGGCGGTCGCCAGCGTTGCCTTGCCGTCGAAGAACTGGTAGTCGAAGTTGTCCTTCGCCAGCGCGATCAGATTCACCGTGCCGGTATCGAGCCCGAGGATCGCGTACGCGCCCGAGCTGTCCGTCATCGCGCAGTTGTTCCCCACGGTCGTGCAGACCTTGATGCCCTGGACCGGCTTGCCGTCGAAGGTGACGTTGCCGGTGATTCCGCCGGCGAGCTTCGTGAGGCTGAAGTTCTTGACCTGGTCGGCCCCGGCCATCACGAGCGCATCGCTCTGGCTGAGCATTCGATAGCCGTCCGAGCTGACGAAGACGCTGTATGTCCCGTCGAGCACGCCGTCGATCTCGTACCCGCCGCAGGGATCGACGCTGGCGAAGTAGAAATTCGTGCCGTAGAACTCCACGTAGCCCGAGGACAGGCCGTTCGCGCTCGCAGCGTCCGTGAGCCGGCCCGTGACCTTGTGTCCCGTCGGACCGACCGACGCGGCGGGCAGCGCCTGGTTCGAGGTTGTCGTCGCCCCGGCGGCAACGGAGATGCCGGGGGCCGCGGTGCATGTCGCGGAGCTGCCGTTCCAGATGCTGCCGAGCCCGGAGCTCGCCGGCGGCGTGACCATGTACCTGTAGGTGCCCACCGGCATGGGCGGCGACAGGAACTTTCCGTCCGAGCCCGTGAAGCCATAGCTGATGGCGCCGCTGGCGCAGTCGCTTCGGATCAGGACCGTCGCGAAAGCGACCGGGCTCGAATCGGAGAGCTTCGTGATCTCCCCTCCGATCTTGCCGCCCAGCGTGAGCGGGATGTCCACTCCGAGTTTTATCTCCGCCTTGAGGTCGAAGAAGGACTTGAGGGGCGAGGCGTCGTAGTAGTAGTTCGAGGGGGTGTTCGGAATCGACGGGCTCACCGTGTATCGATGGCCCGGTTGGATCCCGTCGATCTCATAGCTGCCGTCAGCCGCGCTCGGCTGGGAGTTCCAGTTGTTGAAGCCGAGCCGGAAGAGTCGAACGGGATCGTTCGTCGTCACCGTGATGCCCGCGATCGGAGTCGTCGTACCCGCCACGACGACGTGCCCTTTCACCGTTCCCGGGGTCTGGCCCGCGATGGTCCCAACGGCATTCGGGCCGGACGACGCCGTCAGCCAGTCGCTCGCCGACACCGGAAACGTGCCGGTCGTGTTGCCGAGGGCCGTCACGAAGGGATGCGCGGGGCTGCCCCAGGTTGCGATCTGCCCCTGATAGCCCGGATCGAGATCGCCTCCCGAAAACGTGAAGTTGCCCCCCGAGTCGGTCGTCGTGTACTCAGAGCCGCCGCCCCGCGTGTACAAGTAAACGGAGACCCCGGACTCGAATCCTCCGCCGGGAATGCTGACCTTGCCGGAGATCGTCGGAATCGGCTTCAGAGAGAAGTTGATGTTCGTGAGATTCGCCGTGAGATTGACGACGGTCGCGGCGCCGGGCGCGTCGGCACCCGAGTAGTATTGCGGCGCATACATCTTCGGATACCCAAAATCGGTTCCGGCGATCACCCATTTGCCGTCCGGCACGTACGGGATGCCCCAGGTCGCGGTCGTGAAGTACTGCTGGACGTTCGTCAGCTCGCCGTGCTCGCCGAGGAGCGCGACGCCGAGCACCGACGGAAGAGCTCCCGATGCCGTGAACGTGCCGCCCATCGAGTGGCCCGCCGGATACTTGAGAACGAGACCCGTCAATCCCGTCGGCCCGATCTCGATACCGACCTGCAGGTCCGGGCGGATCGTGCCGGGATAGAGGATTGTTCCGTACGCGGCGGAAGTGGCGCTCATGTTGTAGCAGCCGGGAGCGAGATCGAGCGAGTACGACCCGTCCGCAGCCGACATCGTGGTGATCGGCAGCTGGTAGAGCTGCTGGAACGAGACCGTCGCGATCGGAGCCGGGCTGCTGGTGGACGTGAGAATGTGGCCCGAGACCGTCACCGCGCGAAGCGTCGGCGCGGCGAGTACCACCGAAACGAAAACGATCGCGCGAGCAGAGAACGACCGCGGAGAACAAACGCCATTCGTCCGGAACATCGCAACCTCCACGCCGGGTTCGCCCGAAGCCCGTCGGATTGCGCGAGCCTACTGCGGCAATGCCGCGAAATAGGAATGGCCCGAACGTGCCATACGATAAATGTGATCAACCTCTGAACAACTCGGCGGACGATCTGCCAACCTCCCGGCGATTTCGCGCGCGAAAATAAGTGCACGCTAAACGCGAAGACGAGATTTTTTTGCGGAGAGCGAGATCGAGCGCGAAGAAACCGGGAAAACGCGAGGGAGGCGGGCGCGGAGACTAGCCCGACCAGCGCGCCCGCTTCCCGCGGGCATCGATGTGGACGAAGGGCCCGTGCGAGCCGTTGCCGGGATAGACGCCGATGCCGCCGGCGAGCTCCGGATGCCGCGACTCGACGGCGTCGGCGGCCGCGCCGAGGAACGCCGCGTCGCGCAGGTCGATCCGGCCGTCGCCGTTCAAGTCCTCCATGCGTCCGAGACCGGCCGTGTCGGGGAAGACGTCGGCGGCGTCGCCGTACATATGACGCGACACGGCCGACCGGCCCGCGGGACTGCCTCCCGACTCGTTGTAGTCGGGTGTCCGGAATCCGCTCATCACGACGAGACCCTTCACGGGATGCCCGCGCCGCGCGAGCTCGTCGATCGTCAGCTCGAGCTTGTCCACGAGGCGCCGGTCGAGCGCCACGTACTTGGGCCACACGTCGTCCTGTCCCTTGGTGATGAACTGGCCGAGCGTGAAGTGCTCGGAGACGTGTGTCCCGAAGTTCTCGGGCGTGACCTCGATGAAGCCGGACGGGCTCTCATAGGCCGGATCGCGCGGTGCGCGCCGCTCGTAGGGCCACTCCCCCATCCGATAAGACCCGATGCGCCCGTTGATCTTCGCCGAAAAGGGCGTGAGCACGATGAGGGAGAGCGCCTGCCGTGCGTCGGTCAGGATCTTGTAAACGCCGGGGCGTCCCGGGATGCCCGCCTGCTGCCCGGGCAGGGCGAAGACCGCCCGGAGCTTCCCCGAGATGCCCGAGAGAAACGCCGGCATTCCGGTCGATCGGCCGAAGGCGCTGCCCAGGCCGGACAGGAGCAGGATCGCGAAGAACGCGGCGGCGCGGCGGGGCCTCATGGAACGCCTCAAACCATAGACGATCCGCGGGTTCGGGTCAACGCGGACGGCCCGGGAAGGCGCTAACTGTCAGTAAATGATGACTTCGTCGCCCACTTTGGCCAGCCCGTACAGCTTCTCCAGGTCCTGATCCCCGACGCGCACGCATCCGTGCGAGACGCTGCGGCCGAGCTGGGCCGCCGCCTGCGTCCCGTGAATGGCGTAGCCGTCGCCCAGGTTCAGGCGGTACCTGCCGAGGGTCTTCTCGAGACGGCGCTGTCGGGTGCCGAGCGGCGGCACGACGAGGGCCTTGCCGGCGCGCAGGAACTCTTTCGGCGCGACCTCCTGCTCGGAGCCGTCCGGCCGCACCTCCACGATCGAGTCCTTGCGCACCTCGAGCACGCGCCGCGGCGCGCCGCCTCCGCCCAGAAGCGACCAGACACCCCCGGCGCCGCGGGTCACCGCCGCGCCCGTGTCGGCGTCGATGACGTCGCCCGGTTTCGCGCGCACGAGCTCGAGCTTCTTCTTGCGCGCCTCCTCGACGTAGTGCCAGTCGGGCGGCACCCAGACCGGGTTCTCTTCCTTCGAGAGGATCTTGAAGCGCCCGGTCGGCGTGTCGAAGACCATCTTGCGGCCTTCGATCTCGAGCGTGGTCCCCTTTCCCGTCGAAACGACGGCGGAGAAGACGCTCACCCGCCCGCGTCGAAGCCAGAGTCGGTTCTCGGCCGTCGAGACCAGGATCGTCTGCGCGCCTTCCGAAGGGGCATCGAGGTCCACGGCGACCTCGGCGACCTGCGTCCTCAGGCCGCCGACGCGATCCGCGCGCTCGGAGACTTCGCCGCGAAGGCCGCGGACCGCGCCCGTGAGCCGCGATCCGAGGAGTCCGTCGATCTTCTCGAGGCGCGCGATGCGCGTCGCGTCGCGCAGGTTCGCGAGCTCTCCCGCAGCGGCGAAAGCCGCGAGGCCGGCCGCGACCACCGCGAGCGCCCAGCTCCCGAGAAATCCGAGCCGATATCGCAAGAGCTCGCGCATCAGAAGACGTACACGCGCGTCTCTTCGCCGACGCGCTTCCAGATCGCCGCGAGATCCGCCTCCGGCGCCTCGAAGGAGCCGGGCCGCGGACCCTGCAGTGGGCTTCCCGGAAGCGGCGGCGAGTGCAGCACGACGTCCTCCGCGAGAACGATCACGTAGCGTCCGAGCCCTCCCGGGATTTCCGGTAGCGGCGACGGCACGCGCCGCCCCGCGGCCGTCCAGACGCTCGCCGGCGGTCTCCAGGAAGGGCGCTCGAGCTTCCGCCGCACGGTGAAGGCGCCGGAGAGCGGCGGCTCGCCGACGCTCTCGCCCGACGCCGTGCGGATCGTTCGCGGCGGCCCGACCGCCAGACTCGCCTCGCGCACGATCCGGTCGCCGACGCGCAGGCTCATTCGCTTCGCCTTCGTGTCGAGCACGAGATAGAAGTTCGAGCTCTCTTCCTCTTCCGCCGCGGCGAGACGTGCGTCGAGCTCGCGGGAAAGCGCCTTCTCGTCGAGATCGAGCGCCGCGAGGTCGCGCCGGATGCGCTGGATCTCGAACGGCGTCGACTGCCCGCGCAGCACGAGGGCGTCGAACCGGGCGTCGAGACGCTTGCGATGGACGAGCGCGGCGGCGGCAAGGACGAGCGCGAAGAGCAGAAGACCGAGGCTCGCCTCGAGCGGCGGACGCCAGAGCCTCGCCGGCCGCCGGACGACCTGAGACCTCCGCCAGTACGCCGTGCGGAGCTGAAAGATCCCCGACGCGCGCGGCGCAATCGCGCGTTTCCAGATCGGCTTCGAGTCCTTCTCGCCCATGCGGAACGTCAAAGGCGCGGCCCGACGAGCGCGGCGAGCACGAGCGCGAGACCCGCGACGAGCGCTGCCGACAGCGCGCCGACGGCGAAGGGCTTGCCGCCGAGCTGCCGCAGCGCGCGGAGGTTCGTCGAGAGGCCGACACCGGCCATCGCAGTCCCGAGGGCGGCCGAGCCCCAGGTCTCGCCGACGGTCTTCGCGACGTCTTTCCAGGCCGCGCCGTCCCAGATCCCCAAGGCGCGGCCCCCGGAGAGGACGGACGCGTCGCCGATCGAGCGCACGATCGCCATCGCGAGGAACCCGAGCACGAAGAGAGGGAAGAGCTTGCGCAGATCCACGCGCCCGGCCGCGCGTCCCGTGCGCCGCGCGTGGAGGAACGCGAGGCCCGGCACGATCGCCACGAGAAAGACGTTGCGCGTCAGCTTCGTGACCGTCGCGACGTCGAGGACACGCTCGTCCCGGAAAATCTCCTTGTACGAGAGCGCCGCGCCGACGACCTGCGACGTGTCGTGGATGCCCGTTCCGAGGAAGAGGCCGGCCGCCGCGGGGTGGGCGCCGAAGAGCGCATGCGCGAGATAGGGGTACGTCAGCATCGCGGCGAGGCCGAAGAGCGTCACGTTGGCCACGGCGTACGCGACCTCGCTCTCCTCCGCGTCGATCACCGGGCCGACCGAGAGCGCGGCGGTCACGCCGCAGATCGCCGTCGAAGCAGCCGTCAGCGTGCCGAAGTTATCCGAGACGCCGATGCCCCGCGCGAAGAGGTGCGTCACGACGAGCGCCGAGACGATGATCACGGCCACCACCGGAACGCCCCAGGCGCCGAGCTTCATCACGTCGAAGAACGAAAGGCGAATGCCGACGCAGATGATGCCGAGGCGGAGCATCCGCTTGACGGCGAACTGGAGACCGGGCTTCAGGATCGCCGCAGAGCCCACGGTGTTCGCGGCGAGAAGCCCGAGCAGGATCGCCATCGAGATCCCGGAGATCGGGCTCGCCCGTCCCGCCGGGTCGAGGCCCTGGAGGCGGAGAACTCCGGCGCCGACCCACTGGGCGACCCGGCCGGCGAGCAGCATCACGCCGACGGCCACGGCGAGGCCGGGCAGGATCCGCAACGTGTTGTCGAGCGCTTTCCGCACGCGAGCGGAGCTTATCGGTTCCGCCTCCAGTCGCGGTAGCGCTCCGGCAGGCAGCGCGCGCACGGCCGGTAGCCCGCGGCGATCGCCGCCGCCTCGTCGAGGAAGAAGACGCGGCGCCGCGCGTAGCCGCGGGCGAGCGCGCGGACAGCCGACGGACAGTCGAGGCGGCCGTAGATCTTCAAGCGCCGGTTGCCGCCGAGCGCTCCCGGAACGCCGCTCGCACGGAGCGTCCCGTCGGCTGCGAGAAGGCGGAAGGGCCTCAAGGATTTGCCCTCGCGCCGTTGCCGCGTTTCCTGCGATTCGCTATATTCGAGCGTCCTAGGCGGGCATAGCTCAGCTGGTAGAGCGTCAGCTTCCCAAGCTGGATGTCGCGGGTTCGATCCCCGTTGCCCGCTCCAACTTCCCGCATCGTTACCCTTCCAGCCCCGCCGCCCGTCTCAGCCGCAGCCGCGACGCCAGCCGCGGCAGCCGCACCTTCGCGAACAGGCGGTCGTTGACGAAGAGGACCGGGATCTCCTCGCCGTAGCGGCTTGCGAGGGCGGCGTCTCCATCCACGTTCACGATCTCCCACTCGCGGCGCTCGCCCTCCAGGATCTCGTCGACCTCGACCTTCATGCGGTCGCAGAGATGGCAGCCGGGACGCGACAGCAGTCGCAGCCGGATCACGCTCCGACCTTGCCGTCGGCCGCGGAGCTCGAGGCGACCTCGTAGACGTAGGCGAAACCCGAGAGGATCGTCGTCGTCGCCGCCGCGCCGAACGCCACGAGCACGAGCGCGCGCGGCCACGGCCAGATGTTCGCGCAGAGCACGAAGAGCACGGTGATGATCTGAACGACGGTCGTGACCTTCCCGACCCAGCTCGGAGGGAAGCGCTTGCGTCCCGTCGCGAGGATCATCAGGAGCGCCACGAGGAGCAGCAGGAAGTCGCGCGAGATCACGAGCACGGCGAGCCAGACCGGGACCTTGACCGTGGCCGGATAGGACGGGATCGCGAGGAAGAGATAGGAGCTCATGAGCATCAGCTTGTCGGCGATCGGGTCGAGGAACGCGCCGATCGCCGACCGCATGTCGAAGCGGCGCGCGAGGAATCCGTCCACACCGTCCGAGAGTCCGGCGGCGACGAAGATCCCGAGCGCGATGTCGAAGCGCCCGTTCGAGATGGCCACGAGAAAGAAGGGCAGCGCCGCCAGGCGGAGCAGCGTGATGAAGTTCGGAAGCGTCCAGGGCCCCTTCATCGCTTCTCTCCCGGACGCGCGAGGTCGCGGATGCGGTCGACCGTCTTCGTGAACGCGGGGCCGGTGACGGGCGAACCGTCCTTCTCGTCGAGGATCCCGCACTCCCGAGCGACTCGAATCGCCTCCCCGGGATCCAGCGTCTCGACCGGCCGGTCGGAAAGACACTTCGCGGACCCGGGCGCGGCCAGCAGCGCGTAGAGCCGCAGGTCGAGGCGTGCGGCTGCGCCGAAGGTCAGTGCGGCGTCGGGTCGCGCGCGATGCGTCTCGCGATCCACGTCGAGGAGGCCCAGGCCGACGGCGCGCGCGATCTGCTCCCGGTCGCTGCGGTCCACGATGTCGCTCGCGATGATTCCCTCGGAGACCCGGAGCTGGCGGACCTCCGGCACCATCCACCAGACGAGGCGGGCGGCGTCTCCGCGCGTCAAGCGGCTCGCCCGCGCCGCCGCGCGCTCGGCGTCGGGCCAGTTGGAAAGGCGAAACGAGAGCCGGGCCTCTTCCGCCTCCGCCTCGAAGCTCGGGTCCTCGGCGGCGAGGCGGTCGAGGGCCCGGACGGCGGAGGCCCAGTCGCCGCGCTCCGCGGCGAGCCGCGCGATCTTTCCCTGGAGCTCGTGGCTCGACGGATTGCGCTGCAGAGCCTCGCCGTACCTCTCCAGAGCCGCGGAGCCCTCGCCCGCCGCGCGCTCCACATCGCCCGCCGCCTCGCGCGCCGCGGCCGAGTCCGGGTCGATCTCGATCGCGCGCGCCGCTGCGAGGCGCGCCGCGGCCCAGTCCTTGCGCGCCGCCGCCTCCTGCGCCTCCTGACCCGCCTGGTCGCGCGCCTGCATGCGCAGCTCCGCGGCCCGCGCTGCGATGCCCGCCCGCTCGGGGGCGCGGATGGCGGCCTGCCGGTAGAGGTCGTAGCCGGCGATGGGTTGACCCGATCGCGCCTCCGCCTCGCCGCATGCCACGAGAAGCGGCAGCGTGGCGTCACCCGGCCCCGAGCCCGGCATCGCTTCGGCGCAGGCCGCCCGAGCCTCCGGGAGCGCCCCGCCGGCCACGAGCGCCTCGATCTCGCCGACTTGGACCGATACGCTGTTCGGCTCCTGCCGGCGTGCGACCTCGAACTCGGCGCGCGCGCCGGAAGCGTTGCCGGCGAGCAGCGACCTCCAGCCGTCCTGCGCGTCCGGCGGGAATGCGCCCGACGCGCCCTCGCGCGGATCGAGCGGAAAGCGATCGCGCGGCGGCGGCGCCTTTGGCGGCGTGGCGCAGGAGGAGGCGAGCAGGACAATCGCGGCCGCCCCGAAGGGGCGCCAGGTCCTCCCGAGCGACATTGCCGGCCGCCCGCGGCGGCTCAATCGCGCCGCCCGGCGCCCGTCACGATCCCGAGGGCAGATTCTCGGGACGGATCGAGGCGATCGCGTGCTTGTAGATCATCTCCTCGCGTCCCTCGACTTCGAGGACGAGAGCGAACTTATCGAAGCGGCGCAGCCGTCCCATGCGCTCCTCGCCCGAAGTGAGGCGCACCGTGATGACCACGTTGTCCTTCCGAAGGTTGTAGAAGAAGGAGTCCTGAACGTTGATGGGGGCCTTGTTCATCCGGTTCTCTCCGTCTCCGTCAGCCCAGAAGCTCGAGCGCGCGCGAGAGCGCCGCGGCGGGCTCGACCCAGACGACTCCGGGCTCCCGCCGGAACCAGGTCGCCTGCCGCTTGGCCAGCTGTCGGGTGGCGGTCACGATCGTCCTTTCCGTTTCCCCGGGGTCGGTGCCGCCCGGGAGCGCGGCATCGGCGAGCTCCCGGTATCCGATCGCTTCGAACGCGTTCGCGTCCCGCGAGACGCCCCGCGCGAGAAGCCCTCGAACCTCCTCTTCCCACCCCGCCTCGAGCATCTCGCGAACTCGGCGGGCGATCCTAGCATAGAGGTCTGCGGCCGCCGGACGCACACCGACTTTCACCACACGGAAGCCCTCGGCCCAGGCGTCGGCGATCGGGAGGCGCGACGACGCGGGTCGTCCGGTCTCGAGGAGGATTTCGAGAGCGCGCAGGACGTAACGCCGGTTGCCGGGCGCGATTCGCGCGGAGGCTTCGGGGTCGTTCAGCGCGAGCATGCGCGCCGCGTTCCCGGGATCCCGATCGCCCCAGCGCGCGAGGGCCCGTCGCCGCTCCGGATCGACGGCGTCGCCGGGAGGCAGGCCCTCGAGAAGCGCCCGGATGTAGAAGCCGCTCCCGCCGCAGACGATGGGCAGGCGGCCGCGGCTCACGACCTCTTCGATGATCGCGCGGGCCGCGAGCGCCCAGCGGCCGGCGGAGAACGTCTCCGACGGATCGGCGACGTCGATCAAGTGATACGGCACTTCCCGGCGGCGCGCCGCCGACGGCTTCGCCGTCCCGATGTCGAAGCCGCGATAGACGGCGAAGGCGTCGGCCGAGAGGATCTCGCCGCCGCGCTCGCGCGCGATGCCGTGCGCGACGTCGCTCTTCCCCGCTCCGGTCGGACCGAGCACCACGAGGAGCGCCGGCTTCTCCCGCTTGGTCATCGGGTGCCCCGCCAGGCAACGCGCGTCCACGACGGCGCGAGCTCGATGCGGACGTCGGATGAGAGGTCCGTCCGATAGACCGGAATCCGTCGGCGCCCCAGGGCGGCCAGCGTCTCCGGCGCGGGATGGCCGAATCGATTCTCGCGCCCGCACGACAGAACGGCGACGCGCGGGCAGGCCGCGTCGAGGAACGCCGGCGTCGTCGAGCCGCGGCTGCCGTGGTGGCCGACCTTCAGGAGATCGACCGGCTCGACCGCGCCCGCGCGGAGCAGCTCCTCCTCCGCCGCCGCGCCCGCATCGCCGGTCAGCAAGGCGCGCCGCCCGTCGCGCTCGAAGATCGCGACGACCGACTGATTGTTGACCGCATCGCGCTTCCGCGAGGGACCGCCGGACGCGAGCACGCGCAACTGCGCCTCGGGCAGCGGGAACCTTCCCGACTCGAGCACCGTGACCGGAACTCCGCGTGCCCGCGCCCGGCGCGACAGGTCGGCGTAGAGGGCGGCCTCGTCGTCGCCCGCGCCGCGGAGCAGCCGGCCGACCGGCAGCTCGTCGATCACGGCGAAGAGCCCGAGCGCGTGGTCCGGGTGCGGATGCGTCAGGAGGACGGCGTCGAGCGCCGTCACGCCGCGGTCGAGGAGCTTCGGAACGAGCCGCGTCCGCCCGAAGTCGCGCGCGTCCCGATCGAACGGCCCGCCGCCGTCCACCAGCAGCGCGTGCCGCTTCCATCGGAGGAGGAGCGCGTCGCCCTGCCCGACGTCGAGCGCCTCGACGGAGAAGCCCTCCCCGGGGCCCGGCGGCGCGGGGCGCAGCGCGAAGAAGAGAAAGAGCGTGGCGGCGACGGCCGCCGCCGGCACGCGCAATCGCCGCGCCCCGATTCCGGCCAGGAGGAGCAGGCCGCCGACGGCCAGCATCGCGGCGAGCGGCGGCGTCGGGCGCAGCAACGCGATTCCCGCGGCGCGCTCGGCGGACCATTCGAGCAGCCGGCAGCCCGCGCCGAAGAGCGCGGCGAGCGGCCCGGCGGCGAGGCCCAGGGAGGAGAAGAGCAACAGCAGCGCCCCGAGGCCGATCAGCGCGCCCGAGAGCGGGATCGAGAGCGGCGCGGTCAGCCAGGCGCCCGCCGCGAGGAGATTGAACCGCCAGAGGAGGACCGGTGCCGTGGCGGCCTCGGCGGCGAGAGCCGTCGCGAGGCCCGTGAACAGCCACTCCGGCCGGTCTGGCAGCCTTGCGCGGATCGGCGCGGAGAAGAGCGCGATCCCGGTCACGGCGGAGAATGTCAGCACGCAGCCGACGGAATACACCTCGCGCGGCGCGGCGAGAAAGAGGAAAATCGCCGACAGCCCGGCCGCCTGCGCCCCGCGAATCGGTCGCTCGATGAGCCTTGCGGCGAGAAAGACGGCGAAGACGAGGCCCGCGCGGACCGCCGGCGGGTTCGCGCCGCCCACGAGGACGATGACGGCGACCGCCGCGAGAAGCGCCGCGTCGCGCGTTTTGCCCCGGACGCCTGCGGCGCGGAGCACCCAGAGGACGAGACCGGCCGCGAGCGCGACGTGAAGGCCCGACACGACGAGCAAATGGTAGAGGCCGCCCCGCCGGTACCTCGCGACCATCCCGCGGTCGAGCTCCGAAGTGCGTCCGAGAAGAAGCGCCGCGAGCGGCCCGCGCACGTCGCGCTCGAACGCGGCGTCGCCGGCGGGAAGCCGAGCGAAGAGGAAGCGGTTCGGCCACTGGAGGAGTGAGAGCGCCGTCGCGCCCCGCGACTCGACGAGCCGCGCGCTCTTGATCGAGAGGCGATAGCGCGTCCACGGCAGCGCGACGTCGCGCGTCGAGGCGGGAAGATCCTCCGGACGCAGCTTCCCCGTGACCACGACGCGATCGCCGCGATCCGCCGACGGAAAGCCCGCCGGTGATCCGCCGACGAAGAGGGCCACCTCCGCAGGGAACGGCCGCGCCGTTCCGGCCACCCGAAGGGTCGCCGCCTCGAGGCGGCCGCGGGCTTCCGGCGGCGCGCCCGACCAGAAGTCGGCGAGGGTGCCCTCGATCCGGCTGGCGTCTCCGGGAAGGCTCGCAGCGCCGGCCCACGTCCGCGACGAGGTCTCCGCCGGCATCGCGATGCGCGCGCGCCCCGAGAGAAACCCCGCGGAGAGCCAGAGGAGGCCGAAGGCCGCGCGGCGCCTCCGCCGGCCGCCCGCGCGCGCCAGCCAGAGGCCCGAGAGCCCGACGACCGCGGCGGCACCCGCGGCCCCCGTGACGGAGCGGCTTCCGAGCAGGATCCCGACGACGAGCGCGACCGCGGCGGGCATCGCCGGCGCCTCGCCTTCCCGCAGGACCGGGCCGATCATGGGCTCGAATCGCGCTCGAGGACAATGAGCGCCTCGACGCGGTGCGTGAACGCGAAGAGGTCGTAGAGAAGCGCCTCGCGGATGGAGAGTCCCCGGTCGACGAGCGCGGCGAGATCCCGCGCGAGCGTCGCCGGGTCGCACGACACGTAGATCAGCCGCTGCCGGACGCGACCGGGCAGCGCCTCGGCGAGTCGGAGTCCCAGCCCCGCGCGCGGCGGATCCACGACGACGACGTCGAAGGCCCCGGCCTCGCGCGAAACGAAATCGAGGACCGCGGAGCGCTCGATGGTCCAGTCCGGCGCGTCCCAGCGCGTCCGCGCGGCGAGAGCGAGCTCGACCGCCGCCGAATCCGCTTCGACCGTCGTGACGGCGTGCCCCGCGTCGAGCAGCGCGCCGGCGAAGAGCCCGACGCCGCCGAAGGCGTCGAGGACACGCCCGGCCGGCAGCGCCGCGCGCGCGGCGACGTCGCGGACGAGGCGGTCGAGAAGGAATCGGTTCGACTGAAAGAAGACGGCCGCCGTCGCGGAGAGGACGCGGCCGGCGACCGGGATGTCGATCCGCGGAGCGCCTTGCCGCCCGGCGACCGATCCCGCAACGTCCACCACGACGACCCCGTCGAAGAGCGGGGCGAGCCCGGATGCGAGCGCGTGAGCTTCCCTGCGGTCCGCTCCCGCCGCGAGCACGGCGCGGGCGAGTCGTGATCGCGCGTCCGGCGTCTCGACGGTCGAGATCTCGGCAACCGCGGCACCGCTCGCTCCGACGGCCGCCTCGATCTTCGGCAGAAGCGACCGCAGCCCGTCGCCGAGCGCCTCGCAGCTCCCGGCGGGCTCGACCCGGTGCGTGCGCGGCGCGAAGAATCCGACGCGGGCGGAGGACCCGCGCCCGGTGGCGTGGAAGCGCGCGCGCAGCCGATATCCGGCCGGCGAGGGCGCGACCGGCAGCTCGCCGAAGGGCGCGGCCGGCAACCGCCCGATCCGCTCCATCGTCTCGAGGAAGAGCGTCCGTTTCCATTCGCGCGCTTTCGCCGCTCCCAGGTGCGCCCAGTCGCACCCCGCGCAGCCGCGCGCATGAGCCCCCACGGCGCGATCCGGCGAGGCCCGGAGCACCCTCGTCGCGCGCCCCTTCCAGAAGCGGCGGCGGGCCTCGACGACCTCGGCGTCCACCTCTTCGCCCGGGAGCGCGCCCGCGACGAACCCCACGCCGTCGGCCGACCGCGCGATGCCCTCCCCCGTCGGAGCGAGGCCCGAGATCTCGACGCGGCGGTTCATGCCCTCAGTTTGTCGCGAACCGGCCGGGAGCGGCTAGATGGCCGCTAAAGGAGCGTCAGGCGCGGCAGGTCCAGGCGCTCGCGCAGCAGCCGTCGCGCGAGCGCCCGCCCGGTTCGGCGCGCGGTCTCCTCGTCCATGCGGCCGCGAAGCACTTCGAGCTGGCCGTCGATCTTGCGGCCGATCTCTGCCCGCTCCTCCGCAGGCAGCGCGTCGAAGAGCGCGGAGGCGAGCTTTCGGTCGACGCGCGCGAGCGATTCCTCGATCTCCCCGGCTTCCTTCGGCCCCTTCGCGAGGCGCTCGAGCGAGCGCCGCGCGCCTTCGATTGGTTCCCTCAGGTCCGGCCGGCGCCCTTCCAGCGCGGCCAGGCGTTCGCCCAGCGCCTCGAGGGCCGCGCGCGCGTCGACGCTCTCCTCCCGTCCGGAACCGCGTCCCACGGCGATCTCCGCCCGGCGCTCCCAGGCGGCGAGGACCGCGTCGCGGCAGTAGGCGAGGGAGTTGATGCGGCCGGTCGCGCCCCGCTCCTCGCGGCGCGAAAACGCATCGTCGATCCCGCGCTCGACGGCCTCGATCGGCACGCCGAGCTCCCTCCATTGCTTGAGGAGGGAGAAATCCCGGGGCGACAGGAGAAACGGCGTCCCGCGCCGCCGGATGAATGCCGCCTCGCCCGCCGCGTAGTAGGCCCTAGCCTCCTCGGTTTCGCTCATGGATGAGACGCAGGCCGGTCAGCGTCAGCAGCGGATCGATCTGCTCGATCCGTTCCGATCCTCCGCCGAAGAGCTCCGCGAGGCCGCCGGTCGCGATCACCCGCGTGCGCGCGCCGAGCTCCTTCTCGATGCGCGCGATGACGCCGTCCACGAGGGACAGGTAGCCGAAGTAGAGGCCCGACTGGATCGAGGCGGCCGTGCTCTTCCCGATGACCCGTTCCGGCTTGCGGATCTCGACCCGCCAGAGGCGCGCCGCCTTCTCGAAGAGCGCTTCGGCCGAGATGGAGATCCCCGGCACGATCACGCCGCCTAGGTACTCGCCCTTCGCGGTGACGACGTCGAACGTGGTCGCGGTACCGAAGTCCACGACGATGCACGGACCCCCGAACTGCGCGTGCGCCGCGACGGCGTTGACGATGCGATCGGCGCCGACCTCCTGCGGCACGTCGTACAGGATCGGCATCCCGGTCCTCACACCGGGCTCGACGAACAGGGGCTCGGCGCCGAAGAGCTGCCGAAACGCCTGCCGCAGCGGAAAACGCACCGACGGGACGACCGACGCGACGATGACCTCGGGCCGCACGGCCGCGCGCCCCGCCTCGGCGAGCAGGCCGCGAACGGAAAGCGCGATCTCGTCGGACGTCGCGTCCCGGCGCGTCGTGAGGCGCCACGAGCGCTCGAGCGCCGCGCCCTCGTAGAGCCCGAGCACCGTGTTCGTGTTGCCGACATCGACCGCGAGGAGGCTCGCGCCGCCGCTCACCACTCGGCGACCTCGCCGCCCGCAAGCACGGCCTCCCCCGCCGCCGTCTTCAGCCGCAGAAACCCCGAGGAGTCGAGGCCGACGTACTCGCCGGTCAGCTCCTCGCCGTCGCGCCGCACCGTCATCTTGTCGCCCGGACGGTGGAGGGATCCGCGCTCCCACGCGGCGATCTCGCGCGCCCAGTCGGGCGCGACGAGCTCGCGATCGATCCGGTCGAGAAGCGCCTGCAGCAGCGGCGCCCGCGCGACGGCGTGCCCGAGCTCCTCTTCGAGCGTCGTCGCGTGCGGCAGTCCGAGCGACGCCGCGCTTCCGGCCACGTTCAGCCCGACGCCGACGGCGACGAGCGTCCGGTCGCCCTGCGTCCGCGCCTCCGGCAGGATGCCCGCGAGCTTGCGCCGGTCCACGTAGAGATCGTTCGGCCACTTCAGAACCGGAACGATCCCCGCCGCCTCCGACAGCGCCTCCCGAATCCAATGCGCCACCGCGATCGGAACGACGGACAGAGGCACGCCCTGCGCGGGCATGATGAACGTGAAGTAGAGGCCGCGACCCGGCGGCGCGAGCCAGCGGCCGGACCGCCCACGGGCGCCCGGCTGACTCTCCGCCGCGAGGACCGACGGCGGGAGGCTCTGATCCTCGTTGAAGTAGACGTCGATGATCTCGCGCGCGAGGTCGTTGGAGGAATCGACCTTCTCGAAACAGGCCAGGTTCTCGAACCGCCGCCAGTGCCGCGCCTCGAGGGCGCCGTCCGCGAACGGGATCATGCGCCGCTCAGCGCGGCGCGCCGCTGCTCGAGCTCGACGAGCCGGCGGCGCGTCTTCTCGACGACGTCAGCCGGCGCCCGGTCGAGGAACGAGGGGTTGCGCACTTTCGCGCCGAGCGACTCGATCTCGCGATCGAGGTCGGCGAGCGTCTTCTCGACCCGCGAGCGGTCCGCCGCCGAAGCCGGGCGCGCGAGCGCGAGGCCGATCGGGATGCCGGACACGACGTCGCGCGCGGCCGCGTCCGTGGGCGGCTCGAAGCGGAGAGACTCGAGGCGGCCGAGGTGCTTCAGCAGCGGCGCGAGCTTTCCGAGGTCCGCGAGCGTTTCCCGATCGCCGGCCGCGGGGTCGAGCGCCAGCTCCGCCGGCTCCGTGGGCCCGGCGCCGCGCTCGCTCCGGAAGTTGCGCACACGCGTGACGAGTGCCCGCAGGGCCTCCACGGACTTCTCGGCGCGCGCGTCCGCCCACTCGGTCCGCGGGCGCGGGAACGGCGTCACGATCAGGGTGCCCGGACGCCCGGTCAGCTTCTCCCAGATTTCCTCGGTCACGAACGGCATGAAGGGATGGAGGAGCGCGAGCGAATCCGCGAGGCACCGGGCGAGCGTCTCGCGCGCCGCGCGGCGGCTCTCCTCTCCCGCCGACGTCCCCGAGAGACGCGGCTTCACCATCTCGATGTAGCCGTCGCAGAGCTCGTGCCACACGAACGAGTAGATCGTCTGCGACGCCTCGTCGAAGCGGAACTGCTCGAGCCGGGCCGAGACCTCGGCGGCGGCCGCCGAGAGGCGCGACAGGATCCAACGGTCGGGGAGCTCGAGATGCGCCGAAGGCGGCACGCCCTCCGGCCGCTCGCCCTCGAACTGCCCGAGCGCGAATCGCGAGGCGTTCCAGAGCTTCGTGGCGAAGGCGCGCGATCCGGCAAGGCGCTGCTTCTCGAGCGAGGCCGTGGGACCGTTGGAAGCCGCCGCCGTCAGAGCGAACCGCACGGCGTCCGCTCCGAACTCGTCGATCGCCTCGAGCGGGTCGATGACGTTTCCCTTGGTCTTCGACATCTTCTCGCCGTCCACGCGCACGAGGCCGTGCAGGTGCACGTCGTGGAACGGCGCCTTCCCCGTGAAGTGGAGGCCCGCCATGATCATCCGCGCCACCCAGAAGAACAGGATGTCGTAGCCGGTCACGAGCACGTCGGTCGGATAGAACTGCTCCAGGTCCGGCGTCTCCTTGGGCCAGCCGAACACCGAGAACGGCCAGAGCTGGGAGGAGAACCACGTGTCGAGCACGTCCGGGTCCTGACGAAGCCTCGTCGACCCGCACGTCGCGCAGGCCGACGGATCCTCCTCGGCGACGGTGATGTGCCCGTTGTCGCAGTAGAAGGCGGGGATCCGATGCCCCCACCAGAGCTGCCGCGAGATGCACCAGTCGCGGATGTTCTCCATCCACGCGAAGTAGGTCTTCGACCACGACTCCGGAGCGAAGCGGATCTTCCCCTCGCGCACGGCCCGGATCGCCGGCTCGGCGAGCGGCGCGATCTTCACGAACCACTGGAGCGAGAGATACGGCTCGATGATCGTGTCGCAGCGCTGACAGTGGCCGACGCTGCCCGGATAGTCCTCGACTTTGGCGAGGCGGTTCTCCGCCGTCAGCCGCTCGAGGACCTTCTTGCGGGCCTCGAGCCGGTCGAGCCCGGCGAAATCCGGCCCGGCCTCCTCCGTCATACGGCCATCGGGGCCGATCACGATGATCGCCGGAAGGTCGTTGCGCTGCGCGCTCGCGAAATCGTTCGCGTCGTGCGCCGGCGTGACCTTGACGACGCCGGTGCCGAACGCGCGATCCACGAGGATCGGGTCCTCGACGATCGGCAGCGTCCGGCCGACGAGCGGGAGCGTCGCCTTCTTCCCCTTGAGCTTCTCGGTGCGCGGATCCTCGGGATGGATCGCGAGCGCCGTGTCGCCGAGCATCGTCTCGGGCCGCGTCGTCGCGACGACCGCGCCGGAACGGACGCCCGGCACGTCGTACCGGATCTGGTACAGCTTGCCGTCCTTGACCTCGTGGTGCACCACTTCGAGGTCCGAGACGGCCGTCCCGCAGCGCGGACACCAGTTCACGACGTAGCGGTCGCGATAGATGAGGCCTTCGGAGTAGAGCCGCACGAAGGCGTGCCGAACCGCACGCGAGAGATCGGCGTCGAGGGTGAAGCGCTCGCGCGTCCAGTCGAGCGAGCAGCCCAGGCGGCGCAGCTGGACGAGGATGGCGCCCCCCGCCTCCTTCTTCCAGGCCCACACGCGCTCGACGAACTTCTCGCGGCCGAGCGCCTTGCGGTCGATTCCTTCTTTCGCGAGCTCGCGTTCCACGACCATCTGCGTCGCGATGCCCGCGTGATCGGTGCCCGGCACCCAGAGGACTCGGTTTCCCTGCATGCGACGCCAGCGCGCCAGGACGTCTTCGAGCGTGCGCCCGAGCGCGTGCCCGATGTGGAGCCGGCCCGTCACGTTGGGCGGCGGGATCACCATGACGTAGCGCGGCGCGCCCGCCGGCCCGGCCGGCCGGAACCGTCCTTCCGACTCCCAGAGACGGTACCAGCGCTCCTCGAACGCGCGCGGCTCGAAGGTCTTTTCGAGCCGGCGGGAGGGCTCTTCCGTCTGAGGAGACATTGTGGCTCGTTCGGGCATCAAAAAAGAGGGCTCGAGGCCCTCTCATTTATCACAGCGGGCGGCCGGGCCGCCCGGCGCCGCGGCGTCACTCGAGCCCGGCTTCGAGCTCCTTGATCCGCTGCTTGATGACGATTTCCGCCATGTCCGGAATGACTTCCCAGGCGATCTCCCGGATCACGCGGTCCGAGAGCTTCTCGACGATGCGGGTCGCGAGGCGATCGAGATCCGCGTCCGACAGGTCGGCCGATCGAGACACGGACGTGAGCATCTGGGCGAGCTCGGGAATCGAAGACGTCTGGGCGAGCGCCTCGAGCTCGTGGGGCTCGTGGGGATGGGAAGCCGCCGGCGCGGGCGCCGGCTCGGGAGAGGCTGCGGGCGGCGTGGCGATCGAGGCGGGCTCGGGCTCCCGCATCGGCGCGGGGACGTCGAAAAGCGCCTCGGCGGCGTCGGCGTCGATCTCCTGGACGGTGTCCTTCGGGCGCAGGTCGAAGTTTCCCGGCCGGATCTCGGCCGTGGGCGCGTCGTCGGCGCGCGGTTCCTCGGCGGGAGTCTCGAAGAGCGCCGGCGCCGGCGGAATCGGAGGCGACATCCAGAGCGGCCGCTCCGGCGCCGCGGAACGCTCCGGCTCCTCGTCGAGCCAGGACGGACCGCCGATCTCCTCCTCGACCTCGAACGGCGATGCCGCCGGCGCGGGGGGCACGTTCGGCGCCGGCGCCGTCCCGCGACGGGTGTCGGATTTCTCGAACGCGGCGGCGGCGGAGTCCGGGTCGGCCCGGTCGAATTCCTCTTCGAACGGATCCCCCGTCGGAATCCGGATACTCCCGGTGAAATCGTCGGGCGCGAACCCCGCGTCGAAAGGCTCGGCCTCCTCGCCGCGGCCGGGCGGAGCGGTCGGCCCTCCGACGGCAATCTCCTCGGGGATCCGCAGCGCCATCGTCGCGGCCGCGGAAATCTCGGGCGAAACCATCGTCGTGTTCGACAGCAGCGCCTCGACCTGGCGCAGGAGCTGCTGCGAGTCGAACGGCTTCGAAACGATCGCGTCCGCGCCGATCCGGTCGGCACGCTGGCGGTCGAAGGGCTCGAACGTGCCGGTCAGCAGGATCACCGGAATCCGAGACGTCTGCGGATCTCCCTTGATCGCCTCGCAGACCTCGTAGCCGTTCTTCTCGGGCATGACGACGTCGGCGAGGATCAGGTCGGGGCGGGACTCGCGGACCTTCTCGAGGGCCCGCATTCCGTTGCCCACACAGACGAGCTCGTACTCGCTGTCGGAAAAGGTCAGCTCGACGACCTTCTGAATCGTCAGACTGTCGTCGGCCAGTAGAATCTTCTTGGGCATCAACTGTTAAGCAGCAGTGCTCCAAGAAGTTACACTTCGACGGCCGTTCTGTCAATGGAGAAGAGGCCCGCGCCGACGGCCTACGCCTGCCAGACGGCGGCGAGGTAACGGCCCGGTGGACGGCGTCCGAGAGAGCCCGCGACATACCGCGATGCTTCGACGACCTTCGCGAGGGTCACGCCCGTCGCGATGCCGAGGCCCTCGAGCATGTAGAGGAGATCCTCGGTCGCGAGGTTTCCGGAGGCGCCCGGCGCGTAGGGGCATCCGCCGAGGCCGCCCGCCGACGCGTCGAACGTCGTGACGCCGCACTGGAGGCCCGCGAAGACGTTGGCGAGGGCGGTCCCGCGCGTGTCGTGGAAGTGCAGGGCGAGGATCCCCCGCGAGACCCCCGACTCGTAGAGCGCCTCGATCACCGAGTAGACGTCGCCGGGAGTTGCCACGCCGATCGTGTCGCCGATCGAGATCTCGTCCACGCCCAGGTCGAGCAGCTTGTGCACGACCTCGCGCACCGCCTCCGGAGACACGTCGCCTTCGTAGGGACAGCCGAAGGCCGTGGACACGTAGCCGCGCACGCGGACGCCCGCCTCCCGGGCCCGCGCCGCCACCGGACGGAACCGCTCGATCGACTCGTCCACGCCCGCATGGATGTTGTGCCGGTTGAATGTCTCCGATGCCGCGGTGAACACGGCGATCTCGAGCGCGCCCGCGTCCAGTGCGCGGTCGAGACCGCGCTCGTTGGGCACGAGCACCGGATAGCGCACACCGGAGGCTTTGCGGATCCGGCGAAAGACTTCCTCGGTGTCCGCGAGCTGGGGAATCGCCTTCGGCGAGACGAAGGACCCGACTTCGATCGCGGGAAGCCCGGCCTCCGTCAGCCGATCGATGAAAGCCACCCGCGTTTCGACCGGTACCGTCTCGGGCTCGTTCTGGAGCCCGTCGCGCGGACCGACCTCGTACACGGTCACGCGGTCGGGCAGATGCGGCCGCCGAAGGGAGTGGCTTTCCCAGCCGGATTCCATGAGCGGGATTATGACGCGGGCGCGGAGCCTACGAGAGCTCGACGAGCGGCGCGCCCATCTCCACGAGGTCGCCCTCGCGGTGCGGCAGACGGCGCACGGCGGCGTCCCGCGGCGCCCGGATGGCGTGCTCCATCTTCATCGCCTCGAGAACGAGCAGGACCTGTCCCTTCGAGACCGACTCCCCTTCGGCGACGTGCACTTTCCGGATCCGGCCGGGCATCGGCGCCCGCAAATCCTCGTGCTCGCCGGGCCCGGACGACTCCTTCCGCGCGGTCGCGAACTCGAAGACGTCGCCGTCGCACCAGACGGAGACGCGGTCGCCGCGGCGGACGGCGCGCACGCGATGCCGCGTGCCGTCGATCTCGAGGACCTCGCCGGCGGCGCCCTCGCCCTCGACGCGCACGACGTGGCGCTTGCCGTCGAGCGACGCCGCCTCGGCGGAGAGGCGCACGTCGCGGACGCGGCCGCCGGACTCGATCCTCACGCCCCGATCCTCCAGCCGGAAGATTCTCCCCACGGATCCGGTCCGCCAGCGGCGGCGCCGGCAGAGGCTCGGGGGGGGCCCGCCGGCGCCGACGCGAACGCGCGCGCCGCGGCGATCCAGGCCGCGGAAGGCGGTTCCAACGCGTCGGCCGCGGGAAGGCGCGAGACGAGGTCCGTCGCATAGCGGCCGGAGAGGAACTCCGGAGAGCGCAGCACCGCCGCGAGCATCGCCCCGTTGGTCTCGACCCCCAGCACCACCCACTCCTCGAGTGCCCGCCGCGCGCGCTCGATCGCCGCCCTGCGGTCCGGCGCGGAAACGACGAGCTTCGCGAGCAGAGGGTCGAACTCCAGGCCCACGCGCGAGCCGCGGCTCACGCCCGAATCGACGCGCACGCCCGGGCCGGCGGGCTCCACGTACTCGATGATCTCGCCCGAGCGCGGGAGCGAGGTGACGGGATCCTCCGCGTACAGTCGAAGCTCGATCGCATGGCCGCGCGGCGTCAGGCGTGCCCAATGGTCCGGCAGCGTCCGTCCCGCGGCCACCTCGAGCTGCGCGCGCACGAGATCGATTCCGAGCGTCACCTCGGTGATCGGGTGCTCGACCTGGAGGCGCGTGTTCATTTCGAGGAAATAGAAGTTGCGCTTTTCGTCGAGGAGGAGCTCGACCGTTCCGGCTCCGACGTACCCGACCGCGCGGCCCGCCTCGACCGCCGCCTCCGCCATCCGGCTCCGCAGCGCGCCTTCGAGCGCGGGGCTCGGCGTCTCCTCGACGATCTTCTGGTGCCGCCGCTGAACGCTGCACTCGCGCTCGAAGAGGTGGATGAGATGCCCGGCGCGGTCGCCGAAGATCTGGAATTCGACGTGATGCGGCCGCTCCAGGAGCTTCTCGAGATAGACCTTCTCGTCGCCGAATGCGGACGCCGCGAGCCGCCGCGCCTCCGCGAGCGCCGCCGGCAGGTCCTCGGCGCGGTCGACGCGCGACATCCCCTTGCCGCCGCCTCCGGCCGCGGCCTTGACGAGCACGGGGAAACCGATACGGACCGCCTCGGCGGCGAGCTCCGCGTCGGTGGCCGCTTTCGGGTCGGAGCCGGGAACGACCGGCACGCCGGCCTCCCGCATCTTCGCCCGCGACCGGACCTTGTCGCCCATCTGCTCGATCGCCTCGGGCGAGGGGCCGACCCAGACGAGACCCGCCTGGTCGACCGCGCGGGCGAAGTCGGCGTTCTCCGAGAGAAAACCGTATCCGGGGTGCACGCCGTCGGCCTTCGCGCGTCGGGCGGCCTCGATGAGACGGGGCACCGAGAGGTAGGTCTCCCGCGGCCCGCCGGGACCGAGCGAAACGGCGGCCGCCATCTGTCCGACGTGGAACGCGCCCGCGTCCGCCTCCGAGTAGACCGCGACGTCCTCGATCCCCATCTCGCGCGCCGTGCGGGCGATGCGCACCGCGATCTCGCCGCGGTTGGCGATGAGCAGCCGGCGGATCATGGAGCCGCGGCAGCCGCGCGTCCGCGGCGGCCGGCTTCCCAGTCGGACCACAGGCCGTAGGTCTTCATCTGCTTTTCGAGCCCGCTCGCCGCGAGCAGGCGGCCCACCTCGTCGCGCGACTGGCGCGGACCGGGCCGGCCGGGCGCGTCGGCGAGTCCCGAGACCGCCACGGCGGCGACGGCGGCGTTGAACCGCGCCTCGCGGAGGTCCACCTTGTCGAATGTGTCGGACTCGGCGTGGTAATCGGCGAGGTAGCGCTCCGTTTCCTGGTCCGCGACGAAGTTCGGCACGCCTTCGAGAAGAAAGTCGAAGTTGTCCGTGCCGAGGAGCGCCTCGTCGTTCGAGCCCGCGGCGCCCCAGGAGGCGACCGGCGCGAGCGCCGCCGCGAGCGCCGGCGCGAGCTCGGGCCGCCCGTTGTCGAAGTAACCCCGGACCCGGCCGTCGCCGATGTCGTGGATCAGCACCGCGACGTGCCGGTCGAGCTCGCCGCGATGGCGCGCGACGTAGCCGCGGGAGCCGAGAAGCCCCGTCTCCTCTCCGGTGAAGAAC
This sequence comes from Thermoanaerobaculia bacterium, assembly GCA_035498835.1. Classification (GTDB taxonomy): domain Bacteria; phylum Acidobacteriota; class Thermoanaerobaculia; order UBA5066; family Gp7-AA6; genus DATBFU01. The sequence continues at coordinate 38,124 of DATJZU010000086.1, forward strand.
ACGAACCGCACCGTCCGCTTCGGGCGCGGCCCGGCCGCGAGAACGCGCGCGACCTCGAGGACGAGGGCGCAGTTGACGCCGTTGTCGAGCGCGCCGGTCCCGAGGTCCCACGAGTCGAGGTGCGCCCCGAGAAGCACGATCTCGTCGGGCAGCGACGCTCCCCGAATCTCCGCGACGACGTTCTTCGCCTCGAAGGGGCCGCCGACGCGGTTGCGGAGTTCCAGCGAGATCCTGGCCGGCCCGCCGCGGGCGAGGAGCCGCGAGAGACGCAGTCCGTCCTCGCGCGCGACCTGGGCCATCGGGATGGGCGCGATCGGTCCCCAGGTGACGGTGTGCCGGTAGAGCAGATCGCGCGGCCGCGTGGAGGTGAAGAGAACGGCCGCGGCGCCCGCGTCGACCGCCGACTGCATCGTCTCGGGAGCCGCCATGTATTCGGCGAAGAGGTCGTCGAAGGACCGCATGGGATTGGATCGCACGAGAACGACGGCCCCGCGGGCGGCGGCGCCCAGGCGGTCGAAGTCCGCGCGCCGGCCGTCGCCTCCGTCCGCGAGCGGCGCTTCGATCGCTCCAGCCGTGGACGGCGCGAGCGCGAAGGACACGACGCGGACCGGGAACCGCTCCGGAGCGACGAGCGACGCCGCAGCGGACTCCCCTTCCCATTTCGCGGGGGCCGGATATCCCTCGAGCCCGACCGAGTCGACGCCGGCCTTCCGGAAGGCCTCGACGCCCCACGCGACCGCCCGCTCGCAGGCGACGCTGCCGGTCACGCGGCCGCCGATGTCGTCGGTCAGCGTCCGCAGGTTCTCCTCGAGCCGCGACCGCGGAGACAGCGCCTCGGCGGCGAGCCCTTCGGCGGGCCGCTCGGCCGGCGGCGCGGCCGCCAGCGTGACGACCGCGAGCGCGGCCAGGATCAGGGAACGCCGGAGCGTTCGACCGGTCATCGTCTCTCCCCTCCTCATCCCGGGATTCTACGGACCTTCCGACTTGGGGCCCCAGAGCTTAGACTGTCTTCCATGTCGATCGAAGGCGGGATCCCCGGAATGCAGCAACGTCTCGTCTGTCCCAGGTGCGGCAAGGTCTTCTTCGCGTGGCGGCCGGACACCGGCCCGGGCGCGAAGGTCAAGTGTTACTTCTGCAAGAACGAGTTCGAAGACGAGGCGGCGCGCCGGCCTCTCCCGCCGGCCCCCGCGGCCGCCGTGCCTCCCGCGACTCCGGCGACTCCCGACCCCGCGCCTACGACTCCTGCTTCGTAACCCAGCGCGGGGCGCGCTTCTCGAGGAACGCCGACAGTCCTTCCCTGGCCTCGTCCGAGGCGCGGCGTTCGGCGATCGTCTCCACGGTCAGCTCCATTGCCTGCGATGGCGAGAGCCCCGCGACGCGGCCGATCAGGCGCTTCGCCACGCCGACGGCCTCCGGGCCGGACGCGAGGAGCGCGTCGACCTTTCGGCGGCCCGCCGCTTCGAGCTCCTCGGCCGGCACCACCTGGTGCACGAGGCCGATGCGAAACGCCTCCCGGGCGTCGAAGCGGTCGCCCGTCAGGAAGACGTCGCGCGCCTGCCGCGCGCCGATCGCCCGCAGAACGTAGGGCGAGATCACGGAGGGCAGGATCCCGAGCTTCACCTCGGCGAGCGAGAACACGGTCTTCTCCGCCGCGATGACGATGTCCGAAGCGGCCACGAGGCCCACGCCTCCTCCGATCGCGTGCCCCTGGACGAGCGCCACGACCGGTTTCGGGCAGACGTCGATCGCGCGCAGCATCTCCGCCATCCGGCGCGCGTCGGCCTCGTTCTCCGAGCGCGAGTAGGCACCGGCCTTCCGCATCCACGCGACGTCCGCGCCGGCGCAGAACGACGGCCCGTCGCCCTGGAGCATCACGACGCGCGTCGCGGCGTCTCCGTCGAACGCGGCGAACGCCGCCGTCAGCTCGCCGATCAGGACGTCGTCGAACGCGTTGCGGACGTCCGGGCGGGACAGGACGACGCGGCACACCGGCCCCTCGCGGGCGAGCCGGAGACGGGTCGGGCTCGAGGCGTTCACTGGGACAGCAGCGCGAAGCGCCCCGAGAGATCGAGCGGAACCGGCAGATCGCCGCCCGGGAGGCGCACGACGAGGACCCCGTTCAGGCGCCCGTCCACTTCTCCCCCGGACGCCACGGCCCCGCCGGCCGCTCCGAGAAGCGCGCCGTGGTCGAGCTCGGCGGGAAAGTCGATCGCGTTGTCCTGCTTCGGATGGAGGAGAAGTCCCCGCGTCTCTCCCGACCCGACCTCCCGGCCGTCGGCGAAGAGCCGGTACGTCGCGCTCGCCACCTTGAGCGGGAACGCAAACGGGTTGCGCACCGAGACGTGTGCCGTCGCCTCGCTCTCGAGGAGCGAGAATCGCGTCAGCTCGACGCCGCCGAGCTTCACGAAGCGCGCGGCCGTGTCCCGGTCGCCCTCGACGGCAACCGAGCTCCACGGGAGCGTCGCCTTCCAGTCCACCGGCTCCTTCCCGGAGAGGACGCCATGGATCCGAACGTCGAGGGCGTCGAGGCGGAACCGATCGGCCCACTCCGCGGGAACCTCGTCGTAACGAATCGTCAACGGGATCCGCAGCCGGCCGCCCGCGCGCTCGGCCGTCGCCGCGACCTTGAGCTCGGACGCCGAGCCGTAGAGAGCGAGGGTGCCCGCGAACGGCCCGGCCGACGACCCCGGCAGGCCCCCCTCGATCACGGCCGTGAAGGAGTCGCCCGCCGCGGGACGGATCGCGATGTCGAGGGGCGCCGCGCCCGCGGTGAGGGGGAGAAGGATGGTGAGCAGGAGACCGAAGAGACCCACGACGCGATGGTAACCGAAGCGCGCGCCGTCCTCACATGCGAAAGACGCCGAACCGCGTCTCGGCGATCGGCGCGTTGTAGGAGGCCGAGATCGCGAGCGCGAGCGCCGACCGCGTCTCCGCGGGATCGAGCACACCGTCGTCCCACAGGCGCGCGGTCGAGTAGTACGGGCTCCCCTCCGCTTCGTATTTCCCGCGCGTCGGGCGCTCGAACTCGGCGACCTCCTCGGGCGTCATCCGCGGCTTCTCGGCACGCTGCAGCTGGTCCTGCTTGACGGTCGAGAGGACGGAGGCCGCCTGCTCGCCGCCCATGACCGAGATCCGCGCGTTCGGCCACATCCAGAGGAATCGCGGGCCGTAGGCGCGGCCGCACATGCCGTAGTTGCCGGCGCCGAAGGATCCGCCGATGATGACCGTGAATTTCGGAACCATCGCGTTCGCGACGGCGTGCACCATCTTCGCGCCGTCCTTCGCGATCCCGCCCTGCTCGTACTGGCGTCCGACCATGAATCCGGTGATGTTCTGGAGAAAGAGCAGCGGGATCCCGCGGCGCGCGCAGATCTCGATGAAGTGCGTCGCCTTGAGCGCGGACTCCGAGAAGAGGACGCCGTTGTTGGCGAGAATGCCGATGAGGAACCCCGAGATCCGCGCGAAGCCGCAGACGAGCGTCGTTCCGTAGCGCGCCTTGAACTCCTGGAACCGCGATCCGTCCACGAGACGCGCGATCACTTCCCGCACGTCGTAGGACTTACGGAGGTCGCGGGGCAGGATGCCATAGATCTCCTTCGGGTCGTAGGCCGGCTCTTCCGGCTCGGTGCGGTCGGGCGGCAGCAACTTGCCGCCGTGCAGGTTTCCCACGAGTGACCGCGCGATCTCGAGCGCGTGCGCGTCGTCGTCGGCGAGATGATCCGCGACGCCCGAGAGCCGCGTGTGCACGTCGCCGCCGCCGAGCTCCTCCGCGGTGACCTCTTCGCCCGTGGCGGCCTTGACGAGCGGCGGCCCCGCCAGAAAAATCGTGCCGGTGCCCTTGACGATCACGGCCTCGTCCGACATCGCGGGCACGTAGGCGCCGCCCGCCGTGCAGGAGCCCATCACGACCGCGACCTGCGGAATGCGCTTGGCCGACATCCGCGCCTGGTTGTAGAAGATGCGCCCGAAGTGCTCGCGGTCCGGAAAGACCTCCGCCTGCAGAGGAAGGAAGGCACCGCCCGAATCCACCAGATAGACGCACGGCAGCCGGTTCTGCTCGGCCACCTCCTGCGCGCGCAGGTGCTTCTTGACCGTCATGGGGAAGTAGGTCCCGCCCTTGACCGTCGCGTCGTTGGCGATGACCATCACCTCGCGTCCCGCGACCCGGCCGACGCCGGTCACGAGCCCGGCGCCCGGCGCCTCGCCGTCGTACATTCCGTGGGCGGCGAGGGGCGAGAGCTCCAGGAACGGCGAAGCGGGATCGAGAAGCGCGTCGACACGGTCGCGGACGAACATCTTCTTCTGCTCCGCGTGGCGCTCCCGTCCGGCGCCGCCGCGGCGCGCCCTCGCGGTTTCCTCGCGCAGCGTCCCGACGAGCGTCTCCATCGCCTGGCGCCGCGCGCGGAACTCTTCCGACTGCGGGTCGGCGCGGCTCTCGATCTTCTCCATCGGAACGGTCGGCGGGATCGAGACTCGGCTCAGCCGGCCGCCCGGGCGCCGGCCTCCCGCTGGATGTAGTCGACGAGCGTCTGCGTCGGCGTGCCGGGAAGGAAGATCTCGCGCACGCCGAGAGATTTCAGGTTCGGGATGTCCTTGTCCGGGATGATCCCGCCCGCGAGAATCAAGATGTCCTGGCCTCCCCGCTCCTTGAGCTCCCGCAGGATCTCGGGAAAGAGCACGTTGTGGGCCCCGGACAGGATCGAGAGTCCGACGACGTCGACGTCCTCCTGGACGGCGGCGGCGGCGATTTGCGCGGGCGTCTGGCGGAGGCCCGAATAGATGACCTCCATGCCGGCGTCCCGCAAGGCGCGCGCGATCACCTTGGCGCCCCGGTCGTGCCCGTCCAGCCCGGGCTTGGCGATCAGGACCCGGATCGGCCTCGCCATCGGGGCCAGTGTATCAATCCACGAGCGAGACGGGATCCGAGACCCGAATCCGCTGCCCCTTGGACGCGCGGGCACGCAGTCCGAGCGAGCCGCCGCGGACCTTGAGGAGACCGGCCAGCATGGACAGGTCGCCGGCGGGTTTCTCCAGGCGATCCGTCACCGCGAGGCAGTCCTGGCTCGGAGCGAGGATTTCGCAGAGCGTGTCGCCGATGCGGACCTGCCGGCCGACCCACTCGTCTTCTTCGAACGCCTTGCCCTCCGAGAGTTCGATCAGGAAGTTGGCGCGCAGGAACCGCGGCTCGAGAGTCGTGCCGTAGACGCGCTCGACGAAACGCAGCGTCGGCCGCGAGATCAGGTGCAGGACGCCGCGATCCTGCGTGCCCTCGGCGACCCGCCGCCAGCGGACCGGGCGGCCCAGGCGCCGCGACAATTCGGCGAGCCATTCCGGATCCGCGAGCGAGAACTCCCGGCCGTCCGGCGTTTTGACGCGGACCCACGATTCGAGGTCGTCGACGACGAGATCCTCGAGGAAGCGCGCCGTGAAAGCGGAGAGCTCCGGCGCCTCGCGGAAGGAGAGCGCGCGGCCGGAGGACTCCTCCACGATCTCGAAGACGCGATCGCCGACGGCGCCCTCGGGGCGAACCGCCACCTCGTTCGGCGTCTCCCCGGAAAGCCCCACCACGGGAAAGCGCCGCAGAGCGACGAGCTGGCCGACGACTTCGGCTAGCTCCATGCCGCCGACCCGCGCGACGTGCGGTGCGGACGGTCGGAACGGAGCCCGAACATCCTCAAGATACTCTCATTCTAGACCGAATTTGGTAAGACAAGCAGCAAGGATAGCCATAATAAATTAGGCTTTCACGGTCCGAACCAGCTCGGGGCGTTGCCGCCCGAGGGCTTCCCAGGCTCGGCGGCGGTGGGAGACACGGTCCTTCTCGGCCGGCGCCATCTCGGCAAAGGTGCGGGATTCCCCCTCCGGAACGAAGAGGCGATCCCATCCGAACCCACCCGCGCCCCGGGGCACGGCGGCGATCGTCCCGCGGACCTCGCCGCGGCCGACGCCGAGCGATGTTCCGTCGAACCACGCGACGACGCACACGGCGGTCGCGGTCCGATCCGGGAAGGCGTCGAGCATCCGGGCAATGCCGTCGAGGCCGACCGTCGTCTCCATCCACTTCACGAGAGCGCCGGGAAATCCCCGCCAGGCGGCGACGGCGAGGCCGGAGTCCTCGACGAGGACCGCACGGCCGGCGCGCGCGAACGCCGCCCGGGCCTTGGCCTCGACGATCTCTTCCGGATCCAGCGCCTGCGGCTCCGGCAGCTCCATGGCCTGCTGCGCGACGTCGAATCCGAGGCGGCGCGCCTCTTCGGCTTTCTCCGCCCGCGTCGTCACGAGGAGAAGGCGGCCGGACATCGCGCGATTCTGACATGACGTCCGCGACGGAGCGTCGGCGCCGCCGCCTCGCGTCACGCCGCTAGAATGATTCCGATGTCGTCCGGCACCGGGGAGTCTCACTGCCCGCGCTGCGGCGCGGCCCTGCCCGGGGACGCCCGCTTCTGTCCGGCCTGCGGCCAGGCGTCCATGCGGCTGACGCCCGGCCAGATCCTCGACGGCAAGTACGAGATTCTGGACAAGCTCGCCGAGGGCGGCATGGGAGAGGTCTACCGGGCGCGCCATCTCCACCTCGACGAGATCCGCATCATCAAGGTGACCAAGCCCGACGCCGCCGGCGAGGGGTTCGAGCCGCGCCGATTCCAGGCCGAGGCCCGCCTTGCGACACTCGTGCGGCATCCCAACGTCGCCGCCCTCTACGATTTCTCGCGCCTGCCCGACGGCTCCTTCTACATGGTCTGGGAGTTCATCGACGGAATCACGCTCGAGGAGTGGCTGCGCCGGAACGGGCCGCTGCCGGCCGCGCGTGCGCTCGAGGTCGCGCGGCAGGTCCTCGCGGGGCTGGGCGAGATCCACGCGCAGGGCATCGTGCATCGCGACCTCTCCCCCGACAACATTCTGCTCCGCGAGAGCGCGGACGGCCGGCTCCAGGCCAAGATCATCGACCTCGGCATCGCGAAGCGCGTCGCCGCGGATCCGCTCGAGCGGACGGGTACGGGGCTCTTCCTCGGAAAGCTCAAGTACTGCTCGCCCGAGCAGGCCGGGGCACTTCCGCGCGGCGAAACGCTCGACGCGCGGAGCGATCTCTACTCGTTCGGGATCGTGCTCTACGAGATGGTCGCGGGAAAGCCGCCGTTCGAGGCGCAGACGCCGGAGGCGTATCTCGGCCAGCACCTCCATGCGGCGCCGCCGCCCCTCGACACGCGCCGGCTGCCGGCCGCCGTCGGGCCGCGGCTCGCGGCGATCATCAAGCGCGCGCTCGAGAAGAACCGCGACCGCCGCTTCCGGAGCGCCGAGGAGTTCCGGCGGGCGCTCGAGGAGCTCGAGCCGGCGGCGCAGACGACCGTCACGATGGCCGCCGGCCCGCCGCACCGGGAGCGCCGGCCCTTCCCGTTCGCGGCGGCGGCCGGCCTCATCCTGCTCGCGGGCGCGCTCGCCATCTACGCCGTGATCCACGGGATGAAGCCCTCGCGGTCCGCGGCGCCCGCCGCCGAGCCCACGGGTCTTCCGGAAACGGGAGCGACACCGACCATCGCCCCTCCGCCGACGCCGGAGGAGGCGACCGCCGGCGCGGTCACGTCGCTTCCGGCGGCTCCCGCGCGCTCCCGCGCCTCGAGCCGCAGCGTGGCCGACCCCTCGGAGGCCGGTCGCGTCGAAACGGCGCGCTCCACGCCGGCGCCCCGCCCGACGATGGAACCCTCCGAGTCCGGCGGCGAGGTGGTCGACGAGGTCGTCGAACCGCCCGCGAAGATGGACGAGCGCGGCGCGACCCGCTTTCGCGAGTTCCTCTCCGCCTGGTACGGCCTCCCGCCCGAGCGGCAGTCCTTCGAGGCGCGCGCGCTGGCTCGCGGCGCGAATCGCTTCGCAAAAGCGTATCCGGACGACGCTCTGACCGCCGACCTGCATCAGAGACTGCCGTCGGAATTTCGCGCCGCGGCCCTCCGGGAGCTCAACCTCGGCCGCCGGCGGTCGGCGGTTCGCTTTTACACGGCCTACAAGGAGCTCGAGTTCGCTCCGGCCGACGCGGCGCTCGATCGGCGTTTCGCCGATCTGCCCCTTCCCCGCAACGGCCGGACGGACGGGAACCCGGCCAAGCCGAACTGAGGAGCGGCGAAGCTAGACCGCGCCATCCCGCGGCCGCGCGGCGGTCGAGGAGCGATCCATCGTCTCTTCCGGCGAGGCCGGACCGAGAACCTTGTACATCGGCACGGAAGCCGACAGACCCTTGAGCGAGTAGTGCCCGAGGCGCGCCACCTTGTAGAGGTCGCGGACGGCGTCGTAGGTGGCGGGCCCGATCACGATGTCTCCGGCCGTCGCGACGAACTCCTCCATGCGGGCGGCGACGTTGACCGCGTTGCCCACGACCGTATAGTCCACGCGCGTCTTCGAGCCGAGGTCGCCCACGATCGCCTCGCCGGTGTTGAGCGCGATGCGCACCTCGATCGGCGGCTCCCCGGCCTCGGCGCGCTCTTTGTTCCAGGCCTCGACCCCGGCGCGCAGCCGCAGCGCCGCCTCGACGGCCCGCGCCGCGTGATCCGGCTGGTCGATCGGCGCGCCGAAGAACGCCATCGCCGCGTCGCCGATGAATTTGTCGATCGTGCCGTCCTGGGAAAAGATCGCGTCCGAGCAGAGCGTGAAGAATCGGTTCAGCTGCGCGGCGAGCGCCTCCGCGGCCATCTTCTCCGACCAGGTCGTGAACCCGACGAGGTCGGCGAACAGGATCGTCACGGTCTTCGTCCTCGCGACCTCGTGGTCGCCGGTGGCGTCCACGTCCGCGATGATCTCCTGGACGACCTGGGGCGAGTGGTAGCGCTCGAGCCGTCCCCGGATCCGCTTCTCCTCGGCCGCCCGCTCGTTGAGGCGCGCCCGCTCGATCGCGACCGCGGCGAAGTTGGCGAGCGCCGTGAGCAGATCGAGGTCGCGCTCGGTGAAAGTTCCCGCGTGAAGCGGCGAGTCCACGTGGATCACGCCGATGACCGTGTCCCGGTGCCAGAGCGGGGCGCACATCGCCGAGCGGATCTGCTGCATGCGGATCGACATGCCGGCGCCGAACCGTTCGTCCACCTGCGCGTCGGACGTGAGCACGGCCACCTTCTTCTGCATCACCATGTCCACGATCGTCCGGGAGTAAGGCGCCGAGCCGTCGGACGTCGCCCGCGGCCGATCCTTCAAACGGTTGATGCGCAGGTTGAGCAGCCCGTCCTCCTCGAGCAACAGGAAGCCGCGGTCCACGGGCAGGTATTCGAAGATCAGGTCCATGACTTTCTCGAGCACCGTCTCGATGTCGTCGGCCGAGATCAGCGTCTTCGCGACCTGGATCAGGATCTCGAAGACCTTGTTCTTGTAGGCGACGTCGAGCACGACGCGCTTTCGGTTCTCGGTCGACTCGACCCGCGGCGCGTCTTTCTCGAGGCCGAAGTCCAGGTTGAACTCCGAGATCGGGCGGATGCAGGTGGAGGTCGAGTCGAGCGCGACCGCCGGGGGCGGAGCCTCGGCCGATTCGACCTCGCGGAACAGGAGCCGGAACGTGCCGATGACGGCCTCGTCGCCGTCCGCGACCGCCCACTCGGGCACCGGCCGGTCCTTGACCCGCACGCCGTTGGTCGAGTGGTTGTCCCGCAGCATCCAGACGCCGTTCTCGCGGCGCAGATAGGCGTGCCGCCGCGAGACGGAGAAGTCGTTCAGGACGATGTCGTTGTCGGTCGCGCGACCGATCGTCGCCTGATCGCTCGTGAGATTGAAGGCCTGGGGCCGGCCGTCCGTCTCGTAGAGGACCTGCAGCATCGGGTTTGAAAAGTATAGAACGCGGCGGCGATCGCGGGAACGACTCTAGCGCAGCCGGAACTCGATGCGGACTTCCTTGCGGGAGGCGACGGGCCCCTGCTTCCCCCGCGCCGGCTTGTACTGCCATCGCCGCACCGCGCCGACAGCGCTCTCCGTCAGCCCCATCGGCAGGCCGCGCACGACGTCCACGGCCGTGACCCGTCCGTCCGCGTCGATCGTGACCGCGAGAACCACGGTCCCCGAGACGTTTGCGCGGCGGGCCGCGTCCGGATACGCGGGATCGACCTTCGAGGTGAGCTCCGCGGGCTCGACGGCCCCTCCGTCGGCGGGAGCGAGCGGCACGACTGCGGGTGGCGGCGCCTCGCTCCCGGCGCCTTCGGCGCCTCCGGTCAGCGGCAGCGGCTGCGCCAGTTCCGTCACCTCGAGATTCTTCAGCGCGCGCTCGCGAGCCGGCGTGACGGCGGGCTGCCGCGGATCGGCGGGGATCAGGTCCACCTTCGACGATTCGATGAACGCGAGGCCGCCGTCCTCTCCGCGCAGCGCGTAGTAATCGTGGTCCACGGCATACACCGAGACGACCGTACCCTTCGGCAGGCTTCCCGACTGGGCCGCGACCGGGAACGGCGCGGCGCGCAGCTCCGCGTCCTCCGCGACGACGCCCGACACCACCGGAAAGGAAAAGACCGTGGAGGCGCGGCGCTTCCGCGCG
>DATJZU010000087.1:0-14748 GCA_035498835.1 Thermoanaerobaculia bacterium
ATCCCCCAGGCGATCTGCTCCCGAAAGCGGCGGCGCGACGACACCGATGCCGGCGCTGCGACGCCGGCCGCCGAGCCCTCGGCGATCCACTTGAGCTCCTTCGCGACGTCGCCCGCCGACTGCCAGCGCTCCTCGGGGTCCTTGGCGAGGCAGGTCTTGACGACGCGGTCGAGGGCCGGCGGCGTCATCGGCGCGACCTGCGAGATCGACGGCGGCTCGTCGCGCAGGATGGAAGAGATGAGCGACGCCTGCGTCGCGCCGGAGAAAGCCTTCTTGCCGGTCGCCATCTCGTAGAGCACGGCGCCGAGCGAGAAGATGTCGGTGCGCGCGTCGGCTTCCTTCCCTTCGACCTGCTCCGGTGCCATGTACTGGAAGGTGCCGAGGATCGTGCCTTCGCGCGTCAGATCGGCCTGCGTCGGCAGCGCCGTCGAGGTGCCCTTCGACGCGATGGAAGCCACCGGCTTCGCCAGACCGAAGTCGAGCAGCTTCACGCCCGACTTCGTCAGCATGACGTTGCCGGGTTTCAGATCGCGGTGAACGATCCCCTGCCGGTGCGCTTTGTCGAGCGCGTCGGCGATCTCCGTCCCATAGCGCAGCACCTGCTCCATCGGGAGCACGCCGCGCCCGAGCCGCGCCGAGAGCGTCTCGCCCTCGAGGTACTCCATGACGAGGTAGTCGGTCGCGCCTTCTTTGCCCACGTCGTAGAGGGCGCAGATGTGCGAGTGCGACAGCGATGAAATCGTCTTCGCCTCGCGTTCGAGGCGCTCGCGCAGCTCGGCGTCCTCCGAGAGCGCGGCCGGCAGAACTTTGACGGCCACTGTCCGGCCGAGGCGCGTGTCCTTCGCCTTATAGACCTCTCCCATGCCTCCGGCGCCAAGCGGCGCCTGGATCTCGTAAGGGCCGAGCTTCGTTCCGGCAGGGAGCGTCATGATCGTTCGCGGCGCGACCAAGTTTCGCGAAGTAACCGAGCGAAACGATTCGCGGCGCGGGAGCCGGAGCGCTGCGAGGAGATCAGGGCCGCAGTCGAGTTCGCATCCGGACGAGCCGCGGCCCGACGCCCGGAGGGCGGATCTCCGAGGAAGCGATGGCGACGGTCGACCTCTCCCATACCTCCGGCGCCAAGCGGCGCCTGGATCTCGTAAGGGCCGAGTCGGGTTCCCGCGGCGAGGCTCAAGATGCCTTCAGACTATCTCGTCGGCTCCCTACTTCGCCTGTCTGTCGATGAATTCCGCCACGTCCGCCTTGAACGCCTTCAGCGACGGCTCGTGGATGTACATCATGTGTCCCGCCGGGTAGTACTTCATCTCGATGCGCGCCTGGGCCTCCTTGCCGATGCCCAGGTGCGCCATCATCGACTCGGTCGCGAAGAAGGGCGTCGCCAGATCGTAGAGGCCGTTCAGCACGAGCACCTTCAGGTTCGGGTTCGTCGTCAAGGCGTGCGCCAGATCGACGCCCGTGTTCGTCATGCCCGGCAGGGCGAAGGGCGCGCCGGGCGTCTTGTGCTTCCAGTCCCACTTCGGCCAGATGCCGGCCGAGACCACGTAGTTCTTCCCCTGTCCGAACTTCAGGCCCTCGTGGTACCAGTCGAAGAAGGCCGCGGTGAACGCCGCGCTGATCGCGTCACTCTGCGGGTCTTCCTCCGTGTCCTTCGCGAGCGGGTCGAACGAGGGGCCCTCGAACCGGGAGTCGAGGCGGCCGATCGTGATGCGGTGCTGCCGCATGAGCTCCTGCGTGAACTGGCCCTCCGGGACGCGAAGGTTTGCGAGCTTCCAGTAGTCCTCGGAGAGCCCGGTGTAGTCGTGGAGCTTTTTCGCGACCGCCGCACGCCGGTCGTCCGGCAGCCGATCGCCCTGCGCGAGCGCCGCCGCGTACTCGCCCGCGGCGAACTGGCGCACCTCGGTGAGCCACGGATCGAGATCCCTGGGAGCGTTGGGCAAGACCTTGTGGTACGCCGCCGTCGCCGCGTAGGTCGGCAGGAAGAGCGGGTAGGCGCGGTCATCGCCCGGAGTCGGAAAGATCGCGCCGATGTCGGTGGCGACGGACACGAGGACGACGCCGTTGAAGGCCATGCCGGCATGCGACTGCAGCCAGTCGACCACGCCCGCCGAGCGCGTCGTGCCGTAGCTCTCGCCGAGCAGGAACTTCGGCGAGTTCCACCGGCCATTGTCCGTTACCCACTGCTGGATGAAACGCCCGACGGACTCGATGTCCGGATCGACGCCCCAGAAGTCCTTGTCCTTCGCGTCGCCGACGGCGCGGCTCAAGCCCGTGCCGACCGGATCGATCATGACGATGTCCGTCTTGTCGAGCGGGCTGTACGCGTTGTCCACGACCTGATACGGCGGCGGCGGCGTCGCGGCCGCGTCGGTCGTCACGACGCGCCGGGGACCCATCACGCCCATGTGCAGCCAGATGCAGGAGGAGCCCGGCCCGCCGTTGTACGAAAACGTGACCGGGCGCCGCGTCCCCGCGGCGGCGTCCTTGCGGACGTACGCGATGTACCCGATCGACGCCCACGGCTCGTCCTTGTCGTTGCGCACGATGAGCGTCCCCGCCGTCGCCGTGTACGCGACTGGAACGCCGCCGATCACGACGCTGTGCTGCGTGACCGACTGCTCCGCCTTCGGCGGCTCCTTCTTCGCGGCCTCCGCGCCCTTCTCGGGCGGCTTCTCCGGAGGCTTCTCCTGCGCCCGCGCACTCCCGCCGAGAACCGCCGCCAGGGCCAGCATCGCCGCTACGTTCCGTCTCACCGTTCCTCCTTTGTTCGCCGGGACTTGCAGGGCGAAAATATCGCGGATCGCGGCCCGCCGGGCCGTCCTCTGGTAGATTTTTCGGCTGCATGGATTCGCGCCATCGCCATCGCACCGTCGGCGTCCCCGTCGGCCCCGTCGTGGTCGGCGGCGGCGCGCCGGTCGTCGTCCAGTCGATGGCCAATACCGACACGGCGGACGTCGCGTCCACGGCCCGCCAGTGCATCGAGCTCGCGAAGGCCGGCTCGGAGATGGTCCGCGTGACGGTCAACGTGCCCGAGGCGGCGCAGGCCGTCCCGGAGATCAAGCGCCGCATGCTCGACGCGGGCGTCGAAGCGCCGCTCATCGGCGACTTCCACTACAACGGGCACGTCCTCCTGACGAAGTTCCCGGCGATGGCCGAGGCGCTCGACAAGTACCGGATCAATCCCGGCAACGTCGGCAAAGGCGCGCGGCGCGACGAGCAGTTCGCCACGATCTGCGGTGTGGCGCGCGACCGCGGCAAGCCGGTGCGCATCGGCGTCAACGGCGGCTCCCTGAACCAGGAGCTCGTCATGACGAAGATGCAGGAGAACACCGACCGGGACCTCGGACGGACGTCCGAAGAGATCATCAACGAGTGCATGGTGCTGTCGGCCCTGCAGTCCACGGAGCTCGCGTTGCAGTCGGGAATGCGGAAGGACCAGATCATCATCTCGTGCAAGGTGTCGCGGCCGCTCGATCTCATCGCCGTGTACCGCGACCTCGCGAAGAGGACGGATCAGCCGCTGCACCTCGGGTTGACCGAGGCCGGAATGGGAGCCAAGGGTCTCGTCTGGTCGGCGTCGGCGATGGGCGTCCTCCTGAACGAAGGCATCGGCGACACGATTCGCGTGTCGCTCACACCGCGGCCCGGCGGCGACCGCCGCGAAGAGGTCTACGCCGCGTGCGAGCTCCTGCAATCGCTCGGCATCCGCTCGTTCGCGCCGTCGGTCACCGCGTGCCCCGGCTGCGGGCGGACCACCTCGACGACGTTCCAGGAGCTCGCCGAGCGGATCCAGGGTTACGTGCGCGACAAGATGCCGGAGTGGAAGGCGCAGTACGAGGGCGTCGAGAACATGACGCTCGCCGTCATGGGATGCGTCGTCAACGGCCCCGGAGAGTCCAAGGCCGCCTCGATCGGGATCTCCCTGCCCGGCACCGGCGAGGAGCCCCACTGCCCCGTGTACATCGACGGACAGCACTTCACGACCTTGAAGGGCACCTATGAGGAGCTCTCGGCCGCCTTCCGGTCGCTCGTGGACGACTACGTCGCGACCCGGTACCCCCGCCACGAGGCCAAGGCTCCGCTGACCGCCTGACCCTCCGGTCCCCCCGCGAGCGCGGGCTCTTTCTCTATCCGGTGACGGTCGCTCCGCGGATGGGCGCCGTGCGCGCGAGCTTTTGGGCGATCGCGATCCACCGCGGCTCGGACCGCAGTGAGTCGAACATCGGGAAGTGCAGCCGCGCCCAGAGCAGCGCGTTGCGCTCCTCGTAGGCGCGCTCGAGCGCGGAGAGCGCGTCCGCGCGGTCCCCGAGCGCCGTCAGCAGAACGGCGAGGTCGTGGGGAGGGACGTAGGTCCGACGCGACTTGTCGCGCATCTCCTCGAGCAGGGCGCGCGCTTCCGGCGTGCGACCGGAAGCGACGAGTGCGGCGCCGAGCAGCGCCATCTGGAAGAACTGCTCGCGGTCGGTTCTCTCGACGCCGCGCTCGAGCGTCGCCACGGCGTCGGCCGCCTGGCCCGCGTAGAGCTGCGCGAAACCGAGCGACCAGACGGGGAACGCCGCCTCGGGGTCGAGCTCCACGGCCCGCCGGAGCTCCGGCACCACTTCCGCGAAACGGCGGATGCCCAGCCGGGTCCAGGCGAGAACGGTCTGCGCGTTGGCCGAGTGGGGCTCGACGGCGACACCCTGCTGCGCGATCTCGCGCGCTTCGTCGGCGCGGCCCGAAACCGAGAGGCAGAGCGCCAGCCAGGAGAACCCCTCGTGCGACCGCGGAGAGAGCGCGATTGCGGACCGCAGCTCCCGCTCCTCGCGCGCCATGTCCCACCCGTAGTAGTGCTCGATGATTCCGAGAGACAGGTGCACGCCGGCGGTGCCGGGGGCCAGCATCTGCGCGCGCTCGGCGGCGGATCGGGCGCGGGCGAACGCCTCCCAGCTCGGAATCCCGCCGTAGAAACCCCAGACCGCGTAG
Source organism: Thermoanaerobaculia bacterium (assembly GCA_035498835.1). Classification (GTDB taxonomy): domain Bacteria; phylum Acidobacteriota; class Thermoanaerobaculia; order UBA5066; family Gp7-AA6; genus DATBFU01. The sequence goes on from DATJZU010000087.1 coordinate 4,963, forward strand.
GAGTCGGCGATCCCGAGATGCGCCTCGGCGTATTCCGGATCGATCGCCACGGCGGCCTCGAACTGCTCGATCGCCTGCTTCGTCTGGCGCCGGTTCCAGAGATACCGTCCCTTGAGATACAGGTCGTATGCCCGCACGTCGCGCGTCGTGGGCGCAACGAGCGGCGCGTCCGCCGCGCCGAGCAGACGCACCTTGAGCGTCTCGACGATCGCGCGGCTGATCTCGTCCTGGACCGCGAAGACGTCCTGGAGCTCCCGGTCGAACCGGTCGGACCACAGGTGATAGCCGGTGCCGACGTCCACGAGCTGCGCCGTCACGCGCAGCCGCTGCCCGGATTGCCGCACGCTGCCTTCGAGCACGGCGCCGACGCCGAGCTCGCGGCCGATCTGCCGCACGTCGGTGTCTTTGCCGCGGTAGGCAAACGAGCTCGTGCGAGCCGCGACCTGGAGCGACGGGATCTGCGTCAGGGCGTTCAGGATCTCCTCGGTCATCCCGTCGCTGAAGTACTCGGCGTCGGGGTTCGGGCTCATGTTGCGAAACGGCAGCACGGCGATCGACGGAGCCTTCTCGGGAATCGGCGCGGCGCGGCGCGAGGCGGTCGACACTTCGTCGCGCTCGCCGAAACGGAGCGCGAACGCCAGATCGCGCGCCGACTGAAAGCGCTCGTCGGGGCTCTTCTCGAGACAGTGGGTGACGATCTCGACGAGCTCGGGAGGCAGCGTGCGGCTGCCCTCGCGAAGATGCGGCGGCTCCTCGTGGAGGATCGCCATCATCGTCTCGACGGACGAGGCGCCCTGGAAGGCCCGGCGACCCGTCAACATCTCGTAGAAGACGGCGCCGAAGGAGAAGATGTCGGAGCGGTGGTCCGCTGGCTCGCCGCGCACCTGCTCGGGCGACATGTAACCGACGGTGCCGAGCACCATGCCGGGCTCCGTGGCGCCGGCCGTGACGCCCGACTGGGACGCCGACGGGCCGAAGGGCACCATCCGGGCGAGGCCGAAGTCGAGGACCTTGACCCGCCCGTCGCGCGTCACGAAGACGTTTTCGGGCTTGACGTCCCGATGCACGATCCCTTTTTCGTGTGCGGCCGCGAGACCCTGGGCCACCGCGCCGGCGAGCTCCACCGCCTTGCGCTGCGGCAGCGGTCCTCCCGACAGCCGCGCGCGCATCGTCTCGCCTTCGAGGAGCTCCGTCACGGCATACGCGACACCGCCGTCGTTGCCGAAGTCGAAGATGGACAGGATGTTCGGGTGCGAGAGCGCGGCGATCGCCTTGGCCTCCCGCTCGAAGCGTTCCAGGGCGGCCGGGTCCCGCGCCAGGTGGGGCGGCAGGACCTTCAGCGCCACGTCGCGGTCGAGCTTCGTGTCGCGCGCCCGGTACACCTCTCCCATGCCCCCCGAACCGAGCTGGCCGAGGATCTCGTAGGGGCCCAGGCGGGAACCGGGAGACAACGGCATGACCTTGAAATGCGGATTCTAGTCGGTCGGAATCGCCGCGGGTCCCTATAATCGGCGCTCCTGATGCTTCCCCATCGAAGCCGGGCCCGCGCGCTCCTGCTGGCGGCGGCGCTCTTCGTCACGGGGCGCGGACTTTTCGCGCAGCTTCCGCCCGCGCTCGACGACGCGTTGAAGCGAATCTTCGAAGCCGAGGAATACAAGGGCAAGGGCATCGGAACGGTCCACTGGCTCGACGGCGGCCGCACCTACGCCGTTCTCGAGGACTCGCCCTCGGAAAAAGATCTCAAGGACGTCGTCGCCTACGACACGGCCACGGGGCGGCGCGAGGTCCTCGTTCCGGCTTCGCGGCTCCCGGCCTCCGGCGCGTCTGCCCCGACTCCGATCGAAGCCTTCGCCGCGTTCGACCGCGACCGGCTGCTGCTCTTCACGAACTCGAAGAAGGTCTGGCGGCGCAACACGCGCGGCGATTACTGGTATCTCGACCGCCGACGCGGCGCGCCGCGCAAGCTCGGCGGCGGCGGACCGGCCTCGTCCCTGATGTTCGCCAAGATCTCGCCCGACGGCACGCGCGTCGCCTGGGTGCGCGACAACGATCTGTCGGTCGAGGACCTGTCCTCCGGAGAGATCTTCCCGCTGACGCGCGACGGCTCGGCGACGACGATCAACGGAACCTCCGACTGGGTCAACGAGGAGGAGCTCGACATTCGCGACGGTTTCCGCTGGAGCCCGGACGGCAAGCGCATCGCCTTCTGGCAGTTCGACACGAGCGGCGTCGAGATCTTCACGCTCGTCGACGACACGGACGCCCTCTATCCGACGCTCACGCGGTTCCCCTATCCGAAGGCCGGCACGCGCAACTCGGCGGTCCGCATCGGCGTCGTGGACCTCGCGACCCGCGCCGTCGAGTGGATGCAGCTTCCGGGCGATCCGCGGGAGAACTACGTCGCGCGCATGGACTGGGTGGATGCCGGAACGCTCGCGCTCGAGCGGCTGAACCGGCTCCAGAACCGCAGCGAGCTGATCCTCGCCGACGCCCGCACGGGCGACGCGCGGCCCGTCTATCACGACGAGTCGAAGACGTGGGTGGACGTCGTCGACGAAGTGCGGTGGCTCGGCGGCAACCGGGAATTCCTCTGGGAGAGCGAGAAGGACGGCTGGCGCCACGTCTATCGCGCCGCCCGGAACGGGACCGGCGAGCGTCCGGTCACGCGCTTCGACGGCGACGTCATCCGGGTGGAGGGCGTCGATGAGAAGGGCGGCCTGCTCTACTTCCTCGCCTCGCCCGACAGCGGAATCGGCCGCGCTCTCTACCGCGCGCCGCTCGACGGGTCGGGTCCCGTCGTGCGCGTCACGCCGGCCGACGCCTCGGGAGTCCATGCCTACGATCTCTCGCCGGACGGCCGTTTCGCGATTCACACGGCGTCGACCTTCGACCGGCCGCCCACGGTCGACCTCGTGTCGCTGCCGGACCACAAGCGCGTGCGCACGCTCGCCGACGGCGCGGAGCTCGGCGCCAAAGCCGCGCCGCTCCTCGCGAGCAAGAGCGAATTCTTCCGGCTACCGATCGGCGACGGCGTCGCGCTCGACGGCTGGCTGATCAAGCCGCCCGAATTCGACCCGTCGCGCAAGTACCCGCTCCTCGTCCACGTGTACGGCGAGCCCGCCGGACAGACAGTGCTCGATCAGTGGGGCGGCGACCGGGGTCTCTTCCATCGTGCGCTCGCGGCGCAGGGCTATCTCGTCGCGAGCTTCGACAACCGCGGGACGCCGGCGCCGCGGGGCGCCGCCTGGCGCAAGATCGTGTACGGCGCCGTCGGCGACCTCTCGTCGAAGGATCAGGCGGCCGCCGTCAAAGCCCTCGCCGCGGCAAGGCCGTATGTCGACGCAACCCGCGTCGCGATCTGGGGCTGGAGCGGCGGCGGCTCCTCCACGTTGAACGCGATGTTCCGATTCCCGGACGTCTACCGCGTGGGCATCTCCGTCGCGCCGGTGCCGGACCAGAAGCTCTACGACTCGATCTATCAGGAGCGATACATGGGCCTGCCGCAGGACAACGCGGACGGCTATCGCCTCGGGTCGCCGATCAATTTCGCCGAGGGGCTGAAGGGGCGGCTGCTCATCGTGCACGGTTCGGGCGACGACAACGTCCACTACCAGGGCACGGAGAAGCTCGTGAACCGCCTGATCGAGCTCGGGAAGACCTTCGACCTGATGGTCTACCCGAATCGCACGCACGCCATCAACGAGGGGAAGGGCACGAGCCTGCACCTGCACCGCCTGATCGCGCGCTATCTCCTGACGAACCTGCCGGCGGGGCCCGCCGCAAACTGACGCGCCGCCGCCTCCGGACCGGCGACCGCGATATCGTCGGCGGTTCCGGGAGTTTTCGCGAGGAGGTCACCATGGCGCTACGACTCGGAGACATCGTCCCCGACTTCACGGCGGACACGACGCAGGGCCCGATCCGCTTCCACGAATGGCTCGGCGACGAGTGGGCCGTGCTCTTCTCGCATCCGAAGGACTTCACGCCCGTCTGTACCACCGAGCTCGGTTACGTCGCGAAGATGAAGCCGGAGTTCGAGAAGCGCGGCGTCAAGGTCATCGGCCTCTCGGTCGATCCGATGGAGGACCACGAGGGGTGGATCAAGGACATCAACGAGACGCAGAGGACGACCGTCAACTTCCCGATGATCGCCGACCCGGACCGCAAGATCTCGGTTCTCTACGACATGATCCACCCGAACGCGTCGGAGAACTTCACCGTGCGCTCGGTCTTCGTGATCGGACCGGACAAGAAGGTCAAGCTGACGCTCACGTACCCGGCCTCGACGGGGCGCAACTTCGACGAGCTGCTCCGCGTCATCGACTCGCTCCAGTTGACGGCGAACTACCAGGTCGCGACACCCGTCAACTGGAAGACGGGCGAGGACTGCATCATCGTGACCGCCGTGCCGGACGCCGAAGTGCCGAAGAAGTTCCCCAAGGGCTCGCGCACGATCAAGCCGTACCTTCGCTACACGCCGCAGCCGAATCTCTGAGGCTCCGGCCTCTCGACGACTCGAACGGGGAGCTTCGGCCGGCCGCTTCGTCTTCAGTGCACCGCGCGGCGCTGGACGGTTGCCTTCGACTCCAAAAGGAACCGCGGCTCGAATTCTCGGCCTCCGGTGACGAGCATCGTCACGTACTCGCCCACGGCCGGGCCGTGCTTGAAGCCGTGGCCCGAGCCGCCGCCCGCGAGCCAGACGTTCTCGAAATCCGGATGACGGTCGATCAGGAAGTCTCCGTTCGACGTGTTCTCGTACTGGCAGATCTCGGCGCCGAGAATCGGCGCGTTCCCGAGGCCCGGAAAACGCCGGGCCGAATACTCTCGGGCGCGCGCGAGACCCTCGGCCGACGCCTGGCGCTCGCCGGTGTCCGGGTCGAAACGCGGCCCGTGCGTGTCCGAGGCGAGCTTGAAACCACGCGATTCGAGATCCGGGATCCCGTACATCTCCTCCGTCAGATCGAGCCAGACCGGCATCGCCGGAGGACGGAATCGCGGGTCTCCCGGGGCCGCGCCGAGGTAGAAGACTTCCTGCCGCGTCGGGAAGATGCGATCGCCCAGGAGATCCGGGAAGAGCTTCCCGAGCCACGGCCCGCACGCGAACACGAACCGACCGGCGGCGAGCCGCTCTCCGGTCGAGAGCCGCACGGCCTCGATGCGCCCCCGGCCTTCCGGCGCGGCGGCCGCCGCATCGATCCGGACCGCACCCGCGCGCTCCGCTTCCCCGGCGACGATCTGCACGCCGCGACGCGCCTGCAGCGCGCCGCTCTCCGGCTCGAGGATCGCCCATTCGATCGGGCCGGGCGCAATCTGCGGGAATCGCTTCTCGAGCTCCGCGCGCGTCAGGATCTCGTGCGGAACTTCGGCGCGCGCCATGCCCTCGCGGGACGCCTCCATGTACGCGTCCCCGCGGCGGCCCATCCACAGGACGCCGGTCCGGCGGAAGAGCGGCGGATCCGTCCGCGCCGAAAGCTCCTTCCAGTCCGCGAGCGACCGCAGCGCCCAGAGCGTGTAGATCCCGTCGGCGCCGTAGCCCATGCGGATGACCCGCGTCTCGCCTCCCGAGCTCGCGCGCGTGTTGCCGGGCCCATAGGCATCGACGAGCGCGACCGACATCCCCGCCCGGCGCAGCCGCCACGCCGTCCAGGCTCCGAAAGAGCCGGCGCCGACGACCGCAGCGTCGAAAGGCTTCATGCGCGCCCGATCCGCGTCACGAAGTCCTCTCCGAGAACCCGGTCGTAGGCCGCGACGACGCGGTCGGCGTCGGCTTCCGAGAAGACGAGCGGCGGCTTCATTTTGATCACGTTGTGGAGCGGGCCGTCGGTCGAGAGGAGGATCCCGTGGTCCTTCATCCGCTCGACGACGTAGGCGGCTTCCGCCGCCGCCGGCTCGAGGGTCTCGCGGTCGCGCACGAGCTCGATGCCGAGAAAGAGACCGAGCCCGCGCACGTCGCCCACGATCGCATGGCGCCGCGCGACGTCCTCGAGGCCCGCGCGCAGACGCCGCCCGACCCGCGCGGAGCGCTCCTGCAGGCGCTCCCCTTCGACCACGTCGAGCACCGCGAGGCCGATCTCGCAGGACACGGGATTGCCGCCGAAGGTATTGAAGTACTCCATCCCATTGGCGAACGAGGCGGCGATGTCGGGCGTGGTGACGACCGCCGCCAGCGGATGGCCGTTGCCGATCGGCTTGCCCATCGTGACGATGTCGGGCACGACACCCTGCGTCTGGAAACCCCAGAAGTGCGATCCGACGCGCCCGAACCCGACCTGGACCTCGTCGGCGATGCAGACGGCGCCGGCCGCGCGCGCGTGACCGTAGGCCGCCTCGAGGTAGCCGGGCGGCAGGACGATCTGGCCGCCGCACGAGAGCAGGCTCTCGCAGAGAAATGCGCCGAGCCCCTCTCCACGATCCCGCGCCGCCTGTGCCGCGGCGGCCACGTGGCGCGCGAACTTCTGCCCGCGTTCCGGGTCGCTCCGGCGGTGGAGGCCGCGGTAATCGTCCGGCATCGGGACCTTGTGGACGTGCGGCGGCGCGCCCTCCCCTCCCGGCCCGTCGAACTTGTACGGCGAGGCGTCCACGAGCGCGGCGGTGTTGCCGTGATACGCGCCGTCCACCACGGCGAGATCGCGCGCCTTCGTGTGGGCCCGCGCGAGGCGCAGGGCGAGCTCGTTGGCTTCGCTGCCCGAGCAGACGAAGAAGCACACCGAGAGCGGCGCCGGCAGCGTCGCCGTGAGGCGCTCGGCGTAGCGAAGGATCGACTCGTGCAGATAGCGCGTGTTCGTGTTGAGGACCGCCATCTGCCGCGCGCCGGCCGCGACAACTCGCGGGTGCCCGTGCCCGACGTGCGCCACGTTGTTGACGACGTCGAGGTATGCGCGTCCCGTCTCGTCGTAGAGGAACTGTCCCGCGCCGCGCACGATCTCGAGAGGCCGCCGGTACGACAGCGAGAGCGAGGGCCCGAGGAGCTTGCGCCGCCGCGCCCGCTGCTCCTCGGGAGGGCTCTCGCGGCGCCGCACGTCGACGCCGAGGATCGCGCTCGGGTCGGGGGAAATCGAGAGCCACACGGCGCGCTGGCTCGCGGCGGCCACGCCCGGAAAGTCTCCCGTCTTCCCGAGCAGGTCGGCCACGATCTGGAAGTGCACGTGCGGCGGCCAGTCGCCGTTTTCGGGCGGCTCGCCCACGCGCCCGATCGTCTGGCCGCGTGCGACGGACTGTCCGGGGGATAGACCCTCGAGCGAGTCGCGCGTCAGGTGACCGTAGAGCGTGTGGAAGATCGGCGCGCCCTCGGGCGCGTGCTCGAGAATGATCGTCGGACCGTAGTCCAGGCGCGCCGCGTTGTCGCGTCGGCCGACCACGCGTCCGGGCAGCGGCGCGAAGACCGGCGCGCCCGGCGGCAGGAAAATGTCGACCGCGAGATGCACCGTGCGCATCTCCGGGTGCTCGCCTTCGGGCCCGCGGAACGCCGCGCTCTGATAGACGAGGCGCGCCTCGTCGTAACGGCCGATGGCGGCCGGCGCGCCCGCGGCCCGCATCTTCCCGAAGATCTTCTCCGTCATCCCCGCCGTGTCCGCCGCCGCGGCCGGGCTCTCGAGCTCCGGGCTTCCGACCGAGAGATCGAAGACGACGGCCTTCGACAGGTCCGCCGCGACGACGGGCCCGATCTGCCTCCGATGCGACGCGAGCCACGCCTCGACGGCCGGCGCATTGCGCGACGGCGCGAAGCCGCAGGCGGCGCGCAGGCGGCACTCCGCGAAATTCGGGGACACGTCGGCGAGGCGCTCGAGCGTCTCCCACGCGGCCGCGTCCGTGACGAGGAGGTACCCGTTGTCCGGCTCCGCCGTGCGGCGGTGCGCCGAGAGGCAGACGCTTACCGCGAGGCGGCTCGTCGCGAGCGGGAAGAGCGCCGCGAGCTCGTCCTCTCCGAGCGGGTGCGCATCGTGGTATCCCGCGACGACCGCCGCGGCCGCCGCGAGCGGGTCCGGCTCGCACAGCCACGCGTACGCGATCGCCACGGCGGGCTCGCAGACCGTCCAGGCTTCGAGCATGTCGCCGAAGTCGAGCAGACCCGCGACCGCCGGGCCCTCCGAGGCCGGCGGACCGACGAGCACGTTCCAGTCGTTGCCGTCGTTGTGGATGACCGAGCGGGAGAGGCGCGGGGCGAGGGGCAGGACTCGTTCGCGATGCAGCGCCGCGAAGTGGGACACGAGGCGGCGGCCGCGCGGGTCCGCGATCGCGCCTTCGAAGCGGGCGATCACGTCCTGCGCGCGGTCGGGATTCCAGAAGAGGTCGCGGCCGACGGCGGCCGGATGCCGGAACTGCGCGAGCGCCGCGTCGACGCCCCCGAGCAGACGCCCGACGTCCCGCAGGAGCGCCGGCGTTCTGGGGCGCGCCTGCGCCAGCGTCCGTCCCGGCAGAAACGTCACGAGCCGCGCGCGCCAGCCCGCGCCGCCGGGGCCGGAAACCGAGGTCGTCGCGAGACCCGATGCGGCGGGCCGCAGCCGCGGCAAGGGAAGCTCCGGCGCGCGCCGCTCCAGCCACGCGAGCGCGGCGTTCTGGAGCTCGAGGCCGTCCGCCGCCTCGCCGGGCGGCGAGAGCTTCAGGACGAAGCGGCCTTCCGGTGTCTCGAGCGCGAAGTTCGAGTCCCGCTCGCCCGGCAGCTCGGTTGCCGCCGCATCGAGATTCCAGATGTCGCGCGCGATCCGACGCGCATCGGCGGCGCTCCAGCGCGCGCGGCTCACCGCCGGGGTGGACATGGACGGGCTATCCGGACCGCGGCGCCGCGCCTCCGCGGAAGTAGATCAGGATCGAGATGAGCGCCGCGCCGAAGCAGGCGCCGGAGGCGAGCATGCGCAGGACGTCGACCGATCGGTAGCGGGCGAGAGACGCGCCCATGCCGAGGAGACCGGTCAGGCCGACGAAGAGCAGGGCGACGGCGTACACGAGTTGCCGGTTGCGCTGGCGGCGATCCATGGCACTCTCCCCCGCGGTTCGCACCATTGCGAAAAACTGCCGGAATCATATCGCGGCCTCCCAGGTCGCGACCTCGAACGGCCCGAGCTCCACCGCCCGCGCCTTCCCCGCTTCGAGAACGAGCGGCGGCCTGCCCCGGTCCTTCTTCCAGGGAGAGGTGAGTACGAAGCGTCCGGCGCCCGCCTCCGGCGGCTCCCAGATCGCCGCCGGGTCCGCGTCGAACGGCTGCGGCTTCCCGGATGGGTTGCGCAGCGTCAGGATCACCCGCCCGCGCGACCAGGCCGCCCAGCCGTAGGGCTCGAGCCGCGCGGGGTCGCCGCCGACCCAGTGCGTGTCGACGAGCGTCGCCGCGTTGCCGCGCGACCACTTCGCGGCCTCCGCGATCGCATCCCACTGCGGATCGCCGAGGAGCGCAGGCGTCACGTACATCTCCTGGAGCTGCGTGCCGCTCCCGAAGTACGACCGGATCTCCGCGTCGAAGTCGCCGCGCGGATCGGAGTCCAGGTGCTTCGCGTGCTTCGCGTAGATGAGCCCGTGGAGCATCAGGGAGTTGAGCGGATGGAGCGGCCCGCGCTGCACGACGCCGGCGTACGTGTCGGCGTCGCGGTACGTGATCCAGCGCTGGCGCTCCGAGCCCTCGCCGGCGAAGTCGTGGTCCTCGCCGCCGCGCCAGATCGCGTCCGCGTCCCAGAGCCACCACGGCGACGGATAGGTCCCCGTCGTCAGGTTCACGAAGAGCCCCGGCTTCTGGGCGCGCAGGTCGCGGATCAGCGCGATCGCCGCCTCGAAGTCGCTGCCGAACGCGCTCCCGGG
>DATJZU010000088.1:0-17404 GCA_035498835.1 Thermoanaerobaculia bacterium
AAATGACGCCGCGGGCGCGTCCCTCATGACTTCCGCGCCCGCCCTCGACACCAGCCGGCGCGAGCAGACGTTCCGGATCCTCCAGATCGCCGTCGTCGGCTCGGCGGCGCTGCTCTTCCTCCTCGAGCTCCCGTCGATCCCGTCGGGCCGGGTCCTGGAGCTCGCGTTCTTCACGGGTCTCGCGACCCTCGCGTTCCGCCTCCGCGTGCGCTATGCGGGCAACTTCCTCGGGCTGGAGGCGGCGGCGCTCGTGCCGGTCGTTCTCCTCTTCGACTCCCCGGGCGCGGCGATCCTCGTCTGCGTGGCGGCCGACATTCTCGCGAAGCTCCTGCGGCGGACCCGGCGCCTGACGCTCTCGACCGCGTTCGACCTTTCCCAGCTCGCCCTGTCCTACGGGCTCGCGGCCCGCTTCTTTCACGCCCTCGCGCAGCCGCCCTCCGGACCGATCGCCGTCGCCGTGGCGGCGGCAATGGTTCTGCTTGTCTTCTTTTTCATCAACACGCTGCTGGTGTTCGGCTATCTCGAGCTCGGCCGGCTCGTGCCGACGGATCGCCTCCTCGGAATGGGCCTCTTCCAGCTCGTGGCCCTCCTGCTCGTCGTCCCGATCGTCGTCCTCGAGATCCTGACCTACAACCACTACGGCGTGCTGGGCCTGTTGCTCGCGTTCTTCCCCGTCGTGCTCACGTCCTTCGTGCTGCGGGGCTTTTCCTCGATGGAGGAGAAGTACGCGCGCGTCGCGCGCGAAAACCGCGAGCTCGAGGTGATGCGGGAAATCTCGAACATCTTCTCGCTCGGCGCGCGCCCCGACCGCTACCGCCGCGCCTTCGAGGCCCTCCGCGGCCTGCTGCCCGTCGAGGCCATGGCGTTCGTCGAGTGGCTGGACGACGCCGAGGACGCGATCGAGATCCACCTCGAAGGGTCCGCCGCCGTCGGACGGCAGGAGATTCGCGACTGGGTCAAGCGCCGGCGCCTGGACGAGGTCCTCGACGTGACGGCCGAGTCGGTCTGGTCGCGGACCGGCGGCGAGCGCGAAGTCGCGCTCTCGCCCACGACACGGCACCAGCTCGTGGCCCGGCTCTCGACCTACGAGCTGCACACCGGCCTCCTCGTCCTCGAGAGCTCCTACGCCGCGCTCCAGACGCCGGCGGCCATCAATTCGCTGCGCGCGCTCGCGGGCCAGATGGCGCTCGTCCTCCAGGATCGCGCGATCCGCGCGCAGGTTCAGGAGCTCTCGATCCGCAACCGCGAGCGGGCCGAGACGCTCGGTCAGATCCTCGAGATCTCCAACGAGGTGAAGCGGCACCTGACTCCCGACAACCTCTTCCAGTCGATCGTTTCGGCGGTCGGCCGGAGCCTCGGTTTCGACGCGGTGCTCCTCTCGCTCTACGTCCCCGAGCGCGACCTGTTCGTGCGCCGCGCGCAGTACGGCCTCGACCACCGGTGGGCGGAGATCCAGGGACAGGAGGTGCCGGCGCCGGAGCTGACGCGGCACTGGACCGAGCGGAACCGGGTCTCGAAGTCCTACTTCGTGCGCGAGCGGACATCGGACGAGCTCACACGCTTCGACGTCGTGACGGCCCGTCGGGGGCGCGCGATCTCCAACGGCTGGCGCCCCTACGACATGCTCTTCATCCCGCTCCATTCGGGCGATCGCCTGGTGGGCTGCCTCTCCGTGGATGAGCCGCGCGGCGGCCAGGCGCCGACCCTCGAGACGATCCAGGCGCTCGAAATCTTCGCGAACCAGGCCGTGACGGCCATCGAGAACGCGCGGCGCTACAGCGACGCCAAGGAGCAAAGCATCCGCGACGGCCTGACCGGCGCCTACAACCACCGCCACTTCCAGGAGACGCTGCAGCGCGAGCTCGGCCGCGCCGAGCGCCAGGGGCGGCCGCTCTCGGTCCTCATGCTCGACATCGACGATTTCAAGGCCATCAACGACCGCTACGGGCACCCCGTGGGCGATGCGATCCTCGAGCGCATCGTCGCGGAGATCCGATCCGAAGTCCGCGGCGACATGGACCTCGTGGCTCGTTACGGCGGCGAGGAGTTCGCGGTCATCCTGCCCGAGACGCCGACGGAGGTCGCCGCGGACGTCGCCGAACGCATCCGCCGCCGGATCGACGAACGGCTCTTTCGCCCGCCGGAAGGCGAGGACGTCATCCGCGTGACCGTATCGATCGGCCTCGCGGCCTATCCCGACGACGCCTCGACCAAGAAGGAGCTCGTCGAAAAGGCCGATTCGGCGCTCTACCGGGCCAAGCGCGGCGGAAAGAACGCCGTCGTGTCGACGGCCCGGCCCGGCGACGAGCCGCTCTCGACCCTGCCCCACTGATTCCGGGCCGCGCCCGCGTAACCTGGACCGCCTCCGGACGTCTGACCGGCATGAACATCTGGACGTCCGGAGCCCTGGTCATCGCGCTCTCCGCGTCGCCGCTCGCTTCCGAGGCGCCGAAGGCCGTGACCCGCGATTCCTACGCGCTCTCGCGCGGGCACTTCCTCAGCATGGACGGGTCTATCGACCAGCTCGAGGCCCTCCGCGACGCGTACGGGGGGGACTTCCTCTGGGTGCGGCGCTCGGGATCGCGCTACGTCATCCGCGACCCCAGGATCCTCGACCAGGCGGTCGCCTGCTTCGACCGGGTGGGCGCGCTCGAGCCCGAGCAGAGCGCGCTCCAGCGGCGCCAGGAGACGCTCGACCGCGAGGAAGAATCGCTCGACCGGCAGCAGGAGCGGCTCGAGAACGCCCGCGAGAGCCTGGAGAACGATGACGAGCAAGTCTCGTCGCCCGACCCGAAGGCCGAAGCCGAGGAGCGGGACATCGAGCGTCGCCAGGCCGACGTCTCGAAGCGGCAGCGCGAGCTCGAAACGATCGAGCGCGATCTCGACCGCCGGGAGGACGCGCTCGAGAAAGAAGCCGAAGCGGCCCTCTGGAGGCTCGTCGACCGGGCCATCCGGGAGGGCGCGGCGGCCGAAAGGCCGCGTTAACGCCGGGACACGGCCGCGGAATCTGCGTCGTAGAAACGGAGCGGCCACGCCGCCGCGTCGCCCGCGTAGTCCACGCCGATGCGCTTCGCAACGGCGAGGCGCGGACGCCGTCCGGTGCGGCGGAAGATCCGGACTGGCCCGCCATCCACAAGATCCTCCCCGCTGTCCCGCGTCGTGATGCCGAGTGCCGCGCAGAGCCGGGCCGGGCCCGCCAGCAGGCGCGCCGGCGCATCGCGGCCTTCCGGCGCTTCGGCGGCGCGGAGGAGCACGGCCTCCGGTACGCCCTCGCGCCGCGTGACGACGTTCGCGCAGAAGTGCATGCCATATACGAAGAAGACGTAGAGGTGCCCGCCGTCGGCGTACATCGGCTCGACGCGCGCGGTCCGGCGCCCGTTCCAGGAATGGGCCGCGCGATCCTTCGGGCCCAGATACGCCTCCGTCTCGACGATCCGCGCCCCGTACCATCGTCCGCGATGCCGCCGCGCGATCCAGGCGCCCACGAGATCCCGCGCGACGACGGTCGTGGACCGCCGGAAAAAGGCGCGGCGGGGCGCGCGCAGTGCAAGCGCGGCCGGATCGAGGCGAAGCCGCGGGTCGGGGGCGCGTTCGGCTATCATGGCGTGGCGATCGAAAGTCTATGAACATTCTCGTCACCGGCGGGGCCGGATTCATCGGGTCGCGCATGGCCGCGCGCCACCTGGCCGACGGCCATCGCGTCGTCGTCGTCGACGACCTCTCGGCCGGAAAGCGGGAAAAGGTCCCGGCGGCCGCGCGCTTCGTCCAGGCCGACATCGCCGAGGCCGACCTCGAGCCGCTCCTGCGCGAGGAGAAGATCGATTTCGTGTCGCATCATGCGGCGCAGATCGACCTGCGGCACAGCGTGTCCGATCCCGTCTTCGACGCGCGCGCAAACGTCCTCGGATCGCTCAAGCTCTTCGAAGCCTGCCGCCGCGCGGATTCGCGGCGGGTGCTCTTCGCCTCGACGGGCGGCGCCCTGTACGGCGAGCCGGAGGGCGGGCGTCCGGCGCCCGAGTCCCATCCGACGAACCCGATCTCGCCGTACGGCTGCGCGAAGCTCTCGATCGAGAAGTATTTGTATTACTACCGTGCCGTGCACGGCTTCCAGACGCAGGTCTTTCGCTACGCCAACGTGTACGGGCCCGGCCAGAACGGGACCGGCGAGGCCGGAGTCGTGGCGATCTTCTCGGAAGGGATGCTCGGCCACCGCGCGATCAAGATCAATGGCGACGGCAAACAGACCCGCGACTACGTCTTCGTGGACGATTTGACGCGTGCCGCGGCGGCCGCCGTGAAGACCGACCGCAGCGGGACGTGGAACCTCGGCACCGGGATCGAGACGTCGGTCAATCGCCTCTTCGAGCTCCTCGCCCGTCAGTTCGGCTACACGGAGGCGCCGCCCCACGCCCCGGCGCCCGCCGGCGAGCAGCAACGCAGCGTCCTCGACGGCTCAGCCGTGCGGCGCGACTTCGGGCTCCCCGACTGGACGACGCTCGAGAAGGGCCTCGTCGTGACCGCGGAGTACTTCCGGAGGCAATCGCCCGCCCGGGCTTAGAATCCGCGCGACACGCCTCTCGCTAAGGACTCCCGTCTCGGGCCCTACGAGATCCTTGGTGCGATCGACTACACCGTCCAGATCGCCCAGGGCCTCGTGGCGGCCCACGACAAGGGCATCGTGCACCGGGATCTGAAGCCCGAGAATCTCTCCGTCACGAAAGACGGCCGCCTCAAGACCCCGGTGGACCATCTGGCGTCGTGGCGAAAGCCCACGCTCGGGTCGCGGCTTTTCGGTCCCAGTTGGCGCCGCGCCGCTACGGCAGCTTGATCTCGCCGCTCGGGCGCGGCGACTCCGGGGCGATGGGCTCGGTGTGCCGCTTGAGGACGACCACGGTGCGGTCGTCCTCGGGCTCCCCGCCGCCGGACCACTCCCCCACCCGCTTGATGAGCGCCCGGGCGATCTCGTCGGACGGGAGGTCCCGAATGTCCAGGAATTCCTTGATGAGCCGGCCGACGCCAAACTCCTCGCCTCCCGCGCCGTGGGCCTCGACCATGCCGTCGGTGTAGAGCAGGATCGCGTCGCCCGGGTCGAGGCGCCGGTATCCGCGGCTGTAGGTCGCCTTTTCGGAGGGCCCCAGCACGAGCCCCGTCTGGACGAGGGGCGTGACCGTCGTTCCGTGAAAATGGAGCGGGTGAGGATGCCCCGCGTTGACGTACATGAGGCTTCCGTTGTCCTCGATCTCGCCGTAGAAGAGCGAGACGAACCGCGTCGTCAGGCGCGACTGATGGATGATCCGGTTCAGGCGCTCGACGGTGCGCGTAATCTTGAAGTCCCGCTCGACCGCCATCCGCAGACCCGTGTACACGTCGCGCACCTGCAGGGCCGCCGGGAGCCCGTGGCCCGACGCGTCGGCGATCGCGATCCCGAGGATCCGGTCGGAGACCGGGATGAAGTCGAAGTAGTCCCCGCCCACGAGCTCGGCCGGCGTCGTGAATCCGGCGATCTCGATGTCCCCGCGCCGCACCGCGCGCTTCGGGAGAATCGACATCTGGATGCTGCGCGCTTCCTTCAACGCCGAGACGTACCGGCTCTGGCGGAGCTTCTGGTCGACGGCGTGCCGCAGGATCCCGAGCGCGGCGAGCAGGTCCTCCTCGGAGGCCGACGGCTCGACGGTGAAAGAGATGACGTACTCGTCGTCGCCGACGGCAATCGCGGCGAAGCGCTCGGCGCCCAGGCGCCGCTCGAGCTCGGCGTCCACGCCCGGGGCCGAGAGATCCATGACGACGACCCCCTCGTCGAGAACACGTTCCACCGGGGGGTAGTTCTCGGGGATGAAGAGGCCGGGCGCGATGGCCGGCACCCCGCCGAACGTCCGGACGAGCTCGTATCCGCCGTCGCGGTGCTCGTAGAGCCGGCCGCCCCGCACGCCGAGGGCGTCGGAGAACTGCTCGAGCACCGAGGACGCGGTCTGCGTGATCGTCGATGAAGGATCGGAGGCGCTCTCGATCGCCTCGAGCGCCTTCTCGACCTTCCGAAAGAGGAGCTTTCCCGTCGTGGCCGTGGACATGAGAGCCCGCGATTCTAACCCGCCTGCCGGAGTACATTGGAACCGTGAGCGCAGACCGACCCGCCGGCATGCCGCGGCGCGTCGTCATCCTCGGCGCCGGCTTCGGCGGTCTCTCCGCCGCCCGGGCGCTCGACGGCGCGCCGGTCGAGGTGGCGGTCGTCGATCGCCGCAACCATCACCTCTTCCAGCCGCTCCTGTACCAGGTCGCGACCGCCTCCCTCTCCCCCGGCGACATCGCTTATCCGATCCGCTCGATCCTGCGGCGGCAGGCAAACGCCCGCGTCCTTCTCGCCGAGGCGGCGGCCATCGACGCGGCGGCGCGCGAGGTGCTGCTCGCCGACGGGCGGCTCCCCTACGACTACCTCATCGTGGCGACCGGAGCGCGTCACGCCTACTTCGGTCACGACGAGTGGGAGCCGTACGCTCCGGGCCTGAAGACGCTCGAGGACGCGATCGAAATCCGCCGTAGGATCCTCCTCGCCTTCGAGAAGGCGGAGCGCGAGACCGATCCCGTACGGCGCCGCGCGCTGCTGACATTCGTCCTCGTCGGCGGCGGCCCGACGGGCGCCGAGCTCGCCGGGGCGATCGCCGAGATCGCGCGGCACGTGCTCGTGCTCGACTTCCGATCGATCGACCCGCGCGACGCGCGCATCGTCCTGGCCGAGGCCGGGCCGCGAATCCTCCCCACATTCCCCGAGGCGCTCTCGCGCAAGGCGAAGGCCGAGCTCGCGCGCATGGGCGTCGAGGTCCGCGAGGGCGCCGCCGTGACCGACATCGCTCCGGGCGCCGTCGTCGCGGGCGGAGAGCGGATCGCCGCGAAGACGATCCTGTGGACCGCCGGCGTTCTCGCGTCCCCGCTCGCGCGCTCGCTCGGCGTATCGCTCGACCGCGCGGGACGCGTCCCGGTCGGACCCGACCTCTCGATCCCCGGTCATCCGGAGATCTTCGTCATCGGCGATCTCGCGCGGTTCCCCCGGCCGGACGGCGAGCCGCTTCCCGGCGTCGCGCAGCCGGCGATCCAGGAGGGCCGGCACGCCGCGCTCAACATCCGGCTCGCTCTCGCCGGCCGGCCGCCGCTCGCCTTCCGGTATCGCAACCTCGGCAACCTCGCGGTCATCGGCCGCTCGGCCGCCGTCGCGGACCTGCCGTGGCTGCGGTTCTCCGGCTATCCGGCCTGGGTCTTCTGGTGCTTCGTCCACATCATGAAGCTCGTCGGCTTCCGCAGCCGGCTCCTCGTCTTCCTCGAGTGGGCCTGGTCCTACCTGACCTGGCAGCGCGGCGCGCGGCTGATTACCGGACGGGACGAAGACACCGTCCGGGAGGACTAGAATCTCCGAAAACGTTCCGAACAGGAGGCGTCATGCCGCTCCATCGCCGCGCCCTCTTCGCCGGTCTCGGCGCCGGGCTCTCCGCCGCGCTCCTGCCCACATTTCGCGCCGACGCGGGAACCGCGCTCGCCGAGGCCTCGCGAAACGCCGGAGACCGAACGCCGTCCGAGCTGGCCGGCGAGGAAGCTTACTGGTCGCAGATCGCCCGCGCCTTCGACGTGGACCGCACGCTCGTGAACCTGAACAACGGCGGCTGCAGCCCCGCGCCGGCGCACGTGCTCGAGGCGATGATCCGCGATCTCCGCTTCTCGAACGAGATGCCCGTCCATCACATGTGGAACGTGCTCGAGCCGCGCATCGAATCGGCCCGCCGCGATCTCGCCGCCGAGTTCGGCTGCGATCCCGAGGAGATGGCGATCGTCCGCAACGCCTCCGAGGCGCTCGAGACGCTCATCCTCGGCATCGATCTGAGGGCCGGCGACGAGGTCGTCGTCACGAACCAGAACTACCCGCGCATGATCACGACCTGGAAGCAGCGCGAACGCCGCGACGGCATCGTGCTGAAGCAGATCTCGTTCCCCGTCCCGCCGCCCTCGTCGGCCGACGTCGTCGAGCGATTCCGCCAGGCGATCACGCCGCGCACCCGTGTCATCGAAGTGACGCACATCACGAACCTGACCGGCCAGATCCTTCCGGTGCGAGACATCGTCGCCATGGCGCGGCCGAAAGGCATCGAGGTCTTCGTGGACGGCGCGCACGCCTTCGCGCATTTCCCTTTCCGCCGTGACCAGCTCGAGTGCGATTACTACGGGACGAGCCTCCACAAGTGGCTCTTCGCGCCGATCGGGACGGGGTTTCTCTACGTCCGCAAGGCGAAGCAGAAGTCGATCTGGCCGCTCATGGCGGCGCCGGCGACGATGGACGAGAACGTGCGGAAGTACGAGGAGATCGGCACGCATCCCGCCGCCAACCACAACGCCATCTCCGCCGCGATCCTGTTCCACCGCGGCATCGGCGCCGAGCGCAAGGCCGCGCGCCTGCGCTGGCTGCGCGACCGCTGGGCGATGCGCGTGCAATCCGGGAGCTCGCGCGTTCACATCCTCACGCCGCTGAACGACCGCGACTCCTGCGGCATCGGCTTCGTCCACGTCGACGGGCTCGACACCGAGAAGCTTCAGGCCTGGCTCTGGGACAAGCACCGCATCATGACGACGCCGATCGTCCACCCGGAGTTCAACGGGCTCCGCGTGACGCCGAACGTCTACACGACGCCCGACGAGATCGACCTCTTCTGCGAAAAGATGGAGCAGGCGCTGAAGACCGGAATCGCCTGAGGTAAGCGCGCCGTTTCGACTACGGCGTGCCGGGAAGCTCGAACTCCAGATCGTAGAAGTGCGCGCCGTCCCGGATCTCGATCCCGAGCTTTCCCGAGATTCCGGCGAGCTCCTCCGTCCCCGAATCGGGCACGACCGTGATCGTGAGGTCCGGAGCCCCTCGCGTCATCACGCCGCGATGCTGGAGCGCGAACGCGCCGCGGCATCCCGCGAGCGTTCCGTGGACGAACTCGACGGCGACATAAGCTCCCGAGCCCGCCACGCTCCCCATCGCCGTCAGCATCTCGCCGCGGGCGGTGGCCTCGAGATCCCCGCGATAGACCTTGGCGAGCGACATCCGGCCGAGCGCCGCCTCCGGCGCGTCCCCCTCCGGCGCCCGCGCCGTCATCTTCACCTCGAAGGTCCCGCGGGCGCGAGCCACGCCGGGCCCTAACGCCGGGTCATGAGCAGCTCCATGATGAGCCGCTCCTTGCCGTCGGCGTCGGGGACGTACTGCTTGTGGATGATCCGCCGGCCGCCGTCTTCGAGATGGGTAGACGTGCGCGAACGCGGCCGCCCGGCCGCCGAGGTATCGTCGAGCGACTTTCCGAAGAGCACGATCTCCTCGCCGTTGAACGGCGTCTCGCTGCGGCGCAGCGACATTCGCGTGGAGCGCGAATCCGCCCAGACGCTGGTGAAGAGACCGGAGTCCGGCTCGAAACCGATGAGGCCGAGCCCCGTGGTCTTGCCGGACGGGCCCTCGAAAGTGAAATCCGACTGCAGGAATCGACCCTCGTTGATCATCGCCTGGTGCGCCCGGCCGCTTGATTTCACGGGGTCCCCCGTCTTCGGGTAGAACGTCTTGACCACGTCCCAGTCGCCGGACATCTTTTCCAGGAACTTCTGCCCGGCGCCCGGGCCCGAGCGCGGCTCGTATGCCGATTGGGCATCGGGAGGCTTCGGGGTCTCCGGCGGCTTCTGGCCGAGGACGGCAGAAGACGCCAGAACGAGCGCCGCGAGGGAGACGAAGACGCGGGGGAGCGGATTTCGCATAGGCGGAGACTATGACGCGGCCTGGCGCGAGTCCAGGGCGCGGGAACCGTCCGACGGGAACCGGTGTCTCTTAGACTGTTGCGCACGAAACCCGTGTCGCTCGACGAACCGCGGCCGTTGCCTGCGACCCCGGAGGGTCTCTCCGACGAGGAGCTGATCGGGCGCGCCCGCGGCGGCGACGAGGGCGCGTTCGGGGATTTCGTCCGCCGGCATACCGCGGCGGTGCACCGCTGGATGGCGCGCTCCGTCGGCGAGCAGGACGCGGAGGACATGACCCAGGAGGTCTTTCTGAAGGCATATCGCGGCCTCGCCCGATTCCGCGGAGACGCGCCCGCGCGCGCCTGGCTCGCGGCGATCGCCGACAACGCCGTCAAGAACCGCTATCGAAGCCTCTCGAGATTCCGGCGAATCTTCTCGGGAGCCGATCCGTCGGAGATCGAGGCCCCGGCCGAGGCGGCCGATCCGGAGCAGACGGCGCGGTCCGACGAATCGCGCCGGCACGTCGCGGAGGCGCTGCGGCGGATTCCGGCGGAGTTCCGCATGCCGGTGGTGCTGCGCGACCTCGAGGAGTGGAGCTACGAGGAGATCGCGATCTCGCTCGCGGTTCCGGTCGGAACCGTCAAGTCGCGCATCGCCCGCGGCCGCGGCCAGTTGAAGGCGATCCTGCTGCCGCTGCTCCGGGCCGGGAGCCTCTCGCAATGAGCCGCGCGGCGCATCCCGCGCGGTCTCTCGATTTCCTGTCGCGGCTGCACGACGGCGAGCTCTCGGCGGCGGAGAAGGCGCACTTCGAGTCGCACCGTGCCCACTGCGACGAATGCCGGAAGGCCGCCGCCGACTTCGAGGCGACGCTCGCGTACTACCGGACGGCCGGCACCTCGCCCGCCGCTTCGGACCTGTCCGCGCGAATCCTGCGCCGGCTCGAGGCGGCCAACCGCCGCCGGCCGGGGTTCGGCGTCGTGTTCGGGATCGATCTCCGCTGGGCGGGCGCGTTCACGGCCGCGCTCCTCGCCGTGATCCTGGGCGCGTCGCTCGTCGAACGACAGCGAGACGCGCGCAGCATCCCGGTCTCCTTCGCGACGCCGCCGCCCAACGCCCTGACCGGCGCGCTGGCGAAGAAGAACGCCCTCGCGGCGCAGACCCTCGAGCGGCAGGCGGCCGCGGCTTCGGCCAAGGACCGCGCCGCCGCGACGCCAAACGCTCTTGCAACGTCCCTCCAGGCGCCGGCCGCCGCTCCCGCGCCTCCCGCCGACAAGACGCAGCGAATCGCGGCGGCCGCCGAGGTTGTCGCCGCGCCACCGTCCCCCGCTCCGAAGATCGCGACGAAGGCCCCCCGCGCCCGCGACGCCGGAGGCGAGGGCGCGGCGAGCGAGGAGAAGAGGCGGCGAGCGCCGGCGGAGGCGACCTTCGATGCGGTCGGCGAGTCCGTCGTCTTGACCACGCCGGCGCGCCTCACCGTCACGGCCCTCGACGACGGCGGTCTCGCGCCCGCCGTTCTCAACGGCGCGAAGATCGAGCTTTCGGAGAGCGACCGCGGACGCTACGTCGTCACCGTGGGCGCCGACGGCGTGCCGCTCGACGTCGTTCGGGAATCGCTGCCCGGGACGGCCAGGATGATCGCGGCGGCGCCCACACCGACGGATCGCACCCTCCGCGTGCTGAAAGAGCTTCGCTTCGCTCCTGGCAGGCGCGCGCGCCGGCTCCTCGCCCTGGTTCAGTAACCGCAAGCGACGGGGCGGCGGCGGTTTGCCCGCCCCGACGCGCTTCCAGCGTTCATGCTGCGTTCACTCGCTCGCCTCTACTCTTGCTCTCGTGAAAATCACGCGGGCATTCAGCCCGCGGCGAAAAGGAGTAGAAGCAATGAAGAAGGCCCTGTTCCGAATCTCGTCCCTCGCGGTGCTCGCCGCGATTCCTGCGAGCGTCTTTGCGCAGTCGGCGCAGCCGGCTCCGACGCCGGCTCCGACGAAGGCCGCTTCGACGACCTCGAAGAAGCACAAGTCGTCGAAGAAGCACACCACCCCGAAGGCGACCCCGGCTCCGGCCGCGACGCCTGCCGCCAAGAACTAACTTCGATCCATTTCGGATCTTCGGGCGTGCCGGACGACCGGCACGCCCTTTCTTTTTCCGGCCGCGACGCCGGGTTATCATCCGCGCGTGCGCGGACTCGACTGCCTCCGGCGCGGCCTCGTCCCTTCCCTTCTGCTCGCCGCCGTTTCCCTCCCCGCGCAGACGCTTCGACTGACCGGACCTGCGGCGCGCGACCGGCTCGTTCCCGGGTCGGTGGTCGAGGCATCCTGGGGCTCGGACGCGACGCCGGAGGGATCCGACGAAGGCGAGCTCGTCCTGTCCCTCGACGGCGGCCGAACGTTCCCGATCCGCGTCACGGCCGACATCGAGCCCGGGCATCGGCGTGCGGAATGGCGCGTGCCCGCTCTTCCGGCGGCGCACGCGCGCCTGGCGATTCGCTTCGGGCGCGAGGATGAGCCCGACGCCGAGCGAATCGCGAACGTGAGCTCGGAGTTCGAGATTCTCGCCGACCCTGCGGCGCCCGAAGAACGCTTCTTCCGGGTCGGCGGCGAATGGCGTACACGCGAGGCCCTCGCGCCGCCCGAGCGGCGGATTCCAGCCTCCGCGCTCGCTCCGCCGAGCGCCCTCTCCGCGCTCTGCGAGGCCGACCAATCCGCCGACGCTCCGCGCCCGAATTCCCTCGAGATCCCCGACCTCCACCGCGTCGAGATCGCCTCGCGCGCGGCCGACGATCCGCCGCCGACTCACGGCGCGATTTCGGCCGCCGCCCCGGCGTCTTCCCCGCTGCGCATTTAGACGCGCCTTCCTCGTCCGGTCCCCGCTCTCCTTTACCGGAACGAAAGGAAGGTTTTCTGATGCGTTGGAGATCCGTGCTTTTCGCGGTGCTTTCGGGCGCCGCCCTCTTGGCCTCGACGTCCCGCGCCGGTGCGCAGACGCCGTCGCCGACGCCCGTCCCATCGCCGACCCCGCCGCCCGTCTCCGAGAGCGTCGTCGTGTCCGCCACGCGCGGCGCGGAGATGGAGACGGAGATCCCCGGAGACGTCACCGTCATCACCGGAGACGAGCTCCGGCAAAAGAACGTCACGAACCTCGCCGACGCGCTCCAGGACGTCGTCGGCCTCGACACCGGAATGGGCAGCGACAACGGTCCCCGGCAGCCGAACGTCGGCCTCTGGGGCCTGAAAGAGTTCGACGCGCTCCTCTTCATGGTGGACGGCGTGCCGGTGGGCGGCCCGTTCAACCCGTCGCTGTCCCAGATCGACATCAACGACATCGATCACATCGAGATCGTCAAGGGACCGCAGGGGACGCTCTACGGCGTCGCGGCCTTCGCCGGCATGATCCAGGTGTTCACCAAGTCGGCGACCGCCGGGACCACCGGCTCGGTCGCGGGCGGCTCCTTCTCGAACGGGCGCCTCGCGGCCGCGACCACCACCCCCATCGGCAGCGCGACGTTCCGCGTCTACGGCAACATCGAGCGGTCGCAGGGCTGGCAGGACCGCACCGACTACAAGGACGACCGCGGCGGATTCCGCCTCGACATCCCGATGTCCGGCGGCGCGCACGTCGCGATCGCCTACGACATGTTCCGGAACACGCAGTTCTTCGGGTCGCCGCTGCCCGTCGACCCGCCGAGCGGCCAGGTGATCCCGGGATTTCAGATCGACCGGAACTACGAGCCGATCGGCGCGCGCCTCGACCATCGCGTGTACGCTCTGACCGCGACGGCGACCGTGCCGGTCACCGCATCGAGCTACTTCGAGAACGTCCTCGGCCTGACCCGCGACGACCAAACGCAGATCCGGAGCTTCATCGGCGAGGTCGACGGGAACGAAGCCTCGGCGTCGGGCGTCTCCCTCAATCCGCAGGAGACCGACGTCTACGACGACCTCCACTTCGTCACGAACTTCGAGGCCGCCGGGAAGCACCGCCTCGTGACCGGCGCCGCCGTCACCTGGGGCCGCACGACCGCGGCCGGATTCGGGTTCGACTTCGACCTTCAGCTCGACCCCGTCGTCGTCCCGAATATCAGCGACATCCCGCCGGGCGACGATCGCTCCTTCCACGACCGCCGGACCTTCGGCGGCTTCTACGTCAACGACGAGTGGACGCCCGTGCCCTTCCTGACGATCACCGGCGGCGCGCGCTACGACCTGACCTCCGAGAGCCTCTTCGCGCAGCAGCAGGAAGTCGGCGCGCCCGAGCCCGACGTCTCGAGCGACGCGAAGTCCTTCAACCAATGGTCCGGCGGCGGCTCGATCCTGGGCCGCCTCGTGGCCGACCGGGCCGGGACGCTCAACGAATTCAACGTCTATTTCTCCGGCAAGACCGCCTTCAAGCCCGCCGCGCCGAACCTGACCGAAGCCGAGAGCGCCGAGATCCTCCTGCCCGAGCGAACGACGAGCGAGGAGATCGGCATCAAGACGCGCTGGCTCGACCGCCAGATTTCCTTCGAGGCGTCCGCCTTCCACATGATCTTCAACAACCTCGTCACTTCGATCCTCGGCCCGGACGGCAACCCGGAGCTCGTCAACGCCGGCGAGGAGCGCTTCCAGGGACTCGAGCTCGAGCTCGGCTATCACCCGGCGTCCCTGCCCGACCTTTCTTTCGTCGCCGGCTACGCGCACCACGACGCGACGTACGTCCACTTCACGTTCATCGACCCGGATGCGGGGCCGCAGAACGCCGACGGCCAGCGCCTCGAGCTGACGCCCCGCGACCTCTGGAACGCGAACGTGAGCTGGCACCCGGCGCAGGGCCTCGGCGGCTGGTTCGCCGTCCGGCACCAGAACCGGCGGCCATTCGACAAGATCAACATCGCGTACATGCCGTCGTTCTTCGAGTACGACATCGGCGTGTCGTACGCCTTCGGTCCCGCGCGCCTATCGTTCGTCGGACGAAATCTCGGAAACGACCGACACTACGTCGCCGAGAGCGAGATCGGCGACGCGCAGAACTACGTCGCGCCGCCGCGGCGATTTCTGGGCGAGCTGGCGGTGAAGTTCTAGGCGGACCGGCGGCGCCATGCTCAAGGTGCGCGACATTCGCGACGACGGTCCCGACCGGACGGTCTTTCGCGTGCTCGAGGACGACGAGGCGAAACCGTCCGCGGCGAGCCTCGAGCGCCTCGTCGCCGTGGCCTCGCGGCTCCTCGCCGAGAACGGCCTCGCAGGTTACTTCCGGGTGGCGGGAGAGGAGGAGGTGGCCCTGGAGGTCGCCTCCTCCTCCCGCCATTTTGTGCACGACGGGATCCTCTTCGCGGCACTCGACGCCGTGAACGACCCGGCTAGGAACCCGACACTGACGCTTCTCTCGGGAGGCGATCCGCCGAAGGGCGGCGATCCGACGTAGGGGCGGGGCTCGTCCCCGCCCCCAGGCGGCCGCAAGGGCCGCCCCTACAGATTCCTAATCGGCGGCCACAAGGGTCGCCCCTACGGAATTCTCTGGCCGCCACAGGGCCGCACCTACGACGGCAGCCGGACGGAGTAGGTGGCGTCGGCGGCGTCCTTGTCGACGCCCCCGGCCAGGGTCTTCTCGGCGCGCGCCGAGCGCAGCATGGCCGACGCCGCGTACGCGACGACCGCGACGACGAGCCACCGCAGCGCCGTCAGCGGCAGCGATTTCACGACGAGCCCGGCGACGAGCACCGCCGGAATCCCGCCGAGCATCAGGCCGAGCGACGGGCCGACGCTGTAGCTTCCCGCGCGGATGAAACGGATACTCGCGACCGGCATCAGGAACGCGCAGGCTCCCATCATGATGGGAAACGCCGCGCGAGGGTTCATGCCGAGGAGCGCGACGAGGATCATGCACGGCGCGTAGAGCCCGATCCCGAGCGTGTTGAACGCACCGAGGACGAAGATCACGGCGACGCCGATCGCGAACAGGGGTCCGTGGAGCCCGAGCGCCTCGCCGCCGCCGGGAAAGAGGCCCAGATTCGTCATCGCGAAGAACGCGGCCGCCGCGAGCAGCGCGATGCCCATACCGATCTGGATGCGCCGGCGCGGCAGCCCGGACACGACCCCCGCGCCGAGCCACGCCCCGAGAATCGCCGCCGTGATCGTCGCGAAGAGCGTCGGGAGCTCGACCCCGACGGCCGCGATGAAGATGAACGCCTGCACGACGACCGGAATCGCGTGCCCGATGTTGAGCGTCCCCGGGATCTTCTCGTCCGGCACGATGCGGCGGAGCTTGAAGACCGAGGTCGTCGGCGCGAACGATCCGATGCCGAGCGTGTCGAAGAAGTTCGTGACGGCGCCGACCGCGATCTCGAAAGGGGTCGGCCGGGCACGCTGCCCCGCCTTCGCCCGGCGCCGGGCGTCCGCGAGCCAGTAGGCCGCGTAGACCGCCGTCAGGACGGAGAGCGCCGCGAGCAGGGCGACTCGGGGGCTGGTCAACTCCTTCCATCCTAGACCAGGAGCGTGGGTTAGAGTCTCGCGCCGATGAAGATCTCCCGGATCGCCGCCTATCGGGTCGAACTGCCGCTCAAGGAAGGCCGCTACGCATGGTCGGGAGGCAAGTCCGTCTCCGTCTTCGATTCGACGCTCGTGCGGGTCGAGACGGACACGGGGCTCGCCGGCCACGGCGAGGTCTGCCCGCTCGGGCCGGCCTATCTGCCGGCCTACGCGGAAGGAGTTCGCGCGGGGCTGCGCGAGCTCGCGCCGCATCTTCTGGGCGAAGACCCCCGCGAGCTCGAGCGGCTCAACCGCCGCATGGACGCGGCCTTCAAGGGCCACCCGTACGTTAAATCGGGGGTCGACATCGCCTGCTGGGACATCCTCGGCCAGGCGTCGAATCTGCCGGCCGCGGCGCTCCTCGGCGGACGGTACGGCGAGGATTTCCCGCTCTACCGCGCGATCTCGCAGGAGTCGCCCGACGAGATGGCCCGCAAGGTCGCGGGCTACCGGAGCGAGGGCTACTTCCGCTTCCAGCTCAAGGTCGGAGCCGACCCGGAGACGGACGTCGAGCGGATCCGCGCCGTGCGCGCCGTGCTCTCACCCGGCGACGTGCTCATCGCCGACGCGAACACCGGCTGGCTCACACACCAGGCCATGAGAGTCGCGCGCGTCGCGCGGGACCTCGGAATCGACGTTTACATCGAACAGCCCTGCCTGACGTACGAGGAATG
Organism: Thermoanaerobaculia bacterium; assembly: GCA_035498835.1. Taxonomy (GTDB): domain Bacteria; phylum Acidobacteriota; class Thermoanaerobaculia; order UBA5066; family Gp7-AA6; genus DATBFU01. The sequence continues at coordinate 16,916 of DATJZU010000088.1, forward strand.
CCTCTCCGTGCGCCGCCACACGGATCTGCCGTTCGTGCTCGACGAGACGATCGACGGCATCGGGATCCTGCTGCGCGCCGCGGGCGACCGCGCGATGGACGCGGTCAACATCAAGATCGGGAAGTTCGGCGGCCTGACGCGGGCCCGGCAGGCGCGCGACCTCTGCGTGTCGCTCGGCATCGCCGTGACGATCGAGGACTCGTGGGGAGGCGACGTCGCCACCGCGGCGATCGCACATCTCGCCCATTCGACGCCGCCGGAATTCCTCTTCACCTCGACCGACTTCAATAGCTACGGGACCGTGTCCACCGCCGAGGGCGCGCCGCAGCGACAGAAAGGGCGCCTCGCCGCGTCGATCGCGCCGGGCCTCGGGATCACGCCGCGGGCGGAGTTCCTGAAGAAGGCGGCGGTGGACGTCTCGTGATCTTTTCCCTCTCCCGTGGGGGGAGAGGGTCAGGGTGAGGTCTCTCTGCTCCCTCTCCCGTCAGC
>DATJZU010000089.1:0-52566 GCA_035498835.1 Thermoanaerobaculia bacterium
ACCGAGCTTCGATCCTGCAGAAAGCGTCATCTTCGTTCGCGGCGCGACAAAGTTTCGCGAAGTAACCGAGCGAAACGACTCGAGCCGCGGGAGCGGAGCGCAGCGAGAGAATCAGGCGCGCGGTCGAGGCCCGTTCGCCGAGCCGCGCGCCGGTGGCGCAGCCAGATTCGCGAGCAAGCGACGCGACGGTCGTAAGGGCCGAGGCGGGAGCCGGGTGTCAGGGGCATGGGGTCGGGAGGGATTGTATGGCGAGGCTCGAGGCGCGCCCCCTCACCCTGACCTCTACCCGCGGACGGGGGCGAGGGGAACTAAAGGACCCCCTCTCCCGGTGACGGGAGAGGGTCGGGGTGAGGGTCTCCTCTTACCTTCCGCCTGTCATCCCGAGCTTCTACGCCGGGCATGGCCGGGCCTGCCGAGCTCGGGATCCCTCGCGATCGCTCGGGACGACGGGCTTTCGTGTGTCATCCCGAGGAGTCCGCGACGAGGGCTCCCGCCGCGAAGCCCCAGTTCCCCCGCCCATCCGTCCCGGCCGCCTGGCATGAATCCGGCTACAAGAACTCGATGGGCTCGAACTCCCGCCGGACGGGCGGTTCCGGCGGCCGGAAGGAGGACCCATGGTGGATCTCATGAGACAGGCGAACCGGAACGACGCCGATGCGACGGACCGGATGTACGTCGTGGGAGAGGACGACAGCCTCTCCTCGATCGCCAGGAAGTTCTACGGAACGGCGAGCGCCCGAAGGCGAATCATCGAAGCGAACCGGGCCCTCATCCACGATCCGTATCTGATCCAGCCCGGATGGAGGCTGCGGATCCCGGCGTAGAAAAGACGATAGGAGCAAAAGAGGCCCCTTTCGGAGCCTCACGCGGACGAGCGCCAAAGCGCCCGCACTCTTACGCGCGGAGGAATGAGGAGGCCATTTCGTAGGTCTCCACCTTCGGCGTTCTTTCGATCAGAGTCTTGAGCTCGGCCAGAACCGAAGGTTTCGCAGACGCAGGACCTTTGAAGAGATTCACTCGTATCACGGGCGCCCGAGAACTTTCTCTTCGCCGAACGGCTCTCGTGTGCAGGAAGAGTGCACAGCGCAGTTTCGAAAGTCGTTGCACAAATCCGACCTCGTTGCGCTCCCGACTACGCCGTGAGGCGGGTGGTCGGCGCCTCGAGGAGACTCAGCCTCGAAGCGACGAGCCGGAGAAGCCGGCCGTCCGCGAGCTCCGTGCCGGACGAACGGGGACTGGGCCCCTCCCGTCCGCCTTTGAAAGAGTCACGGTCGGTCGTCCAGTGACGAAGCGTCACCCCGGCGCGGGCCGCACGCCTTCGGGCGCTCACGGCTGCATCCTCGGCTTCGGAAGCCTCGCAGTGATCTGAACGGTCAGCGAGCTGTCTCCGTCGAGGTAGTGCCGGATGGCGGCGATCTCCCAGGCGGACGAACCGCTGCGGAGCAACACCGTGCGCCGGTCGGGTCCACCCGGGTACTCGTCGCCGAAGCCGTTCCGCGATCCGCAACCTGCGCAGGCCTCCTGGATCGGGGTCCAGGGCTGCCGATATCGCTGCAGGTAGTCGATCACCGCGTCCTGCAGCACCGCGGGAGAGATGCCCGGGCCCGCTTCCGTCGCGAGGTATCCGAGGCCGGCGACGACGGCCTCGTCATAACGAGCCGCATGCTGCGCCGCCGCGACCAGTCCTGGCGTGAAGCCGGGCATGTCGGCCGGTGAGTTCCCCTGTCGGACCGCGACGCGGATGTCGAAGGTGAGCTCGCGGCTGATCAAGACGTCCGGCGCATACCCGTCGTCGCGGAGCACGGCCGAAAAGCCGGAAGGGCCCTCGAAAACGTACGAGAGCTCCCGCTTCCCCGCCTTGCCGGCATCAGCGCCGGTGTCGTGGAAAGTGAAGCCGGCGCGCTCGAGATCGGAAAGCTCGGTCGGTTTGGCCGTCAGGGCCTCGAGCGAAACCGTGCGCACGATAGGCAGCGGCGGAAGAGTCGAGCCCTGGACGAGGGCGCTTCCGAAGAGAGCGAAACAGGCGGCGCCGAGGGAAATGATGAGCGTCGGAGATCGACGCATGAGACACCCACTTTCTGCCGAGAGCCGGCGGCGGGTGTTGAGGTTGTGTTCGGGGAACTCAGTCCGTCGGAGGATTCGGAGGTCGCAAGGCTATCACGGTATCGAGAGGCCTGCGGGAGCTGCCGACTCTGACGTCGCCGGTCCGTCTTGCCTCCAGGCTCTCTCTCGGGACGACAGCCCAAGAAAAAGGCGGGCTTGCGCCCGCCTCGAAATCGACGAATCGCCGGCGACTAGCGCGAGCCGCCCGGGTTCTTGGGGCGCGCCTCGTTGACCGTCAGGTTCCGCCCGCTGAACTCGCTGCCGTTCAGGGACATCGCCTGCTTGGCCTCGTCGGGATTGCTGAACTCGACGAACCCGAACCCTTTGGACTGCCCGGTGTCGCGATCGGTAATCACGCGCGCGGAGTCCGGCGTGCCGAACCGCGCGAACAGGTCGCGGAGCTGGTCGTCGGAGACGTTGTAAGCGAGGTTTCCTACGTAGAGCTTCATGATTCCATCCTTCGTGCCGTTGGTTAGTGCGAGAGGCCGACGGCGCGGCACTCCGCGTTTTCGTCACATTTCGTTCGGATTCGTCGGCGGGCGGAAGGCGAGCGAAACGAAAACGAGAGACAGGATATCACCGCGGTCGGGGCGAGGGGAACCTCAGGGCTGCGCCGTCTTCGCCGGCGCCGGAGGAGAGCTCGGGGCGCGCCGCGGCTCGGGCATCCGGGACAGAGGGACCTCGACCTCGATCACGAACCGCCCGTCGCCCCGGCTCTGGTCGAGCCGCCAGTCCTCTCCATACAGCAGCGCCAGCCGCGCGCGCGCGTTGGACAGCCCGATCCCGAGAGAAGACGGGCCCGCTTCGGGCCGCGGGCCGCCCTCGTTCATCGTGTTGGAAACCGACAGCAGAAGCCGCTTGCCGGCGCGGCGCGCGATCACTTCGATCCGCGTCGGCCGCGGGCCGCGCGCGACGCCGTGCTTGATCGCGTTCTCGACGAACGGCTGCAGAATGAACGGCGGCACGCCGACGTCCAGGAGATCCGGATCGACGTCCGTCGAAGCGGCGAGCCGGTCGCCGAACCGCAGCTTCTGGATGTCGAGGTAAGACTGCAAAAGCTCGACCTCTCGATGCAGGGGCACGAAGTGCTCCGAGTCGCGCCGAAGCCCGGCGCGCAGGATGTCGCCGAGCTTCACGATCGTGCTCGCCGCGGCCTCGGGATCGCGCTTGACGAGCGGGAGCATGAGATTGAGCGTGTTGAAGAGGAAGTGCGGCTGCATCTGGTTCTCGAGCGACTCGATGCGCGCGTTCGAGAGCTCGCTGGCCAGGCGCGCCGACCGCAGGCGCGCGCGATGGATCGCGGCGAGGCCGAGGAGGATCGCGATCCCGACGGCCGCCGCGAACCACGGCGTTCTGTAGAAATGCGCCTGCAGCCGGAAGTCGTACGGGCGCGTCTCGACCCAGCGGCCGGGCGCGACCGACGCCGCCGCCTGGAAGTGATATGTGCCGGAGGGAAGGTTCGTGTAAAACGCCTCGCGGCGGTCGCCGGCGTCGATCCAGTCGCGGTCGTAGCCGGCGAGGCGGTAGCGGAAGCGCACAACGCCGGGCGCTCGGAACTCGGGCGCGGTGTAGCGGAACTCGAGATGGTCGCGGCCGGGCGAGAGCACCGCGGGTTTTCCGGGAGCGAGCCGTTCGCCGTCGGCCCACACGTCCTCCAGATGCACGGCCGGGTCGCGCGGCGCCGCCGGAAGATGCGCCGGATCCACCGACACGAGACCGCCGGCCGTCGGGAACCAGAGCGTCCCGTCGGACGCGCGCCAGCCGGCGGGCTGGTATCCGCCGTTGCACTCGCTCTCGCGCATGCCGTCGGCCGTGCCGAAGGACTCGGACGCGACGCGCCGCGACCGTCCGGCGGCGACTCTCACGATCTCTTCGCGCGCGACGCGGAAGACGCCGCGGTTCGACGTCATCCAGAGATAACCCCCGCCGTCGTCCACGATCGTGAAGACGGTGTCGTCGGGAAGGCCTTCGGCCTTGCCGATCTGCGTCAGGCGGTCGCCGTCGACGCGAATGACTCCGCGGTCGCCCGTCGCCGCGAGGACCGCGCCGTCCGGCTCCTCCTCGATGGCGAAGACGAACGCCGCCTTCGATGCGGGAATCGCGTTGCTGAAGCGGCCGTCCTTCAGGCGGTCGAGGCCGCCGCCCGCGGTGCCGATCCAGAGAGAGCCGTCCCGCGCGGGAAGCAGGCAGTAGATGCGCTCGTTCGTCAGCCCGTCGCCGGGGCCGAAATTCGTGAACTGGCCGTCGTGCATCCGCGAGAGGCCGCCGACGGTGCCGATCCAGAGATCGCCGGCCGCGTCGCTCACGATCGCGAAGACGAGGTCTGCCGCGAGGCCCTGCGCTTTCGTAAACGCGCTCCACCGGCCTCCATGGAAGCGCGCCAGGCCGCCCTTGGTTCCGGCCCAGACGTCGCCGGCGCGGTCCTCGTGGAGCGCCCACACGCGGTCCGACGGCAGACCGTCCTTCTGCGTGAAGACGGTCCACGTGGCGCCGCTCCGGCGCGCGAGGCCGGCGCCGCGCGTCCCCACCCAGAGATCGCCGTTCGATGTCTGGAACACGGGCCGCACGTCGTTCGACGGCAGGCCCTCGAGTGTTCCGGTCGGCAGGAAGGCGCCCGCGGCGAGGCGCGTGAGTCCGCCGTCGCTGCCGACCCAGAGATTGCCGTCGTCGTCGGTCGCGAGAGCCTGCACGGTGTCGTCGGGCAGTCCCTCGGCCTTCGTGAGCGCGGCGATCTTTCCGCTCGCGATGCGGTTGAGGCCGCCCGTCACGGTGCCGGCCCAGAGGACGCCGTCCTTGTCGCGAGCGAGCGAGATGACTTCGTCGTTCTTGAGGCCGTCTTCCGTCGTCAGGACCGTGAGCTGGCCGGCGTTCCAGCGATCGAGGCCCTTGCGCGTGCCGATCCAGACGCCGCTCGCGCCGTCGTCGGCGAGCGAGGTGACCTGGTCGTTCGAGAGGCCGTTGGCCGTCGTCCAGGATTCGACGCGGCCGTTCTGGAGGCGATCGAGGCCGCCGCCGCGGGTGCCGATCCACAGCGCGCCCTCGGCGTCCTGATGGATGGCGCGGATCTCGTCGCTCGTCAAGCCGTCCTTCTTCGTGACCGGCGCGAAGCGGCCGCCGACGAAATGGTCGACGCCCTGGCTGAACGTGCCGACCCAGAGGCTGCCGTCGCGGTCCTCGCAGAGCGCGCTGACGACGTCCTCCGCGAGGCCGTCCTTCGTGGTGTAGCGGCGGAACGTCTCGCCGTCGGTCCAGAGGAGACCGCCGCCGAGCGTGCCGATCCAGAGTCCGCCGTTGCGGCCGGCGAGCAGGCGCACGATGTTGTGCCGCGCGAGCTGCGACGTGTTCGAGGAGTCGTAGAGGCGGAACTTCGCGCCGTCGAAACGCAGGAGGCCTTCTTCCGTGCCGACCCAGAGGTAGCCATCGCGCGTGCGCGCGATCGCGGGGACCGAGCGCTGCGGGAGGCCGTCCTTCTTGCGCCAGGAGTCGAGGTCGTACTGCGTGATCGCGCGATTCGGATCGAGGGCGGGAAGAGGCTGCGCGGCGAAGAGACCGAGCGCGAGAAGCGCGAGCGCTTGCGAGAAGACTCTTGCTTTCCGGGGGATGATGGTCACCACGATTTTCCTTAGCAACGCAGAGTACCGCCTCGACGACGGGCCGACAATGTTTTCACAGGCGAGCGCGTGCGGGACGAACGGTAGATTTCCAGGGACGAGCTGCCTCGCACGGCATGCAGGTGCTCGCACGTCCACCGGCGCGAAGATGGCCGGGGCGAGATCACAGCGGTGAGAGGAGAGGATCCCTCAACCTGACCCTCTCCCCCGAACACGGGGGAGGGGAAAAATCGAAGCTCCCTCTCTCCATAAGTGGTCGAGGGAAACAATTGACGTTCCCTGTCCCGGCGAACGCGAGGGAACGGCAGGACTCCCTCTCCCGGCGACTACGCGGGAACTGAAAGACCCCCTCGCAAGGGAACTGAAGGAACCCCCTCTCCCGGTGACGGGAGAAAGTCGGGGTGAGGGTCTCCGACTCATCGGAGGGCTGCGCCCAAATCCCGCCGCACCTTTACACCTTCTTCACCTCCGACTGATTTAGTCGGCAGATCAAGGGACTTGTCTTGATTCGAGTTGGAGAGGGGAAGGAGGACGCCATGGGAGTCCGAAGCTACCGGGCGCTGGTTCTGCTGTTTCTCTGCGCCGCCGCCGCCGTTCTCGTCGGCTGCGGCGAGCTCGAGTACGTTCCGAACTCGAAATGGAACTACTACCACAAGCCGCTGCCCGAGGCCGCCCGGGCCGTCGACGCGGCGAAAGCGGCGGGGAAAGACAAAGAGTGCCCGGCGGAATTTCAGGCCGCCCTGAAAATGAAGAACGACGCGTACGCGACCTACGACGCGTGCAACACGAGGCTCGCGATCGAACAGGCGAAGCAGGCGATCGCCATGGTCAACGCGCTCTGCCCGGCGAAGCCCGCGCCGCCGGCCCCGCCGGTTGCGCCGGCGCCGCCCGCGCCTTCGATCGTCTCCTTCTCGGCGTCGCCGTCCACGATCGACAAGGGCAAGTGCTCGACATTGAGCTGGTCGACCGTCAACGTGAGCAGCGCCTCGATCGACGAGGGACTCGGCAGCGTGGATGCCAACGGGTCGAAAGAAGTCTGTCCTTCGAGCACGACGCGGTACATGCTGAGCGCGACCGGAGCCGGCGGATCACGGACCGAATGGGCGACCGTCACGGTGAACGCCCCGACCCCGGCGCCGGCAACGCCGATCGACCGTCTCACGGTCCACGTCAACTTCGACACGAACAAGTCCGTCATCCGCAAGGCGGATTTGGAGGAGCTCCGGAAGGCCCTCGAGTTCGTCCGCAAGTATCCCGGCGGCTCGATCTCGGTCGAGGGCCACACCGACTCGACGGGCACGCCGAAATACAACCAGGGGCTCTCGGAGCGGCGAGCCGCGGCGGTCAAGAAGTATCTGCTCGACAACGGCGTCGCGAGCGCCGACAAGATCACGAGCGCCGGCTACGGCGAGACCCGTCCGATCGCGAGCAACGACACGGCCGAAGGCCGGTTCCAGAACCGGCGGGTCGAGATCGTGATCCTCTCGAAGTAGGCCCTCCGCGGGGGGCGAGGATTACGAGCGCGAGAAGCTCGTCTCGCCCCCCTCTTTTTCTCCCGCCAGACCTCCGCAGCTCCACGCCGAGGTCATCGCTCGCGCGCTTCATTGACCGGGGCTTGTCCCCGCCCGTTCCGGCGGGCGGTCGCGAGGGCCTGCCCCGACGTTTGATGGCATCGGGCGGCCGCGACGGCCACCGACCACACCGGCCTTACGGCGTCTGCACCACCGGCAGTTCGATGTAGCTCTTCGCGTACACGCGCTGCGTCGCCTTCTGGTAGTCCGCGGGCTTCGCCCAGAAGATGTTGGGCACGAAGGTCTGCGGGTTGCGGTCGTAGAGCGGGAACCAGCTCGACTGCACCTGCACCATGATCCGGTGCCCCGGCAGAAAGACGTGGTTCGCGTTCGGCAGCGCCCACTGGTATGCGAGCGGCTGATTGGCGGCGAGCGGCCTCGGCGTCTCGAGACTCTCGCGATAACGCCCGCGGAAGATGTCCATCGAGACGGCGAGCTGATAGCCGCCGAGCGGCGGCTGCGACGCGACCTGATCGGGATAGACGTCGATCACTTTGACGACCCAGTCGGAATCGGTGCCGGAGGTCGAGGCGACGAGGTGGACGATCGGCGGGCCGCTGATCTTGACGGGCGCGGTCAGGACGTCCGTCGTGAACACGGCCACGTCGGGCCGACCCGACGCGTCGCGCTGGTCCGTGACGAGCCACGTCCGCCAGCTCGCGTTTCCGTCGTAGCTCTCCGGGATCGACGGGCGGCCTTTGAAGGTCACCGGCCTCGCCGGATCCGAGACGTACTCCGCTGCGACCGCGTCTCCGTTCGCCGGAGCCGCGAACCCCGCCCTGCCGTTGGCCGTCAGGTAGAGCGGAGACGCCTTGATCGCGCATCCGGCCGCGCAGCCGGCCGGCCATCCGTCCAGCCGCCGCCACACGTTCGTCCCGGTCTCGAACGCCGTGACGCGCGCGATGTCGGCCTTCGGCGCGCCGTCTTTCAAGTACTGCGCGAGAAACGGCGCGAGGACCTCGCGGCGAAAGGTCTTCGCGGTGTCGCTGTCGAACCGGATCGGGCCGAGCGCGCTGCCGTCGTCGATCTCCTGGCCGTGGTACCACGGCCCGAGGACGAGGAAGACCTTGTCCTTCCCGGCGTCCTTCGGCACGATCGCCTTGTAGACCGCGGGCGCGCCGTAGATGTCCTCCTGATCCCAGAGTCCCGCGACGAGCATCACGGGGACCTTCAGCGGTTCCCTCGCGAGGAGCTTGTCCAGGGCCTGGTCCCGCCAGAACGCGTCGTACGCCGGGTGCTCCATCAGCTTCTTCCAGAATCCGAGCTGCTCCATGCCGCGGCTGCGGCCGAGCTCGCCCGCCGAGACGAACGTCATGAACGTGTCGAAGTCGTCGAAGTGGTCGTTCCACCACTTCTCGTCGTTCTTGCGGTTGGCCTCCTGCTCGTAGATGTACTGCGCGCCGAGCTGGCGGAAGGCGCCGTTGTGGAACCAGTCGTCGCCCATCCAGCCGTCCACCATCGGGTTCATCGGGACGGAGACCTTGAGCGCCGGGTGCGGATTGAAGAGCGCCATGAGCGGCGTGAAGCCGTCGTAGGAGATGCCGAGGATGCCGACCTTGCCGTTCGACTCGGGAACGTTCTTCACGAGCCAGTCGATCGTGTCGTACGTGTCGGTCGCGTGATCGACGTTGGTCGGATTGAGCGGCCCGCGCAGCGGCCGGTTCATGACGTAGTCGCCTTCGGAACCGTGCTTGCCGCGCACGTCCTGGATGACGCGGATGTAGCCGCCCTCGACGATGACGTCCGTCGCGTTGTCGTATCCCTCGAGCACCGGTGCGAGATGCGGGCTCTCCGGTTTTGTCATCCCGTCGGCGTCGTAGGGCGTGCGCGTGATGAGGATGCCGGCGTTCTTCGCTCCCTTCGGGACGATGATGACGGTATGCAGCTTCACGCCGTCGCGCATCGGGATGTTCACCTCGCGGCGGTCGTAGTCGAAGGAGGTCGTGACGGGCTTGAACGTCGCCGGCATCTCCGACGGGTAGGCGGACTTCGGCGTCTGGGCCGCGAGAGTCGCCGCCGCGGCGAGCGCCAGAACGAAGGCGTAGCGGGTCCGGGTCATCGGTCCCCTCCTCGAATGAAGCGGTCGAAGCCGGGGGATCTTAGAACGACCGGCCGGCGCTTGTCCCCGTCCGCACCGAGGGGCGGCCGCAAGGGCCGCCTCTACGAGCGAGATCCTGGGGCGGGGCTCGTCCCCGCCCACCGCAGGCGAATTCAACATCGTAGGCGCGGGCCATCCCCGCCCGCCGCAGGCGAATTCAACATCGTAGGCGCGGGGCTCGTCCCCGCCCGCCCTCAGTCGCGAGAGAATCTCCCCCGAGACTCCTTGATCGGCCAGACGCTGTCCCACTACCTCATCGAGAGGCGGCTCGGCGCGGGCGGCATGGGCGAAGTGTTCCTCGCGCGCGACCTCGCGCTGGGCCGGCCGGCCGCCGTGAAGGTCCTCGCACAGCCGCTCTCGTCGGCCCTTCGTTCCCGGCTCGTGCGCGAAGCGGAGGCCTGCGCCCGTCTGCAGCATCCCGCGATCGCCACGTTCTACGAGGCCGGCGAAGCGGACGGCGCCGTCTTCCTCGCGCTCGAGTACGTCGCCGGGGAGACGCTGCGCGACCGGCTCCGCCGCGGGCCGGTCCCTCGGGGCGAGGCGCTCGCGATCGGCGCCTGCCTCCTCGAGGCGTTGAACCACGCGCACGCGGCCGGCGTCCTCCATCGCGACATCAAGCCCGAGAACGTCATGGTCTCGGACGGCGGCGCCGCCAAGCTGCTCGACTTCGGGATCGCGCGTCTGACCGACGTCGAGAAGAGCGCCGGCGATGCGCCGACGGAGGCCGCGCTGACGGAAGCCGGCGCGGTCGTCGGGACGATCGGCTACATGTCGCCCGAGCAACTGCGCAGCCAGCCGCTCGACGAGCGGTCCGACCTCTTCTCCGTCGCCGCGGTTCTGTGCGAGACGCTCTCGGGAGAGCCGGCATTCCCGGGCGACACCGCCGCCGAGCGCATCGCGGCGATCCTCTACGACGACGCGAAGCCGCTCCAGACGGGCGCCGTTCCGCCGGAGATCGCCGCCGTGCTCGCGCGCGGCCTGGCGCGCGATCCGGAGCGCCGGTACCGCACGGCCTCGGCGTTTCTCGCCGACCTGCGCGCCGCGGCGTCGGGCGAGTTCGTCGCGCCGCTTCCCGAGACGCTCGCGGTCCTCGACTTCGAGAACCTCTCGAAGAATCCGGACGACGCGTGGCTCGGCAGCGGGATCGCCGAAAGCCTCGCCGCGGACCTCTCGCGCCTCTCGGGCCTCGCCGTCGTGCCGCGCGACCGGGTTCTTGCCGTTCGGTCGAAGCTCGGCGACGCCGCGCCGGGATCCGAAGCGCTCGAGCTCGGGCGTCTGCTCCCCTGCCGCTGGGTCCTCTCGGGCGCGTACCAGCACGTCGGCCCGCGGGTGCGGGTGACCTCGCGGCTCACCGAGGTCGGCACCGGCGAGGTCGTCGCGACCGAGAAGGTGGACGGCGCGCTCGACGACATCTTCGCGCTCCAGGACCGGATCGCCGAGGCGGCCGCGGGCCGGCTGCGTCCGGGCGGGGCGGCTCTTCCGGCCCGCGCGGCGCCGCGCATCGACGCGTACGAGCGGCACGCGCGCGGCCGACGGTTCTTCCTGCATCTCGAGAAGGGCTCGCTCGATCAGGCGCGGCAGTTCTATGAGGAAGCGATCGGCGCCGATCCGGACCATGCGGCGTCGCTCGCGGGGCTCGCCTCCGTCCACGCGATGCGCTTTACGTTTCGCACCGACATGCGGGAGCTCGAGACCGCCGCGACCTACGCGCGCCGCGCCATCGCGGCCGATCCGGATCTCGCGGAGCCGCGCATCTGGCTCGGCTACGCGCTGCTGCGGCAGGGCCGGATCGACGAGGCCGTCGAGCAGGAACGGCGGGCGATGGAGATCGATCCCGCGGCGCCGTTCGCCCCCTACTTCGGCGGCTGCGCGCTCGGATTGAACGGACGGTATGCGGAGGCGCTTCCGTTCTTCCAGCGGACGCTCGAGGTCGAGCCGCGGCACGGCTGGGCCTGTCTCGGCCTGGGCTGGGCGCATCTCGAGCTCGGATCGGCCGCCGAAGCGCGCTGGTGCCTGGAGAAAGCGGTCGAGCTCGAGCGCGTCGGATCGCCGCATCCGACCGCGGGCGTGGCCGGCTATCTCGGCGAGCTCCTCCGGCGTCAGGGCGACCTCGACGGCGCGCGGGCCCGATGCCTCGAGGGCCTCGAGGCGGTCGAGAAGTCGGACAACATGTATCGCGACTCGTTCCGCGGCGTCAGCCTCTGCGCGCTCGGGCGCACGGCGCTCGCGCAGGGCGATACCGCGGCCGCGCGCACGGCGTTCACGCAGGCGGCGGCGCATCTCCGAGGACGGCCGCACGCGCTCGGAGGAGGATTCCTCCTCGTTCAGGCGCTCGCGGGCTTGACGCGCGCAGGGGCGGGCGCCGGCGCCTTCGACGACGCGATGAAGCTCCACCGGGATCGAGAAGGACAGAACTTCTCGTTCATGTGGGTGTGCACGGACGGCGCCGCGCTGCTCGAGCTCTCGCGCGCGGCGGCGGCCCTGGGCCGGACGGACGAAGCGCGAGACCTCCTCGCGCGCGCGCGCGCGGCCGGATCGCGCGAAGAAGAATGAGCGAGCGCCGCCTCCTCGCCCCGCGCTGGCATACGGTCGGCCTCGTCGCGATCCTCCTCGCGACGTTCGCCGCCGGGGCGTGGCTGCAGCGTCGCGCGGGACCCGGGCCCGGGCTCGCCGCCGAGCACCGCGGCGTCCTCGGCATCTATCTGACCGCGATTTTTCTCGACGGCGCGCTCTTCTATTACGTCTGGGCGTTCACGTCGAAGAACGGCACGCCGCTGCGCGAGCTGATCGGCGGAAGATGGGCGAGCGCGAAGAATTTCTTCACCGACGTCGCGATCGCCGCGCCGTTCTGGGTCATCTGGGAGTGGGCGGCGGAATTCGTACACTGGCTGCTCGGCCGGAACACGGCCAAATCCGTGGACGTCCTGCTCCCGCGCGCGCCGTCCGAGATCGGCCTCTGGATCCTCGTCTGCCTGACCGCCGGCTTCTGCGAGGAGGTCGTCTTCCGCGGCTACCTGCAGAAGCAGCTCGAGCTTCTCTCCGGCAGCGCCGCCGTCGCGATCGGCGGGCAGGCGATCTGCTTCGGCATCGCGCACGGCTACCAGGGCTGGAAGAACGTCGCCGTGATCGTCGTCCTCGGTGCGCTGTACGGAGTCCTCTGCCGGTGGCGCCGGAGCACGCGGCCCGGAATGATCGCGCACGCGTGGAGCGATTTCTACGGCGGCCTGCAGATGCACTGGCTGCCGGGGCCCTTCTTCTAGCGCTGCGCTCCTACCGACGCGGCGGGACGGCCGCGCCCGACGTCTGGATCGGCGGGTCGGGATCGAACTCCCAGGTGATCGACGCGGTTCCGCCGGTAGATTCGTCGTCCGGGCTGTTGAACCAGGTGCTGCCCAGGCCGCCGACCTCGTAGGAGTCCTGGTCCTGGTTCAAGCTGACCCAGTCTTCGGAATGCGCGGCGAAATCCCCGCTGCCGGAAATCTTGTCCGTGAAGCTCTCGAGACTGCGCGCGGCGCCCCCGGTGACGCTGCCGACACTCGAGGTGAACGTGCCGCTGCCGTTGTTCACCTCGAGCTGACCGGACGCGAAGAACGTGAACGTGCACGCCTGCAGGTCGAGGGTCAGCAGGATCTCCGAACTCTCGGCCGGCCCGTCTCCGTCCTGCGTGGACGTGAACGTGCTCGAGCCGACATAGCTCACGGACTTGTCGTGCTCGGATCCCGTGCCGGTGGCGCTGCCCGAGAACTGCGGCGACATGTAGGAACCGAGCTCGGCGGACAGATCGAAGATCTGGCTCGTGGTGGTGTCCCTCTCGTACCCGAAGTTCTGCTTCCCCGAAAACTGGTAGTTCCACGTGACGTGCGCCTTCCACTGGGTCACGTTGGCGATATCTCCGCAGCAGGACGGCTTGACCTCGACCTTGTACTGGGCCGAGACGAAGTCGTCGGGAGTCTTGTCGTGGTTGCTCAGGATCACGATGATCTGGTCCACCTTTTCGTCGTCGTGATCGCGGCAGAAGACGACCGGCTGGCTCTTATCCACCGGTTTCAGCTTCCAGCCGCCCGCGTCGAGCCCGTAGAGCAGATCCACGTCGACGGAGGCCGGCACCTTGTCGAAATGCATCACGATCTTCTTCACGGATGCGTCGACGTCGAAGTGGTCGTACTGCGCGGCGAGCGACTCGATGTTCGCGGACAGCGGGAGCGCGGCGTTGCCGTCCTGGACCTTGAAATCGTTCACGAGCGGCGGGTTCGCGACGGGAAAGTTGGTCACGCTGTTGTAGAGCTTCGGGATCGGATGGCCGGGAAGATCGATGTTCCAGTTCCGCACGGCGAAGTCGTGGAAGTGCGTCGCGAACGGGAGCTGCTGATCGACGGCGTCCGTGATGCCCTCGGAAGCGGTCGCCGGCTCGGCATCCTTCCAGGCGTTGAAGACGGGGCTTCCGTCCCCTTTCTCCTGCTGGGAGAAGAACGACCAGATGAAGGATGCGTAGGGATGGCTCGGCGGGTAATTTGCCAGAAGCGAGGAGTGGCTCGGCTCGAAGTCTTCCGAGAATCGGGTAAGAACCTGGTCGTAGGCCGTCGCCTTCACGTAGTACCACTCCGCCCAGGTCGCCGACGCTTCGATGTACCAGTTGCCTTCGATGACTGGTTTGCCGCCGATCCGAATGCCCGTGTCGAAGTCCATCGCCCGGCTGTTGTGCCGGAACTGGAGAACGTGGAAGAACTCGTGCGCGAAGTCCGATTTGATCGAGTCGGGGTCCGAGGCGCGCTCACGCGACAGGAGAATGAACCCGCTCTGGCCGTTGCCGACGAAGGGCCCCGACTCGATCGCCGCTGCGACCGTATCTCCGTCGATGCTCTCGCACTCGCCGCTGCGGATGACGCAGGTGGCTTCGGGAACCACGTAGATGTCGATCTTCGCGTCTCCGCCGGGGCACACCGAATCGCCCCCGTCCTCGGCCGTGTAGCAATCGCCGAGCGGTTGCCCCATCCCCGACGGTGGATCGGCGGTCATCGGCGTCCAGAGGCTTTCCGCGAGCGTGTCGACACTCGCGGCGAGGGTGTCGTCGGCCGCCTCGTCGCTCGACGTGCAGAGATGGACCTTGAAGTGGCTCGTCGTCGGGTACGAGACCCAGGTGGTCTGGCACAGCGTGGGAGGCGCGTCCTCCGGACGCCGGCCCGGACGCATCGCGGAGGCCGGTCCGAACGGGCTCGACGGATCGTCCGGCCGCGCGAGGTACGGCGCGAGCGCCGCCTGGCCGGTCGGCGACAGGCTCGGAAGCATGAGCTGGATCTCGAGGAAGAGCCCCGAGTCCTCTCCACTCGTCGGCGCGGTCTGGTAACGCAACGGAAGCCGCGGATCGCGGAAGAGCGCGTAGAGCCGGTAGAGGAGCGACGTCTCGTAATCCATGTCGCCGTCGGCGAGGTCGTCCGCGATGAGGTCCGCGGGACTGTTCGCGAACGTCTTCGTCAGGAAGACCGACATCTCGCCGCGGGTGCTCGGCCCGTTCGGACAGTAGTCGCCGTTGCCGCACCCGGACGTGACTCCCTTCCGGGCGAGCTCCTCGATCCACTTGCCGTAGCTCGCGCCGACGGGCACGTCGGTGAAGAATCCGGTCTGGGCCTGCGGCGTGTGCGTGCTGCCGAGCCGTGCACGCAGGAGGAACACGGCCATCTCGCCGCGCGTCACCGGGTTGTTCGGGCAGTACTTCTTGGTCCCGCAGCCCGAGGTGATGCCTTCGGCGGCGAATTCCTCCATCCAGTCGGCGAAGAGCGCCGTCTTGGGGACGTCGTCGAAGACCAGACCGGTGGCCGGCGGCGGGTGGTACGCGGAGCCGTGCTTGCCGCGGAGGATGAAGACCGCCATCTGCGCGCGGGTCACGGAATCGCCGGGGCAGTAGTTACCGCCGCCGCAGCCCGTCGTGATGCCGGTGCGACGCAGTTTCTCGATCGGGCGCGCGAAGAGGAAGGACGGCGGAACGTCTGCGAAATGCGCGAACCACGCACCGCGGAGCACGACCGGAGTCGAGCCGGGGACCGTCACGACGACGTCGTTGATCGACCCGGGCGGCAGCGCCGGGGAAGCGGCATCGATCCGCGTCGGATCGGCGACCGTTACGCCCGTCGCAGCGGCGCCGCCGATCGTGATCGTCGAGCCCTCCAGGAAGTTCAGACCGTAAACCGACGCGCCGGCGCCACCGGCCGCCGGACCGGAGGCGGGTCGGATCGCAAAGACGCGCGGCGGCGAGACCGCCTCGGGCGAGGAAGGCGCGGCGCGCTCCGGATCGGAAGGAGGGCCGGCGGCCACCCGTGCGGCCGCGAGCGCGAGCACGATTCCCGCTCCGAGGGTTCCGCGACGACGGCCCGGGTGAGCCATGGCTTTCCCTCCCCGCCCGACGATGGGCGGACCACATCACTTCCGGAAACGACGCGCAAGACCACCGAAAGGGGGGATCAGGGTCGGGTGGGGACGGGGGGCCGGGATCGAGTCCCGCCTCTGCGACCGGAGCTAGGGACTGCCCTCGCGGCCGCCCGGCGTCCTACCGGAACGCCACCACCCGCGTCGTGCCGCGCTCGGGCTCCGGGGCAGCCGGGCCATACATGTCGGTCATGCGGAAGGACCGATACACCGGCGCGGTCAGCAGGATGGAGCCGACGATCGACCCTTCCGCAGAGTCCGCTTTCGGCGAGACCTCGAACGAGTAGGCGCGTCCCGATCCGAGGCTGTCCGGATCGAACACGAATCCCGCGTTGAAGTGGTAGTCGCCGCTCGCGAGGCGCTGCGCCGAGCCGAGCGCCAGCGAGAAGACGCCGAGGTCCGCGTTCAGCGCGAGGCGGACGATCCGGACCGACTCGTCGATCGCGAGCACCTGGCCGCGGCTGTGCGCCTGCGGATTGGTCTCCGCCCGAACGTTCCCGTTGTCGAAGAGGCTGATGCGCGCGCCATCGCTCTCCCAGTTGACGTCGTGCTGATGCGAGAACCAGAGATTCGGATCGGCCGACTCGATCGAGAAATCGCCGTCCTTGCCGAGGCGCCAGACCACGTCGCCGCCGCCCGCGCCGGAGGCATAGTCGATCTTCACGATCCAGTCCTGGTGGCGCGTCGAATAGAGGATCGATCCGTCCGGAGTCTCGGAAACCGCGTTGCCGTGGGTCCAGTCGTTCGCGTCGGCCGCGAGGTAGTACGGCGGACAGCCGGGATTCGTGACGCAGTGCTCCTTGAGCGTGGCCATGCGCGAGGGGTCCAGGTGGTCGAACGCGTCCCACGCCCAGACGACCTGCAGGTCGGAGTCGAAAACGACGACCATGTCGCCCAGGACGTCGACGGGCCCGGGCCCCTGCACGTCGGTCAGGATCTGTTCGACGCCGGCGAGCGCCACGATCCTGCCGCCGCCGATCATTCGCGCCTCGTGGTGGAAGCCCGTGATCGGCCGCTTTCCCATCGCCGCGAGCTGCTCGTTCACGCGCGCGGCGTTGGTCTCCAGAAGGGTCGTTCCCACCAGGTCGAACTTGCGGATGACGTCCTGCGCCGGATCGGTCCGCGACTCGATGATCGTGAAGAAAGTCCCGTCGGCCTGCGGGCGCGTGAACGTCGTGGACAGAACCGGCGGCGCGTACCACACGAGGTTTCCCGCGACATCGATGGCGAACGGCGGGAGAAAGAGCGGCGCCAGGAGCAGGTATTGCTCGGGGGCCGCGAAAACGCTCGATGGAAGGATGCTCAGCCGCGAGATGTCGTAGGACGGATTCCCGGTCGTGAACGAGACCGCCGGACCGGGCGTCTCCTCGCGCCCCGCATCGACGAGCAGGTTGGCGGTGTACGAGGTGTTCCCGTTCATCCCCGCGAGGTAGAAGTTCAGGGACTGACCGGAGACGCAGGGCTTGTACGGCGTGTACTGCGTCGGTCCGCCGTTCGCCGTGGGAAAAAAGGCGACGCGGGCTCGGCCGGCGTCGCAGCCCGGACTGCTGAAGAGAAAGACGAGCGGATGATCGGTCGCGCTCGCCGCGGCCTCCGTGGTGACGCGGCTGACGAGCTGAAAGCTCGAGATGACGGTCCCGGTCTCCTGCGTCGAAAGATCGCGAACGGTCAGCTCGAGGTCGTAAGTGCCTTCGTCGAGCGCCGTCCAGTCGAGGCCCTTCAGGGGACCGAAATCGCGCACCATGTGGAAGTCTCCGCCGGGCTCGCGGAGGCGGAAGCGGTACCAGAGCTGGTCGGAGCCGCCGGTGACGGCGGCCGCCCAGTGGACCGGCGTGCCGACGGAAGCCGGACTCGGCGGACTCGCCTGCAGCGTCGCGTTGATCGCGGCGACGAGTGACGCCGGCGCGGCTCCGAGGGCGATTGCGGCGGCGGCGAGGAAAGTCGTGGCGCGCGGAAAACGCATGGTGCGCGCATTCTAGCCGCGCCCGGATCGGATCTTGCATTACCGCCCGTGGGAGGGTGCATGAAAGTCCTCGTCACGGGCGCCACCGGCGTCGTGGGCCGGCGGCTCGTTCCTCTCCTCATCGGCGCCGGACACCGCGTTTCGGCGATCGCGCGCGCACCCGGGAAGCGCGAGGAGCTCGCGCGGATCGGCGCGAGCGCGGTCAACGCGGATCTCTTCGCGCCCGACTCGCTGCGGCGCGCCGTCGCCGGTTGCGATGCCGTCGTGAACCTCGCGACGCACATGCCGGCCACGACGACCCGGATGATGCGGCGGAGCGCCTGGCGCGAGAACGATCGCGTCCGGCGCGTCGGCTCGGCGAACCTCGTGGAGGCGGCGCTCGGCGAAGGCGTCGTGCGCTTCGTCCAGGAGTCGTTCGCGCCGGCCTACCCGGACTGCGGTGACCGGTGGATCGAAGAGTCCATGCCGCTCGCCCCCGCGCGATACAACGAAAGCGTGCTCGATGCCGAGAAATCGGCGGAGCGGTTCGCGGAGGCGGGCGGGACCGGCGTCGTCCTGCGGTTCGCGGGGTTCTACGGGCCCGATTCGCGGTTCCTGGCCGAGGCGATCCGCCAGGTGCGTCGCGGCCGCGCTCCTCTGCCCGGATCGCCGGGTGCATTCGTGTCTTCGGTGCATCACGACGACGCCGCATCGGCCGCCGCCGCAGCCCTTTCGGTGCCTTCCGGTGCGTACAACGTCGTGGACGACGAGCCGGTGTCGCACCGCGAGTACGTCGATTCGCTCGCGGGCGCGCTGGGCGTCCCGCGGCCGAGGCTGCCGCCGCCGTGGATGAAGTGGCTCCTCGGGTCGGTCGGTGAGCTTCTCGCCCGGTCGCAGCGGATCTCGAACCGCAAGATCAAGGCTTGCTGTCCGTGGAAGCCGATCTATCCGAGCGTGCGCGAGGGTTGGCCGGCAGTCGTCGCGGCGATCCGGGAGGGGTAGGGGCGGCTCTCCCGGCCGCCCGATCCTGACGGGCGGGGGCAAGCCGCACCGACGGCCCTCGTTCGAGGGAGCCGTTCGCCCGCTTGTCCGCCCGCTCTCCCGCCTCACCCGCCCTTTCGTCGAACGGCCGCGCCGCGGCCGCCCCCGGACCGGGACAATCCGCCGCCGGAGGTGAGTCATGTCGTTTCTCGCGGCCATCCTGCTCACGGCGAGCTGCGCGGGTCCCTGCACGGAGCTCAAGTGCGAGACGCAGCTGACGGAGCTCGTCGGGGCGGTTCGCGCGGCCGATTACCGAGGCGACCGGGACGCCCTCGATCGCCTCGACGCGGCGCTCGCGAAGATCCCGCCCTCGGCGCTCGACGCGTATCGCGCGTACTGGCGCGGGTTCGCGCGGTGGCGCCGCGCGATGAACGGATTCAACGAGACCCCCGCTCCGAACGATCTCGAATCGGATCTGCAGGCCGCGATCGGCCACTTCCGCGCCGCGATGGAAAAACGGTCCAACTGGATCGAGGCGCGGCTCGCGATGGTGGGCTGCCTTGGGAATCTGATGTACCTCGCGCGCGACGATGCCGGCAAGCGTCAGGCGATCCTCGATCAATACACGCCGGTCGGAAAAACGCTCGCGGCCGACGGGCCGGACAATCCCCGCGTCCTCTGGATCATCGGAGGCCTGCAGATGGCGGCGCCGCCGCCGTACGGGGGCGACATGGCGAAGGCGGCCGCCACGCTGCGGCGGGGCGTCGCGAGCTCGTGGAAGGAGGCGAACGCGGGCACGCGGGCTCCCTGGATTCCGGCATGGGGCGGACCGGAGAACCTCATGAACCTCGCGTACCTGTACACGCACACGGCGGCGAGCGACAAGACCGCCGCGCTCGCCTACGCGCAGGGTGCGCTCGTCGCGGTGCCCGAGTGGCACTATGTGCGCGACATCCTCCTGCCCCAGATCGAAGCGATGCCCGAGGCGGGAAAGACGACACAAGCCCCCGCACCGTAGGGGCGGCCCTCGCGGCCGCCCGGGGGCGGCGGACGAGCCCCCCCTCCGACCGGTAGGGACATACTTCTCACATGAAACCCTCGCTTCCCCGCGCCGCGGCGGCGGCGACGTACGCGGGCATGTGGATCCTGCTCGCGGCGGTCTATGCGGCGGTCTTCGCCTCGATGCCGACGGTCGGCGTCGGAATGGCGGTGCGCGGCTCCCTCGCGGCGATTCTGCCGAACGCGATCTTCGGACTCGTCTCGCTCCGCGTCGCGCGGCGCTGGCCATGGCCGCAGACGGCGCCGGGGCGCCTCGCCGCGCGGCTCGTGCCCGCGGTGCTCGGCGTCACCGCGGGAGCGACCGCCCTCTGGTTCGGCTTCACCTGTCTCGACAGCCGTCTCACGATGGGATGGGTCCGCGCGCCGACGCTGCCGATCGTGCTCTGGCAGGTCGTGATCAACTTCCTCATCCACGTCGCGCTGACGGGAATCGGCTATGCGTGGCAGACGGCCGCGGCACTCCAGGACGCGCGCGACCAGGCGGCCCGCGCGGAAGTCCTGCGAGCGCGCGCGGAGATGCAGCTCCTGCGCTCGCAGCTGCAGCCGCACTTCGTCAACAACATGCTCCACGCGCTCCTCGGCCTCGTGCGGCGCAATCCCGACCTCGCCGAGAGCGCGCTCGAGAAGCTCGGCGAGCTCCTTCGATTCGGCCAATGGGTTCATCAGTCGGGCAGCGACCTCGTGCCGCTCGCGCGCGAGTGGGATTTCGTCCGCAGCTATCTCGATCTCGAGAGCGTGCGCCTCGGCGACCGCCTCCGCGTCTCGCTCGACGCCGATCCGGCGGCGCTCGAAGCCCCGGTGCCGCCCTTCGCGCTCCAGCCGCTCGTCGAGAACGCCATCATCCATGGCATCGCGCCGCGGGCCGGCGGTGGCCGCGTGGACGTCTCGGTGCGGCGGTCCGGCGGACGCCTCCACCTCGCGGTGTGCGACGACGGCCCCGGCGGCTCGGAGGCCGACATCGCCGCGAGCCCGCGCATGGGGCTGCGGCTCCTGCAGGAGCGGCTCGCGGCGCTCTACGCCGGACGCGCTCGTCTCTCGTTCGAGTCGCCCGCGGGCGGCGGATTCCGGGCGCGCCTCGACCTGCCGGACGACGCCGCGGCGGAGTCCGCGTGAGCTCCCGCCGGACACGCGCGCTCATCGCCGAGGACGAGGCGCCGGCGCGCGACAGCCTCGTGGCATGGCTCGGCGAGGAGCCGGGCATCGAGATCGTCGGGGTCGCGGTGGATGGCCGGTCCGCGCTGCAGCTCGCCGACGACAAACGGCCCGACCTGATGTTTCTCGACGTGCGCCTGCCGGAGCTCTCGGGTCTCGAGGTGGCGCGGCGCGTCCGGTATCCGGCGGAGATCGTCTTCACCACCGCCTACGACCGCTTCGCCGTGGCGGCCTTCGAGATCGGCGCGCTCGACTATCTCGTCAAGCCGTTCGGCCGCGAGAGGCTCTCGGCCGCGATCGGCAGGGTCCGGAGAAGGCTCGGCGAGCCCGCGGTCCAGGCGGGCGAGCGGGCGCGCAGCTCGCTCGCGCCGGGGCATCTCGCGCGCCTCTTCGCGCGGAGCGGCGACCGCATCGTGCCGATCGCCGTCGAGGGTGTCCGCCGCATCCAGGCGCGCGGCGATTACGCGGAGGTGCACGCGGCGGAGGGCGAGTTCCTCGTCCACGTGACGCTCGCGGAGCTCGCGGCGCGGCTCGACCCCGCGCGCTTCCGCCAGGTCCACCGGTCGCACATCGTGAACCTCGACGCCGTGAAGGAGCTGCGGGCGCACGACGACCGCCGTCTCGCGATCACGCTGCGGGACGGCACGGTCATCGTCGCGAGCCGCGCCGCCTCCGAGGAGCTGCGCCGCCAGGCGCGATGATTGCAGGGCGTCGCCGTAAAATGGAGACCTCATGATTTTCCGAACGTCCTCCGCATCTCGTGCCGTCATTCTTCTTCTCGCCTTTGGCGGCGTCGCGCCCGCGGCCGGCGGACCCGACGTCCGCGCGAAGCTCGCCGCACCGCCCGCGGTGGCGGCGGGCGCGAAGACGACGATCGCGGTCGAGATGACGATCGGGCCCGGCTGGCACGTCAACAGCCACACGCCCTCGGAGCCGTACCTGATTCCGACGGCCGCAACCCTCACCGCGTCGGCGGGATCGCTCTCGCCGGTCCGCTACGCGAAGGACGAGGACAGGAAGTTCGCGTTCTCCGACAAGCCGCTGCGCGTGTACACGGGCACCGTCCGATTCGAGACCGACCTCGACGTGCCGGCCGGTGCAAGCGGCGACGTCACCGTCGAAGGGAATCTCTCCTACCAGGCCTGCAACGATCAGCAGTGCTTTCCGCCGGCGAAGATTCCGCTCAAAGCGACCGCGAAAATAACCTCCAGATAAATTTCGCACGGCCTCTGACACTCGCGGGGGACAGAGTGACTCCGCGCGAGGTCGCATGCGTCCTCGGGATGCGCTCCCGTTGCGCGGCGCGCGATGGCGCGCGGATTGCTGATCTCCGGCGCGGAGGAACTCACGAAAAAGAAAATCGGGTCGGCTTTCGAGGCGCTCGCGCGGTCGCGGGCGCCCGTCATTTTTTCGGCCGCCCTGATCCTCTCGACGCTCGCGGGCGCCGTGCCGGCCTCCGACACGAGCGCATCCGCTCTCCGGCTCCAGCGGCTCGACGGCGCGGCGTTCTCGCTCGACGCGCTCCGCGGCAATCTCGTCGTCCTCGACTTCTGGGCGTCCTGGTGCGTGCCGTGCCGGACGAGCTTTCCGTACCTCGACGATCTCCAGGCGCGTTACGCGGCGAAGGGCGTGCGCGTCGTCGGTCTGACGCTCGAGGAAGACGGCGAGGCGGTGAACGCGTTCCTCGACCAGGTGCCCGTCGCGTTCGCGATCGCGCGCGATCCGAGCGGGCGCGCTGGCGAGGCGTTCGACGTCGTCGCGATGCCGACGACGTTTCTCCTCGACCGCGACGGGAAGGTCGTGGCGCGCTTCGAGGGCGGCGATGCGAGGGCGCACGCGAAGCTCGAAGCGGCGATCGAGACGCTCCTCTCGGGAAAGACGCTGGCTCCGGGAAGCGACCGGCGCGTCGGTGCCGGGCTCGAGGCGACGGGCGCGGTGAAGGCCTGGCAGCGCGGCTATCTCGCCGATCCGTTCATGAACCTCGACGGCGATCCGATCACGCGCCAGCTGCGCGAGCACATCCACGCGAGCAAGGAGGGAGCGGCCGGCGACGGCGGCGCGGCCGGAGGCGGATGTGGCTGCAACTGACCGGGCGGCGAAACGGCGCGCGCGGCGACGCCTCCGGAAACTGCGCGATCTCCCCTGGCTCGCGACCGGCATCGGCGCGCTGGCGGCTCGCGACGCGGCGGGCCAGACGTCCGTCGACTCGAAATTTCTCTTCTACAAGGAGTCGGGCGGCCGCACCCAGGTTCTCAACCCGGTCCTTCTGCTCCAGCAGGACCTCGGGGAGAACGCCGGCGAGCTGAGCCTCCTCCTCGGATACGACGCCATTTCCGGCGCCTCGCCGACCGGCGCCTATCCGACCTCCGACGTGACCACGTCCGCCTCGGGCCACACGATCGCGAGCGGCAGCTTCCCCCAGGCGCAGTACACGGACGCGCGCAAGTCCGCCTCGCTGTCGTACGGGCGGAAGTTCGGGGCGCACCTTCCCTCGATCGACGTCTCCTACGCGAAGGAGAACGACTACACGGCGCGCGCGATCGGCCTGTCGGATTCGTGGACGATGCTGCACGGGCTAGGCACACTGCACTTCGGCGCGGCGTTTTCGCGCGACACCGTCTCGCCCGTGCAGAACCCGGAGACCAATCCCGACGGTCTCGATCTCAATTATCACAAGGACGAGAACGGCTTCTCGCTCGGCTGGACGCAGGTGCTCGGCGAGCGCGACCTGCTCGACGTCTCGGCGTCGCTCATGCAGCTCTCGGGCTATCTCACGGACCCGTACAAGGTCGTCCCGATCGGCGCCGACAAGTCGCAGACCGTGCCGGAACAGCGCCCCGACACGCGCTCCCGCCGCGCGCTCGTCGTCAAGTACGGCCACCACTACCTGTGGGACGGCGCGCTGCGGGTGATCTACCGCTACTACAACGACAGCTGGTCGATCCAGGCGCACACGCTCGAGGTGACCTACGACCAGCGCGTCGACTCCGACTGGATCATCTCGCCGCAGGTACGCTTCTACACGCAAACCGCCGCGTCGTTCTACGCGAGCTCGTTCACGGTGCCGCAGACCTACATGTCCGCCGACTATCGGCTCGCGCCTCTCGGCAGCATCCTCGCGGGCCTCACGGTCGCGCGCGTGATCGACCACCACCTGACCCTGAGCCTCGGCTTCACGTACCAGTCGCAGAACGGCCGCGACCGGGTCGTCCCGACGGGAATGCTGTCTCCTCCCGAAGAAGGTCTCATCGTCCGACCCGTCTCGGCGGCCGACATGAGCATCCTGACGATCATCGGGGGCCTGAGCTGGCGGCCCTGAGGGAGGGCGACGCGCTCTACACGACGCGTTTCCCGCTCATGGGAGGCGGAGCGCTCGTGCAGTTCGTCGACGACCGCGGGCGGCAGACCGCCTCCCGCATCGCGCGGGCCGTCGAGATCGAAGCGCGCCGCATCGAGACGAAGTTCTCGCGCTACCGCGACACGAGCGTCGTCTCGGAGATCAATCGCAACGCCGGACGGACGCCGGTCGCGGTGGACGGGGAGACGGACGACCTCGTCCGCTGTGCGCTCGAGCTCACGGACCTGACCGGCGGGCGCTTCGACCCGACCGTCGGCGTGCTGCGCCGCGCGTGGGACTTCAAGGCCGGGAAGGTGCCCACCGGCGACGAGATCGACGCGCTTCGACCGCTCGTCGACGCCTCCGCGGTGTCGCGGCGCGAGCGGACGGTCTTCCTGCGGCGCGCGGGCATGGAGATCGATCTCGGCGGCGTCGGCAAGGAGTATGCGGTGGACCGCGCCGCGCGGCTTCTTCGAGAGGAAGGCGTTCGCTCCGCCGTCGTGAGCTTCTCCGGCGACGTGCGGACGATCGGCAGCCGCGGCGACGGCCGACCGTGGAAAGTGGGCGTCGTCGATCCGCGCAACCGCAATCGCTGCCGCTTCGCCGTCCGGCCGCTGTCCGACGCCGGGATCGCGACGTCGGGCGACTACGAGCGCGGCTTCGCCAAGGACGGCGTGCGATACCACCACATCCTGGACGCGCGGACGGGCTGGCCCGCGCGCGGCGTCGCGTCGGTGACGGTCGTCGCCGCCACGGCGTTTCGCGCCGGCTGTTACGCGACGGCGTCGTTCCTGCTCGGCCCGGCCGCCGGCCTCACGCTCCTCGAAAACGCCGAGGACGTCGAAGGCGCACTCATCACCGACGAAGGAGAGATTCTCGCGACGAGCGGGATGTGGCTGCTGTCGGATCTGCCGGGAGGCGTCTGGGAGGGCTGCCGGGAGGCCTGAGGCGATCCGGCGCGCCGGCGACCCGCGGGGATCGCCGGCTCCCGGACCTTCGAATCGGGTTACTGCTTGTCGTAGACGGCGGTGTTCTCCATCTTCATGCCCATGGAGTCGGTGCCGCTCGTCGTCACGGTGCGGGACTTGCCGTCGGCCGAGATGGCGACCTTGCCGTTCACGGTGACCTTGCCGCCCTTCTTGACGTTGAAGGTCAGCGTGTTCGCATCGACCTTCGTGTAGGCGCGCGTGTCGGAGCTCGGATCGCCGGTCACGGCGTAGTCCTTGCCGTCGAACTTGCCGGTCCACTCGTTGTGCGTGGCCTTGCCGTCCTTGTCCTTGCCGTCCACCGTGATCTTCACCATGTCGCCCGCCATGGCGTACACGACCGTGTGGTTCTTGCCGGCGCCCGCCGCGAACTTCGACTTCGCCTCGTTGAGCTTCCAGGTGCCCATGTTCGGATCCGCCGCCAGGCTCAGAGCCGCCACCGCGAGAAAAGACGCCACCGATGTCAGGATCGCTTTGGTCCTCATGAATCCCTCCTCTTTCTTGTGGGAAACGGAAGCCGCGATCCGGTAGGCCGGCGACCCGATCGGATCGCCGGCGCGCCGGACTTTCGATTCGAAGCTACTGCTTGTCGTAGACGGCGGTGTTCTCCATCTTCATGCCCATCGAGTCCATGGCGCTCGTGGTCACGGTGCGGGTCTTGCCGTCGGGCGAGACGACGATCTTGCCCGACGCGGTGACCTTGCCGCCCTTCTTGACGGTCAGATCGAACGTGTGCGGGTTGACCATCTTGACCGACCGCATGTCGGAGGTCGGATCGCCCGTGACGGCATAGTCCTTCCCGTCGAACTTGCCGGTCCACTCGCTGTGAACCGCCTTGCCGTCCTTGTCCGTGCCGTCCACCGTGCACTTGATCATGTCGCCCGCCATCGTGTACGCGACGGTGTGGTTCTTGGTCGCGCCCGCCGCGTACTTCGACTTCGCCTCGTCGAGCTTCCAGGTCCCCATCATTGAATCCGCCGCCAGGCTCAGCGCCGCAACCGCGAGAAAAGACCCCACCGAAGCCAGAATCGCTTTGGCCCTCATGAATCCCCTCCTCTTTTTTTGAAAGGTCGAAACGGCCGCGGATTCTATGTCAGGAGAATGGCGGGCCTGTCGCGGAGCGGACCACGGGGCGATCGAGACGAGCGATGTCGCTGAAAACAGGAGAGTTGCGAACTCTAACCCGCGCTCAAGGCCGACTCGACGGCCGCGTCGTCGCCGCGCTCCATCGCGGCCTCGACCTCGAGACTGACGCGGTCGCGGCCGATCGTCGCGACGGCGAGGACCTTCCTCCTTCGCCGGTAGATCGCCACCGCGGCGCGCCGCTCGAGATCTCCTTTGATCTCGAGCGCGTCCCATCCGGCGGCATGGCCGACGTAGGAGATCTGCACGTCGTAGTGCTGGCTCCAGAAGAAGGGCACGTCGCGGAATGGGCCGCCGACGCCGAGCATCGAGCGGGCGACCGCCTGGCCCTGCCGCTCCGCGAGCGCCCAGTGCTCGATGCGGGCGGGCTCGCCCGAGACGCGCTCGGGGAAGCGCGCGACGTCTCCGGCGGCGTACACGTCGGGGGCGCTGGCGCGGAGGCGCTCGTCCACGACGATGCCGTTCTCGACCTTCAGCCCGGCCTTCTCCGCGAGCGCGGTCCGGGGCGTCACGCCGACACCCAGCACGACGAGATCCGCGGGAAGGGTCTCGCCGCTCGCGAGCGTCACGCCGCCGGGCCGGATCGCCTGCGGCGACGCCTCGAGCCGGAACCGGACGCCCTGGCTCTCGTGGAGGCGGCGGATGAACCCGCCGATCTCCGGGCCGAGCACGCGCTCGAGCGGAATCTTTTCGGCGCCGACGACCGTCACGTCGATGTTGCGGTGCCGCAGCGAAGCGGCGGCCTCGAGACCGATGAAGCTCGAGCCGATCACGACGGCGCGTTTGGCGGCGGCCGCGCGCGCGATGATCGCACGGCTGTCGGCGAGGGTTCGCAATCGAAAAACGTGCGGGAGGCCGGCGCCTTCGATCGGCAGCGTGCGCGCCTCGGCGCCCGTCGCGAGGAGGAGCGCGCCGTAGTCGAGCGTGCGGCCGCTCCGGAGCGTCACCTTCCGCGACGCCGTCTCGATCGACGCCGCCGGATCGCTCACCAGCAGCTCGACGCGGATCGACGCGTAGTACTCGCGCGTGCGGAGCGGAATCCAGTCATCCGGTGCGTTGCCCGCGAGGTAGTCCTTCGAGAGATTCGGGCGGTCGACGGGACCCGGCTCCTCGTCGCCCACGAGCGTGATCGAGCCCGCGTACGCCTTCGCGCGCAGCATGTCGGCGCAAGCGGCGCCCGCCGCCCCCGCGCCGACGATGACGACGGACGCCGGCCGCTGCCGCGGCGCGGAGGGCACGGTCGATTCGCACTTGCCGGCGACGCGGACCTTCCCCGCCTGTCGCTCGACGTCCCAGCAGCCGACCGGCGAGAGCGCCGGGGCGCCTTCCGCCGCGCCGGAGCGCAGGCTGAAGCGCGCGTGGTGCCACGGACAGCGGATCGTGTCGCCGACCACGAGCCCTTCGGCGAGCGGCCCGCCGTAGTGCGTGCAGTTGGCGCCGACCGCGAAGACGTCCGGACCCGACCGCACGAGGACGACGGTATCGCCGCCGACGTGCCCGAGCAGGGGCTCGCCGTCGCGGAGGCGATCCTCGGCGACTCCCTGCGAGAGATCGGGGCCGGGCGGTTTGGATGCGTCGCGGGATTCGGTCATCGGTCGATGAGCACTACTCCTCGTCCAGGTATTCCTGAGGCACGTCGTCCTCGGGGACCTCGCGGGTGCGGACCTCGTGGAGCTCGCCGTCCGCCTCCTCGACGCCGCCGACGATGCCGGCCTCGAAGGCCTGCCCTTCCTCGAGGAGCTCCTCGACGCTCTCGGAATCCGCCTCCTCGTAGCGCGAGAGGCCTTCGGTGTCCCCGGACTGACCTCCCGCTTCGGAACCCATGCCGCGCTCGTCGGGCAGCGGCTCGAAGGAAGCGCCCGCCGCTCCGCGACGCCGCGCGGTCCGCGCCTTCGCCGTTTTCTTCGGGCGGCCAGCGGACTTCGCTCTGGCCGGCTTCGCCCGGCGCGCCGTCTTCTTCCTTGCTGTCTTCGCCGCTTTCTTCTTCTTCGGCCGCCGCCTGCTCGGCCGCGCGCCCTCGCGCGAGTGACGCATGATCGGTTTCCGCCGGGACTTGCGAGCCTTCCGCCGGGCCTGTGGCTTGCGCTTCTTCATGATCCCTCTCCTCGAGGCGCATCGTATCCCCGGGGTCCTCGCCGAAAGCAAGAGGTATAAGAACCGGCTGTGAAGGCGATCCTCTTCGGCGCGACCGGAATGATCGGCCAGGGCGTTCTGCGGGAGTGCCTCCGCGATCCCGAGGTCACGGAGGTGCTCTCGATCGTCCGCCGGCCGACCGGCGTCCGCGACCGGAAGGTCCGCGAGATCGTCCACGCGGATTTCGCGGATTTCTCGGGGATCGAGCGGGAGCTCACGGGTTACGACGCGTGCCTTTTCTGCCTCGGTGTCTCGTCGGCCGGCATGAGCGAGGCGGACTACCGCCGCGTGACGTACGACTACGCGCTGGCGGCCGCGACCGTGCTCGCGAGGCGGAATCCCGGCATGACGTTCGTCTTCGTGTCCGGGACGGGCACGGATGCGACCGAGAAAGGGCGCGTCATGTGGGCGCGCGTCAAGGGCGCGACGGAAAACGCCATCCGCCGCCTGCCCTTCCGCGCGGCCTACATGTTCCGCCCGGGTTACATCCAGCCGCTCGACGGGATCCGGTCGCGCACGCCGATGACCCGCGCGCTCTACGCGATCGCGGGCCCGCTCTATCCGCTCTGGAAGGCGCTCTTCCCCTCCCACGTCACGACGACGGAGGAGCTCGGGCGCGCGATGATCCGCGTCGCGGCGCGCGGCTTCGACAAGCCGATCGTCGAGAGCCGCGACATCGCGGCGGTTCTCCGAAGCCGCTAGCTAGGACGCCGCCGGCGGCAGCGCGTCCGGCGCGAGCGGCAGGGCGCGCAGCCGCACCCCCGACGCGGCGAAGATGGCTTGCGCGATGGCGGGCGCGACGGCAACGATCGGGCACTCTCCGGCGCCGGCCGGGGCCAGGTCCTTGCGGTCGAGAATCACGACCTCGATCTCCGGCAGGTCCGAGAGACGCGGGACGCGGTACTGCGCGAAGTGCGGGTTCACGATGCGCCCGTTCTCGAACCGGATCGCCTCGAAGAGCGCACCGCCGATCCCCTGCACGAGCGCACCCTCGACCTGGTTGCGCACGCCGTCGGGGTTCACCACGGCGCCGCACTCGAACGCGGCGACGAGTCGCCGGACGCGCACGCGGCGCGACGGTCTCTCGATCTCGACGTCGGCGCACGTCGCGATGTAGCCGGCCTTCTCGGTCCCGCCGGCGATCCCGAAGCCGCGCCCCGGCTCGGGGCGAGCCTTGCCCCAGCCGAATTTCTCCGCCGCGGCCTCGAAGACGGCCCGGACGCGCGCGGCGCTGAGGTTCTTCAGCCGGAATGCGAGCGGATCCATTCCGATCGCGTGCGCGAGCTCGTCCATTGCGCTCTCGCGCGCGAAGTGATTCGCCGTGGAGGCGAGCGCGCGGTAGGACCCCTGACGCAGCGGCGACTTTACCGGGTGGTACTGGACCGTCTGCGCCGCGACGTCGTACGGCGTGCCGATGCCCGCCGGGCCGGAATTCCAGTTGTGGAACTCCCAGGCGAGGAGCGCCCCGTCGCGCCGCGCGCCGGCCCTGACCTCGAGGACGCCGGCCGGCCGCAGATATGCCCACGTGAACTCTTCTTCGCGAGTCCACACGACCTTGACCGGCCGGCCCGCGGCCTTCGCGAGGCGCGCGGCCTCGACCGCCGCGTCGCCCGTGTGCTTGCCGCCGTAGGCCGATCCCGTGTCGGGCACGAGCACGCGCACCTTCTCCGCCGGCAGGCGCAGCGCCGCGGCGACCTCCTCCTTCACGGCGAAGGGCCGCTGTGTCCCGGTCCACACCGTGAGCTTCCCATCCGAAGCGCTCCACTCGGCGACGGCGGCGCGCGGCTCGAGCGGCGCGTGGGCGATGTACTGGACGGTGTAGGTCTGCGAGACCTTCGCGTCGGCCAAAGCGAGGGCCGATTCGGGGGAGCCCGTGACATGCGGCTCGCTGCGCTCGGAGAGGTCCTCGTTCCTCTTGAGGTATTCGAAGAGGCTCGCGTTCGAAGGCTGCCCCGGCGTTTCCTTCCACTTCGCGTCGAGCGCGGCGACGGCGCGCGCCGCCGTCCCGGGATCCGGCGCGACGACACCGACGAAGTCCGCGTCGCGCACGACCCGGACGCCGGGAATCGCCTCGGCCTTGCCCGGATCGAGCGAAAGGAGCGACGCCTCGAAGGACGGCGGTCTCAAAACCTTGCCGTGCAGCAGCTCGGGCCGCGTCATGTCGGAGGCGTAGCGGTGCTTTCCCGTGACGAAGTCGCGGCCGTCCACCTTGGGCGCCGCGGCGCCGGCGACCGTCCAGCGCGAGGCGGGCGCGACCGCGGCGTCGGCCGGGACCGCCCGGACGAGATCCTGGCCGCGCGTCAGCTCGCCGTACGAAAGCGTTCGGTTGGTCTCGGCATCGCGGATCGCGCCGTTCTCCGCGACGAGCGTTCCGCGAGCAACGCCCCAGCGCGCTGCGGCGAGATCCAGGAGCGCCTCGCGCGCCGTGGCCGCGGCGGCGCGGAGCTGCGGACCCATCGTGGGCGTCGTGCGGCTGCCGAACGTGCCCGCGTCCCAGGGCGTGCGGTCCGTGTCGCCCATGACCATCCGAATCGAGGCGACGGGCACGCGGAGCTCCTCGGCGACCTGTTGCGCGAGGGAGGTCCGGATGTTCTGGCCGACCTCGACCTTTCCCGTGAAGACCGTGACGGCGCCGTCGCGGTCGATGTGGATCCACGCCGCGAGCTCCTTCGGGAGCTCGTGGCCGCCGCGGAATCGTCCGGACTCCTGCGCGCGCGACGGGTCCGGCGCGGCGAGCCAGACGACAAGGCCGCCCCCCACGACCTTGAGGAAGTCGCGCCGGTTTGCGTCGAACCAGTGGAGGACCGGCGCCTCGTGCTGCGAGAGCTCGCGGGCGAGCTCCTCGGGTGGCCAGTCGCTCATCGGGCGGAGCCTGCTTTCGCGGCCCGGCGCACGGCGTCGAGGATTCGAGAATACGTGCCGCAGCGGCAGACGTTGCCCGACATCGCGCCCACGATGTCGTCGGTCGTCGGACTCGGGTTCGATCGCAGGAGGGCGGCCGCCGAGACGATCATCCCGGGCGTGCAGTAGCCGCACTGGAACGCCTCGACCTCGAGGAATGCGGACTGAACCGGATGGAGCCGGCCGTTCTGCTCGAGGCCCTCGATCGTGACGATCTTCTTGCCGACCGCCTCGACGACCGTCGTCTGGCACGAGCGCACGGCGGCGCCGTCCATCAGTACCGTGCAGGCGCCGCACTGGCCCTCGCCGCAGCCGTACTTCGTGCCCGTCAGATCGAGGCGGTCGCGCAGCGCGGAGAGCAGCGGCTCGTCGGCCGGGGCGTCGAGGCGGCGGGGCGTTCCGTTGACGTCGAGCAGCACCGAGGTCATCGGGCAGCAAATTGTATGCCCCGACGGTAGGCTCGGGCGCATGAAGACGCTGCATCTCGCCGAGGTCAACGTGGCCCGGATGCGCGCGCCGCTCGACGATCCGAGCATGCGGGAGTTTGTCGCGCGGCTCGGCGAGATCAACGCGCTCGCCGACGGCAGCCCCGGCTTCGTTTGGCGGCTCCAGAACGAAGCCGGCAATGCGACATACCTGCGGCCCTACGGCGACGACCGCATCCTGTTCAATCTCTCCGTCTGGGAATCGATCGAGCAACTCAAGGACTACACGTACAAGAGCGCGCATCGCGAGGTGCTGCAGCGGCGCGCCGACTGGTTCGAGAAGTTCGGCGCTCCGGCGATGGCGCTCTGGTGGGTGCCGGCGGGACATCGGCCGGCGGTGGACGAGGCGAAGAAGCGGCTCAACCACCTGCAGACGCACGGACCGACGCCGTTCGCTTTCTCGTTCCGGGAGACGTTCCCGCCGGACGAGGAGTACGTCGCGTCGATCGACGGGTCTCAGTTCGCGCCCTGCCCGGCGATCTGACGCTCTCTACGAAGAATCTTCGCGACTTCAGCCCCCAGGAGCCGCCCGGGCCAACCCCGCCGCGATCGTTACATCCCTCCCCCTCCGTTCGCGGCGCGCGAAGTCTCCCGAGGTAATCGAGGGAGGAGGCGCGCGCCGCGGGAGAGAGCGCCCAGCGTGGAATCAGGCCGACGCTCGAGCGCCTTGCCCGAGCCGACGGCAAGTGCGCCTGAAGAGGCGTGGATTCCGCGCAGGGCGCGAGCGACGGTCATGGGGTCCGAGACGAGAGCCTGTGGCCGGGGTCATCGCGCCACGCGCTCTACTTCCAGCCCTTCACGAGAAACAGGTCCGAGGCCGTGACGACGTCGATCGAGTACGCATAGGAGAGGCCGTCGCGGGTCATGGTCACATTGTTCACGCGAACGAAACCCGTCCGGTCGGCCGGCATCAACTCTCGCCAGGGCTCTTTCTTCCCGGTCTTCAGGTTCACACGGTAGACCGGGAGCGGTGCGAGGCCGTAGTGGATCGCAAAGATCGAATCCCCGTCGGCGCTCCACTGGATCGGCACGTCGTCCGGGCCGAGGCCTGGAACGGCTCGCGCCTCGCTTCCGTCGACGGGGTAGATCATGGCGCGGTGATCCGCCGCGGTGGCGGCCACGAACCGGCCGTCCGGCGAGATGGCAGCTCCGTCGATGACTTCCGGCGTCACCGCCCGCGGCTTGCCGCCGGCCAGGTCCACGAGGTACAGCCGGAAGCCGTGGCCGGGCTCGGTGCCGCCGATCCCCAGACGCTTTCCGTCCGGAGAAACGAACTTCCCCCCGAAGACCGAGACGCCGGGAATCGGTACGGTCCGGGGCTCGCCGGCTCCGGTGGGAACGAGAACGACGCGAGCCCCCTCCTTCGACGGCACGACCGTCAAGGCCCACTTCCCGTCCGGAGACAGATCCTGCCCGCGGCCATCCCCGAGGCGCACCGCCGGCCCGCCGTCCGTCGGCCGCAGGTATGCGCTCCCGTTGTCGCCGCCGCCCTCGCGAATTTCGCTGAAGAGAAGCGCCTTCCCATCCGCCGACAGACTCCCGACCTGCGAACTGTCGAGCCATGTCAGATTGCGCTCCGGTCCCCCCTGGGAGGCGCCGAAGACTTCCGTGCCGTCGATTTCCCGCTCGATCAGAACCGTCCCGTCCTTCGCAACATCGTGAACGATCTCGAGATCGAGCGACTTTGCGATGGTGCGGGTCGTTCCGTCGAGCGCCCCGGCATAGATGCCGAGGTTGAAATCCTTGTTCATTCCGTCGAACCAGATCTCGCGGCCCGAGGGCGACCAGGCGATGTCGTCGACGAATGCAAAATCTTCGGCGATCTTCCGGGAACGACCGTCGACGTCGATGACGTCGATCCAGCTCTTCGCGCCGTCCGTCTCGATCAAGGCGACCTGCCTGCCGTTCGGGGACACGCGAAACGACGCGCTCGCGGCGGCAATTTCCGCGATTCGCTTTCCGAGCGGATACTCGACGACCGCCTTGCCGCCGGCAAGTCGAAGGACGGCCAGGCTCTTTCCGTCGGGCGCCCAGTCCGCCGCCATGACGTCTTCCGCGACCTGCCGCGGCGCGCCGCCCTCGATCGGCACTCGGGCGAGCGTTCCGGTGCCCGCCGCTCCATAGAGGTTTTCCTTCTTGAGGAGGATCGCGAGCTCGCCGGTGGACGACACGGCCAGGAGGCTCGCGCCCGGAATTCCGAGCGGCCGCGTCTCGGGACTGCCGACGCGGGAGATGTAGACCTCCGTCGGCCGTCCGCCCCAGGAGGCGCCGTACACGACGTTCTGCGCGTCCGCGGTGAAGCGGGCGAAGAGGACGTTGCCGCGGCGGAACGTGAGGCGCCGGCGCGTGACGCCTTCGTCCGCCGACGTCGCCGCCGGCCGCGCGGTGCGCTGCCGGCCGAGCCAATAGGCGCCGGCCAGAAGAAGCAGTCCTGCCGCCGCGGCTGCGAGCACCGCCAATAGCCGTTTCGGCGCACGCGCCTTCGCCGAGGTGGCCGGCGCCGCCCCGGAGGCCGTCGAGAGCGACTCGAGATCGAACGCGAGGTCGCGCGTGGACTGGAATCGCCGCTCCGGGTCCTTCTCCATGCAATGCCGCACGATCCGCTCGAGCCCCGGCGGCACGTTCTGGTTCGTGACGGATAGGTCCGGCGGGTCTTCCCGCAGGATCGCCGACATCGTGTCCGCCGCCGTGTCCCCGGAGAACGCCCGCCGTCCCGACACCATCTCGTACAGAATCGATCCGAACGAGAAGATGTCGCTGCGCCCGTCCGTCGGCTTGCCCCGCACCTGCTCCGGCGACATGTAGCCGAGCGTCCCCATCACGACACCCGGCTCCGTCCCGGCCGTCGCCGTCGGCAGACTCGTCGTCTGCCCTTCCGCCTCGCGCAACGTCAGTTTCGCGAGGCCGAAGTCCAGGATCTTCACGCGCCCGTCCCGCGTCACGAACAGGTTCTCGGGCTTCAGATCCCGGTGCACGATCCCCTTCTCGTGCGCCGCCGCCAGGCCGTGGACGATCTGGACCGCGTACTCGATCGCCCGCCGCCCCGAGAGGCGTCCGCCCGCGAGGACCGCGCGCAGCGTCTCTCCCTCGAGCAGCTCCTGCACGACGTACGGCGCGCCCTCGTGCTGGCCGACGTCGTGGACCGCCGTGATGTTCGGGTGGTTCAGGACTCCCGCGGCCTTCGCCTCCTGCTCGAAGCGCCGCAGGCGGTCCGCGTCGGCCGAGAACGACGCCGGCAGCACCTTGATCGCCACCTCGCGTCCCAGCCGCGGGTCCTTCGCCCGATACACCTCGCCCATTCCGCCCGCGCCGATGGGCGCGAGAATCTCGTAAGGACCGAGACGAGAGCCGGCTGCGAGAGTCACGTGCGATGGGATTCTACGACCCGCGGCCGGTGCTAGAGTCGGCGTCGATGCGCACGGCGGCGCCGGGAAGACGCCACTCCTGGCTCGCGATGGCGGGAATCGCGCAGGCGATCGGCGTCGCGCTGCTGCCCAAGTGCCCGCTCTGTCTCGCGATGGACTTCGGCATTCTGGGTACGCTGCTCGCGGCGTTCCTCGAGCACTTCGGCCCGTTCCTCTGGCCGAGCCTCGCGGTCGCCGCGGTCAGCGGCGCCTTTTTCGTGCGGCGTCTGCGATTCCGTCGGGACGCGTCCGCTCCGAACGGCTGTTGCAGCGCCGCGTAACTTCCCTCCGCGCACGGCGTCTCCCGCCTCCAGGAGGATCCCGCGCCATGAGGAAATCCCTGCTCGCCGTTTTCGCCGCCGCTCTCTCCGCCGCGATCTCCGCCGCTCAGGAACCGGGGATGCACGGAGAGGACCAGAAACCGAAGCGCATTGAGCTGGCCGGGCCGGAGATTTCGGTGCCGATGCACCTCGAGAAGGGGCGGCCGGTCGTCGATGTGATGCTGAACGGCAAAGGGCCGTTGCCGTTCGTCCTCGATACCGGAGCCGGCGGCACGGTGCTCGAAAGCGATCTCGTCCGGGAGCTCGGGTTGCCGACGGTCGGAGAGGTTCACATCGGCGACCCGATCCATCCTCACGGGCTCGCCGCGAAACAGGTGAAGATCGACCGCCTCGCGATCGGCGGCCTGACGCTCTCGGGCACGACCGCGACCGCCGTCGAGAACTCCGGATTCCGCGAGCACCTCGGTGCGCGCGGCGTGCTCGGCATGCCGCTCTTCTCCGAGCTGCTGCTCACGATCGACTACGCGGGAGGCGAGGTCCGGATCGCGCGGGGCGAGTTGCCGGACCCCGACGGCAGGGACATCCTCTCCTTCCGGCAGGACCACACGATCCGCGTGCCGATCACCGTCGGCGCCGTCGCGATCGAGGCGGACGTCGACTCCGGCTCGCCCGCCGCGGTCAGCCTGCCCGAGGAGTTCATGGAGAAACTGCCGCTCGACGGGAAGCCGGTTCAGATCGGCAAGGCGCGCACGGTCACGGCAGAGTTTCCGGTGTATGGCGCGACGCTCAAGGGCGCCGTCATGATCGGGAGCCACCGGCTGGATAACCCGGCGCTGCGATTCAACAAGCTGCCGAACGCGAACATCGGGGGCGAGGTCCTGGGACGCTTCGCGATCACCATCGACCAGAAGAACCGCCGGATTCGATTCAGGGAGAAGGGATCCGGACCGGCCGCCGCTGCGGGCGCGGCGGCCAATCCGTCGGGAAGCGCGATCCGATGAAGCGGGCTATTTCTTGCTCGGGTCGTCGGCCGGGTTGACGTAGATGAGCTGGAACGGTCCCATGCCGGAAACCTGCACCTCCGTCTCTCCCTTGGACCAGGCGTAGTGATGCATCTTCGCGGGCATCGAGGCGAACGCGCCGGCCGGCATGGCGGTCGACTTCGCCGGATCGGCCTCGTCGCCCATGCCGAGGTTGAACGTGCCCGAGATGACCGTCACGTTTTCGGTCATCGGGTGCCAGTGAGGCGCCACCTTGTAGCCGTCCGGTACCTTGAGTCGCACGATGTACATGCCGGACTTCGAAGGATCGCCCTTCAACACGGCCATCTTCGCGCCGGCGGGAAACACGGGCGGCGCATCGCCCCACTTCATGTCCGAGGCTTGCGCGATGACGTGCGGGGCGGGCGCGGCCGCCTTCTTCTTCGCGGCGGCCTTCTCTTCGCCGAACGCCAGAGTGCCGAGGAACGCCAGGGCGATCGTCGTGATGAGATATTTCTTCAAAGAATCCTCCCTTCGTTGAGGCGAATTCTACGCTCGGCGCGCCGGAGGCCTCGGTGACGATCGCGGCGAATCCCGGGACGAAGGCGGCGGGTTCCGGTGCCGGCGGCTCTCGAGAACAACTGTGTTGTACTCGGCGCGTGCGCAAGACGTCAACGGCATGGCTCTTCGGCGGAGCGGCCCTTCTCACGGTGGCGATCGCCGGCCTCGGCGCGGCCGCCACGGCGGATTCGGGCGACCCGCTCGCGGCGGAAATCGATCGCTGGAGCGCCTTCCTCGCGAGCAAGACGGCGACGGACGACGAAAACTGGACGCAGGTCAAGCAGGCGACGGAGCCGATGTTGAACGGCGCTCGGGACGCGCTGAAGAACGGCCGGCGACTGATCGCGCTCCAGCGCCTCGGCTCGGCGCGCATGTACCTCTCGGCGCAGAAATACGTCGACGACTTCCCCGCCGACAAGCGCAACGACGAGGCGGCGTTCGAGGCCGACTGGACGCGCATGGCGGGCGTCCTGAAAACCGACCTCGGCCCGATTCCGCCGGGCGCGATGGACGGAGTGCGTCCCGCGGCCGCGCGCGCGATGGCGGAGGCGGCGCTCCCGCAGGTCAAGGGCTACTACGACTCGGCTCTCGAGTACGGGCGCAACACGATGGCGAGCACCGGCATCTTCTACATCGGGACGGCGAAGGCGCAGCGCGACTTCGCGGACCTCTGCCGATCGCTCTCGGCTCCCGACGGACCGCCCGCGCCGCCGCTGCGCGCGCTCGGGCGCGAGCTCGACCGGCTCGAAAAGAGTCTCCTCGACGCCTATCGGCCGCCGGCGTCGATCGACCGGCATTTGGAGTTCATCGGCGCGAGCTCGACCCTGAACGAAGCGCGCCAGCTCGACGCGGCCGGACTCCGTTACGGCGCGCTTCACCGCTATCT
This sequence comes from Thermoanaerobaculia bacterium, assembly GCA_035498835.1. Classification (GTDB taxonomy): domain Bacteria; phylum Acidobacteriota; class Thermoanaerobaculia; order UBA5066; family Gp7-AA6; genus DATBFU01. Next base: position 38,035 of record DATJZU010000089.1, read on the forward strand.
CCAGGCGGCGATGCGCACGGCGCCGCTCGTTCCGGGGCCCGCGCGGCTCGACGACGCCGCCGTCCGGGCGCGCCTCCAGGAGCTCGCCACGCGCCTCTCCTCGGGCGGCGTCGATCACTCGATCGGGCGGCTCTGGCTCGAGACCGCGCAGTCGGATCTCGCCGCCGCCGGCGACAAGGTCCCCGACAGCGCCGCCGCGATCGCGGGCGACATCCTGCCGCGGTACTTCGCGGCGCTGACTCCCGCCGCCCCCCAGCCGCCGCCGGCCCCCGCCGCGGTGACGGTCACGCTCGTCCGCTGGCCGTACACCTGAAACGTCTCCGATCCGGCAAGTTTGCTGGCACGCAGCGTCGTCTCGGGGTTCGACGGCAAGGCCCGGTTCGTGTCCGAAAACTACGGCGACTCGTCGCTCGCCGAGCGTTACGGCGTCACGCGCTATCCCGCGATCTTCGTGGACGACATCCTCCTCGCAACCCCCAACGATTTCGGTTTCTTCGGCAAGGGCGAGGACGGCGCGGGCGGCCGGTATGCGCCCTGGGTCAAGAACGCCGACTCGCAGCAGCGCTTCCGCGCGGACCTGACGCGCATGATCGATCTGCTCCTCGCGGGGAACAAGGACGCCGCCCGCGCGCAGGCATCGCCGTCGAAGGCGGAGGGGACTGCGGCGCTGCCCGCCGTGCCGATCACCGATCTCTACGGCAAGCGAATCGCGCGCGAGGACCTCGCGGGCAAGGTCGTCCTCGTCGAGATGTGGGCGACGTGGTGCCCGCCGTGCCGCGGCACGCTCGGCTGGTTGGGCGAGCTCCGGAGGAAGTACGGCGACAAGCTCGCGATCGTGGCGCTCGCCGTCCAGTCCGACGAGGCCCAGGTCCGGAAGCTCGTCGGCGAGCTCAACCTGCCGCTCATGTGGGCGATCGGGACTCCGGAGATCGTTCGTGCTTACGGCGACGTCAGCGCCGTGCCGACGCTGCTCGTCTTCGACCGGCAGGGCCGCGCGGCGGCGTCGTATTTCGGCGCGCCGCCGAGCCTGCACAAAGAGGCGGAGACGAAGCTGGCGAGCCTGTTGAAAAAATAACCCCGAAACGGGCGGGGACAAGCCGTTGCGGCCGCCCGGAGTCAGAGGGCGGGGGCAAGCCCCGCCCCTACCACCCGCTCTTCGTAGGGGGCGGCCCTCGCGGCCGCCCGGTGAGAGTGGGCGGGGGGCGAGCCCCGCCCCCTACTCCTCTGTCACCTCTCCGATCGCTTCCTGATACGCGCGCTCGACGGCGGAGGAGACGAAGAAATCGCGGAACGCCTTGCGCCGCGCAAAATCATCGCCGGCGAAATCGGTCTCGTAGCGCGCGACGTCGATGCGCTTGCGCGTGTCGTCGAGCGACGCCCCGGACCGGACCGCGTCGCCGACCTGCCGGCGGATCTCCTCGAGAACCGCCTGGACCTTCGCCGCGTACCGCCAGTCGCGCAGGACGGGACCGTGGCCCGGCACGATCGCGGCGGCGTCGATCGCCTGGAGCTTGCCGAGCGTCTCGACCCACGACGCCGGGTGGCAGCCGTAGCCGTACGGGGTCGGCGCCACGAGCAGGTCGCCGACGATCGCGACCCTGGCGTCGGGGACGTAGGCGATCGTGTCGCCCGCCGTGTTGCCGGCGCCGAGGAACTGGACCCGGACCTCGCGCTTCCCGAGGTGCACCGTGAGCGTCCGGTCGAATGTCAGGCCCGGCTCGACGAGCGACGCGCCCGAAAGCTCCGCGGCCTCGAGCTTGATGTCGGCCACTTCACCGGTCAGGTACTTCCGGTCCTCTTCGCCGAGCGGCTGGCCGTTGCCCTTCTTCCCGCCGGCGAGGAACGCGTCGAGCTGGGCGACGTATCCCGCGTTGTTCTTTTCGACGTCGCGCAGATACGCCACTTGCTTCTCGAGCATCTTGCGCCGCGTGAAATCCGTCGCGACGAAAACGGCATCGGGAAAGGCCTTCTGGAACTCTCCGTCGCCGGCGATGTGGTCGAGGTGCCAGTGCGTGTGCACGAGATACCGGACCGGACGGTCGGTGCGCTTTCTGATCTCGGCGATCATCCGCTTCGCGAGCGTCGGAAACCGCCCCGAATCCACGACGAGCACGCCGTCGTCTCCGATCACCGCCGTCACGTTTCCCGAGGGAATCGGCCCGGAGGTCTCGGCGGCGATGAACGACACGATGCCCGGGCCGGCCTCGACGACGCGATACATCCGCTCCGCCGGGAACTCCACCGCGGGCGCGGCGAGCCCGGCGGCACTTGCCGCCGCGCCGAAGATCGCCGCCAGAGCTTTTCGTCTCATCGCGCTGCCTCCCTCTTGCGCGCGCATTCTGTCCCGCGCGCGGGCCGGGAAGAAGCTTCGATGACGCGAGTGGGCGGAAAAAAGTGGCCGCCGCCCGGCTTCAGGGCGTCGCCTTTCGTGCCACCCCGCTCGAGATGACGAACATCCGTCCCGAATGGAAACCGTGGATGCCGCTCCAGGCCGACGTGACGAGGAAGTCGACCGTGCCGTCGCCGTCCACGTCGCCCATCCCGACGGCGTCGAAGCCGAAGGTGTCGCCCGGGATGCGGCAGGTGTACGTCGCGAGGAGCCGGCCGTCCTTGCCGGAGTAGAGATACGCCCGGCCGCCGGACACCGCGGCGCCGGCGTACTGCCACGAACTGACGATCAGGTCCGCGTGCCCGTCGCCGTCCACGTCACCGGCCGGCGCCGGACACGTGCCGAATCCTTCCCCGGCCGTCTCGCCCGTGAGCGTGAGGAGTCGCTTGCCCGTCTTGCCCGAGTGGACGTACACGCGGCCGGTCGACGGGCCCTTCGCCGCGTTCGACCAGTCGGAGGCGTAGACGTCGGGAAAGCCGTCGCCGTCCACGTCTCCGAGGACCGACACGAACATGAGCCCGAGCGCGTTGCCCGTCTCGTCGGACTCGATGACGAACTTCGGCTTGCCCGAGAGCGAGTCGTAGACGTACGTGCGCCCCGTGTGACGCGGGCCGGCCTGGGGGGCGCCGACGAGCAGCAGCAGATGCTTGCCGTCGGTCGACGCACCGACGGTGCTCCCGAAGGCGTCGCCGGCGCGCTCGCCCGTGAGCGTCAGGATCCTGTGTCCGTCCTTGCCGGAGAAGACGTACGCGCGCCCCGCGCCCTTGCCGCCCGCGTCGTTGCCCGGCGCGCCGACGATCACGTCGGCGTATCCGTCGTGGTCCACGTCGCCCGCGCCGGAGACGTGCCGTCCGAAGCTGTCGTCCTTGTTCTCGGCGGTGAGCATCTGCAGGACGCGCCCGTCCTTGCCCGAATAGATGTAAGCCTTGCCGCCGCCCGGCGCGCCGGCCACGACGTCCGGCACGCCGTCCTTGTTCGTATCGCCCGCCGCCTCGACGCCCGTGCCGAGCTCATCGCCGGCCGCCCCGTCGACCTTCCAGAGGAGCTTTCCGGTCTTCGTCGAATAGAGATACACGGCGCCCGCCTTGGCGCCGCCGGCCTCGCGCCCCGGCGCGGAAGTCACGACGTCCGGAACGCCGTCGCCGTCCACGTCCCCGGCGTTGCGCGCGATCCAGCCGAACTGGTCGTTGGCGGCCTCGCCGTCCCACTCGCGGATGATCTTCACGGGCTCGACGAACGGATTGGCGAAGTCCTCCGGCTTCGGGAGGAGCGCTTCGAGCCGCGGGTCGCCGCGCAGGCTCGCGAGGTCGTCGTCGCTCGCGATGCCGGAGAGATCGAGCTTGCCCTTCGCCTTGCCGAGCCAGGTGAACGCGGCGTCCTTGTTGCCCGCAAGCGCGGCAATTGCTCCGAGGTTGTACAAGGCCTGGGGCGTGTCCGGCGCCAGCTCCAGGAGCTTCTCGTAGCTCGCCCGCGCGCGGTCGAGCTGCTTGCTCTTGAGTTGCGCGTAGCCGAGAAGCCGCCACGCGCGCGCGTTCTTCGGCTCGCGCGCGACGACGCTCTCGAGGATCTTCGCGGCGCCGGCGGCATCGCCCGCCTGAAGCTTCGCCTGCGCCTCGCCGATTCCTGGGGCCGGAGCGGGGACTTCCGGCGGCGCGTCGAGCGGAACCGCACCGGGGCTCCGTCCGATCGCCACCGCCACGAGGATCGCCGCCGCGGCGCCTCGCCGGAGAAAGCCCAACAAAGAAAAGGAACTCGTCTCGGGCATCCGCATCTCTCCTCTCGAAGATCGCTCGTGACTTTCTTACGCACGGGGTTCGAGGGAGTTGCGTGCGAGCGCACGCAATGTCGTGACAAACGGGCGGCGCCGGGCGTCCGTCCCGCGAAAACGTGGGTTCGTCCGCGCGCTACTTTTCGCGCTGTTCGATCGCGAGCGCGTCGAGCGCCTCTTCGATCGGGATGAACGCGTTCAATCCGACGCCGACGCCTTCCGGCATCAGCATGTAGCCGCTGACCGAGAGACCCACGACGACGCCGGAACCGTCGAGCAGTGGACCGCCGCTGTTGCCGCGGTGCACGGAGACGTCGCTCCGCAGGATGCGCAGGCCGTCCTCTTCGCCGTACCCGCTGACGATGCCCTTGGTGACCGTCTGGGCGAAGTTCTCCGAGAGCGGCGTTCCGATGGCGAAGACGTCCGCGCCCGGCCGCACCCGGCTCGACTCGCCGAGCGGCAGGTACGGGTAGACGTCGTTCTCGAGCTTGATCAACGCGACGTCGCGGCGCCGGTCCACGCGCACGACCTCGCCGTCCACCTCGCGTCCGGTGACGAACTTCACCCGGACGAAACGCACGGATCCCACGACATGCTGGTCGGTCAGGAGGTATCCGTCGCGGGAGATCACGAAGCCCGAGCCCATGGCGTCGCCGGCGTAGACCGTCACGACGCTCATCCGCGAGTCCGACACGATCGACTCGAAGTCCGGCTCGCGCCGGGCCGGCAGACGCTCCCAGGCGACCGGGATCGGGGGCTGGGCGATCTTCGCGCCCAGGTCGATGCCCGCGATCAGGTCGCGGAAGCGCGCGTCGGCGAGGAGATTGCGCGCCGCGGATACGAACGCGCGGGAGATCGCCTCCGAGCCCGCGCCCTCCTGGGCCGTGTCGACGAGGCTGCCTCCCTCGGTCGTGGCCTTCAGCTCCACCGACCGGGTCCGGTACGAGTAGATCTGCCACTCGACGGCGAGCGAGGCGCGCGCCGTGGCTGCGCTGTGTTTCGGCTGTACGTAACAGACGTTGGCCCGCACGTCGCGGATGATTCCCGCGATCGCAAACTCGGGCTTGCGGTCGCGCGGATCGTCGAAGATCACGTCGGGATTCGAGACTCCGGCGAGCGTGTAGCCGGCGGAGGTCAGCTCGTCGGTGAGGAGCGGCGCGAGCTCGTCGCCGGCGCCCGCCTCGCGGCCCGGCTTCCAGGACAGCGGCCCGATTCCGGTGCAGGCCCGCCCCGCCTCGATGGCGCCGATCACGTGGTCATGGGGCAGCTTCAGAAGAAGCTTGCGGAACTCGATCGGCCGCGCCTCCGCCTCGCCGGCCGGAAGCGGCTGTCTCTGCTCGACCGGCCGTACTGGGGCGCTCTCGAACGCCGGCGTCCGGGCCGAGGCGCATCTCAGGAACAGGATTGGCGCGAGGAAAACCGTCCACCGCAGCGACCGCGCCCTGGGCGAGAGCATGACCTTCCGGGGTTGTCTCCTTCGTCTCCGCCCGAAAAGTGACGCAAGCCGAGCGCCAAATTTTCGCGCGGCGATCTCCTTGAGATTCTTTGCATTCCGTCGCGGGGCCCGCGGCGCGGTGCAAAAAAAGGTCGGACCGAGAGGATCGCCGCTGACTTTTTCTGGCGGGGGCGGGGGTTTCGGCCCGGAGCATTCCAGCGCGATCCGGCCCGACTATCTCCCGTATTGGCGTATTCGGTCGGGCCTCCGGATGATGGCGTAGAGCAGCGCGCCGATCAGGTGCGTCAGAAGGATCACGACGATCCAGACGACCTTGGAACTCTCCTCATTGGGCTCCTTCGTGGCGCAATCGATGAGCGCCCAGATCCAGAAAACCGTCCCCGCGATCCCGAGGAGAATCAGGCCGCCGATGCACCCGACGGGATGAAAGAGCCGAAACATGGCGAGCTCCCGCTTACGGCGCCGGCGGCACCGCCTTCACCGGGAACGGCGGATGGCGCTGCGCCTTCGGCGGCATCTTCTTCAACTCCTCCTGCAGGATCGCGATCGCGCGCTCGAGCTGCGGGTCATGGCCGTCGATCACCTCGGCCGGCGTCTGCTCGACGTCGACGTCGGGCGGCACGCCTTCGTTCTCGACGCTCCAGCCCTTCTCCGGGTCCCAGAAAGCGATGTTCGGAGCGGTGATCCCGCCGCCGTCCATGAGCTCCGGAAAGCCGAGGATGCCGATGAGGCCGCCCCAGGTCCGCTTGCCGACGATGGGCCCGACCTTGAACTTGCGGAACATCCAGGGCAGGAGATCGCCGCCGGAGCCCGCGTTCTCGTCCGCGAGCATGACCTTCGGGCCCTCGATCATTGCCGACGGCGTCTTCATGTCGGAGCCGTAGCGGAACGTCCAGTTGGCGATGAGCTTCTTCTGAAGGACGTCGATGTAGTAATCCGCGACCGAGCCGCCGCCGTTGTAGCGCTCGTCGAGGATCACGGCGTCCTTGTAGGCCTGCGGATAGAAGTAGCGCTTGAAATAGGTGTAGCCCGCCGTCGCGGTGTTCGGCACCCAGACGTAGGCCACGCGGCCGCCGGTCGCGGCGTCGACCTTGCGGATGTTGGACTCGACCCAGTCGCGGCTGCGCAGCTGCAACTCGTTCTCGATCGGCACGACCGAGACCGTGCGCGAACCCTTGCCGTCCGGCGTCGGACCGACCGTGATCTCGAGGAGCTTGCCGGCGGTGTTCTCGAAGAAGCTGTAGAGGTTCGCCGGCGGCTTCACGTCGCGTCCGCCTACGGCGAGCAGATATTCGCCGGCTTTCACGTTCACGCCGGGCTCGGTCAGCGGCGACCGCAGCTGCGGGTTCCAGTTCAGGCCGCCGTAGACCTTCGCGAACTTGTACCGGCCGTTTTCGACGGTGTAGTCGGCGCCGAGCAGCCCGCCCGGGACCTTCCGGACCTCCTCCGGCGGATCGCCGCGGTCGGTGATGTAGCTGTGGCCGACCGAGAGCTCGGAGAGCAGCCACCGGATCACGCGGTTCAGGTCCTCGCGCGTCGCCAGGTGCGGCAGGAACTGCGCGTACTTCTCGCGCATCGCCTTCCAGTCGAGGCCGTGCATGTTCGGGTCGTAGAAGTAGTCGCGGTTGATCCGCCAGGCGTCCTCGTACATCTCGGCCCACTCGGCGCGCGGCTCGACGCGGACCTCGATCGCGGCGGTCTTGAGGGCGCCTTCGGACCCCTCGATCTTCTTCGACGACGCCGCGACGATCGCCCATGTGTCCTTCGCGTGGTAGAGGAGCTTCTTCGCGTCGGCCGAGATCTGGTACTCGTCCACGTCGCCGAGCAGCGTGTCGGTCTTGCGCTCCTTCAGGTCGAAGCGCTGAAGCGCCGTCTTTTCGTCGGCCGTGCGCAGGAAGAAGACCTGGCCCGTCTCGCCGGTCGAGAGCGCCGACAGCTGGGCGGCCGGCACGGGCAGATCGAGGATCCGGTACTCGATGCCGTCAAAATCGATCTTCACCGGCTCGACCGGCGGCGCCGCCTTGGGCTTCTCGTTCGCCTTGACGTCGGTCTTGTCCTTCGATTTGTCCTTCGACTCCTCCTTCTTATCCTCGTCCTTCTTTTCGTCGCTCTTCGCCGCGCCCTTTTCCTCGTCGCTCTCCTTCACGAGCGGCGACGGCAGGTCCTTGCGCAGGACGGCCATGTAGATCGCGCGCGTGATCGTCATCTCGTCGTTCTCGAGCGAGAACCAGTTCACGACCGGCCCGGCCGTCGTCGAGGCGAAGAAGTACAAGTACTTGCCGCTGCGATCGAACACCGGCTCGCTCGCCTCGGAGAGACCGTCGGTGATCGGGAACGACTTGTCCTGCTCGATCGAGTAGACAAACACGCGCTGCATCAGCGCTTCGTTGTTCACCGCGTACGCGACCCAGCGCGAGTCCGGAGACCACGTCGGGCGGAGGGTCTTCACCGGTCCGTAGAAATGGTCGGCGCCGATCTTCTTCGCCGCACCCGTCGCGACGTCGATCCAGTAGAGGGCGCGCGCGTTGTCCACGTAAGCGATCTTCTTGCTGTCGGGCGACCAGACCGGCGACTCGTAGAAGCCGGCGCCGGCGAGCTTCCAGCGCTTCGGCTCGCCCTTGCCCTCCTGATCGCGGAGGTACAGCTCGTACTCGCCCGACGCGTCGGAGAAGTACGCGATCGTCTTCCCGTCCGGCGACCAGATCGGCGAACGCTCGTGCGCGCCCGGCGTGTTGGTCAGGTTGCGCACGTCGCCTTTGTCGGCCGGCACGGTGACGATCTCGCCGCGGAAGTCCATCGCCACCCGAACGCCGGACGGCGAGATCGAGAACTCGCGGATGTACTTGCGGTCCTTCGTCTCGCGGGCGAAGCGCGGGCGCGTCTCCGGAAGGTCGGCCGCGACGCCGATCGTCAGCTTCTTCGACGCGCCGGAGATCGGGTCGAAGAGATGAAGATACCCGGCCTGCTCGTAGACGATGCGGTCGCCGCCGGCCGAGGCGGTCATCACGCCAAAGTCCGAATGCTTCGTCACGCGCTTCAACGACTTGTCCTTCGTGTCGTAGGCGAAGAGGTTGAATTCGCCGTCGCGGTCCGACCGGAAGTACACCGTGTCGCGGATCCACATCGGCCCCGCATCGTTGGCGCGCGTGGCCGGCTGCGGCACCTTTTCGATCGCGTGGCTCGCCACGTCGAAGAGCCAGACCTGGGAGACGGCCCCGCCGCGGTAGCGCTTCCACTGGAGGAACTGCGGCGCGCCGGGGTTGTACGCGATGCGTTTGCCGTCCGGCGAATAAGCGGCGCGGTTCGCGTTCGGGATCGGCAGCCGCTCCTCGGTCCCCCCCTCGACCGGCACGGTGAAGAGCTGCGTGTACCGGCCCGTGTAGACGGATCGCGGCGAGGTGAACACGACCGACTTGCCGTCGGGCGTGAAGCCCTGGGCGATGTCGGGGCCCGGATGCCACGTGAGGCGGCGCGGAACACCGCCCTCCGAGGGCACGACGTAGACGTCGATGTTGCCGTCGAGCTGCGCGGAGTAGGCGATCCACTTTCCGTCGGGCGAGAACGCGGGGCTCAACGCCGTCCCCGGGCTCGACGTCAATCGCCGGACGTCGGCTCCCTCGAGGTTGCACGTCCAGAGATCGCCCGCATAGATGAACGCGATCCGGTCCTTCGAGATCGCCGGATCCGACAGCATGCGGGTGTCGCGCGTGTCGGGGCCGGTGGAGGTCGCCGCCGATGCCGCGGCCGTGATTCCGAGCCAGAGCAGGAAGACGGTCCCATGTTTGCGAACGTTCATTCCACCCCTCGTCGTTTATCGAGACCGGAGCGGGACGATATCAAGAGCGGGAGGGGCGAACCGCCGGCACCCCTACTCCGAACGGAGAGCCTCCAGGGGGTCCGTCCGGGCGGCGCGGAGCGCCGGGACGCCCGTCGCGGCGGCGGCGATCCCGGAAAAGAGCAGGGCCACGAGCGCGAAGGTCGCCGGGTCCCGCGGCTCGACGCCGTAGAGCATGCCGTCCAGCAGCCGTGCGAAGAACACGGCCGCCACGAGACCGGTCGCGATGCCGATCCCTGCCATCGCCATGCCCCGCCGGAGAACGAGTCCGAGCACCCGGCCGCGCGAGGCGCCGAGCGCCATGCGGATGCCGATCTCGCGGCGGCGCAGGCTGACGAGATACGCGAGCACGCCGGAGATGCCGACGGAGGCCAGCGCCAGAGCCACGCCGGCGAAGATCACGAGCAGGAAACCGGTCAGGCGAGGCGTCGCGAGCGATCCCTCGACGACGCGCGTCATCGGCCGGACCTTCGCGATCGGGAGGTTCGGGTCGAGGCGGCCCACGGCCGCCCGGATCGCGCCGACGAGAGCCAGCGGGTCACTCGAGGAGCGCACCACCAGGTTCATGTTGCGGGCGGCGAAGCCCGCCGACAGCGGGAACTGCGACGCGGGAACGTAGAACTTCTCCTTCACGGGAGCCGTCACGCCGTTGTGCCGCACGTTGCGGACGATGCCGACGACCGTCATCCAGGGACGCGTCTTCTCGGAAGCCATCATGCGGATCCGCCGGCCGATCGGGTCCTTCCCCGGCCAGTAGATGCGTGCGAAGGTCTCGTTGACGAGCGCGACGGGGAACGCGCCGGCGACGTCCCCGCTCCGAAACGTGCGGCCAGCCTTCAGTTTCTCGCCGAGCGCCTCGAGCGCGCCGTCGGAGAGGACCTGCCAGTCTCCCTTGGCGTTGACATCGGGCGCGTGGACGTAACCCTCCACCTCGACGCCCCAATCCCCGATCTCCTGGCCGAGCGGGAGCGATCGCACGAGCCCCGCCGCTTTCACGCCGGGCAACCCGCGGACCGAGTCGAGGAGCGTCCGATAGAACGCGACGACCTGCTCCGGCTTCGGGTAGCTCGCCTCGGGCGGACGCAGCTGCAGCGTCAGGACTCGTTCCGGATCGAAACCGAGGTCGATGCGGGAGAGCGCCGCGAGCGTCCGGATCATCAGCCCCGCGCCGAGAAGCAGCACGATGGCGAGCGAGATCTGCACGACGGCGAGCGATGCGCGCAGGCGATGGCGCCTGAGTCCGGCCGTGGCGCCGCCGGCGCCGTCGCGGAGCGACTCGGTCAGGTCGAGCCGCGCGAGGCGGAGCGCGGGCGCCAGCCCGAAGAGGAGCGTCGTGCCGACCGCGAGCGTCGCGGAGAAGAGGAGCATGCCCGGCTGGATCTCGAGCGGTGCCAGCGCCGGCAGCCCCGCCGATCCGCGCGCCGCGATCAACCGCACGCCGATCCAGGCCACGCCGAGACCGAGCACGGCGCCGGCCGCCGCAAGGACGAGGCTCTCGGTCAGGAGCTGCCGCACGAGGCGCGCCTTGCCCGCGCCGATCGCCGCGCGGACCGAGATCTCGCGCTGGCGCCCTTCGGCCCGCGCGAGGAGCAGATTCGCGACGTTCGCGCAGGCCATGAGGAGCAGGAACCCCACGGCGCCGAAGACGAGGAGCAGCGCCCGCCGCGCGCCGCCGCGGATCTCCGTCTCGACGGGCACGGCAAACGCCGTGAACCGCATCGACGCCGGATACACGCCTTCCCGCGTGCGATGGGCGAAGACCGCCCCAAGCTCCGCCGTCGCCTGCGCGGGCGTCGCCCCGCGACGCAGGTGCGCCGCCGCGTAGTAGTTGTGGTTTCCGTTCGTCGCCTGCGCGGGATCGATCTGGAGCGGCAGGTAGATCTGCTTGGGCTCGGCCGCGTCCACGGTGAAATCCGTCGGCAACGCGAAGCCGCGCGGCATCACGCCGACGACGCGCCGCGCGACGCCGTCGAGCTCGACGGACCGGCCGATCACGTTCGGGTCGGCGCCAAAGCTCGACTGCCACAGCCCCCATCCCAGCACCGCGACCGGCGGCCCGCCGGGCCGGTCCTCCTCCTCGGTGAATCCGCGTCCGAGCTTCGGGCTCGCGCCGAGCGTCTCGAAGACGTTCGCCGTCACCGAGGCTGCGCCGACGCGGGCCGGCTCGCCGGCCCCCGTCAGGTTCGCCTCGTCGGAAGACCAGGCCGCCACGCTCTGGAAGCTCGGGCACTCGCGGCGGTAGTCGAGGAGCTCGCCGTCGGAAACCCAGGTCTTCGGGAAGTCCACCCAGCGCGTCCAGATCATCACGCGCCGCCCGGGCTCGGCGTACGGCAGCGGCGACATCAGGACCGCGCGGACGACCGAGAAGATCGCCGTCGTCGCGCCCATCGAGAGGGCGAGCGTCGCGATCGCGGCCGCCGTGAACCCGGGCGCGCGGCGCAGGCCGCGCCACGCGTAGCGAACGTCCTGCAGAAAGTCCTTCACCTCGGTCCTCGATAACGGGGTACGCGCCACGGACCCGGAAGTTCCGCACCTATACTCGGGCGGTGCCGACCCGAAAAAGGAAGGCCCGCCAAGCCGACCTCAAGGAGCTCTCGAAGGCGCTGCGCCGCTTCGCGCTCGGGCTGCCGGGAGCGACCGAGCACTCCCCGTGGGGCGAGCGCGTCGTCAAGGTCGCCGGCAAGGTCTTCGTTTTCCTCGGAGCGGACCCTCTGCCGGACGGCGAGATGGGACTCTCGGTGAAGCTGCCCGAGTCGGGGCGCGAGACGCTCGAGCTGCCGTTCACGAACCCCACCGGCTACGGGCTCGGGAAGGCCGGCTGGGTGAGCGCGAGCTTCTCGGCGAAGGACGCGCCGCCGCTCGCGATGCTGGAGGACTGGATTCTGGAGAGCTACCGGGCCGTGGCGCCGAAGCGGATCCTCGCGAAGCTCGTGGATCGCGCGCCGGCGTAGGTCTCCGCCTCTAACTCGCCCTCCGGTCCTTCTGCCGCCGCTCGGCCTGGCGTCGCTGCGCCACGCGGCGGTCGTAGGGAAATGCCTTCTCGATCGGGAAGCCGGGAGGGCTCAGAGGGAATGAAAGGTCGCTCGATGCCTCCTCGGACGGCGGCCGGACTTCATGGGGCGAGGCGACGTCCTCGCCGAGCTCGACCTCGAAGTCCGGGCGCGTCGACGGGTCGGACACGTCCTCGACCCTCCAGCTCTCGAGAACCTCGGTCGGGATCCCGCGCACGCCGTTGATCGCGGCGGCGATGCGGCGGGCATCGGCCGAGCTGCGTCCCCGCACGACGATCGCGCCCGTCGCGTCCCGCAGGTACCGTCCCTCCTGACGCCAAGGCTCGGGCGAATGCTCGCGCCGGTCTTCTCCTCCGAACAGATCGTCGGTCACGCGGTTGGCCTCCGGGTTAGCGCTCATGAACCTCCCTCTCGACCGAAACGGGTCTCGCGGCGCGGCGGCGCTCGCCCCGCCGGCGCTCGCCCATGCGGCGTTCCGCGGAGCCCACGATCTCCTGGATGGCCTCGATGGCGCCTTCCGGGATCTCGTTCAATGCAGGATCCGGGCCGGTCCCCGCGCCTCCCTCGACCTGAATCGTCCAGTTCTCGATGGTCTCGGTGGGCACGCCGGACAGCGCGTTGACGCACGCGACGATGCGGCGAATGTCCTCCGGCGCCTTGCCGCGGACGACGATCCGACCCTTCGCGTCCCGCACGAAGCGGCCGAGCTGCGCCCAGGGTTCCGGCGACAGCTCGCGATGCTCTTCGCGTTTTTCCTTGGCGTGCGTCTGCGTCGATGCCGTCACGACTTCCCGTCGATGCGCACCTGGGCCGAGAACCGGCGGCGGTCGTCCCCGCGGCGCCGCTCTCCGGCCCGCCGCTCGTTCGGGTAGGGCACGAACTCGATCATCGCCGCCAGCTCGGCCGCGAGCTCCTGGACCGGGTCGCTGATGACGCCGGTCGTCCAGGCCTCGAGCGCCTCGGTGGGCATGCCTGCCACGGCGTTCATGGCGGCGACGAACCGACGAGCCTCCTCGGTCGTCCGGAAGGTCGCGGCCCGCCGGCCCGTCGGATCCACGACCGCCGGCCCCTCGTGCGACCAGCGCTCGAGGGGGATGGACCGCGGCGCGGCCGCGCCAATCATCGGCTGCATGTGTCCTCCTCGCGCAAAGAAAAAGGCGCCCGAAGGCGCCTTCGAATCAACGGCTCGAAACCTCAGCCGGCATGTCTTATTTTATCGCGAAATCCTCCGAAAATCCCGCTCCTCGTGACGGTTCGGGTCAGCTCTTCTTCTCGAGCCCGTTCAGCGCCGCGAGAACCTCCTCGCTGTGCTCGGCGGGCTTGACGCCCGTGAACACCTTCGCCAGCTTTCCGGTCGGATCGATCAGGAACGTGTTCCGCGCCGACAGCTTCTTGCCCTGGTACTCCATCACCGAGCCGTAGGCCGTCGAGACGGCGGCGTCGGGATCGGAGAGCAGCTTGAAGTTCAGCCCTTCCTTGGTGCAGAAGTTCTTGTGCGACTCGGCCGAGTCCACGCTGACGCCGACGATCGCGGCGTTCAGGCCGTCGTACTTCGCGAGGTCGCGCTGGAAGTTGTGCGCCTCCATCGTGCAGCCGCTCGTGAAGTCTTTCGGATAGAAGTACAGAACGACCCACTTGCCCTTGAAGTCCGACAGCTTGACGGTCTTGCCCTCGTTGCTCGTGAGCGAAAAGTCGGGGGCGGGAGCTCCCACCGCGGGCGTCGCGCCGGTATCGGCCGCCGGAGCCGGCAGGGTGACGGCCGCCGCGAGAACCACCGCCGCCAGGGAAACGGTCTTCATCTTCGTCCTCTCCTTTCTCCCGCTCGATATCACGAACCGGGCCGAAGGAGGGCGATCCCGAGAATTCCTGAAGGAGCGGCCGGCTTTAGCCGGCGCGCTTCCAGACCAGGTCCCAGGCCTCGCGCCGCTGGGCGAAGCCGGTGATTCTCCCGTCCGAGCCGCGCAGGATGACGTAGCGGTAGCGGGGCTTTCCCGGGACGAAGAGGACGTCGGGCGCCTCGGCCTTGAGGACCTCGGCTTTCCGGCCGTTCTGCTGGCCCTCGAGCGCGCCGTC
>DATJZU010000090.1:0-26104 GCA_035498835.1 Thermoanaerobaculia bacterium
GCAATCTGCTCCAGGACGCGGCCGTGTCCGCGGGCTACGGGCTGCCTCGCGAAGCGGCCGTCGCGGCGATGACGCTCGTGCCGGCGAAGATCCTCGGCGTCGACGCGCGCGTGGGCTCGATCGAGGCGGGCAAGGACGCCACGCTCATCGTGACGGACGGCGACATCCTCGATCTGCGCTCGCACGTCGTCGCGGCGTATCTCGACGGGCGCGCGCTCGATCTGACCGACAAGCAGAAGCGACTCTACGAGCGGTACAGGAACCGGCCGAAAAAGTAGTTGTCAGTTTTCAGTCATCAGTTCTCGGTTCCGGAACTGAAAACTGACAACCGAGAACTGTAGACTTCCCCTCATGAACTGGCTCTTCAAGGAAGAACCCACGCATTACTCTTTCGACGACCTCGTGCGAGACAAGAAGACGTCTTGGACGGGAGTGAAGAATCCGCTCGCGCAGAAACACCTGCACGCGGTGAAGAAGGGCGACCGGATCTTCTACTACCACACGGGCGACGCGAAGGCCGTCGTGGCCGTCGCGAAGGCGGCGACCGACGCCTACGACGATCCCGGGGACAGGTCCGGAAAGCGCGCCGCCGTGGACGTGGTCCCGGTCGCGAAGCTGCCGCGCCCTGTGACGCTCGCCGAGATCAAGGCGAAGGCGTCGTTCAAGGATTTCCCGCTCGTCCGGATCTCGCGCCTCTCCGTGATGCCCGTCTCCGACCGCGAGTGGAGCGAGATCGAGAAGATGGCCGGGAGCTAGGCGCCCGTCTCGGCTTCTACGGCCGTGGCGGCACGGTTCGCGGCGGCGGGTCGGGATTGTGGATCCGGTGCACCGACCGGTCGCAGGCGTCGCCGATGCCGTCGTGATTCGAGTCCGCCTGGTCCGGATTCGGCACGTTCACGCAGTTGTCGAGCTCGTCCGGCACGCCGTCGCCGTCGACGTCGTCGGCCCAGCCGATGTCGAGCAGGACCGGCAGCGTCAGGTCGACGCCGTGCGGCAGATCCGGGGAGATGTTCGGCTCCATGAGCAGGTCTGGCCGGGCGCTGGTGTCGAAGTGGGAGATGGACGATCCGGGCTGGTCGGGATCGGTGGCGAAGAGGAGCGCGCGTCCGCGCGGATCGGCGCCGCTCAGGATCGAATGGTCGGTCGTCAGCGTGACCGCGACGCCCGATCCGAGGTGCGCGCGCAGGGCGTTGCCGTCGTCGAGCGTGACGAGGACGGCGGGGATGGTGATCGCGTCGTCCGTGCCGCCCATGCCCGCGGGCGGAGAGCCCGCCTGATTGTCCGCCACCACGACGGCGATCGCCCCGGCGTTCTGGGCGTTCATCGCCTTGTCCGTGAAGAAGCAGGTTCCCCGGTCCACGAACGCGACCTTGCCCGCGACCTCGGCGCCGTTCGACAGCGGCGAGCACGCATCGGTCGTCGACGGTCCGGAGGTGTCGGCGGCGTCCTGCGCTTGAACGAGCGTTCCCGAGACGCCGGACGCGCTCGGCGGCGGCCCGAAGTCCGCGGTGCCGACCGGGTACGATCCCGCGACCGCCGCGGGGGAGTCGACGCGCAGCAGCGGTGTTCCCGGATCGAGAATCCCCGGCACGGCGGCCTGCGCGCGCGGACCCGCCCAGGAGACGTGCCGGGCATTGATGTAGGACGCCGCGCGCACGGTCGGCGTCATGTCGTTCCAGAGCTGGCCCATCTCCGTGTCGAGGATCGAGCGTTCAAAGATGTCGGGATCGTTCATGAACTCGGCGCCGGACGCGTCGACGAAGGTCTCGAAACCCAGGCCGTGCGCGAGCTCGTGGAGCACGACGGTGACCAGGTCGACCTCGTCGCCGTGATTGTTGTCGAGCCCGTAATACCAGTTGGTGCCCGTCAGGCAGCCGGTCGTCCCGAGCTGCGAGTTGAACTTCGACTGGATGTCGTCGCTCGACGTGTTGGGGCTTCCCGGGAAGAGGTCGCGCCCGGCGCGCCGGTTCGCGAGCGCCGTCGGGTACCACGTCGAGGGGAACCGAGCGTTCGGGAAGTCTTCGACGAGCTGAATCGACGACGTCGATCCGAGCGTGCCGGAGTCCGCGGTGCAGTCGAGCGCGACGAAGCTCGCCTGCACGTGGATCTCAACGCTGCTCACGAGGAGCGCGCCCCAGATATCGGCGGCGTACTGGAAAGCGATCAGGCGCTGCGCCCCGATGGTCGTGCCCGTATTGCCTCCGACCGGCGTCGCCGGCGTGGGGTCGTTGAAGCCGGTGTTCGGCGCATTGGCGTTGACGATCGTGAATGTCGCCGCCGGGAGAACCGCCGGCAGGATCAGCGCCGCGAGCGCGAGGGCCGGCCGACGCGCCTTCATTTCTCCGCCGCTCCGGGCGGGAGGCAGCGCGCGGAGAGCGAGCCGTCCGCGTTTCGCTTCGCGACGACCCGAAACTCGAAGGCGCCCTTGAGGTCCACGCTGCGCATCCCATCCGGGGAGACGACGACCTCCAGCGGCTCGAGATCGGCGGCGCCGGACCTCCCCTCGGTCGCGAGCGCGCGGATCTCTTCGAGCGTCGGCGCCCGCACGCGGCCCGTCCGGCGGTCGAGAAACATGCGGAGGCCCGGCCCCGCGGGGCGGATCGCGTCGATCGCCGGACATTCGAGGACGGGCCGGGGCGGATCGACGTTCGGGCAGTCCTGTGCCGGGATTCGCGTGCCCGCGGAGATCGTGAGGAAGGCGGCGGCCGCCGCGAGACTGGGGCGCATTGCGAACAGTCTACGCGCAGGCGCGCGTCCCGCGTGTCCCTGCGGGATTCCTCAGGAAGCGGAGCGCGCGACGCCTTCAGTTCGCGGCGGAGCGCTTCGCCGTCACCGAGATGTTCTTCGCCGCGTACCAGGGATGGAGCTCGAAGCTCAGGTGGCCGGCCGCCACCGCGGGATCCGTGGCGACGAGCGCCTTCGCCTCCTCCGCCGTGCCCACCTTGAAGACGTAGAGGCCGCGCAGGTCGCCGCCGTCGAGGAACGGGCCGGCGACGAGCAGCTTGCCCTCGCCCGTCATCCGCAGGATGTTCGCGAGGTGCGCCTCCTGGAGCTTCCGGTTCTCGGGCGTGTCGTCGCCGGACCAGCTCGGCCCCTTGCGCAGGAAGCCGACGAAGTACGTCGTCATCTCGTAACCGCCGGGCCCGATCTCCGGAAGCTTCGGCGCGGCAGATGGGGGCGTGGCGGGGGGCGACTGCAACGCGAGAAGCGACACGACCAGAGCGAGAACCTTCATCTCGTGTTCCTCCGTCCCTTCTCCATTAAGCGGCGCCCCGGAATCCTTGGGGCGCGCGCCGTTCAGCCCTTCCGAGCGGCCAGGAGGTCCCGAATCTCCTTCAGGTAGGTCTCCGACTTGGAGGGAGAGGGCGGCGCCTCCTCCTTCTTCCGGGAAAGCTTGTTCACGGGGACGACGATGAAGAAATAGAGGGCCCCGGCGATGAAGAGAAAGCTCACGACGGCGTTCAGGAAGTTGCCGATGAGGACGGGACCCAGTTTGATCGCGCCGAAGTCGGGCTGTCCGCCGATGGCGCCGATCGCCGGCGTGATCACATCCTTGACGAGCGAGGTGACGATGGCGCCGAAGGCCGCGCCGATGATGATGCCGACCGCGAGATCGAGCACGTTGCCGCGCAGGATGAAATCCTTGAAGCCCTTGAGCATTCGCAGTCCCTCCTCGCCCGGGAGCCTACCGCATGCGCGCGGGTCGAAGGGTTCGGCCGTGGACGAGACTGCCGCGGCCATGAGATTGGGAGGATTTCTTCTCCGTTTCCTCGTCGCCGCCGCCTTGATCCTGGCGACCTACAACCCGGAGGGATATTCCTACTTCCACTGGGTGCGGGCCGGCGGACCGATCACGCCGCTGAAGGCGTTCGCCGGTGTCTGCCTCGCGATCGCGTGGGTCTTCCTCCTGCGCGCGACGATGCGGTCGCTCCATTTGGTGGGCACGATCCTCGCGGCGGCGTTCTTCGGAACTCTCGTCTGGCTCCTGATCACCTGGCTGCACGTCGACGCGGAGGGACACGCGCTCGTCTACCTCATCCTTCTGTGCGTCGCGGCGGTCGTCGCGACGGGATCGTCGTGGTCGCTCTTCCCACGCAAGGTGACCGGCCAGGTGGACGTCGACGAGCCGGAGCGCTGAGAGCGCCGGGCGCCCCGGCCCGCGACGACTCTCCCGGGTTACTGCGTGTACTCGCCTTCGACGTCGAACGTGATGTTGCCGTCGGCGTCCATCGTCGCGGACTTGTAGGTGCCCTTGCCCTTCAAGGTCTTGTGCTTTCCGGTTCCACCCACGAACGTCCAGGTGCCCGAGATGCTCTCGGGCTTTCCGTCCTTCAGCGTGGCCGAACCCTGATAGCGCACGAAATACTTGTCGCCGTCGGCCGTCGTCCCCGCGTGCGATCCGCGTTCCCAAGACTTGTTGCCGCTGCGCTCGGAGGTCGCGACGCTCGCGCCCTCCTTGGTCGGCGAGCCGCCGAGGTCCATCGGCTTCGACCACGTACAGGAGACCTTCGAAACGGTCATTGCGTGATTGGCCCGATCGCCGACGTCGATCGAGTGCATTTCGTCCGGCTTCCCGCACTGGAGTTGCCCCGAGATCTTGGTCTGCGCCGCCGCGGCGGTGGCGACGCCCGCACAAAGAACGGCTATCAGAAACCCTCGGAATCTCATGAAATCTCCTCCTCTCTTCGAGTTTGAATCGTGAAAGTCTCCGTCCGGAGGACCCGCGCGTCAAGGCGAAGAAGATGTCGGGCGCCGGCGCGGTAGCATTCTCCTCGTGAGCGCGCTCTCCTCGTTCCATCCCGCGGTCCGTCAGTGGTTCGAGGAGCGGCTCGGCGAGCCGACGCCGCCGCAGCGCGACGGCTGGCCCAAGATCCGGCAGGGGCTTCACACGCTGATCGCAGCGCCGACCGGTTCGGGCAAGACGCTTGCGGCGTTCCTCGCGGCGATCGACTCCCTCGTCCGGAAGGGGGATGCGCTCGCCGACCGGACGCACGTCCTCTACGTTTCCCCGCTGCGCGCCTTGTCGAACGACGTCCAGAAGAACCTGCAGGGGCCGCTCGAGGAGATCCGCGCGCGCGAGCCCGGGCTGCCGGAGATTCGCGTGCTGGTGCGCACCGGCGACACGCCTGCGGCGGAGCGGACGGCCATGACCAGGCGGCCGCCGCACATCCTCGTGACGACTCCGGAGTCGCTGTATCTCCTGCTCACGAGCGACGGCGGGCGCGCGATGCTTTCGACGGTCGCGACGGTGATCGTGGACGAGATCCACGCGCTCGCCCGCGACAAGCGCGGGAGCCACCTCGCGCTCTCGCTCGAGCGCCTCGAAGCGCTGACGGGACGGCCCGTCCAGCGGATCGGGCTCTCCGCGACGCAGAAACCCCTCGATGAAGTGGGCCGCTTCCTCGTCGGCGCCGGCCGGGAATGCGCGCTCGTGGACGCGGGCACGTTCCGCGCGCTCGATCTCGGGATCGAAGTTCCCCCCTCCGACCTCTCGGCCGTCTGCTCCCACGAGCAGTGGGAGGAGATCTATTCGCGCATGGCGGAGCTCGTGCGCGAGCATCGCACGACGCTCGTCTTCGTCAACACGCGCAAGATGGCCGAGCGCATCGCGGCGCAGCTGTCGCGGCTCGCGGGCGAGGAAGCGGTTACCAGCCACCACGGCAGCCTCTCGCGCGCCCGCCGCCTCGACGCCGAGGAGCGTCTGAAGGCGGGAAAGCTGCGCGCGCTCGTCGCGACCGCCTCGCTCGAGCTCGGCATCGACATCGGCGACGTCGACCTCGTGATCCAGGTCGGCGCCACCCGGTCGATCGCGACGTTCCTGCAGCGCGTCGGCCGCGCCGGGCACGCGCTGCGCAAGACGCCGAAAGGGCGCCTCTTCCCGCTGACGCTCGACGAGCTCGTGGAGGGGGCGGCCATCCTGCGCTCGATCCGCGAGGGCGTCCTCGACCGGACGCCCCAGCCGCCGCGGCCGCTCGACATCCTCGCGCAGCAGATCGTGGCCGCCTGCGTTCCCGGCGCCTGGGACGAGACGGCGCTCTTCGACGCTTTCCGCCGGGCGTGGCCCTATCGCGACCTCGCGCGCGAGGAGTTCGACGCCGTCGTGGCGCTCCACACGCCGGGCCGACGCGCGTTGCTGCATCGCGACGGCGTGAACGGACGCCTCATGGCGACGAAGCGCGCGCGGCTGGCGGCGCTGTTGTCGGGCGGCGCCATTCCCGACACCGCGGACTATCAGGTGCGCCTCGAGCCGGAGGGCGTCCTCGTCGGCACGGTCAACGAGGATTGGGCCGTCGAGTCGACGCGCGGCGACGTCTTCCAGCTCGGCAACGCCTCCTGGCGTGTTCTGCGCATCGAGCCGGGGATCGTCCGCGTGGCCGACGCGAAGGGGCAGCCGCCGTCGCTGCCGTTCTGGCTGGGCGAGGCGCCGGGCCGCACGCGGGAGCTCGCGGGCGAGATCGGGGAAGTGCGCGCCGAGACCGCCGGCACGGGTTCCGATGCCGCGAATGCCCTGCGCCTGGCGTGCGGCGACGCGATGCCCGAGGCCGGGGCGTCGCAGATCGCCGAGTACATCGCGGCAGGGAAGAAGGCCCTCGGTGACGTCCCGACGCCGCGCCGCGTCATTCTCGAGCGCTTCTTCGACGAGAGCGGAGGCATGCAGCTCGTCGTGCACGCGCCCTTCGGGTCGCGGATCAACCGCGCCTGGGGGCTCGCGCTTCGCAAGCGTTTCTGCGTCGGCTTCGGCTTCGAGCTCCAGGCCGCGGCCAACGAGGAAGCCATAATCCTCTCGCTCGGGCCGCAGCACAGCTTCGAGCTCGAAGGCGTCTTCGACTACCTCCACCCGGCGACGGCGCGCGAGGTGCTCGTCCAGGCCCTGCTCGCGACGCCGATGTTCGAGACCCGGTGGCGCTGGAACGCGCAGCGCGCGCTGCTCCTCGAACGTTCGCGGGGCGGGAAGAAAGTGCCGGCGCCGCTGCTGCGGATGCGCGCGAACGACCTCCTCGTGACGGCTTTCCCCGAGGTCATCGCCTGCCCCGAGACGCTCGATGGCGGCCCGATCGAGGTGCCGATGGATCACCCGATCGTCCGCCAGACGATCGAGGACTGCCTGAACGAGGCGATGGACACGGAGGGATTTCTCGAGGTCCTTCGCGGCCTCCGCGACGGCACGATCGAGAAACGGGCGGTGGACACGGTCGAGCCCTCCGCGTTCGCCCGCGGGATCCTCTCGTCGCAGCCGTACACGTTCCTCGACGACGCGCCCCTCGAGGAACGCCGCACGCAGGCGGTCATCTCGCGGCGCTTCACGGACCGCCGCACCTCCGACGAGCTCGGCGACCTCGACGCCGCCGCGATCGCGCGCGTGCGCGAGGAGGCCTGGCCGCAGCCCGAGAACGCCGAAGAGGTCCATGAGGCGCTCCTCTGGATGGGATATGTCACGGAGGAGGAGGGTGCCGTCTGGCAGCCGTGGCTCGACGAGCTCGCGGCGGCCGGCCGCGTCGTGCGCGAAGGCGACCGATGGTTCGCCGCCGAGGCGCCGCGCGATCCGAAGTCGATCCTGCGGGGAAGGCTCGAGGCGGTGGGACCGGTCGTCTCCAACGATCCGGCGCTTCCCGAGCTCGAGGCGGAGGGCGTCGTCCTGCGCACCCGGATCGCCGGACAGGCGGCCTGGTGCAACCGCCGTCTCCTCGCGCGGATTCACCGCTACACGCTCGACCGCCTGCGCAAGGAGATCGAGCCGGTTTCCGCGGCCGCGTTCCTGCGTTTTCTCGCCGCGTGGCAGCACGCCTCGCCGGAGCATCGCGTCGAGGGGCCGCGGGGCGTCGCGCAGGTGCTCGAGCGCCTCGCGGGCTTCGAGGTTCCGGCGGCGGCCTGGGAGGCGAGCGTGCTGCCCGCCCGCGTTCGCGGCTACCGGCGCGACTGGCTCGATCAGTTGACGCTCTCGGGCGAGTTCGTCTGGGGCCGCCTGTGGGGCTCGGCCGCGAGCCCGACCCGGCGCACGCCGGTCTGCCTCGTTCCGCGCGAGCACCTGGACGACTGGATGGCGCTCGCGGCGGCGGCGGCGCCGGCGAAGGACGCCTCCGGGACTGCCCTCGAGGTCTTCGAAGCGCTCTCGGGTCGCGGCGCGATGTTCCTGCAGGACCTCGCGCGCGCCGTGAAGATGCCCCCCGCGTTTCTCGAGGCCGGCCTTTCCGAGCTCATCGCGCTCGGCCGCGTGACCTGCGATTCCTACGCCGGCCTTCGGTGGCTGATCGTGCCGGCCTCCAAGCGCCGGGCCGGGGGATTCCCGGGAGGCCGCTGGAGCGTGCTGCGGCGGGAATCGCCGTCCGCGCCGTCCTCCGAGTTCGTCGCGCGGCGACTCCTTCAGCGCACGGGCGTTGTCTTCCGGAAGACCCTGGCGCGGGAGAAGCAGCCGCTTCCGTGGCGCGAGGTCTCGCGCGTCCTGAGAACTCTCGAGGCGCGCGGCGAGATTCGAGGTGGCCGTTTCGTGGCCGGCTTCGACGGCGAGCAATACGCGCTGCCGGAGGCCGTGACGCTCCTGCGCGCGGTCCGGCGGGACACGGCGGAGGGCGCGCCGCCGCTTTCCGTGTTCGCGGCCGACCCGCTGAACTTCCGCGGGATCCTGACGCCCGACGAGCGCGTCGCCCCGACGACGCGACGCCAGGTGCTCGTCGCGTAGAGGGCGGCGGGCATGGCTCCTTCCTACTCCCGCATCTATCGGGTCGTCGCCCGGATTCCTCGCGGGCGCGTCGCGACGTACGGACAGGTCGCGCGGCTCGCGGGGCTGCCGGGCCGGGCGCGCCTCGTCGGCTATGCGCTCGCCGCGATCCCGGATGCAAGCCGCCTGCCGTGGCACCGCGTCGTGAACGCGCGCGGACAGATCAGCCTGCGAGCCGACGGCGGGCCGTGGGATCGGATCCAGCGCCTGCGGCTCGAGCGGGAGCGCGTGCGCTTCGACGGCCACGGAGCGATCGCGCTCGCAGTATTTCGCTGGCGCCCGCGCCGATGACGAGAGCCCGTCCAAAAGGGCATTTTCCTTGCTACGGTGTCTGAGGACAGAGGAGAGGAGGCTTTCATGAAAAGGCGTTTCGGTTTCTCGTTTCTGGCGGCCGCGGCGGCCGCGTTTCTATCGGTTTCCGCCCGGGCCGACACGGCCTGGCGCAGCCCGCTGGTGATCGGGGAGCCCACGGAGATTCCGGGGACGGTGCTGCAGCCCGGCCGGTATCTGGTGAGGGTGCTCGACACCCAGGAGACCCGCAAGGTCGTGCAGTTCATGAACGCGGACGAAAGTGCCGTGATCGCGACCGTGATGGGGATCCCGGACTACCGCGTCGAGACCGCGCAGCGCAACGAGTTCGTGTACTTCCAGCGCGCGGAAGGCGCTCCGCAGGCCCTCAAGTCCTGGCGGTATCCGGGAAACAGCTTCGGGATCGAGTTCGTGTATCCGAAGGCCGAGGCGGTCCAGCTCGCGCAGGCGCGGCACGAGGAGGTCTACTCGGCGCCGTCGGCCAAGCCCGAGGCGAAGGAGCCGGTGGTCGCGATTTCGCCCGAGCTCAAGGAGAAGCCCGTCGAAATGAAGGCGCCGCCTCCGCCCGCTCCGACCGCGGTTCCAGCTCCGGCTCCGCCTCCGGCGCCGGCCGCCCCCGCTCCGAAGAAGGCCAAGAAGCTTCCGAAGACCGGGAGCCCGCTGCCGCTCGTGGCGCTCGCCGGCGCGGCCGCGCTCGCCGCGGGTTCGGCGCTCCGTCTCCTCCGCAGAATTTAGTCCTCGGTCGGACCTTCCGGCGCTCCGAGAGGGATCGGGGCGCCGGAACTCGTTGCGGTTGCGGTACATGGCGCTCGACGCTGATTCGTTCGCACCATACGCGCGCGAATCGCCCGGTGCTATTCGTGTGGTGATCGCCGAGGATGGTTGCCGATTCCCGGCCCCCGAAAGCTCCGGCGAGTGGAGGTCGTCATGAAATTCTTGCAAAGGACGTTTCTCGCGGGCCTCGCGTGTCTGCTCGCGGGAGGTGTGTTTCTCTTCGCCGATGACAGCTGGAGAAGCCCTCTGACTCTCGGCGAAAAGACGCAGATTCCGGGCGGCGAGCTCGAGCCAGGCAAGTACATGGTTCGTGTTCTCGACACGAAGACGACGCGGATGGTCGTTCAGTTCATGAGCGAGGACGAGAACAAGGTCTTCGCGACGGTCATGGCCGTTCCCGATTACCGAGTCACGGTTGCGCCCGAAGGCCAGTTCATCTTCTTCCAGAGGGCCGAGGGCATGCCGCAGGCTCTGAAGGGCTGGTTCTATCCGGTCAACAACTTCGGGATCGAGTTCGTCTATCCGAAGGTCGAGGCCATGCCGCTCGCTCAGGCGCGTCACGAGGAGGTTCTCGCGGCGGAGACGGCCAAGCCCGAAGCGAAGGAACCCGTGATCGCGGTCACGCCGGAGATGAAGGAAATTCCGTGGAAGGCGCCGGAAACCACCGTCGCGCAGCTTCCGCCTCAGGACCTGCCGCGGACCGCGAGCGATCTCCCGCTCATCGCCGTGACGGGTCTTGCGATGATCGCCGCAGGCCTCGCGCTTCGCGTGTTGGTCCGCCGCTGAGGTTTCGATCGACTCGCGACGGCCGGGGACGGGCCTTGGGGGGCCGGGCACAGTCTGTTGCCGGCCCCCGCTGCTCGAAATCGTTGAACGCGGGGGGCTTCCGGCTTACACTGAAGTCCGACGATGCGGCTCGCGCGCCAGCGACGCTACGAAGAGCCCGCGGAAGACCTGGCCCAATCGTCTCTCTTTCCCGAGCTCCCACCGCCCGCGCGCATCCAGCCGGCAATTCGCCTCACCGAGTCGAACGTCGCCCGCACGGTGCCGCCCGGCATCGCGGGCGTGTATTTCCTGAAGCGCGTCGCCAAGGGCGGCCGCGTGGCCGAACGCGTCGGGCGCGACGACGTGGACCTGCGCCAGCGGCTCCTCGAGCACGCGCGCCAGGCGCCCGAGAACGTCCTGTTCGGCTGGATCTTCGCGTCCGATCCGAACGAGGCTTATCGTCTCGAGTGCTATCTCTGGCATGCCCAGGGAGGCGCGTGGGCGCGGATCGACGGCGATGCACACCCGACTCCCGTCGTGCGCATTCCGTTCCTCGGCTGCCCCGACTGCGAGGAGTAGGCGCGCGGGGCTACCGGAGCTTTTCGAAGGCGACGTTCGCCACCGGGTAGCTCTTCCAGTCCTTGTAGTCGAAGTGCCACCACTCCCACTCGTAAACGGAAAACCCTTCGGCTTCCATCGCGCGGCGCAGCACGTCCCGCTGCCAGCGTTGGAGTGACGTCCCGCCGGGATACGCCGCGAAAGAGCGGTCGGACATCTCGTCGTAGCCGCCGGTCATGACGAGCGGCGCGCCGGTCGAGCGGTCGTAGAGCGTCAGGTCCACGGCGCAGCCGCGGTTGTGCCGCGAGCCCGTCGCGGGATCGGCGACGAAGATGTGCTTGTCCTCCGGCGTCGCGTCCCAGAAGAGCTTCGTGACCGCCCAGGGCCGGTACGCGTCGTGGATCAGCAGGCCGTAACCCTGCGCCGCGAGTTTCCGGTGGGCGCGCACGAGCGCCTCGGCGGCGGGGCGCTGGAGGAAGGCGCGCGCCTGCGTGTAGAGCGGGACGCCGAGGAAGTTGTTCTCGGTCGCGTAGCGGACGTCGAGACGGATCGACGGGTCGAGCGTGACGAGCTCGACGAGATCGGGCTTGCGGAGGTCGGGCGGCTGCGGCGGCGGCGTCGCGGCGAGCGCCTCGGGACGCAGCTCTTCGACGGGACGGACCGGACGGATCTGGAAGACCTTGCCCGCCTCGGGCCCGACGTTTCGCCGCGGGAAGAGCACGGGGCCGACCCGGACGCCGGACACGCGGCCCGCCGGGTCCCGCGTGAAGACGAGCGGCTCGTGGTCGTAGAGGCCGCGGTCGGGGAAGCGGAAGACGTCTCCCGAGATCTCGATCAAAGGGTCGTACTCGAACCACTCGATGAGCGCGGTCAGCCGGCCGCCGCGCTCGAGGATGTAGAGGATGTCGTGGTCCCAGCCATATTCGCCGAGGAACGGCTCGAAGCGCGCCGGCGGGCCGGTCGGCTTGACGTCCGGGACGCGCGCGAACGTCTTCTCGCCGGCGCGGACCGCGTCCGCGGCCGGCTCGAACCTCTGCCCGAACCCGAGCGGTCCGTCGGCGACGAGCGCGCCGTCCGATGCGCGCAGACGCAGGCGCTCGCCCCTGTCCCCGCCGAGCGCGTCCAGCTCCCCGAACTGCTCGGTGAGATCCAGCGACTCGTTTCCCGCGGCGTAGTGCCCGGCGAGCTCGCGCGCCCGGGCCGCCTCGAGCGGCTCCGTCGTCGCGATCTCGGGCAGCGGCGTTCCCGCGCGCGCCGCGAGCAGCAGCCGCATCGCCTCCTGGACGACGCGGTTGGTGACGGAGTTCGCGGCGTCGCGGGTCGCGACGGCGACGGCGCCGAGCTTGTCGTCCGGCAGCGCGGCGAGCGCCGTCGCGAAGCCGTAGATCGCGCCGTTGTGGCCGACCGCGCGATGACCCGCGATCTCGCCGATCCGGAAGCCGATGCCGTAGCCGGCCTTCTGTCCCGCCGGCAGGGCCCACATCCGATCGAGCGTCTCCTTGGAAAGGATGCGGGCGCCGCCGGCCGCCGCGCCGCCCGAGAAGAGGACACGAAGGAAACGCGTCAGATCGGTCGTCGTCGTGTAGAGGCTGCCGGCCGGCGCGATGCCGAGCTCGAAGGTCGGGGCGGGGAAGTCCCGAGTGTCGTAGCCCCACATGCGCGCTTTCGCAAGATGCGGCTTCCAGGCCGGCTCCGGCTCGAAGGCCGACGAAGACATTCCCATCGGCTCGAGGACGGCGCGCTTCAGGTATCGGGCGAAGGGTTCGCCGGCGCGCCGCTCCAGCACGTATCCGACGACGGCGATCCCGGCGTTCGAGTACTTCGTGTGGGTGCCGGGCGGGTACACGAGCTCCGTGTCGTTGAGGCCCGCCACCGTCGCGGCGAGTGTCGGCTCCGTCGGATCGAAGTAGTGGCCGACCGGCGGCTCGCGCATGAGGCCGGAGCGGTGCGACATGAGCTCGCGCAGCGTCAGGAACGGGCCGAACGGGTCCTTCGGCCGGAAGTCGGGGAGGATCTTCTGGATCGGCACGTCGAGGTCGAGCTCGCCGCGCTCGACGAGCTGCATCACGCCGATGTCCGTGAAGAGCTTCGAGACCGAGCCGACGCGATAGACCGTGTCGGCGGAGGCCGGGACCTTCGCTTCGGGATCCGCGTCCCCGAAGTCCTTGCGCCAGAGGACGCGGTCGCCCGCGACGATCGCCACGGCGAGGGCGGGCAGCTTCTTGTCGGCCGCCTCGGCCGCGGCGAAGGCCTCGAGCTTCGCGAGCGCCGCGGCGTAGGGATCGGACGGCGCGGGCGCCCCTTCCTGGCCGCGGAAGGCCGTGGCGGCCAGAGCGAGAACGGCGGCGGCGAGCGCGGCGCTGCCGGCGCGGGCGCGTCTCACGTCCGGCTGCGGTGGCGGCTCCGCGCCGCCGGCGTGAAGTAGTAGAGGGGGATCCCGAGCCCGATGAACGCGAGGCCGATCGAGGATTCCCGCGGGCTCGCGACGAGCGTATTGAGGACGAGCGCCGCGGCGGCCGCCACGAACAGGAGCGGCACGAACGGGTAGCCCGGAACGCGGAAGGGCCGCTCGAGCCGCGGGTCCTTGCGGCGCAGCACGACGACGCTCCCGACCGCCAGCGCGTAGAAGATCCAGCCGCCGAAGATGACGTACGTGAAGAGCTGCGAGAAGCCGCCGATGAAGAGGACGAGAAAGCACGACCAGATCGCCTGGACGACGAGCGCGGCGACCGGCGTGCGGAATCGCGCGTGGACGCGTCCGAGCCCTTCGAAGAAGAGGCGGTCTTTGGCCATCTGGTAGTAGGCGCGGGGCCCGGCGAGCACGAGCGCGTTCATCGCGCCGAGAATCGAGCACACGATCGCGGCCGTCAGGAACCGCGCTCCCCATTCCCCGGCGACCTTGCGAATCGCCGCGAGCGCCACCCGGTCGGTCGAGGCGATCTCCGAAGGCGAGAGAACGTGGAGGTAGGCCAGGTTCGCCAGGAGGTACAGCGTCACGACCGCCAGCGTGCCCGCGATGAGACCGCGCGGGAAATTGCGCTGCGGGTTGCGGATTTCTCCCGCCGCGAAAGACACGTCGTGCCATCCCTCGTACGCCCACAACACGGCGACGAGCGCGATGCCGATCGCGGTGAACCCGACGGCCCCGCCCGGCACGGGCGCCGAGGAGGGCGCCGCCGGGAGCGGCGCGAGAAAGATGACGAGGATCATGACGACGAGGCCGCCGACCTTGAGCGCCGTCAGGATGTTCTGCACGATCGCGCCGCTGCGGACGCCGATCACGTTGATCGCCGTGAAGACGACGATCGCGACGACGCCGGCGAGCTTGGATGTCGCGGGCGTGAGCGGGAGGAAAGCACCGAGGTAGATCGGCAGCGCCGCCGCGAGGGTCGCGATCGAGCCCGACGTGCCGACGGTGAAGAGCATCCAGCCGCAGAGGAAGCCGAGCAGCGGCCCGAACGCGCGCCCGATGTATGTGTAGATGCCGCCCGCGTGCGGCATGGCGGCGCCGAGCTCCGCGAGCGACAAGGCGCCCAGGAGCGTGAGCCCGCCGCCGATCGCCCAGACCGCGAGCATCAGGGGAGCCGAGTGAACGGCGCGGGCGATCTCGGCCGGGACGAGGAAGATTCCCGATCCGATGACGGTCCCGATCACCAGCGCGGCCGTGTCGAAAAGGCCGAGCGCGCGGAGGAGATCCTCGCCCGGGGCCGGGTTGTGTGCGGGACGCTGCATGGTGGCGGCTCTTTCGGGACGCAAGGATAATGCACGCCGATGGACGGGACCGCGATCGTTCTCTGTGACGGTTATTTCGCGACGAACAACGCCAAGACCGCGCACGGGCTCGTGCGGGGCACGGAGCGCTACCGGATTCTCGGCGTCCTCGACGCGCCGACGGCGGGGCGCGACGCGGGAGAGGTGCTCGACGGCGTCCGGCGCGGCATCCCGGTCTTCGCCTCGCTCTCCGAGGCGCTCGCCGGCCTGCGGGAGAAACCCGATTACGCGATCGTCGGCGTCGCGACTTCCGGAGGCGTCTTCACGCCCGGACTCGAGCGCGCGCTCCTCGAAGCGGTCGAGAGCGGCCTCTCGATCGTCAACGGGCTCCACCATCTGGCCGCCGATCTGCCGGCGGTCGCCGAGGCCGCGCGGCGCAAGGGCGTCACGATCACCGACGTGCGCCGCCCGAAGAAGGCGGGAGAGCTGCACTTCTGGACCGGCGAGGTCCTGCGTCTGCCGACGCCGCGGATCGCGATTCTCGGAACCGACTGCGCGCTCGGAAAGCGGACGACGACGCGGATGCTGGCGCAGGCGGCGCGCGCGGCCGGTATCCGGACGGAGTGGATCTACACCGGGCAGACCGGCTGGCTGCAGGGCGCGCCGTTCGGCTTCGTGCTGGACGCGACGCCCAACGACTTCGTCTCGGGCGAGCTCGAGCAGGCGATCCTGTCCTGCGCCCGCGCCCTCTCGCCGGAGCTCATTCTCATCGAAGGGCAGTCGGCGCTGCGCAACCCCTCCGGCCCCTGCGGATCGGAGGCGCTCCTCTCCGGCGGCGCGCGCGGCGTGATCCTGCAGCACGCGCCGCACCGGCATTGCTTCGAGGGGCTCGAGGATCTCGGCTGCGTCCTGCCGCCGGTCGCCGAAGAGATCGAGCTCATCGGCTTCTACGGAGCGCGCACGCTCGGGATGGCCCTGAACGGCGAAGGACTGACGCGGGAAGCGCTCGCCGCCGAACGCGGCCGCCTGGAGCGCGCGCTCGGAATTCCCGTCGCGCTTCCGCTCGAGGAGGGCGTCGAGCGGCTCCTGCCGGCCATCCGGAAGTTCCTCGCGGCCGAGGCCGCGGCGTGAAGATCACCGCGATCTCGGCGCGCCGCGAGGACTTCGGCCTCACGCGGCCTTACACGATCGCGTTCGATACGACGGACTCCGTCGAGAACTTCATCGTCCGGATCGAGACGGACGGCGGTGCCGTCGGTCTCGGCGCGGCGTCCCCGGCGCCGCACGTCACCGGGGAGTCGCTCGACGACTGCGGACGGGCGCTTTCGCCGGAGAGTCTCTCCTGGCTCGTCGGGGCCGATGTCCGCGCGCTGCCCGCGTTGTGCCGTGAGCTCGCGCGCCGCCTGCCGGACGCCCCCGCCGCCCGCGCGGCCGTGGACGGCGCGCTCCACGACCTGCTGGCCAAACGCCTCGGCGTTCCCCTCGTCGAGATGCTCGGGCGCGCGCGCGACGCGCTGCCGACCTCCATCACGATCGGCATCAAGAACGTCCCCGAGACGCTCGCCGAGGCGGAGGAATACGTCGGCCGCGGCTTCCGGATCCTGAAGGTGAAGACGGGGAATTCCCTCGGAGAAGATCTCGAGCGCCTCCGGAGGCTCCGCGAGAAGTATCCGGAGAACAGGGTCGCGATCCGCGCCGACGCCAACCAGGGATACACGGCCGAGGAGACGCGGCGCTTCTTCCGCGACACCGAGGCGCTGGGAATCGAGTTCCTCGAGCAGCCGATTCCCGCGGGCGAGAGCCTGCGGGCGCTCCCGGAGAAGGACCGCGACCGGATCGCCGCCGACGAGGCGCTCCTCTCCGACCGGGACGCGATGGCGCTCGCGCAGCCCCCGCGCGCCGCCGGCATCTTCAACATCAAGCTGATGAAGTGCGGCGGCATCGCGGCCGCGCGCCGCATCGCGACGGTCGCCGAGCTCTCGGACATCGCCCTCATGTGGGGCTGCATGGACGAGAGCGCGATCTCGATCGCGGCCGCGCTCCATGCGGCGCTCGCGTCGCCGGCGACGCGATATCTCGACCTCGACGGGAGCCTCGACCTCGCCCGCGACGTCGTGGACGGCGGCTTCGTGATCGAGAACGGCGTGATGCGCCCTTCCGGCGGCCCGGGTCTCGGCCTGCGAGCCCGGGAGTCCTGACGCTTGCGGCGCGCGGGGCTCGCGGCCCTGTTCCTCGCGCTCTCCGTTCTGGCGGCGCCGGCTTCTTCCCTGGCCCAGGCGCCGTCGGCGCCGTGGCGCACGATCGAGACGGCGCACTTCCGCGTCCACTATCCCGAGCCGTTCGAATCGTGGGCGAAGCGCACGGCGGGCGCGCTCGAGTCGATCCACGCGCAGGTCACCGCCTACGTCGGGTACACGCCGCCGCGGCCGATCGAGGTCGTGGTGGCCGACCCCGTGGCCGATTCGAACGGGATGGCGTTCCCGTTCCTCGACCGCCCGTACATGGTCCTGTGGGCGTATCCGCCGGACGTCGAGTCGTCGATCGGCGACTCCACGGACTGGATGGATCTCCTCGCGGTGCACGAGCTCGCGCACATCGTGCACCTGACGCGCCCGCGCAATCGCGCGGGCCTGCTCGAGAAGCTGATGCCATTGCCGATCGGCCCGATCACGCTGCTCGCGCCGCGCTGGGTGATCGAGGGATACGCCACGGTGGTCGAGGGCGCGCTCACGGGATCGGGTCGGCCGAACTCGAGCTACCGGGCGACCGTGCTCCGGCGCTTCGCCATCGAGGGCAAGCTGCCGTCCTACGGCGCGCTCTCGTCGACGGGAGGCTTTCTCGGCGGCTCGATGGCGTATCTCGTTGGATCGACCTTCCTCGAGTGGCTCGAGCGCGCGCAGGGAGAGGGGAGCCTCGTCCGTCTCTGGAAGCGCCTGACATCGCGCCGCGGCGGCGACTTCGACGCGTGCTTCCGCGCGGTCTTCGGCCGCGCGCCGACCGACCTCTACGACCGCTTCCGCGCGGAGCTGACGGCGCAGGCGATCGCCGAGGAGAAACGGCGGCAGAGCGCCGGCATCGTCGAGGGCGAGGCGTGGCAGCGGCTGCGCGGCGCGACGTTCTCGCCGCAGGTCTCGCCGGACGGATCGAAGCTCCTCGCGTGGCGCGCGCCGGCGCGCGGCGAGGGTGCGATCGCCGTCTGGACGCTCGCCGAGACGCCGGAGGAAGCGCGGGCGCGCGAACGGCGCGAGGAAGATGAACGCAAGCTCGCCGAGGATCCGAACGAGGTCGCCGACCGGCCCGAGCTTCCGCTTCCGCGCGCGCCCCGCTGGAAGCTGCCGCGCTGGAACGGCCAGGTGCCGCAGGATCCCCGATGGATGCCGGACTCCCGCCGGGTCCTCCTCTGCCGCCGCGTTCCCGACGCCGGGGGCGTCCTGAGGCAGGACCTCTTCCTCTGGGACGTCGAAGGCGGAGGCGTGACGCGCGTCACGCGTCTGGCCGACGTCTCGGATGCCGATCCTTCCTCCGACGGCAGCTTCGCCGTCGGCGTGCGGAATCGCTTCGGGCAGTCGCGTCTCGTGCGCGTGGATCTCGCGACCGGAGAGACGCGCGTCCTCGACGACGCCGCCGACGGGTCGGACCCGTGGCGCACCTGGAGCCATCCGCGCCTCTCGTCCGACGGCCGCTCGATCGCGGCGCTCCTCCACGAAAAGGGCGGCTGGGACCTCGTCCTCCTGCCGGCGACGGGCGGGCCGCCGCGGGTCCTCGCGCGGAGCGCGGTGGGGCCGCCCGCCTGGAGCCCGGACGGGACGCGCATCTTTTTCGGGAGCGACGCGTCCGGCGCGTGGGAGATCGTCTCGGTCGACGCCGCCGGATCGGAGCCGCCGCGGGAGCTGACGCGCGTGACGGGAGGCGCGTTCTCGCCCGCGCCGTCGCCGGACGGCTCGGCGACGTACTTTCTCGAGCTGACGGCGAAGGGCATCGACATCCGGCGGCTGCCGCTCCCGGCGCCGCCGGTGACCGCGCTCGCGCGCGACGCTTCGGATTTTCCGATCCTGCCGCCACCGGTGGTCGAGCCGAAGACCTTCGCGCTCGGCGAGGTCTCCGCGCCGCGGCCCTACGACGCGCTCGCCGCGCCCGCGATTCGCCTCGCGTCGGGATTCACGGCGGGCCCGTCCGGCAACTCGTATCAGGCCGGCGTCGAGGGCCGCGATGTCGTCGGGCGCCTCGGCTGGCAGGCGCTCGGCGCCTTCGGAAACGCCGCGGGCCCGCGCGGCGGCTCGCTCGCGGCCGCGTGGGACGGGCTCCCGGCGCGCCTGACGCTCCAGATGTTCTCCTCGCTCGAGAAGCCGGGATCGCAGCGCCTCGTCCCGCGGCCGGAGCTCGACGAACAGCGCTGGGGATTCTTCGCGAACGCGTCCTGGTCGCGGCCCTTCGACGGCGCGCGCGTGGGCGCGGAGGTTGGGGGCGGCTGGACGCGCGTCGAGCCGGGGTCGGGAGGAGAGTTCTCGCGGACGCTCGCGTCGGGACGGGGCTGGGGACGGCTCGTGCGGACGCGCGGCCGCTCGGGATTTTCCCTGTCGGCGGATCTCGAGGGAGCGCTGGGCGAAACGGAGGGCGGTTTCTGGCGCCAGTTCTCGGTCGGCGGGCGGCTCGCGGGCATCACGTCCTTTGCGACGCTCGGGATCTCCGCCCGCTATGGCGACACGGGCGGCGCTCCGACGGCCTTCGACCTCTTCCGGATCGGCGGCGCCGATTCGGCGATCCTTCCACCGGGGCTCGACAGGAATCGCATCGTCTCTCCGGCGCTGCCCGCCGCGCTCCAGCTCGGGCCGCGGCTCGAGCGGTACCGCGCCGACCTCGCGTTCGCGGCGCTGCCCCTCCTCCTCTATGCCGAGCGCCTGCGCGCGTGGGATCCCAACGCGGCCGCCGCGCGGCCCGGCGCCGTCCGCGTCGCGGGCGCGGAGCTGCGGCTCGAGCGGCTCGTACCCGAGGAACTGCGTCCCGACGGGCTCGCGCTCTACGTAGGCGTCGCCCGCGTCCGGAGCGACCAGCCGCATCTTGCGACGACGCAGGGCTACGGCGGCCTGATCTACCGGCCCTGACGCCCGTCAGTCTTCGTAGTACGTGCGCGCCGTGATCTCGCCCTTGCGCGTCGTGAGCTCGACCTTCACCTCGTGAAATCCCGACGGACCGTCGGGCCGCTTGAAGACGAGCTGGTAGCGGCCGGAGATCGCGCGCCGCACGCGGTCCATCGCGAGGCGCGGGAAGATGTGCGTCTTCTCGTAGATCCCGCCGGTGGCGTCGGACACGAGGCGCAGCGACGTCTCAAGCGTGTGGTAATCGGCGGTCGACACGTCGAGCGTGAAGATGCTGATGCGCGCCGCGGCAATGCGGCGCAGCGCCGCGTAGTAGTCGCGGACCTCCGTCGCGTTCGGCCCGGTCGCGCCGCCGATCGTGCCGAAGCCCCACCCGAAGAACAGCATCGACTTGGCTCCCGGGATCGGCTGCGCCGCGCGCGCGATGAGGAGCAGGGCGCGCTCGGGGGTCTCGGCCTTCTTGGCTTCGTAGAAATTGAAGTAGCGCGCGAGAACCGGCGAGGACTCGGGGTCCGGGGGCGGCGGCGGCCCCGCCAGGATCGCTTCGTTGATCGCGCGGTCGAGCTTCGCATGGTCGGAGGTGAAGTCCTGGCGGAGCTTCAAGTGCGAATCGAACGAGACGACCGCGATCCGGTCCGTCGGGAGCATGGTGCGAACGAAGCGGTGGGCCTGGATCGCCATGCGCAGGAAGCCGTCGAGGCGCGTCGGCTCGAAGCTCGTCTGGAAGAAGAAGATGAGGAGGCGGCCGGGCGGCGGCGCGTCGCGCGGCGGTGAGTCGGCGGCGGAATCGCCTGTCGCGGCCGCGGCCGCCGGGCTCTCGGGCTGATCGGCGGAGATCCACTCGGCGGACTCGAGCGGAACGCGGCGCCCGTCCACGAGCACTCGAAAGTCGTCGACCGTCAGGTCCGGCATCGGCTCGCCGTCCGCCCCGCGGACGTAGGCGTCCACGACGACGCGCTCGACGCGGGCCTCCTCGCGGTAGGCGCCGGGGTGCTCGGGGATCTGCTGGACGAGCGCGAGAGCGCCCGCGAGAGCGGGCACCGCCGGGAACATGCGAAGAGGCTAGCGGGGTCGGACCGCCGGCACAAGCGAAACGGGACGGGCGGCCGCCTCAGGGCCCGTAGAGTTTCAGGTCGAGCGCGTTCACGAGGAACTTCGCCATCTCGCCGCGGGTCACGTCGCCGCCGCCGCAGAACTCCTCCGCCTGGCAGCCGGCAATGACGCCCCGGGCCCACAGGTAGTGGACGTGCTTGCAGTCGGAGTCGGTCGGCAGGACGTCCGTGAAGTAGAGGTTGGGGCTCGCGGCGTCACAGGAGTATGAGCGGCCGCTCGCTTTGTCGGTATAGGTCTTTGGAACAGCGACATCGCCGCCCGGGGCCACCATCGCCCGCGCGACGTCCTGGGCCATCTCCGCGCGCGTGACGACGTTCGCGGGGCAGTCGAAGAAGGCACGGCAGGCCGTCATCACCTGCTGCGCCGCCAGGTAGTGGACGTGCTTGCAGAAAGAGTCCGTCGGCGCGACGTCGAGGAAGAGCGAGACGCCGCCCGGCGTGCAGCTGTATGGCATGTTCCCGACCTTGCCCGAACTCGGGATGTTTCCGCCGCCCTTGGCCAGGCCGCGCGCGAGAAACACGGCGATCTCGGAGCGCGCGAGGATTCCGTCGGGGCAGAAGGCGCCCGGAGCGCAACCATTCGTGATTCCGTGATGCAGCAGGGTCTCGACCTTCTTGTAGAACGGGCTCGAGCGCGGAACGTCCCAGAAGCTGTCGCCGACGTGGAGAGTCCAGGCCTTGGTATACGAGTACGGGCTGGAGGTGCCGCTGAGCGTGACTCCGGCGCCCGAGAGGTCCTCCGTGAATGTGGCGTCCCAGTGGACCGCCGGTCGGGTTGAGGCGCCGACATACACGGCGTAGGAGCCGTGCCCGGTTGGGTTGTACGGAGAGGCCGAGTCCTGAAACGAATAGTCGCCGTTGGGCGGACCGGTGAAGGACACGGGCTCGCCGGTCTCGGTGTAGCCGTGCGTGCAATCGAAGTCGCCAGGCTGGGGGTTATTGATGGGCTTGCACCCCTTCGATGGGCCGCAGGTTTGTTCGGTAACCTGGTGCTGCCAGGTCGGCTCGACGTCGACCGTCTCAAAGGGCTCGAGCACGCCGTCGGCGTCGGAATTGCCGGTGAGCGTCGGATCGACCTCGAGAGCCCAGGGGACGAGCATGCAGCGCCTGCAGCCGGCCGCGAGAAGGGAGCCGGCCGCGATCGCGAGAAGAACGAGAGTCCTCGCCCGGTGAAGCTTGTTGGGGTTCATCGTCTGCTCCTGCTTGGTTCCTTCTTCAGCCCGGCGCGGCGGGCGCGTTGTCTCAACCGCCGTCCGTTGACTAGTCGTGAGAAAAGACTCGATGGGCCTCCGCGGTGATGACCGTCCCGTCGCCCGTGAAGATCGCCTGGGCCCTATTGGTGTCGTCCTCCCAGACCACGTCGAGCGTCGAGGTCCGGTTGAAGGCCGGGACGCTGCTCGTGACGGTGACGGTGAAGGAGCCGCGGCAGTCGTCGCCGACCGTGTAGGTGCCCGAGTAGGTTTCCGTCGCGATGATGCCGCCGAAGCTGACGGTCTGCATCCCGTCCAGGACGTTGCCTTCCCCGTCGAAGACGAGCGTTCCGACGCCCGCGACCGGTCCGATGCCGTTGCGGGTCCCGGTCGTCGAGTAACCGAACGTCCCCGCCACGCTCTGCAGCGTGCACCGGTGGTGGTGGCCGTCGGCCCGCGCCGCCGAGGCGATACCGAAGACGAGCACCGCGATCGCGAAGGGGAGCGCCGAAATTCGAAAACTCTTCATCTGATCCTCCTTTTCTTCCTGTGTCCCGCCGCGCCGGGGACGTACGCGATAATCGGACGGGCGGTCCACGGGAGTCCTTGGGAGAGCGCTGGGAATCTCCTGCTTTTCTCCCGGGAGCGGTGGGTGCGAGTTCGATTCGGCGAGTGCCTGCTCGATTCGGGAACGCGCGAGCTTCTCGTTCGCGGGAAGGACGTGCATCTTCAGCCGAAGGCCTTTCGGTTCCTGGAACTCCTCCTCGAGCGGCGCCCTCGCGTCGTCACGAAGGCGCAGATCCACGAGGAGCTCTGGCCGGGGACCTTCGTCTCCGACAGCACGCTGACGAGCCTGCTCACGGAGATTCGCGCCGCCATCGGCGACGAGGCGCAGGATCCGAAGTTCGTGCGGACGGTCCACCGCGTCGGGTATGCGTTCTCGGGAGCGGCCCAGGAGGCCCGAGAGTCGTCCGCGGCGAGGGATGGCGAGCGCTCCGTCTTCTGGCTCGTGCGCGGACGCAGGCGCATCCCGCTCGAGATCGGCGAGACGATCATCGGGCGAGACCCGGCCGCGACCCTCTGGATCGACGACAAGAGCATCTCGCGCCGCCACGCCCGCATCGTCGTCTCTGGCGCCGAGGCGACGCTCGAAGACCTCGGGAGCAAGAACGGAACGCAGCTTCGGGGCGCGAAGATCACCGGGACCATGCCCCTTTCGGACGGCGACCGCATCCTGATCGGCTCGGTGCCGCTGACCGTCCGAATCATCCCCGCGCCCGATTCGACGGAGACCGAAACCGCCGCAAAGCGCTGAAAATCGGGCCTTCCGCGGCCCTTACCCCGGGTTCCGGGTCCCCGATCCTTGATCCCGCTGGCGTTCGAGGGACAGAATCTCGCAGACCGTCGCAAACGGCAGCAGCGGCCGTCCGTATACCGGGGAAGCGTCGAGGTGAGGGGTGCGCGACCCACGGGTTCGTTCGGGGGTCGTCTCCGGAGCATTGCTCCTGGCTCTCGGTGCGCTTTCGGCCCGTGGCCAGACGACCGGCTCGATCTCGGGGTGGGTGGCCGATTCTTCCGGAGCGCGGCTCCCCGGCGTCACGGTGGAGGTTGAGAGCTCGAGTCTCCAGGGGATCCGGTCGGCAACGACGTCCTCGGACGGCAAGTTCTGGTTTCCGGTTCTCCCGCCCGGCGAGTACCACGTGCGCGCGAAAGCGGCTTCTTTTCGGCCGGGTCAGAAGTCGGCCGTCGTCTCGCTCGACGCCACGGCAACAGTCTCCTTCGAACTCGAGCCGGCCGTCGAGGAGTCGGTCGCGGTCTCCAGCGCGGCGCCGCGGATCGACGTGACGTCCACGACGTCCGGCACGACGTACTCAAGCGACGTCATCGCGAAGCTCCCGGTCGGCCGCAACTACGCCGAGATCGTCAAGGCGAATCCGGCCGTCGCGACGGACCGCGGGGAGACGCAGGGACGCTCGCTCGCCCTCGCGATTTATGGCGCGACGTCCGCCGAGAACCTGTGGATCATCGACGGCGTCAACACGACGAGCGTTCTGAAGGGCCTGCAGGGCAAGGCGATCAACAACGAGTTCATCGATGAGGTCGAGGTCAAGACCGGCGGCTACATGGCCGAGTACGGCGGCGCGCTCGGTGGCGTCGTCAACGTCGTCACCAAGTCCGGCGGCAACGCATTCCACGGCGACGGCTTCGTCTACTTCGATTCCGACGCGACCACCGCGAAACAGGTCTTCACGCAACAGGACGAGACCGCGGCCGAGATGCGCTTCGTCGATCAGGCGCGCGCCGACTCCGGTTTCGATCTCGGTGGGTACGTCCTCAAGGACCGGCTCTGGTTCTTCGCGGCTTACGACCGCGTCCGGTTCACGAGCGAGGTGTCGCGCGTCAGCGTCCCGCCGGGCTCGCTGGTGTCGACCACCGATCGATTCCCGATCGATACGACGGACGACCTCTATTCGGGGAAGCTCACGTGGAACGTCTCCCCGGCGACGTCTCTCGTTGCGACCGTCTTCGCCGATCCGTCCGACGGCTCCGGCGCGATGGGCGTCGATCCGCGCCAGGGCACTCCGTCGGATAGGTTCGAGAGCACCGCGATCCTGAGCACGGATTCCAACACCTGGTTCTCGTCCCGCGAGCAGGGAGGGACGGACTTCGGGCTGCGGGCCACGCAGCTCTTCGGCTCTGAGTGGCTCGCGGCCGTGCAGGCCTCACACCATCGGGACAAGAACGCCGTCACCGCCGCGCAGGGCATCCGAATCGTCGATGAAACTTGCGACGCCCAGCCGCCGGGAACGCCGAGCCAGCCTTGCACTCCCCCCGACCCGCCCAACTCCGTATCGGGAGGCTACGGCGGGATCGACGGCTCGCTCGACCACAACATCTCGAACCGGCAGCAGATCCGGGCCGATGCGACGTGGGCGCGGGGCGCGCACGAGCTGCGGGCCGGCGGTTCCTACGAGCACGGCGACGGCCGGTCCACCTACTCCTACACCGGCCTCCAGGAAGTCACGAAGTTCGACGAATACGGGCAGCCCTACTACCGACACAGTTTCGGAGTCGCGAGCCTCGACGACCTCGTCCCGATCGCGTCGGCCTCCTTCCGGGTCAGCGTGCGCAGCTTCGCGAGCTACTTTCAGGATTCCTGGAAGCCCGCAGCGGGGCTCACCGTGAACGCCGGCCTCCGCTACGACGCGGAAGACATTCGCGACTACCAGGGCGTCTCGAGGCTCGACCTCACGAAGGAGTGGCAGCCGAGACTGGGAATCGTCTGGGATCCGGGGCGCGACGGCCGGACGAAGATCTCGGCCTTCGCCGGGCGCTTTTACTACGCTCTTCCGACGTTCGGGACTTCGAACGCGTTTAACGGAGTCGTCGGCGTCTTCACCTACAATTTCAGCCCGACATCCGTCTTGCCCGACCCGAACGTCATCAAACACCCCGATTCGGGCGACGCGGACGT
Source organism: Thermoanaerobaculia bacterium (assembly GCA_035498835.1). GTDB lineage: Bacteria > Acidobacteriota > Thermoanaerobaculia > UBA5066 > Gp7-AA6 > DATBFU01. The sequence continues at coordinate 25,707 of DATJZU010000090.1, forward strand.
CTGGCACCCTCCGGGATCGACCCAGGTCGACTCGAATCTCCGCGGCATGCATCAGGACGAAGTCACCCTGGCTGTCGAGCGGCTTCTCGCCCCGGCGCTGACCGTCGGGATCAAGGGAACGTACCGGAAGCTCGGCAACGCCATCGAGGACCGCTGCGATCTCGATTACACCGCGCCTGAGAACGAGGGCAACACCTGCGCGATCGTCAATCCGGGCTCGGCCGGCCAATATGCGCGCGGCGACTTCATCGCTTGCGACGGCCTCGGGAACTGCGGCGTGGCCGGCCAGCCCAGCCCGCCGGCGCGCCGCTACTATCGGGGCATCGAGCTGCTCGCGCGCGAGTCCGTCGGCGACCGGCTCTGGCTCCAGGCAAGCTACGTCTACTCGTCGCTCCGGG
>DATJZU010000091.1:0-10306 GCA_035498835.1 Thermoanaerobaculia bacterium
CTCCAGGATTTCGCGGCCATCGCGGACGCGGTCGGCGGAAGCCGAATTGAGACCTTCGCGCTCGCCCGCGGGTACCAGGACCCGCACTTCGTGGACGCGAAGCCCTCCTTCATCATCAAGCTCTCGAGAGCGGACCTGCTCATCGTGGCCGGCCTCGAGCTCGAGATCGGCTACCTGCCGCCGCTCCTCGATCAGAGCCGCAACGACAAGATCCGCGCGGGGAGCCCCGGCTACCTCGACGCATCCGTCGGCTGCGAGATCCTCCAACGCCCGACGACACAGGTCACGCGGGCGATGGGCGACGTGCATCCCTACGGAAACCCGCACTACTGGACCGATCCGAACAACGGCCTGGTCATCGCGCGCGCCATCGCAGCCAAGCTTTCCGAGCTCGACCCGGCCGGCAGGGCGGACTACGACAAGAATCTCGCCGCCTTCGCGGCGAAGCTCGCCGACAAGACGAAGGAGTGGGACGCCAAGATGGCCCCGTACGCCGGCACCAAGGTCGTCACGTTCCACGACTCGTGGCCGAATTTCGCGAAGCACTTCCACCTCGTCGTCGCGGGCCACGTCGAGCCCAAGCCCGGGATCCCGCCGACGCCGTCGCACACGCTCGAGATCATCAACCTGATCCAGGCCGAGAAGATCCCGGTGATCCTCGTCGAGCCCTACTTCGACCGGAAGACGCCCGACGCGATCGCCGAGAAGACCGGCGCGGTCGTCGTGACTTTCTACCCGTCGGTCGGGGGCATTCCGGCCATCAAGGACTACTTCGCCCTCTTCGACACCGACATCGACGCCTTCGTCAACGCGATGAAAGGAAAGAAATGAGCGTCGCCCAGATTCTGCTTCCCGCGTTCGTCGCGAGCCTGATCCTCACGGGGATTCACGCGTACCTGGGCGTCCACGTCGTCGAGCGCGGGGTCATCTTCGTGGATCTCTCGCTCGCCCAGATCGCCGCCCTGGGCACGACGGTCGCGTATCTCGCGGGCTACGACCTCCATTCCGCCACGGCGTACCTCTTCTCGCTCGGGTTCACATTCATCGGCGCCGCGATCTTCGCGATGACGCGCGTGCACCGAAAAACGCGGATCCCGCAGGAGGCGATCATCGGCATCGTCTATGCCGTCTCGGCGGCGATCGCCATCCTCGTCATGTCCAAGGCGACTCAGGAGACCGAGCATCTGAAGGAGATGCTCGTCGGCAACATTCTGTCCGTGTCCTGGAAGGAGCTCGCGAAGACGGGGACGCTCTATGCGCTCGTCGGCTTCTTCCATTACGTCTTTCGATCGCACTTTCTCCTGATGTCCATGAACGAGGAGGAGGCGGAGCGGCGCGGCTGGAACGTGCGCTTCTGGGACTTCCTCTTCTACATGTCGTTCGGCTTCGTCGTGACCTCGTCCGTCGCGATCGCCGGCGTGCTGCTCGTCTTCTGCTTCCTGATCGTGCCGTCGGTGACCGCCATGCTGTTCGCGGAGCGCCTCGGACCCCGGCTCGCCATCGGCTGGACGATGGGTGCGCTCGTCTCGGCGCTCGGCGTCACGTTCTCGTACCTCCTGGATCTCCCGACCGGCGCGACCATCGTCGCAACCTTCGGCGTGGCGCTCCTGATCCTGGCGGGCTACCGCCGTGCCTTCCGGAGGGCCGCCGCGGCGTGAAACTCGCCTTCCGTCTCTCCCATAGATTCCACTGGACAGCATCTCTGCGGCCCTCGGGCTCCATCCCACACCCTTCTTGAGCAATCCTGCTAGGGGCTCGACAGCGCCTCCAGCTTCTGTGCCCGAACGACCGCCGCGGCCACGATCCCGGCGTAGTAGCGCGTCATGGCGCCGGCGTCGGGCGGCGTCAGCCGAGCGGCGTCCGGCGAGGAACCGAGCGGCAGCCCCTCGAGAGTTTTCAAGCCTCCCCCCTCCAGGAGGGGCCTGACCCAAACGAGCGGCTCGGTGCCGACGTCGGTCACAGTGACTCTCCGCACGACGCGTCCCGCATCGAACGCGACCGCCACTCCAACCGGGCCATGCTGGGACGGCATCCAGAGAAACACGACGGACCCGACGAGGCCTCCGGCATCGTCGCGCCCGACATAGACCTTCGTGTCCTCGTCCGTCGGGGTCCAGCCCGTCGCCTGCCGGATCGCGGCGCCTTCCGAGCCCGCGAGCATGAGATGCTTCTCGAAATATTTCGTCGCGCCGGGAAGAGCTTCTTTGAGGAAGTCTCCCTTCCTGACGAGTGTGACGTTCGGTGTGACGTGAGCAAAGACGGCCGCGGCGCAGCCGAGCGCCAGCAGCCCCGAAAAGACTCTATGCATGAGACGGCTCCTTCTTCGAAATCCAGAGTTGGAACATCGCGATGCCGAGGACCGCCAGGTACGCCGCTCCCATGAGAAAGCCGCCGCCGACGGCCAGGGCGCCGAACGCGGAACCCTCGCCCGGCCAGAGGTGCGCGCCCCAGAGTCCGGCGAAATCCAGGGCGGGCGCCGCAAAGAGCAGCATGATGAACGCCGACCGCGCGCGCGAGGAGAGCCGCAGCCCGAGAACGACCAGGGCCAGCAGCGCCGCGGCCATCGCGTAGACCGGCACGTGGACGTGGGTGTCTTGAACGAGCAGCTCCCGGTCGATGTGATGTTCCGTCACGTCGAGGGCCTCGGGCGAGACCGGAGTCTCGGCGAACGTCGAGACGGTGCAACAGGCCATCGCCATCTCGTGGTGCCCGGCCGGCGCCACCGAGCGCGCGACGCCCTGCGGCGTGAACGCCGCGAAGTTGCGCACCTGCCACGCTCCGAACAGGTCGGCGACGCCCAGAAGCAGCAGGAAGAGCGTCGCGCCCAGCCGCGCCTCGAAAGGACTCTCCGGGAGCTTGCCCATCGCGACCTCCTAGAACAGGAAGACTGTTTGCAGCGTCGTCGAGAAATGATCGCGCCGCCCGGCGTCCTCGACACGCGTCGCGAAGACTGGCTCGGTCGATCGGTCATAACGCAGATCGAGGCGAACCGTGAACCCGGGGAGCTGGAGGGACGTGCGATCCAGATAGCGGAAGATTCCGAAGAAACCGCTGCCGAGAAGAAATTGCGGCGAGACCGTGACGGACTTGAGGACCTGCCGCACGCCCGTGCGGGATCCGCCGGCGTCGTCCATGTAGTCGAGCCGAAGGGTCGCGCCCCAGCGGCCGTCGAACCGGTGGTGGGCGAAGAGCGTCCCCGCGTACCACTTTGCCGTCGTGTCCTCCGCCGACGAATGGGGCTCCGAACCGTAGACGAGCTCGCTTCCGAAGACCCAGCTCGGGGACGGCTGAAAGAGGAACGTGCCGACGACCGTCGTGCGCGGGTCGTCGGTCCGGTCGTCCTTCTCGGGCCCGTAGATGACGCCCAGCCCGACGTGTGCCGCCAGCGAGGGGCTCCACATGCCGTACAGCGCGCCCGTCTTCGCCTTGTTGTTGTCGTGGTCCACGTCCCAGCCGTTGGCGAGGATGCCCCAGAGCTCGAAGTGCTCCGAGAACGCCTCGTGAATCTGAAGTCCGGTGAACTTGACCGGGCGCGCGAAGTCGAACGTGAAGGACTCCGTGGCCTGGAAGTTCAAGGGGGCGTCGTCGCGCTCGATCGCGAGCGGCGAATCGAACTTGCCAAACGTGATCTGGAGGCCGCTCCGCGCCGACGGCACCCACGTCACCATCAGGTTGTCGATGTCCGTATCGATCCCGGACTCCTCTTCGGCGCCGACGAACGGAGAGTCCGCCTCCCGCGCGGCCGTGAGTTGCGCGAAAACCGAGAAGTGATCCGAGAGAACCTTCGAGAAGGCGATGGCGAGGGCGCTGTCGCCAAACGAGTTCTGGTCGTTCTCGAAGTTGTAGGAGTACGTCCCGACTCCAAAGCCGGTGATGCTCAACTGACGCGCGGGATCTTCGCCGAAAAGCGAAACCGCCGGCTGATCGACCGAATCGGGCGATGCGGGCTTCTCCTGCGCCCGAGAAGGCGAGCAGAGAGCCAGGAAGGCGGCTGCCGCAAAGGCGGCACGGCGCCCGTGAAGACGTCTCACGAGAATCCTCCTTTCGAGACCGAAGCGACCGAAGGGCGCGCCTAGGCTCGAGGAGGAGGGTCGGGCAGATCCATGGCCGGCAGAGCCGCGGGCAAGATCGCCGGGGGCACGACGCGGCCGGCCTCGGCTGGAGGCAGCGACACGACGCTCGGCGGCAGAACTCCGGGAGGAAGAGCGGCGAGAAAGAGAGTATCGGGCCGGGCGCAGCGCCGGATCGAGCAGGAAGAATCCTTGCAGCACGCGGCGTCCTTGCCGAGCGGGCAACAGCTCATGCCGGCCGAGGTCGTCCGCGTCAACGGCGAGAGCGGCGCCAGCACGAGGAGAACGCCGAGAATCAGGATTCCGCGCCTCATCCCGACGAAGAATACCGTCTTCCCGGTCTGTTTGACTTGTGCGATCCCGTCCCCTACTCTCGTGCGTTGGATGGGAAGTCTGATCCCCCGACGCCTTGCGGCCTGGGCGTTGGCAGCAGCGGTGTTCGCCGCCAGCGCCGCACCGCACCGTCACTTCGGTCTGGCGGATGAAGGCGCGGGAGACAAAGCTTCCCAGAGCGTTCTGACGACCCACGATCCGCTTTCTCGCGCTTTACACTGGCATGCCGTTCTCAAGATCGTCCAGGAAGACGCCTGCTGGGCCTGCCATTGGAACCGGGTCGCCGGCCTGAGCTCGACCTCCGCGTACCGTCCCGCCTTGCTCCCCGGCCGGGCGCTGGCTCTTCTGCCTCCGCGCTCGGCGCTCTCCGTCGCTCGATTCACGCGGCTCTCCCGCGGCCCTCCCGCTCTCCTCTAGTTCTCGAAACTGGTCACTTCAACAGATCGCTTCTCCCCGAGGAGAAGCGGGCCAGCTCATTGCGCCGGCCTTTCGAGATGTTTGAGGAACGAACAAAATGGAGAAAGTCACGCTTGGATTCACAAAGATCCTGGCCGTGGGCCTTTGGCTAACGCTCGCGGTGTCAGCCGAGCCGGCGCTCGCGGCGACGGCAGGATCCGTTCGCGGGACCGTGACAGGCCCTGACGGGAAACCAATGGGCGCGGTCGTCGTCCAGTTGCGAAACGACATCACCGGCTTTTCGGCGCAGACGAAATCGGACGCCCAGGGGCGCTTTCAGTTCTTCAACGTGCCGTTCAATCCCTACGAGGTTCACGTCGAAGTCCAGGGGTTCCAGACCCGCCATCTCGCGATCGACGTCCGGTCGACGCTGCCGGTCGAGGTCCCCGTGGCGCTCGCCTTGCTTCCCGTGGCGGAGAAGGTCGAAGTCGAAGCGGAGAAGCCTGCGGCGGTCCTCGAAACCGACTCGTCCCAGTCGCACGTCGACATCGACAAGTCCTCGATCGTCCGGGCCCCTGCCGCGATGCCCTCCCGCGGAATGGAGGCACTCGTGATTCAGGCCCCGGGGTTTTCGACGGACGAGAACGGGCGTTACCACTTTCAGGGCGCCCACAGCCAGCAGAGTTACGTTGTCGACGGGCAGCCCATCGCCGACCAGATCGGCATTACGTTCTCCAACTCCATCGACCCGGGGATCCTGCAGTCGGCCGAGGTCATCTATGGAAACGTCCCGGCCGAGTACGGCGAAAAGATCGCAGCCGTCATCAACCTCACGACGCGGTCGGGCCTCGGCGCGGGCGCTCCGAAGGGCGACGTCCGGTTTGGAGGCGCGAGTTTCAACACCTACGACGCGGGCGCCTCCGTCGGCGGGGGGACCTCGACCTTCGGCTACTACTTCTCTCTGGATGCCGCAAAGTCCAACCGCTTCCTGGATCCGGTCAACTTCGACAACTTCAACAATCACGGAGATTCCGAGCGGGCGTTTCTCCGCTTCGACTTCGCCACCCCCGACTCAACCAACGACTTCCGCATTTCGGGATTGATCGGGCGGACGCAGCGCAACGTCCCCAACACGCTCACTCAGGAGGAAGCGCTCACCGACAACGAGGTTCAAACCAACGACTGGAACCTGAATCTGGGCTGGCAGTCGATTCTCGCCGCGACGACGGTGCTGGATGTCACGGGCTTCGCACGAAACAACCGCTACACGTACTACGGCTCCCCCAACGATCCCTCGGTGATCGCCGATTCGAAGCGCTCCCTGGACAACTACGGCGTCCAGCCGACGATCACGTTTCAACTCGGCAGCATGAACCAGCTCAAGGCGGGCGGCGTCTTCAAGAGCTATCCGATTCAGGAGCGGTTCTCCTTCGGCATCACCGACCCGAACCTGAACGATCCCTCTTCGCCCGACTACAACCCGAACCTGGCGCCGTACGACTTGACGCGCGGCGGATCGATGTTTCTCTTTCAACAGTCGAAGACCATCACGTACCTCGCGGGTTACCTCGAGGACACGCTCCGGCTGGCGAACCTCACCGCTCAGATCGGCTTTCGCTACGACCACAACAGCTTCCCGAAGTCCGAGGGTCAGCTGCAGCCCCGGATCGGCTTGGCCTACTACATCCCGGCGACGAAGACCGTGTTGCGCGCCTCCTACAACCGGATCTTCGAGACGCCTGAGTTCGAGAACATTCTCTTCTCTTCCTCACAGGAGGCTGCCGACATCGCGCCCCCGGCCGTGCAGGACTCGCGCGAACTCGGCGGCGGTGTCCTCCTGGTTCCCTCGGAAAAGCAGAACGTCTACGACGTCGGGCTGCAGCAAGCGATCGGATCCTTTCTCCGCCTCGACATCGACTTCTGGCGGCGCGACTCGAAGAACGCCGGCGATCAAGACCAGTTCGAGAACACCGGAATCGTCTTCCCCCTCGCCTTTGACTCCGGGACTCTTCACGGGTGGAACGTGCGCCTCGACCTCGCCCCCGTCGGCGGGCTGCACGGATACGCCTCCGTCGGCCACGTCCGGGCGATCTACGCGCCGCCGTTCGCGGGCGGTCTCTTCCTGGACGCCGGAGCCGTTGACGACCTCCTGGGCGGACCCTTCGTCATCGATCACGACGAAGAAATCCAGGTTCAGAGCGGATTGACCTACGAATTCGGAAAGTCCGGCGTGTGGGCCGGCACCGTCGTGCGGTACGACTCCGGGCTCGTTACCGACGCCGACCCCACGGATTTGCTGGCCGACCCGGACAACGCCTTCGCCGCCCCGTACGTGCGTGTTCACACCGGGGGCGATCTGGATCCCAACCGCATCGCGTCTCGGACCATCTGGAATTTCTCTGTGGGTTCGGATCTCACTCGCATCGGCCTCCCCCTTTCCCTCCAGCTCGACGTCCTCAATGCATTCGATAAGAAGGGGCTCTACAACGTTCTGTCCACCTTCGGAGGAACTCACGTGATTCCCCCGCGCACGATCGCGGGACGCATCCGGTACACATTTTGACCGGGGACGTGGAGGTCCCACCCCTCCGCACCCGGCCCGGCCGTGGACACGCGACGACGCGGCTCCGCAAGCGGACAACGAGGGCCTCGGAGGGCCCGTTTCGACGGGATTCCCTTCCGGTTAGGAGGCTGTCTCGCCGCGCCGGGCGAAGAATTCCCGCGTCGCCTCGATGTCGCGGCCGATCTGCTCGGTCAACGCCATCACCGACGGGAACTTGCGCTCCTCGCGGAGGCGCTCGAGGAAGAAGAGGCGCACGCGCTCGCCGTACACGTTGGAATTGAAGTCGAGCACGTACGTCTCGATCGTCGTCGCGAAGTCCTCGTAGACGGTAGGCCGGCGTCCGATGTTGGTCACGGAGTCGAAACGCCGCTCGAAGGAACGGATCTCGATCTGCGTCACGTAGACCCCGTCGGTCGGGAAGAGCTCGTTTTCGGGCGCGAGGTTGATCGTCGGGTAGCCGATCTTGCGGCCGACCCGCTCGCCCCGCGCCACGATCCCGTCCACCTCGTAGTCCCGCCCGAGGAGCTCGCGGGCGAGCGCCACGTCGCCGGCCGCGAGCGCCCTGCGGATGCGCGTGGAAGACACGGGTTCTCCGGCGACCATCACTTCCTCGACGCCTTCGGCCACGAAGCCGCACTCGGGCCCGAGGCGCTGGAGGAGCGCCAGGTCGCCACGCTTGCCGCGCCCGAAGGCGAAGTGCGCGCCGAGCACGACCTCCCGGACGCGCAGGCGCTCGGCCAGGAAGCCGCGCGCGAAATCCTCGGGCTCCGTGAGCGAGAAGTCCCGGGTGAACGGCACGACGAGCAGCCACTCGACGCCGATCTCCTCGATCGCCTCTTCCTTCTGGCGCAGGGTCTGGAGCCGGGGCGGCGCGTGGTCGGGCCGCAGCACCGCGAGCGGGTGCGGCTCGAACGTGATGGCGACCGACGGGCTCGCCGCGGCGCGCGCCCGCGACACGACCGTCTCGAGGATGCGGCGGTGGCCGCGGTGGACGCCGTCGAAGTTGCCGATCGTGACGACGCCCTCGCGGGGCAGGTCGGAGGCGCGGAGAGGATCGCGGACGACGTGCATCGGGAAGCCGTCAGCTCTCGGCTGTCAGCTGTCAGCTCGCGACCGCACCGACCACGTCGTAATCGTAGGTGCTCTCGACTCGAAGAGAGACGAGGCTCCCCGGGGAGAGGGTGCGTCCGTCAGTGTCGGTGATGAGGGCGCGACCGTCGATCTCCGGGGCCTGCGAGCGGAGGCGGGCTTCGATGAGATACTCCGACTCGTCGCTCGGCCCCTCGACGAGGGCCTCGACCGTTCTGCCGCGCAGCGCCCGCAGCTTTCGACGCGCGATCGGGTTCTGGAGCGACAGAAGAAAGTCCTTCCGGCGCTCCTTCTCCTCCACGGGCACCGGATCGCCGAGCGCCTCGGAGGCCGAGCCCGGCTCGGGGGAGTAGGTGAAGGCACCCAGGTTGTCGAATTCGACGTCGCGCACGAACTCGCAGAGCTCGCCGAACTCCGCCTCTCCTTCGCCCGGGAAGCCGACGATGAAGGTCGTCCGGATCGCGATGTCCGACACGCGCTCGCGCATGCGCGCGATCATCGCGCGGTAGGACGCGGCGTCGCCGCCCCGGCGCATCCCGGAAAGCACGCTCCGGGAGACGTGCTGCAGCGGGATGTCGACGTAGGGCAGAAACCGCCGATCGCGCGCCATCGCGTCGAGCACGGAGTCATCGAGGGTCTTCGGGTACGCGTACAGGAAGCGGATCCACGGGAACGACGTTTCCGAGAGCAGCGCATCGACGAGACGCGCCAGCCCCCGCCGGTTCATCCCCAGGTCCTCGCCGTAGCGCGTCGTGTCCTGAGAAATCAGGACGAGCTCGGACACTCCCTGCGCCTCGAGAGCCTTCGCCTCCGCGAGGAGCGACGCGATCGGGCGGCTTCGCTGGAAGCCACGCATCTGCGGGATCGTGCAGAAGGTGCACGGATTGTCGCAGCCCTCGCCGACCTTGAGGTACGCGTACCCGCGGCGGCGCGAGAGCATCCGGGGGGCGGCGTCGTCGTAGAGCCGCGTCGCGAGCGGCTTGTCGGTGAACCGCGGGAGCGACGGCAGGCCCGCGGCGGCGGCCGGCGCCTTCTCGAGCTCGTCGAGGCCCAGGAACACGTCCACTTCGGGGATCTCGCCCGCCAGCTCGCGGCCGTATTTCTGGACCATGCATCCCGCGACGACGACGCGGTCGACCTCGCCACGCCGCTTGCGCTCGACCTGCTCGAGGATCGCCTCGACGGACTCTTCCTTGGCCTTGTCGATGAAGCCGCACGTGTTGACGACGACGACCCGCGCCTTCCCGTCCGGCACGACCGCGTGGCCGGCCCGCGCGAGATGTCCGAGCATGATCTCGCTGTCCACGAGATTCTTCGGGCAGCCGAGCGAGACGATGCCGACCGACGGGAGGTTGGGCGCGCTCACGGATAGATCCGCTTCAAGGTACGCGGGTACGGGATCGCCTCGCGCAGGTGGTGGATCCCGCAGATCCACGTCACGACGCGCTCGAGGCCCATGCCGAAGCCTCCGTGCGGGAACGTCCCGTAGCGGCGGACGTCGAGGTACCACTCGTAAGCTTCCCGCGGCAGCTTGTGCTCCTCCAGCCGCTTTTCGAGGAGCGCGAGGTCGTGGATGCGCAGCGAGCCCCCGATGATCTCGCCGTAACCCTCGGGCGCCAGCATGTCGAGCCCGAGCACGACGTCGGGATCCTGCGGGTCCGGCTGCATGTAGAAAGACTTGATGGCCGCCGGGAAGCGCGACACGATGAGCGGCCGGTCGAGGCCTTCGGCGAGCGCCGTCTCCTCGTCCGCCCCGAGGTCGTCGCCGAACTTGACGGGAAATCCCTTCGCGACGAGCTTCGCGATCCCCTCGCGATAGGTGATGCGCGGGAACGGGAGCTTCACGGCCTCGAGC
>DATJZU010000092.1:0-41439 GCA_035498835.1 Thermoanaerobaculia bacterium
GAAGCTGAAGATCTGATCGACGCCCGACGCCACGGAGGTCGAGATCGTCAGGACGTAGTCCACGATGAGCGCGCAGCCCGAAACGACGCCGAAGCGGCGCCCGAGCAGCTTCGTCGCCACGAGGTAGCCTCCGCCGCCACCGGGGAAGAGTTCGATGACCTTGCTGTAGCAGGCGGAGATGATGAGGACCGTCGCCGCGATCATCAGGGCCAGGATCACCGCGAGGTAGGCATGACTGCCGAGGGCGCGGAACGCCTCCTCCGGTCCGTAGGCGGACGAGGAGAGGCCGTCCGCCCCCAGGCCCACCCAGGCCAGGAAGGCGACGAGCGTGACGTGGTGAAAGACGCTGGGATCGGTCGGATCCCGCGGCTTCCCGACGAGGACGTTCTTGAGAGTGCTGGGCAAAGTTTCGGCCCCACGAAGGGGCCGTTTTCGGATTATGGGAGACGGGTTCCGAAGCTGTCAAACGGAGCCGAGCGGGGTATCCTGTGAGCGTCGTCGGGCGGAGGTTCGATCTGAAAAAGGCGTGTGCGTTCTCGCTCGCGGCCATTCTCTGCTTCGCGGCGCTCGCGTCGGCCGGCGGCTTGGACGGCACGATCCGCCAGGTGAACCGGGAGGACAAGTGGATCTCCGTCGCCGACGCGTCCGGGCGGGAGACCCGGATCTACTGGAACGACGCGACCCGCGTCGAAGGGGGCGACCTGAAGGAAGGGCGGAGCGTGAGCGTGAAGGCGATTCCGAAAGATGGAAAGCTGCTGGCGACATGGGTCCACGTCGGCGCCGCGTCCGGCGACGCGAGATAGAAACGCCATGGCGCGGGCACGCGGCGCGGCACTGACGGCGGCGGCCCTCGGCCTGATGCTTCCCGCGCTCGCGTGGGCCGGAGAGGGGCGATGGACGAGTCAGGGGCCGAATGCGGATGCCGTAACGGCGCTGGCGATCGATCCGTCGGCTCCGGAAACGGTGTTCGCCGCGACGCAAGCCGTGGAGCCGATCCCCGCCGGCATACTCTTCGGGAGTGAAGACGGCGGCGCCTCCTGGCGGACTCTCGTTCCTTCGCCAGCGGGAACCGTCGTCGCGGCGCTCGCGTTCGACGCTCAGGAACGAGTTCTCTCCGGTCTCCTGAGCTCCGGCGATCTCTTCCAGAGCGCGGACGGCGGCGCCTCCTGGCGGTTCCGACGAGCGTTTGCCCTCGGACCAAATCCGGCAGGCATGACACTCGATCCTCACGATCCGCGAACGATCTATGTCTTCGGCTCGGCCTGCCCCGTCACCGGCGATTGCGGACGGGAATCTCCAGTCGCGACGATCTGGAGGCAGTTGCCCGGCCAGGACTGGCAGACGTTCGCGATCGCGGGCGCGAGCTATGTCACGGCGCTTGCGATCGATCCGACGGCGCCGGGCCGTCTCTATGCCGGGACGGATACGGGAGTCTGGAAGTCGGCGGACGACGCTCGAAACTGGCAGGTCGCCATTGCAGAGACCGACGAGAGCATCCGTCCGGTGTCCGCGCTTGCCGTCGGCGCAGACGGCTCGCTCCTGCTCGGCTCCTACCTCACGGTCGACGGGATGGGTGGCTTCGGTGCGGTCTACAGGAGCACGGACACGGCCTCGACGTGGCAGCCGGTGTCGGGCCTTCCGTATTGGGCGCGCGCGTTTGTTTTCGAACCGGCGAACCCGCGAAACGTCTGGGCCGTCGCTGGAACGTCCGTGTTTTCTTTCGGCTTCGCTGTCTACCGATCGACGGACGGCGGGAGAACGTGGCTGTCGGCGAACGAAGGTCTCGAAGGTCTGTGGGTGTTGCAGCTGGCCATCGACGAAGCGGGGCATCGGCTGTATGCAGCCACGGGCGCCGGCGTTTTCGACCGCGAGGTCGCCGATTCCGGCCGTTCCGTCGACCTTCCAGCCGGTCCTCGCCCGTCTCCTCGATCCGTCGGTCCGAGGCCCTGAGGCCCCTGCCCTCACGGCCAGTCGGGCCTGCTGAGCCTTTCCCTCGAAGGGCTTAGCGCCCCCTTTCGCCCGGATTCCCAAGGGGCTAAGGTCATCGCGTCGTCCGCCGGGAGGTGACTTTGTCAGTTGGACTTCCGCGGCGGGAAGAAGCGAGCGCCGGAGCCTTCCGACTCTCGCTTCTCTCCGTCGAACGGTTCGGGAAGATCGCGAGGATCCTCGGCATCCTGGCCGTCCTGGCGATCCCCGGCCGCATCACGATCGCCCAGGGCGGGCCCGTCAGCGGCACGGCCGGCGTCTCGCTCCTGCCGAGCGCCGCGCCGGGCGTCGTCGGAACGCCCGTCACGTTGACGCTCCGCGTGAATCTGTCCGGCGTCACGGGCAAGTCGCCGGCCGGCGCCTCGGTCCCCGCGGTCCTCGGCGCCTATCAGGTGCGCGTCAGCTTCGACAAGAACCTCCTGCGGTTCGATTCCGCCGCGGGCGCCACGGCCACGGGCTACACGTCGGCGCCCGCATACACCGATCCGGGCGTCGCCAACACCAACGGCGCCGTCACGCTCGCGGCTGCGCAGACGAGCTCCATCGCACCGACGGGACTCGTGCCGGTCGCCACACTCACATTCCAGGCCCTGGCGCCGGGCGCCGCGGTGCTGCAGCCGACGCCGCTCTCGCTCTCGACGGCGCTCCAGATCGGACCGCCCGACGTCGGCCTCGCGGCGATTCCGGGCACCGGCGGGACTCTGACCCTGCCGCTCGACGTCGTGAGCGGCGAGCTCCAGCCGCAGCTCATCCGCGTGGATCCGACTGCCGGGCCGAATGGCAACGGCAACGGGATCCTCGAGCCGGGGGAGCAGGCGACGGCGGCGCCTTCGTGGAAGAACGTGACCTCCGGCGCCATGGACGTGACCGGCGCCGCGGATGGCTTCGCGGGGCCGACGGGCGCGACGTACGGCGCCCCGATTGCGGCCGCGGGTTACGGCGCGATCGACGCCGGCGCGACCTCCGACTGCCTGACGGCGACCGGAAACTGCTACGCACTCACGGTCTCGGTACCCGCGACGCGCCCGTCGGCACATTGGGACGCCTACTTCACGGAGTCGCCGAGCACGGGCGACATCAAGACCTGGTCGGTGCACGTCGGGAGCAGCTTCACCGACGTTCCGACGAGCTATCTCTTTTACAAGGGAATCGAGACCATCTTCCACAACGGCGTCACGGGCGGATGCGGCGGCGGGATCTATTGTCCCGACCAGACCGTGACGCGCGCCCAGATGTCCGTCTTCCTCCTGAAGAGCCGGTTCGGCAGCACCTACGTCCCGCCCCTGCCGACGGGGACGGAGTTCCTCGACGTCCCCTTCGCGGCCTTCGGCGCGGCCTGGATCGAGGACGTGGCCGCGCGCGGAATCACGACGGGATGCGGGAGCGGCAACTTCTGTCCGAACAGCTCCGTGACGCGGGCCTCGATGGCGGTTCTGCTCCTGCGCACGGAGCACGGCAGCGGCTACGCTCCGCCCGCGGCGACCGGCGTGTTCACCGACGTGCCCGCGACCGATCCCTTCGCGAAATGGATCGAGCAGCTCGCGCGCGAGGGCGTGACGTCGGGCTGCGGCGGTGGCAAGTACTGCCCGAACACCGCCGTCACGCGCGGCCAGATGGCGGCCTTCCTCTCGAAGACCTTCAAGCTCTCGCTCTGACGGCGGGGCGCCCCACGGCGTTCGGGTTTTTCGCTGGACAGTTCGCGGCGAAGCCCGTACATTCGTCGTGGATGCTCTCCGGGGGTCGCCGGTCGGGGGTGTGGCCGCTGTGGCTGCCGTTCGCCGGCGGGCTTCTCTCGGTCGCGGCGAGCGCGCTCGCGGGCTCGGGTCTCTGGACGACGGCGGGCCCGGCGCCGGCGCTGATCAGCGCGATCGCCCTCGACCCGTCGGATCCGGCGCGTCTCTACGCCTCGGTTTTCGACTCCTCCACCGGCCTGGTCAGGGGGGAGATCTATCGCGGTACGGGCCGCGGATCGTCCTGGCAGTCGCTGATGCAGACGCCCGCGAACAGCTGGGTGCTGTCGCTCGCGGCCGACCCGTCGACGCCCGCGACGATCTACGCGTTCGTGAGCTCCGGCGATCTGCAGAAGAGCCTCGACGGCGGTTCGACGTGGAGCTCGGTGGCCTCGTTCGGGCGGAGCAGCGGGTCCCTCGCCTTCTCGGCCGCGGACCCCGGCGCGCTCTATCTGGCCGGGGCCTCCTGCACGTGCGGTCCGACGGGCTGCCTCCCGGGCGACTGCGTCGCGGCGATCTTTCGCAGCCGGGACGGAGGCGCGAGCTTCGACACCCTCCCGCTCGGGACGGGCTCATTCGTGACGGCATTCGCGGCCGATCCGACGCACGCGAACGTGCTCTACGCTGGCACCGACGCCGGCCTCTTCGACACGGTGGACGGCGGCGCGACCTGGGGCCGCATCTCGAAGACGATCGACGGCTCCTGCCCTCTCGTGTCGGCTCTGACGCTCGATCCCCACGACAACCAGTCGATCCTCGTCGGCTTCTTTCAATCGGGATCCAGTCCCTGCGGCGGCGCGTACCTCACAGGCGACGCCGGGAATTCCTGGAAGCGGCTGAACGGTCTCCCGATGCATGCGACGTCCTTCCTCTTCGGGCCCGAGGGCGCGGGGCGCCTCTATGCCGCGGCCGGGACGGCGTCCGGGGCGTCGGTCTACGAGTCCGCGGACGGAGGCGATCACTGGACCGTGCTGGCCGGCGGTCTCGCGGGGCACTACCCGCAGCAGCTCGCCGGCGACGCCAGCGCGCAGCAGCTCTACGTCTCGACCGACGGCGGAGTCTTCGACCTGGAGGTCCTGGAAGGCCGATCGATCGCGCCGGCGACGGCCCGCAAGGCGGCGACCCGGACACTCACCGATCGACAGCCCTGACGCCGCCGCGGCGTCCTACGCCTGCGGCGTCCAGAGCTTCTTTTCTTCGGCGAGGAGCTTGTTGATCGCTTCGACGGGCAGCGGCTTGCTGAACCAGTAACCCTGCATCTCGTCGCAGCCGTACTTCTGCAGGTGGGCGAACTGGTCCTTGGTCTCGACGCCCTCGGCGATGACGTTCAGCTTCATGCCGTGGGCCATCTCGACGACGGCGCGGACGATGCCGGCGTCGGCAGGGTTGGTGGCGACGTCGGTCACGAAGGAGCGGTCGATCTTCAGCGAGTTGATCGGATAGCGCTTGAGATACGTCAGCGACGAGTATCCCGTCCCGAAGTCGTCGATCGAGATGCCGACCGACATGTTGCGCAGCGACTCGAGGTTCGCGACGACGACCTCGGCACTCTCCATCGCGATCGATTCCGTGATCTCGATCTCAAGGTGGTGCGGCTGGACCTCGGAGTCGCCGAGCGCCTTTTCGATCGTGCGGACGAGGCTCGTCTCGCGGAACTGGCGGGCCGAGACGTTGACGGCCATGCGGAGATCCGGCAATCCCGCGTTCTGCCAGTGCTTCAGCTGTTTCGCGGCGGTCACGAGCACCCATTCGCCGAGCGGGAGGATCAGGCCGGTTTCCTCGGCCACCGAGATGAACGCTCCCGGCATGATCAGGCCCTTCTCCGCGTGCTGCCAGCGCACGAGGGCCTCGAGGCCGACGATGCGGCCGGAGGTCAGGCTCACGACCGGCTGGTAGTGCAGGACGAGCTCGTCGCGGTCGAGCGCGAGGCGCAGGCCGTTCTGGATCGTGAGCCGCTCGACGGCCTTGGACGTCAACTCGGGGGTGCAGAGCTGGAAGTTGTTCCGGCCGAGCTCCTTCGCGCGGTACATGGCCGTGTCGGCGTTGCGCAGCAGCGTCTCGGCGTCCTCACCGTCGGCGGGGAAGGTCGCGATGCCGATCGAGGCGGTGATGTTGAGGGCCCGGCCCTCGACCTGGAGGGGCCGCGCCACGGAGTTCAGGAGCTTCTGGGCGACGATGCTGATGTCCTCGGCCCGCGAGACGTCCGGGATCAGGATCACGAACTCGTCGCCGCCGACGCGGGCGACCGTGTCCATCTCGCGCACGAGACCCTTCAAGCGCGTCGCGACGGTCTGCAGGAACTCGTCGCCGACGCTGTGGCCGAGCGTGTCGTTGACGTATTTGTAGTGGTCGAGGTCGAAGTACACGATCGAGAGCTTGCGCCTCTGGCGCCGCGCCTGGGCGAGCTGGAGCCGCAGGCGCTCCATGAACAGCATGCGGTTCGGGAGCTCGGTCAGGGGATCGTGATACGCGTGGTAGACGATCTGCGCTTCGGCGCGCTTGCGGTCGGTGATGTCGAGCAGGGTGCCGATGATCGCGGGCCGGCCCTGGAACTCCGTGCCCGCGCCGTGAACCTCGAGCTCGATCTCCTGGCCGTCCTTGCGCAGGGCGCGGAAGCTGTACCGCACGGTCTGCGCCTCTCCGGCGAGCCGCCGCCGGATGTTCTCCTGAACCAGGGCGCGGTCTTCCTCGGAGACGAGCGACATGACCGAATCCATCGCGAGCATTTCCTCGGCCGTGTAGCCGAAGATCTCCGCGAGCTTGGGATTGACGTACTGGTACCGCCCGTCCTGGATCACGTAGATGCCGACGAGCGACTGCTCGACGAGCCCGCGGAATTTCTCCTCGGCCGCGGTCAGCGCCTCCTTCGAGCGCTTCTCCTGCGTGACGTCGCGCACGACGCCGATGACGCCCGTGATGGCGCCCGCGGCGTCGCGGTTCGGGCCGTAGGTGGCGCTGACCCATCCGCTCTTGCCGGTTTGCGGGATCTGGAACTGGTAGCTGTGCGACGTGACCTTTTCGCCGGCGAGGGCCTTCTCGAGCAGCGGCGCGATGCCCTGGTCGCGGAAGTGGGGGAAGAGCTGGAGGGCGCTGTGGCCGAGCACGTGCCGGGCAGGCATGCCGGTCAGCTCCTCCATGAAGCGATTCCAGACGACGTAACGGAAGGAGCGGTCGTAGACGACGATGCCTTCCCCGGCGCCCTCGATGATCGCCGAGGTGAAGTGGTTGACGTCGCGCAGCTGCCGTTCGACCGATTCGCGCTCCTCGATCGTGCGCGCGAGGCGGTCGATGTACGTGCGGACCTCGAGCTGCTTTTCGGCCTGCCGCGCCAGCGCCTCGAGCGCCTGGAGCTGCTGCGGCTCGAGCGTGCGGGGCTTGCGATCCATGACGGAGATCGTGCCGATCGCGTGGCCGTCCGGCGTGATCAGGGGAACTCCGGCGTAGAAGCGCACGCCGTCCTTCGCCTTGACGAGCGGGTTCTCGCGGAAGCGGTCGTCCTTGGCGGCGTTGGGGAGGACGAGGGGGGCTTTCTGCTGGATCGTGTGGGCGCAGAACGCGATCGCGCGCGGCGTCTCCGGATATTCGAGGCCCACCCGCGCCTTGAACCACTGGCGGGTCTCGTCGATGAGGCTCATCGCGGCCATGGGGGTGCCGCAGATGCGCGAGGCGAGGAGCGCGAGGTCGTCGAAGGCCTGTTCCGAGGAAGTGTCCAGAATCTGGTAGCGGCGCAGCGCTTCCAGACGCGCGGTCTCATCCCGAGGCATTGGCGCACTCATCGCACAGTTTTTGTGGAACCCTTGATTTTCCAAGGGATTATAGCAGGACCGGCCGGGGACTCCGTAGGAAAAATGTGACGAAGGATCGGACAATCCTGTCCGGCGGCCGAAGCGCGGTAACGAAAGGGCTTAGCCTGAGGACTTGGGAGGCGTCGGAGCGCCCGCGGCCGGCGGGCGTTTGTCGTGCCAGTCGGTCCTCTGCTGGTAGAGGCGCGCCAGGGCCAGGATCCGGCGCTCCTCGAGCGGCCGGCCGACGATCTGCAACCCCACGGGCAGGTTCGCCCGCGTGAAGCCGCAGGGGATCGTGACCGCGGGCAGCCCCGCCAGGTTGCCGGCGGCGCCGAGGGGATCGGGGCCGGAGAATGCCTGTTCGAGGTTGGCATCGAGCGGCGTCGCGACGAAGGAGACGCCGGGCGCGATCAGGACGTCGTATTTCTCGAAAATGCCGTCGAGCGCCTTCTGCATCAGGCGCCGTGCCTGCATCGCGCGGACGTAGTCGGCGCCGGAGACCGCTTTCGACGCATCCAGGGCGGTGCGGCCCCTTTCCGTCAGGCCCGCGTCGAGGCTCGGATCGAAGAGCAGGGGCCGGAACGCCGCGACCTGCTCGCACGCGAGGACGATCCGAGCCACCTCTTCGAAGGGCAGTCCCGGCAGCTTCGCCTCCTCGATGCGGCAGCCGAGCCGCGCGAGCAGCCGCAGGGCGTCTTCGAAGGCCGCGTGCGCCTCCTCGTCCGGCCAGACCGGCCCTTCCACGCGCACGACGCCGACCCGGTAGTCGCGCGCGAACGCGGAGACCTTGAGATCGGCCGGCGTGGAGAGCGCGGAGAGATCCTCGGCGTCGGGGCCCGCGATCGCGCCGAGCACGAGCTGGCAGTCCTCGGCGGAGCGCGCCATGGGGCCGAGCTTGTCCATCGTCCACGAGAGCGCCATGGCGCCCGTCCGCGGCACGCGTCCGTACGTCGGCCGCAGTCCCGAGACGCCGCAGAAAGCGGACGGGCAGACGATCGAGCCCCAGGTCTCCGAGGCGATCGCGAATCCGACGAGCCCGGCGGCGACGGCGGCCGCGGAGCCGGACGATGAACCGCAGGTCCAGCGCGTCGGGTCCCAGGGATTCTTCGCCGGGCCGGTCGCGGAAGTCGCGGCGTTGTCGTAGCCGAAAGCGCCGGCGAACTCGATCATCGAGAGCTTGGCGACGAGAACCGCTCCCGCGTCGTGCAGCCGCCGCACGACCGTCGCGTCCTCGTCGAGGGTACGGTCCTCGAACATCGCGGCGCCCCAGGTCGTGGGCGCGCCCCTCGCGGAGACGAGGTCCTTGACGCCGTAGGGGATGCCCTGAAGCGGCCCGCGTTTCTTGCCGGCCGCGAGGTCCTTCTCGACGGCGCGCGCCTCGGCGATCGCGCGGTCGCGCGTCACGTTGGCGACGGCATTCAGGGATTTCCCCGCGCTCTCGAGCCGCGCGAGCGCCGCTTCGGCGAGCGCGACCGGCGAAAGCTTGCGCTTCTCGATCAGCGGCGCGACGTCGGCGACGTCGGCGGAGAGCGCTTCCTCGGGCGTCACTTGCGGGTCAGCAGAGGGGAGAAATGAATCGCCGGCTCGCTCCCGGCAGGCAGCTCGAGTTGCGAAAGGGCCGCGACGTTCTTCTGGAGCTCGGCGACGGATCGCGCGACGTCGTCGCGATGCTTTCGCTCGGCGGGCGGGAGGCGGTCGGAGGACCCGCCCGATCCGGAAGTGCTCGTGCAGGCCGCCGACGCGGC
The DNA here is from genome assembly GCA_035498835.1 of Thermoanaerobaculia bacterium. Taxonomy (GTDB): domain Bacteria; phylum Acidobacteriota; class Thermoanaerobaculia; order UBA5066; family Gp7-AA6; genus DATBFU01. Next base: position 9,247 of record DATJZU010000092.1, read on the forward strand.
GGCGAGGGCGGCAGGCGCCGCGAGCAGCAGTTTCGTGACCATGCGCCGCGTCGGAGTGGGATTCATCGCAGTCCTCGAAAAGGCGGGGCGAGTTTACCAAGCGGGCCGGGGCGGGTTTTAATGGCGGCCGAAGGGGTGCGGCTCTGAAGAACGTCCTCTATCTTCACGGATTCGCGTCGTCGCCGGCGGGCCGGAAGGTGACGGCGCTGCGCGAGCGCCTCGGACCGCAGGGCCTGCGCGTCGTGGCGCCGGACCTCAACATTCCCTCGTTCGAGAGGCTGGATTTCAAGTCCATGGCGCAGCTCGCCGCCTGGGAGGTCAAGAGGCACCTACCGGCGGTGGTGGTCGGAAGCTCGCTCGGGGCGCTCGTCGCGCTCGCCGTCGAGAAGGGGGCCCTCTTCGCTCCGCTCGTCCTCGTGGCGCCGGCGCTCGGGTTCGGGAAGCGCTGGACCGAAAAGCTGCCGCCGGGCGATTCGGTGACCGTCTTCCATCACGGGTCGGAGTCCGAGCGCGCGATTCACCGGCGTTTCTTCGATGAGATGGCCACCCTGGACTTCGAGCGCGAGGCGCCCCGGGTGCCGACGGCCGTGTTCATGGGGCGCCGCGACGAGAGCGTCCCGTTCGAAGGCGTGCGCGCGGTCTGGGATCGTTGGGAGACGTCCGGAAGACTTCCTGCCGGATCGCAATTCGTCGAGATCCCGGACGGCGATCACGGGTTGGTCGATCACGTGGACCGCATCGCCGCGCAGGTCGTCGCGTTTTCCGGCCGATAGGCGCCCGCTGCTAAGATCCGCGCCTCATGGCGATCGGAGGACTCGGTCTCTTTCTGCTCGAAGCGGGAGCGGGAACGGCGCTTCTGCTTTTCTTCTTCCCGGTCGAGACCCTCGGCAAGGGATTCTTCGCGCTCCACGGCGCGCTCGCCGCGGCGTTTCTCGGCGGCGCCTGGCTGACGCGCCCGCCGGGATATCCTGTAGCGGTCGGCGGAGCCGCAGCGGGGGCCGCGCTCCTCTACACCGGCTTCGCCCAGGCGGACCGCGCCTCCTGGGGCCGGCCGATTCTCGCGGCGGCGGCGATTCTCGCCGGGATGGCTCTCCGTGCCGTTGCGCTCGCCGCGCCCCGGCCGCACGGCGACGCCTGGACGGTCGCGGGGGCGGTCCTCGGCGGCCTCCTCTTCGGGGCGGTGCTCCTGACGATGAACCTCGGCCACTGGTATCTGGTCTCGCGGTCGCTGCCGTTCACTCTGCTGGCGCGCGGCGCGGTGCTCTTCGCCGTGCTCGCCGTCGCGCGCACGGCGCTGCTCGCGGCGGCCGTCGCGTCCGGCACGTCGCCGGACGGACTCGCGTCGCTTCTGTCGCTCGAGCGAGACGCGCTCTTCTTCCTCTTCCGCGTGACCTGGGGCATCGTGGGGCCACTCGCCCTGTCGTGGTTCATCTGGAGGACGGCCGACATGCGCTCGAACCAGGCGGCCACGGGACTTCTGTACGTCGCCCTCGTCTTCGTTCTGATCGGCGAGCTCCTTTCCTCGTATCTGACCGTCGCCACGGGGTTTCCGGCGTAGCGTTCGCCCGTGCGCGCGCGGTACTACTGCCCGGACTGCCTGACCTCGCGCGACTTTTCTGGCGGGGAGACGGGCGAGCTCGCCTGCGCGAAGTGCGGAAAGGCCTACTCCGTGCGGATGCCGGAGGCCGCCGGATCGAGCGGCGTCGAGCGCTGCGCCTTCTGCGGCAACCGGGCATTCTTTCTCCAGAAAGACGTGGACCAGCGCCTGGGATGCCTGTTTCTGGCGGCGTCTCTGGGGCTCGCGCTCTTCGTCGGATGGAAGTATGGCTGGATCTGGTTCACGCCCGTCCTGCTCGCGACGGTGCTCGTGGATTGGATCGTCGCCGTATGGGTGCGACCGGTTACGATCTGCTACCGATGCGACGCCGAGTATCGCGACGTGCCGCTCAATCCGCGACATCGCGGGCACGACCCGCACGTCGCCGAACGGTACGCCGAGAAGAAGACCGTCCGAAGGATGCGGTAGGGAAGAATCCGCAGCGCCCGGCGGCCGGCGCGCTCGAGATCCTCGACATCTCGCGGCCGATCGGCGACGCGACGAAGCCGTGGCCCGGCGACGTCGGGTTCAGCTTCCGGACCATCTCCAGCCTCGCCGGCGGCGACCCGTACGAGTCGACGGCATTCTCGATGTCCGCGCACCTCGGAACGCACGCCGACGCGCCGTCGCACGTGCTGCCGGGCGGCAAGGCGATCGGCGCGATGTCGCTCCATCCCTACCTCGGGCCGGCGCGGGTCGTCGAGCTCTCGGGAGCGGGGGAGATCGGGCCGGACGGGCTGCCGCCGCGGGCGATCGGCGTCGCCCGGGTTCTCTTTCGCACGAAGGGGAAGGCCTTCCTCTCGCCGCTCGCCGCGATGCGGCTCGTCGAGAAGGGTGCCGTCCTGATCGGCACCGACGCCGCGTCGATCGACCCGGCCGACGCCGAGGACCTGCCGGTCCACCGGACCCTGCTTTCGCGCGGCGTGGCGCTTCTCGAGGGGCTGCTCCTCGCCCACGTCGAGCCCGGCGATTACGGTCTCGTCGCCGTTCCGCTGGCGTTCGAGCTGCTCGACTCCTCGCCGGTGCGGGCCGTGCTCATCCGGCAGACGGGCTGAGGTCGCCGCCGCCGAGGCCGCGGGATCGGCGAACGCGTCCCGGGAAAAGAAAAACCGCGTCCGGCTCGGGCCGGACGCGGCTCGTCGATCGCGGGTCGAAGCTCAGCGGGCCAGGCGCGTCCGCCGGATCGTCAGCGTCAGTCCGGCCGCGAGAAGCAGGGCTCCCAGGCTGCCGACCAACGGGAGAGGGCTTCCCGTCTTGGGAAGCTTGTGGTGCTTCGCTGCGGGAGCCGGAGCCTCCGCGGGGGCGGCGGCGGCGGGAGCCGGAGCCGCTGTCGGGGCCGGAGCCGCCGCGGGAGCGGGCTTGGCAGGCGCCATCGCCGAAGCCGACTTGACCTGCTGCTCGGTGACGACCTTCGGGGGGTAGTCGGTCACGATCGTCGCGGAGAGCATGTCGCCCACCCGGAACTGGGAGAGAGAAACTTGCTGTCCGTCCTTGTAGAGCTTCGCGTGCCTCGCTTCGACGTCCTTATTCGTGAACTGCCGCATCGTGCCATCGGCCATGCGCACGATCACGGAGTTGCCGGCCGACGCCATGACCTGTCCGTTCTTGACCTCCGTGACGGTGACCGGGTGCATCGTGGTCTTGGTCGAGACTGTCGCGACGCCCTTCATGCCTGGCTGGAGGTCGGGCACCGCCATCTCCTTGCCGTCCACCATGACCTTGAAGCCCTCCGGAGCCGTGTACTCCCGGGTCTTGCCCTGGTCGTCTCTCCAGACCACCTTGTTCCCGTCCACCGAAACGATCTCGAATTTGACCTGCCGGGTGCTCGTGGTGCTCGTCTGAGCCGCCGCGAGGCCCGCGACCAAGAAAACCGCCGACACGATCCCGATCACTCTCCTGGACATGATGTCTCTCCTCCTCGTTTTACTTGAGTTACAGACTATATCAAGGCGGCCGGGCACCCTTCGGAGTGCCGACGCACTCGTGCGGGGGGTGCTCGCCGGCCAATGGGGAGCGCCCGTCAGGCCGTAGGGGCTCCGGGCGCGGCTCCGCCCACAGGACGACGTGGGCCGACGTCTCCCGAGCGAGCGCCGGATGGCGCAGCATCGCGTCCTCCCACCGGAGAAGCCGCTCGACAGCCGCCGAAAAGACCGCCGGGTCGGGTCCGCCCGCCCCGGGCCGCCGCAGATTCGGATAGACGAGCAGGAGCAAATTCCCGCCGTAGTCGCGCCGCTCGAGCACCCGGAAGAATCGCTCGACGGCCGGAAGGATGGCGGCCGACGCAATCTGCTCGGTCGGGTCCTCGTCGGTCACGGGACTGCGCACGATGTGCGTCCGGCGGGCCGCCCGCGGCAGCGTCCGGTAGGCGAGATTCGGCAGGATGAGGTGGCCAAGCCTCCAGTCGCCCCGGGACCGGCCGACGTACTCGTCGAGATAGAGCAGGCCGCCGGGTTTCAGGGCCGCCCGCACGCGCCCGAGGATCCCCGGTACGTCCTCGAAGTGGTGGAGAGAACCGTGAAAGAAGACCGCGTCCCAGTGCCTCTCGCGCTCGAGCAGCGATCGCGCCTCGGCCTGCGCGTAGGCGATCCGGTCTCCCAATCCTTCCTCGATCGCGGCGCGCCGCGCGAACGCGACCGGCGCGAGCGTCAGGTCCACGCCGGTGGCTTTCGCCGCGATCCCGCTGCGCACGAGATCGCGCTCGAGCGGCCCCCTCCCGCATCCGATGCTGAGCGCCCGGCCGAAGGGCAGCCGCGCTGCGGCGCGCCCGCGAAACCATGGGATCGGCCAGACGGATGGATCTCCGGTGATCCGCCGGTTCACCCAGGACCGGACCGTCGGGTCCGCCAGCCAGAAGTATTCCGACGGCGCGTGCCGGTCGGCGTCGTCCCAGCAGGATGCGTTGACCATGGAATCTCAGTACGCGACTCTCGCGGCGGAGACCCTCCGAGCGCCCAGCTTTCGGATGAGTTCGGCGACGTCGGGTTCCTTGCCGCAGTCCAGACCGGACAGTTCCGCCAGCGGCACGCGGACCTCGAAAAAGAGACTCGTGCTTCCTTCGGGAACACATCCGAGCGAGAACTCGACGATCACGTGGTCGCCCTCGCAGCGCGGCCTGTAGGTCTCGAAATACTCGCGGCCGACCTTCCGAATCAGTTGTGCCACGGTGTCCGCGCCGATCCGAACGCCGAATGGGCCTTTGGTTGTCCCGCGTTTCTGACGAAGAGCGACCTCGACGACCTCTCCGTTGTCGTCGGTCTCGATACGAATCGAGCGATCTGCGGACTCCCAGTAGTACAGACCCGGGTCGCCGCCCGATCCCGCCGGATTTCCGACGAGGCCATCGAGTCGATGGACGCCAGTGGGCGAACCCAGCTTCGCGGCGGCGGCACTCTCGCTCATGCGCGGAAAGATGCCTGCGAGCTCGCACTCCTCCGGAGCCGCCGCTTCGAGAGTCGGCGTCAAGAGGAGACCAATGGCGGCGAGGATCGAAGCCTTCAAGGGCACCTCGCGGCGGGGCCCGGGGCCCCTCATCCCGATCCTCTCCCCTCACGGGGAGAGGGGGAACCCTCCGCTACGGGAAAATCCCCCGGATTCGCGTCGCCTCCTCGACCCGATGCACGGCGAGGATGAGCGCGCCCGTCCGCAGGTCCGTGTCGTGCTCACGCGCGGTGGACTCGACGTCCGCGTAGGAGCGCCGGATGGTCCGCTGGAGCTGCGTGCGCACCATGTCGGGGTCCCAGAAGAACGAGTACAGGTCCTGCACCCACTCGAAGTACGAGACGGTCACGCCGCCTGCGTTGGCCAGGATGTCGGGGATGACGACGATTCCCTTCTTGTGGAGGACGTCGTCGGCGTCGGGCGTCGTCGGCCCGTTGGCGGCCTCGGCGATGATCTTCGCCTGGATGCGCGGGGCATTGCGGCGCGTGATGACGCCTTCGAGCGCCGCGGGGACCAGGATGTCCACCGGCAGCTCGAGCAGGTCTTCGTTCGAGATGCGTTCCCCCTTGACCGCCGTGACCGTGCCCTTCTTTTCCTTGGTCGCGAACAGGTTCTGGATGGAGAGGCCCTTCTTGTCGTAGATGGCGCCCTTCGTGTCGGAGACGGCGACGACGCGCGCGCCGGCCTCGTCGAGAAACTTCGCCGCGAAGGAGCCCGCGTTGCCGAAGCCCTGCACGGCGGCCGTCGCGCCCTTGAGCGGCAGGGACATCCGCTTGGCGGCCTCCTCGATCGCGACGAAGCACCCTTCCGCCGTGGCTTCGTTCCGTCCCGCCGATCCGCCCACCGAGAGCGGCTTGCCGGTGACGACGCCGAGCGTCGAGTAGCCCTTCGTCATGGAGAAGGTGTCCATCATCCAGGCCATCGTCTGGGAGTTCGTGTAGACGTCGGGCGCCGGAATGTCGCGGTCGGGCCCGAGGATGATCGAGATTTCGGAGGTGAAGCGCCGCGTCATCCGCTCGTTCTCGGCGAGCGAGATGGCTTTCGGATCCACGGTGATGCCGCCCTTCGCGCCCCCGAACGGAATGTTGACGACCGCGCACTTCCAAGTCATCCACATCGCGAGGGCCTTGACCTCGTCGAGCGTGACGCCCGGGTGATAGCGGATCCCGCCCTTCGACGGCCCACGGGCGATCGAGTGCTGGACGCGGTAGCCCTGGAAGCATCGGACCGAGCCGTCGTCCATCTTGACGGGGATCGACACGGTGAGCTGCCGCTTCGGGTTGCCGAGCACCTCGCGCGTGCCGGCGTCGAGGCCGAGGTGGTCCGCGGCGCGCTCGAACTGGCGCCGCGCGAAATGAAACGGGTTGAGGTCCTCCGCCGCCGAGGGGGCTGCCGGCGCGGCGGGTCGGGGCCGGGACGCGGGCTTGGGCTTCGCGGACATTCGCTACTCCTTCTCGACGGTTTGCGGCGCGGCGCGCCGGTGTTTCAGTCTCGAGGCGGGGGAATTCTCACGGGCCGAAGAACGGGAGGCTCTCGGCGGCGCTCCGGGCGAGTCGCCAGAGGCCCGACGGAAAGACGCCGAGAAGAAGAATTCCGGCCGCGCAGAGGGCGAGCGCCAGGCCGTCGGATACTCCGAGCGGCGGCGGGCCTTCGGCTTCGACCGGTTCGCGCATGTAGAGGACGTAGACGACCCGCAGATAGTAGCCGATGGACACGAGGCTGTTCAGGATACCGATGACCGCGAGGCCGTAGAGCCCGCGGTCGATGGCGGCTCCGAAGACGAAGAACTTTCCGATGAAGCCGGCGGTCGCCGGAATGCCGGCGAGCGAGAAGAAGCACAGCGTGAGCACCCCGGCGGCGAACGGCGCGCGCCGCCCCTCTCCGGCGAGAAGCCCGACGGGATGCGGGCGCGTCTCGTCCCGATAGAGGACGGAGACACACGCGAAGGCCCCGGCGTTCGAGACGAGGTAGGCGAAGAGATAGACGAGTGCCGCCGTGAAAGCGCCTCGCCCGAAGACCGCGAGCGTGATCGTGATGTAGCCCATGTGCGCGATGCCGGAGTAGGCGAGGAGCCGCTTGATGTCGCGCTGCGCAAGCGCGACGACGTTGCCGAGCGTCATCGAGAGGATCGCGAGCGCCGCGATGCCGGTCTGGAGGCGCGACGGCAGCGCGCCCTGGTAGACGGCCGTGAGGACGCGGTAGAGCACGATGAGCGAGGCGCCCTTCGGAGCGACCGAGAGGTAGGCCACGGCCGGAGTCGGCATTCCCTGGTAGACGTCGGGCGCCCAGGCGTGGAACGGCGCGAGCGACATCTTGAATCCGAAGCCGGCGAGGAGAAGCAGGAGCGCGAAGACGATCACCGGGTCGCCTCCGAACCCCACCTGCGAGAGGGCCGAGATGCGCAGGCTCCCGCTCCGCCCGAACAGGAGCGCGATCCCGTACACGGTGAAGGCCGAGCCGAAGGCACCGGTCAGGAAGTACTTGAGGCCGGCCTCCGACGACGCGTGGACCCCGCGGAAAATGGCCGCGAGGACGTAGAAGGAGAGCGACAGCGTCTCGAGGCCGATGAAGATGACGAGCAGGTCGATCCCGCGCACCATGAGCGAGACGCCGAGGTGCCCCCAGAGAAGGAGGGCGTAGAACTCGCCGCGTTCCTCGCCCGCGCGCTCGAGATACCGCTTGGCGACCAGGACGGCGACCGCGGCCGTGGCGGCGAGGAAGAGGCTCGCGACGCTCGTGAGCGAGGAGGTCTCCAACCGTCCGCCGAACGTCGCCCCGATCGGAGCGCGGGAGACGAAGTACAGCGACAGGGCGATGGCGGCGAGCGAAAGCGTGGCGAAGGCGCGGCGCGTCCGCGGAGCAAACGCCTCGAGAAGCACGATCAGGGCGCCCGCCGTCGCGAGCGTGATCTCGGGCGCGGTCGCGGCGAGCTCGGCCGGGCCGAAAGTGATCACGGCGCGGCCTCCGCCCGGCCGCGGTTCTCGGCGGAGGTTTTCTCGAGAACGGCGCTCCGGATCGCCTCGACGGTCGGCGAAAGGCGCGACAGCAGGTCGTTCGGCCGAACGCCGATCCAGATCATGCAGGCGACGAGCACGGCCGCCGCCAGGAGCTCGCTCGGGCGGATCTCGGGCAGGCTGCGGTTTTCCTCGTGCGTGACGGGATTCCAGAAGACTCGCTGAACGAGCGTCAGCATGTAGACCGCGGAGAGGATGACTCCGGTCGCGGCGAGCACCGCCCACCAGCGGTGCGCCGACGTCCAGGTCCCGAGCAGGATCAGGAACTCGCCGACGAAACCGTTCAGGCCCGGCAGGCCGATCGAGGAGAGCGTCGCCACGAGGAAGAGCGCCGTCGTGACCGGGACGATGCCCGCGAGGCCGCCGTACGCCTCGATTTCTCTCGTGTGGCGGCGTTCGTAGAGCACCCCCACGAGGAGGAAGAGCGCGCCGGTGGAGAGGCCGTGATTGATCATCTGGAGGATCGAGCCGGAGAGCGAGACGGTCGTGAACGCGGCGACGCCCACGACGACGAGGCCGAGGTGCGATACGGACGAGTACGCCACGAGCCGCTTCATGTCCTTCTGGGGGAAGGCCACCAGGGCGCCGTACACGACGCCGATGACGCCGAGGAGGCCGACCCACGGCGCGAACCGCAGCGCGGCCTCGGGGAAGAGCGTCAGGCCGAACCGCAGGTAGCCGTACACGCCGAGCTTCAGGAGGACGCCGGCGAGGATGATCGAGCCGGCGGTGGGCGCCTCGGTGTGCGCGTCGGGCAGCCACGTGTGGAGCGGGAAGACCGGGACCTTGATCGCGAAGGCCAGCGCGAAGGCCAGGAACAGCACCGTCTGGACGCCGCTCGCGAAATCGAGCGTCGCGAGGTCCTCGAGCGCGAACGACCACATCCCGGTGACGGCATGGTGGCGCACGGCGAGGTACAGGATGGCGAGAAACATGAGGAGGCTTCCCGCCATCGTGAAGAGGAAAAACTTCATCGCGGCGTAGATGCGCCGTGTGCCGCCCCAGATGCCGATGATGAAGTACATCGGGACGAGCATCACTTCCCAGAAGACGTAGAAGAGCGCGAGGTCGAGCGCCACGAGGCTGCCGAGCATCCCGGTCTCGAGCAGCAGGAACGCGATGGAGAAGCCGCGCACGCCCTTCGAGACGTGGGAGAGCGAGAAGAGAAGCGCGACCGGAGTCAGCAGCGTCGTCAGCATCACGAGGACGAGCGAGAGCCCGTCGAGCCCGACGGCGTAGGAGATCCCGAAGTTGGGGATCCAGGGCACGTTCTCGCCGAACTGGAAGCCCGCCGCCGGGACGAACCGCGTCCACAGCGGGATCGAGACGAGGAAATCGAGCGTCGCGATGGCGAGCGCGAGATTGCGCGCCGCTTTCGCGGCCGAGGCCGGGAAGAGGGCGAGGAGGACGGCGCCCACGGCCGGCAGGAAGACGACCGCCGAGAGCAGGTGGCTCCGGAGGAGATCCATCAGAAGCCGCCCATCACGATCAGCATCAGCGCGACGACGCCGAGGAGAAACGTCAGTGCGTAGTTGCGCACGTTGCCCGTCTGCAGGAACCGGAGGAGGTCGCCCGCGAGCTCGACCAGGAAAGCTCCGGCGTTCAGCACGCCGTCGATGACGAGCACGTCGATGACCTTCCAGCAGATCCGCGCGATCCAGGCGAAGGGCTTCACGACGAGCGCGCCGTAGAGCTCGTCCACGCGGAACTTGTCGGCGACGAGGGCGTAGAGGGCGGGAAAGGCCGCCGCGATCCGGTCGGGCACGCGGCCGTCTTCCTTCGCGTACCACTTCCAGGCGAGCCCGATGCCGCCGGCGGCCACGGCGACGGACGCGGCCAACAGGAGCCACTCGGTCGCGTGCGGCAGCGCGTGCCCGGCCGGCTCGTGCGCCGCGAGCGGCAGGAAGATCGGCGAAAGGAACGCCTCGATCCGGTTGCCGTGCTCGCCGACGACGGCCGGCAGGCCCACGAAGCCGCCCACCGCCGAGAGCGCCGCGAGGACGACGAGCGGGACCGTCATCGAGGGCGGCGACTCGTGGACGTGGTGCTCCTGCTCGGGCGTTCCGCGGAACGAGCCCGCGAAGACTCGGGCGACCATCCGGAACATGTAGAACGCGGTCAGTCCCGCGGTGAAGAGGCCGACGGCCCAGAGGACGGGCTGGCCCGCCTCGAACGCGCCGGCCAGGATCGCGTCCTTCGAGAAGAAGCCCGCGAGCGGCGGGATCCCGCAGATCGCGAGCGCCGCCACGAGGAACGTGCGGTACGTCGTCGGGAGCTTGCCCTTCAGCCCGCCCATCCGGCGCATGTCGAGCTCGCCCGACATCGCGTGCATGACGGACCCCGCCCCGAGGAAGAGGCAGGCCTTGAAGAAGGCGTGCGTCATGACGTGGAACATGCCCGCCACGAAGGCGCCGACGCCGCACGCGAGGAACATGTAGCCGAGCTGCGAGACCGTCGAGTACGCGAGCACCTTCTTGATGTCGTTCTGCGCGAGCGCGATGAGAGCGGCGAGGACGGCCGTGATCGTCCCGATGATCGCCACGACGAGCATCGCGTCGGGCGAGAGGCGGAAGAGGACGTTGCAGCGGGCGACCATGTAGACGCCCGCGGTGACCATCGTCGCGGCGTGGATGAGCGCCGAGACCGGTGTCGGGCCGGCCATCGCGTCGGGCAGCCAGACGTAGAGCGGCACCTGCGCGCTCTTGCCGACCGCGCCCAGGAACAGGCAGAGCGCGATGAGCGTCAACGCGGGCGCGAACCGCGCCGGATCCTTCGCCGCAGCCTGGAAGACGCCGTCATAGTCGAGTGTCCCGAACTGCGTTGCGAGGCCGAACATCCCCAGCAGGAAGCCCCAGTCGCCGATGCGGTTGACGACGAAGGCCTTCTTGCCTGCGGCCGGCGCGAACGGTTGCTCGTAGTAGTAGCCAATGAGCAGGTACGAGCACAGGCCGACGCCCTCCCAGCCGACGAACATCAGAAGGAAGTTCTGGGCCAGCACGAGGGTCAGCATCGAGAACATGAAGAGGTTCAGATACGAGAAGAACCGCGCGTAGCCGGCATCGGTCTCGTCGTGGTGCATGTACCCGGTCGAGTAAACGTGGATGAGGAAGCCGACGAAGGTCACGAACGAGAGCATCAGCGCCGACAGCGGGTCGAGGCGGAACGCGATCTCCGCGCGGAAGTCGCCGGCCGTGATCCAGGAAGAGACGCGCTCGACGACCGGCGCGTGATCGCCGCCGAGATAGGGGACGAGGCGGGAGAAGGCCGCGACCGTCGCCAGCCCCACCGACCCGACGCCCACGACGCTCACGAACCGCTTGCCGAGCCGGGTGCCGAAAAGACCGCACGCGAGAAAGCCCGCGAGCGGCAACGCCGGGATGAGCCAGAGCGGAAGCACGCTCATCTCACCACTTCAGGAGGTTGATCTTGTTCACGTCGATCGTCTCGGTGTGCCGGAAGAGGGCGACGAAGATCGCGAGGCCGACCGAAGCCTCCGCCGCCGCGATCGCGATCACGAAGAAGACGGCGATCTGGCCGTCCACCGTGCCGAGGGCCGCCCCGTAGCCGAGCAGCGCGAGATTCGCCGCGTTCATCATCAGTTCGATCGACAGGAAGATCACGATGGCGGTGCGGCGCAGCAGGGCGCCCGCGAGGCCGATCGCGAAGAGCGCCGCCGAAACGACCAGCACGTCCGCCAGCGGGATCTTGCCGATCACGGCCGGTGCTCCTTCGAGACGAGGACGAACGCGCCGACGAGCGCGGCGAGGAGGAGGACCGAGAGCGCCTCGAACGGCAGGAGGAAATCCGAGTAGACGGCCCTCGCCACGTCGCCGATGTGCGGGGCGGCGGCTTCCGACGCGGGCGGGAGTCCCGGCGGCGTGCCGTGCTTCGAGAGCAGCGCGACGAGGACGATCGTGAAGACGAGGATGGCTCCGCCGCCCACGATGCGCTGGATCGGCCGGGGGTCCTTGCCCGAGCCCTCGTGCCGGATGTTGAGCAGCATCAGCACGAAGAGGAAGAGGACGAGGATCGCGCCGGCGTAGACGATGACCTGGATCGCCGCGATGAACGGCGCGAAGAGGAGGACGTAGATCACCGCCAGGAAGAAGAACGAGACGACGAGCGCGAGGACGCTCTTGACCGGATTCCGGCTCAGAACCATGAGCGCCGCGAAGACGAGCGCGATGGTCGCGGCGGCGTCGAAGACGATCCGTTCCATGGCTATCGAGCCGCCTTCCACATCTCGAGCGCCGCGGCCCAGAAGAGGTTCACGAGCGCGAGCGGCAGGAAGACCTTCCATCCGAGCGCCATGAGCTGGTCGTAGCGGAAGCGCGGCAGCGTCCAGCGGACCCAGACGAAGACGGAGACGAGGAAGCCCGTCTTGGCTGCGAAAACGAGGAGCGAGAGCAGCACGCCGAGGACCCCATGCGGGTGGAACCCCGGCAGCGACCAGCCGCCGAGATACAGGGTCGCCGTCAGCGCCGAGGACACGATGACGTTCACGTACTCGGCGAGGAAGAACGAGCCGAAGTGCATCGCCGAGTACTCGGTGTGGTAACCGGCGACGAGCTCCGCCTCGGCCTCGGGCAGGTCGAAAGGCAGACGGTTCGTCTCCGCGAACGTCGCGATGAAGAAGATCAGGAACCCGAGGATCTGCGGGAAGACGTTCCAGCGCGGAATGAACCCGAGCCAGGTGCCCTGCTGGGCGGCAATGATGTCGGCGAGCTTGAAGGAGCCGGCGGACAGGATCACGCCGCCCGCGGCCGTCGTCATGGCGAGCTCGTAGGAGATGAGCTGCGCGCTCGAGCGGATGCCGCCCATGAGCGAGAACTTGTTGTTCGACGACCATCCGGCGAGCACCAGCGCGTACACCGAGAGCGACGTCATGGCGAAAACGTAGAGAACGCCGATCGAGATGTCCGCGCCGAGAAGCGGCACGTCCTTGCCGGCGATCGTGAGGGTGCCGCCGTAGGGAATGACCGCGAACGTCGCCAGCGCGGAGAAGACGGCGAGGCCCGGCGCGAGATAGAAGAGGAAGCGGTCGCTCTGCGACGGGATGACCTCCTCCTTCATGAAGAGCTTGAGGATGTCGGCGGGGCTCTGGAGGAGCCCGAACGGGCCGACGCGGTTCGGTCCCGGCCGGTCCTGGATGAATGCGGCCACCCGGCGCTCGTACCAGACGAGCGGGATCACGATCGCCGGGAGAATCATCGCGGGCAGCGCCACGCGCGCGACGAGGATCACCCAGTCGAGCAGGTTCACAGCGCGCCCTTCCAGGCGAAGTCGCCCTTCTTGAGGAGCCGGCCGCCGTCGAGCTCCGACTCCGGCCGGTCGCCGTAGCCGGGCACTTCCTCCGCGATCCGGGCGCGGAGCTCCGCCGGAGTCCAGTCGGGATCGCCCCAGCCGAGCGCGGCGGCCAGCAGGAGAAGCAGCTCCCAGTGCGCGCGCACCGGCGGCTTCGAGAGGAACGCGCGCTCGAACTTCTGCGCGCGTCCCTGGAGGTTCGTGAACGTGCCGTCCTTCTCGGCGAGCGACGCTGCGGGGAGCACGACGTCGGCGGCGCGCGTCAGGGCGTTGCTCCTGCGGGCCGCGACCGCCAGGAATTTCGCTTTTCGAAGCGCGGCGACGGCGGCGGGGTCGTCGGCCGCCGCGCCGAATTCCGCGTCGGCGGCGATCACGACGTCCGGCGCGCTCTTGCCCGAGAGGACGGCCTCGAGCCCGTAGCCCCCGCGGCCCGGCGTGAGCCCCATCTCGCGCGCGCCGCGGAAGTTCGGCGCAGCCTCCTCTCCCGTGATCCAGCCCTTCTGGGACTTGATCTTGCGCGGTTTCCCGCGGTCCACGACGACGTCGCGGTTGGGACAGGCGAGGTGGTCGGCGAGCTTGCGCAGGAGGAAGTTCTCCTCGTTCGAGAGATGCGCCGATCCGAGGAAGAAGATCGACGCCGCACCCTTCGTCTCGATCGCCCCGCGGATCTCGGCCGCGATGCGGTCGACGGCGGCGGGGACCGGCAGATCGCGCACCGCGCCGGCCTCGCGCCACGTCGCCTTCGAGACGTCGCGGAGGTTCAGGCTCTCGGAGAGGAAACGGCCATGGTCGCAGAGCCAGTAGTCGTTGACGTCGGGGTTGAGCCGCGGCAGGAAACGGTAGACGACGTTCTCGCGCGCCTCGATCGAGTTGTTGCAGCCGATGTTGCAGCCCGGGCAGATCGACGGCGTCTTCTGGAGGTACCAGACGCGGCTGCGGAATCGGAATTGCCGCACGGTCAGCGCGCCGACGGGGCAGACGTCCGCGGCGCAGGCCGACCACTCGTTGGCGAGCGGCCCGCCGTCGTGCGTCCAGACGAGCGTGCGGCCGCCCCGGTCGAGGAAGGTCAGCTCGGAGGTTCCCGCGATCTCCTGGCAGAACCGGATGCACCGCGTGCACTGGATGCAGCGGGTCATGTCGGCGATGACGTTCGGGCCGATCGGCGTGCGGTCGAAGGTCGGGTACTGGCGCTTCGCCTCGTCGTACTCGGAGAGCTGCTGCCCGTACCCGAAGGAATTGTCCTGGAGCGTGCACTCGCCGGCCTGGTCGCAGATCGGGCAGTCGAGCGGATGGTTGATGAGGAGGAACTCCATTGTCGCGGCGCGCGAGCTGCGGACTTTCTCGGTCGTCGTCTTGACCGAGAGCCCGTCCTTCAACGGCGTCGTGCAGGCCGCCTGGATCTTCGGCATGCCCTCGATCTCAACGAGGCACATGCGGCACTGGCCGACCACGGAAAGGCGCGGGTGATAGCAGAAATGCGGGATCTCGACGCCCGCGAGCTTCGCCGCGTCGATGAGGTTGAGGTTCTTCGGCACCTCGACGGGCCTGCCGTCGAAGATCACCGTGAAGGTGTCTTTCGCCGGCGGGGGAGGCGGCGCCGGCGCCTTCGGCGGCTCGGGGTTCGCGCTCATACCGTGACGGCCGCCGCTTCCGCTCGCGGCCCGACCAGGCACCGCTTGTTCTCGACGTGGTGCCGGTACTCATCGGCGAACTTCTTCACGGACGAGAGCGGCCCGGCGATCGCCGCGTCGGCGAAGACGCAGATCGTCATGCCGTTGGCCATCTGGTTGCAGATTCGCTCGAGGAGCGCGATGTCCTCGGGCCGCCCGGCGCCTTCCTCGATCCGGTCGAGGACCTTGTGGAGCCAGGGCGTGCCCTCGCGGCAGGGCGTGCATTGCCCGCACGACTCGTGCGAGAAGAACTTCGAGAGATTCCGCGCCGCGTCCACGATGCAGGTGTCTTCGTTCATCACGATGATGGCGGCCGAGCCCAGCATCGAGCCCTTCGCCGCCACGCCGTCGAAATCGAGCGGGCAGTCCTCGATCTCCGCGGCCGTGAGCATGTTGGCCGACGCGCCGCCGGGAATGACGGCCTTGACCTTGCGCCCGTCCTTCATGCCGCCGCCGTACGCGTCGCCGAAGATGAGGTCTTTGAGTTGCAGGCCGAGCGCCGCCTCGTAAACGCCGGGCCGGTTGACCTGACCCGAGAGGCAGTAGAGCTTCGGCCCCGTGTTCTTCTCGTTGCGCCCGATCTTCGCGAACCACTCCGCGCCGCGATTGACGATGTGCACGACGCACGCGAGCGTCTCGACGTTGTTGACGATCGTCGGCGCGCCGAAGACGCCGGACACGGCGGGGAAGGGCGGCTTGATCCGCGGCTGGCCCCGCTTGCCCTCGAGACTCTCGATGAGCCCCGTCTCCTCGCCGCAGATGTAGGCGCCGGCGCCGCGGTGGACGGTGAGGTCGAGCGAGTAGGCGGAGCCGAGGATCTTCTCGCCGAGAAACCCCTGGGCGTACGCTTCCGCGACGGCGGCCTCCAGGATCCGCGCGCCGTCGTAGAACTCGCCGCGGATGTAGATATACGCGTCGCGGCACTTGATCGCGTACGCCGAGAGGATCACGCCCTCGACGACCTGGTGGGGGTCCTTCTCCATGAGCAGCCGGTCCTTGAAGGTTCCGGGCTCCGATTCGTCGGCATTGCAGAGGAGATAGACGGGCTTGCCCTTCGTGTCCTTCGGGATGAAACCCCACTTGACGCCCGTCGGGAACCCGGCGCCGCCGCGTCCGCGCAGCCCCGACTTCTTGACCTCCTCGGTCAGACGTTCCGGCGTCCAGCCTTCCGAGAGAACCTTCTTCCAGGCGCCGTACCCGCCGTCGGCGACGTAGCCGTCGATGCCGCGCGAGCCGGGCTTCGCGATGCGCGCCGTCAGGACCGGGTCCATCTAGGTCTCCGTTCTCGTCGGGGCGGGGCTCGTCCCCGCCCGCGGGCGGCCGCAGGGGCCGTCCCGACGAATGGGACGCGACAGACGGCGGGTCCGCATCAGGATTCCCTCCCGAGGCGGTCGAGCAGGTCGTCGAGCTTCTTCTCGTCCATCGGCTCGTGGTAGGCGTCGTTGATCATCATCGACGGCGCGCGGTCGCATCCGGCGATGCACTCGACCTCCAGCAGGGTGAACTTGCCGTCCGCCGTCGTCTCCTCGAGTCCGATTCCGAGACGCTTCTCGCAGCGCGCGACGAGGCGCCCCGCCCCCGCGAGGTGGCAGGAGATCGAGGTGCAGAACTGCAGCAGGTGCTTCCCGACCGGCCGCAGGTTGTACATCGTGTAGAAGGTCAGCACGCCGTCCACGTGCGACACCGGCAGGCCCAGCAGGCGCGCGACCTCTTCGGCGGACTCCTTCGAGACCCAGCCCCAGGTTTCCTGCGCGACCCAGAGAACCGGCAGCAGCGCCGCCTGCTTCGTCGGATAGCGCTTCAGGATCTTTTCGATCCGCGCCATCGCCTCGGGCGGAAAGGGGCGCGGCGCGCCGGCTTCCTGGACTCGGTAGCGGGTGTGACTCACCAGTCGAAGGCTCCCTTCTTCCAGATGTAGGCGTAGCCCACGGCGAGCACCGCGAGGAAGGCGAGCATCTCGAGGAAGAGGGGCCAGCCCATCGAGCGAAAGACGAGCGCCCAGGGGTAGAGGAACGCGATCTCGACGTCGAACAGGATGAAGATCATCGCGATCACGAAGAACTTGATGGAGACGCGCTTGTGCGAAGAGTCCATCACCGGGATGCCGCTCTCATAGGTCTCGAGCTTGCGGGCGGTCCGGAGCCTCGGGCCGAGCAGCGCGTTCAATGCCAGGATGGTCGCCGCCATACCCGCGGCGAGACCGAGCAGGATCAGGACGGGAAGAAAGCTTTCCGTCATCGCTTGCCGGGCGACTTTTTCACAGAGCGGCGGGGGAGTCAACGCATTCCCAAGAATCGAAGGCACTTGCGGATCGCAGGGCGCGGCGCAACGTTAGGATGCGCGCGGTGAACTCCCGCTTCTCGCCGATCGCGGTCGTGCCCGCGTACGAAGCCGCGGGGACGGTCGGCGCCGTCGTGCGCGGGATCCGCGAGTCGGTGCCGCGGGTGCTCGTCGTGGACGACGGCTCGACGGACGACACGTCCGGGGAAGCTGCGCGCGCCGGCGCCGAGGTGCTGCGTCTGCCCGCGAACTCCGGAAAGGGGAGCGCGGTGCGGGCGGGGCTCGCGCGCGCGCTCGAGACGGACGCCACGCACGTGGCGTTTCTCGACGCCGACGGCCAGCACGATCCCGCGGACCTTCCGCGGCTTCTCGCGGCCGCCGCGGCCGGAGAGGATTTCGTGATCGGCTCTCGCATGGGCGATCCCGACGCGATTCCCGCCTACCGCTATCGCACCAACGAGATCGGCAGCCGGATCCTGACGCGGATGACGGGGCTCGAGGTCGAGGACGCGCAATCGGGCTATCGCGTCGTCGCGGCGGATCTCCTGCGCCGCCTCGATCTCAACGCGCGCGGCTATATCATCGAGACGGAGATCCTCTTGAAGTCGGCGCGCCACCTCTCGCGCTTCGCCCACGTCCCGGTCCGCGCCATCTACGGCGGCGGCTCGCACTACCGTCCCTTCACCGACACATGGATCATTTCCTGGGGAGCCGTGTACTACAAAGTGTTCGAAACGGACTGAACAGTCCAGGGAGGATCGACGATGCGTTTCGCGACCGCGCGCGCCCCGTTCTCGTCTGCCTTGCTCGTCGTCGCTCTATGCGCGCCGCTCGCCGGCCAGGAAGTTGCCGCCGGGAGCGCCGCGCGCGGGGGCGTCGGGACGACGCCGGTGATCGTCCGGCACCCCGAGCCCGCCGCCGAGGCGCCCACCTTCGGAACGACCGGCATGAGCGTCCTCGCCCTGTCGTCGTCGGCGTTCGTCCCCAACGACTCGACGACGGTCTGGACCTACTCGCTTCAGCCGCAGGGCGGCCAGTACATCGTCAGCGGCCACCGCTTCCTGGACCACACGGTGCTGCTTCCTTCGGGGGCGCTGGTAAAGAAGATCGAGCTCGACGGCTGCGACAACACGAACGGCGGCAGCATCCTTCTCTACTTCTCGAAGTGCCCCGTCGGCGGGCCGTGTACCGACATTAGCTCTGTCGGCACCGACACGACGGACGTCCCCGGATGCGGGCGCTTTCCGCTGACGCTCCCGTCGCCGGTGACGATCGACAATTTCAACGCCTCGTACTACGTCGACGTCTACACCTCGGGCAGCGACCTCGCGACGTTCTTCGCGGTGCGCCTCTACTACCAGCTTCAGATCAGTCCCGCGCCGGCGACCGCGACGTTCGGCGACGTCCCGACGACGAACCTCTACTTTCGCGCGATCGAGGCGCTCGCGGCCTCCGGCATCACCGGCGGCTGCGGGAACGGAAACTTCTGTCCGGACCAGAACGTCACGCGCGGCGAGCTCGCGAAGTTCCTGGCGAACGCCCTCGGTCTTTACTGGGCCCCCTGACTCAAGGGCTCCTTCGCGATCGGGACCGAGAACCGCTCGCGGCTACAATCGCCGCCTCATGCCCGGCCCGGCCATTACGCCGCTCCGCACGCCGGGGCGGGCGCCCCGTGTCCTGACGATCGACGCCGAGGACTGGTTCCACGTCTGCGGGGACGACTACTACTCGGACCCGCGGCGCTGGGATTCCTTCCCGTCGCGCTTCGATCGGACCTTCACGGATCTGCTCGACCGGCTCGACCGTGGCGGCCATCGCGCCACGATCTTCTTCCTCGGATGGATCGCCGCGCGGCACCCGGACCTGGTGCGGGAAGCGGCGCGGCGCGGACACGAGATCGCCCTGCACGGCGACCTGCACCGGCGCGCCGACGAGCTCACGCCGGAGGAATTCCGCGCCGACCTGCGGCGGGCGGCGGATCGCGTCGAGAAGGCCGCCGGCGTGCGCGCCGAGCTCCATCGCGCCGCGGAATGGTCCATTCGGTCGCCCGAGGATCCGGCGCTCGCGATCCTCGCGGCCGAAGGGTTCCGCGCCGACGCCTCGATGACGTCGATGCCGCCGCTCGGCCGCGCCGGCAATCCGCTCGGCCCGCATCGCGTCGAGACGGCCGCGGGGCCTCTCATCGAGATTCCGCCGCTGACGGGCCGCGGCTTCGGTCGCCGCGTTCCGGCCGGCGGGAGCTGGGGATTCCGGACGCTCTCGCCCGCGAAGCTCGCCGCGGCGGAGGCGCATTACCGCGACATCGGACATCCGGCGGTTTTCACGTTCCACCCCTGGGAGTTCGATTCCGAGAGCCCGCCGATGGACGGGCTTCCGCCCGTGACGCGGCTCGTCCTCTTCGCGGGCCGCCGGGCGCTTCCGGCGCGGTTCGACGCCTGGCTCGCGCAGGATCGGTGCGTCTCGCTCGGCGAAGCGCTCGCGGAGCTGCAGGTCGCGTGAGCTCGCCGTCGCCAGCCTTCCTCTTCCCCGGGCAGCTCTCCGAGACGATCGGGATGGGCCGGGACCTCTTCGAGAGCGACGCCGCGGCCCGCGAGCTGCTCGCGCGGACATCGGAGCGCTGCGGCCGCGACCTGAAGTCGATCCTTCTCTCCGGCCCCGAAGCCGCGCTGCACGAGAATCTGGCGGCGCAGGCCGGGGTGTTCTTCGTTTCGACGCTCGCGGCGCGGCGCCTCGAGGCGCGGGGTGTCGCCGCCGGGGCGACCGCCGGCTACAGCCTCGGCAACTACGCCGCGATGGTCGCGGCGGGCGCCGTCTCGTATGACGACGCGCTCGAGGTCCTCATCGGCGTCTGGCGGGAGACCGAGCGCCTCGGAATCCGTGGCGGCATGGGTGCGGTGGTCGGGGCGCGGCGCGAGGCCGTCGACGCCGTGTGCGAGCGCCTCCGCTCGGAAGGCCGCCCCGTCTGGATCGGCAACGTGAACGCCGCGACGCAGTTCGTCCTGACCGGCCAGGCCGAGGCCGTGGCGGCCGCGCTCTCCGAGCTCGCCCCGCGCGCGCTGAACGTGCTGCCGCTCGCCATGAGCTGGCCGATTCACAGCGAGCTCATGCGTCCTGTCGCCGATGCGATCCGGCCCGTGATCGACGCGTGCGCCTCATTCCGCGCGCCGCGAGTTCCCTACGTCGGGCCCGACGGCACGCCGGCCGAAACGGCGGAGAACGTGCGCGAGATCCTCGCGTCGGGTTTCTGCCGGCCGACGCTCTGGAACACCGCGGTCGAGCGGCTGATCGCCGACGGCCATCGCGTCCTTCTGGAGGTCGGGCCCGGCGAGATGCTCTGCAAGATGGCTCGGTGGATCGATCGCAGCGTCGCCTGCCGTCCCGCCGGCACGATCGCGGCGCAGTCGGCTCTGACGGATATCATCGGATCGTGAGCTCGGAGAAGGGCGCGCGGCGCAAGACGGCCGTCGTCACAGGAGGCGGCCGCGGGATCGGACAGGCGATCGCGCGCGCTCTCGCGGCCGACGGCATCCGCGTCGTCCTGACCTGCCGCCAGGACCTCGCGCGCGCGGAGAAGACGGCCGAGGAAATCCGCGCCGCGGGCGGGGAAGCGATCGCGCTCGTGGCCGACGTGCGCCAGACCGAAGCCGTGAAGGCCGCCGCCGAGCGCGTCGAGAAGGAGTTCGGCGGCGCGGACATCCTCGTCAACAACGCCGGCGTGATCAAGGACGCCCTCCTCCCCTTCATGAAGGAGGACGACTGGGATTTCGTCCTCGACACGGATCTGAAGGGAGCCTTCCGGATGACGAAGGCCTTCCTGCGGCCGATGCTGCACCGGGGCTGGGGGCGCATCGTGAACGTCGTCTCGGTATCCGGAATCTCCGGGCACGCGGGCCAGGCGAATTACTCCGCGGCGAAAGGCGGCCTCATCGCCATGACGAAGGCGGTCGCTCTCGAGCTCGCCAAGCGCGGCATCACCGTCAATGCCGTCGCGCCCGGTCTCGTCGCGACGGAGATCATCGCGCACCTGAAGGACGCGGAGATGGCCGAGCTCGTCGGCCGTGTGCCGATGGGGCGGCTCGGCTCTCCGGCGGAGATCGCCGCCGTGGTCGCCTTCCTGGCGTCCGAGCGGGCGTCCTATGTGACCGGGCAGGTCTGGCGAGTGGACGGCGGGATGGCGTGACGCCCGCGGGGGCTCGCCTATAATCCGCGGGGGAGAAATCCATGTCCGACCCAGGTATCGCGCAGCGCGTCAAGGAGCTGATCGTGCGCCGATTGAAGCTCGAGATCGACCCGGCCACGATCCCGGACGACGCGCCGCTCTTCGGCGAAGGCCTCGGCCTCGACTCGATCGACGCGCTCGAGCTGGTGCTCGGACTCGAGCAGGAGTTCGGTATCAAGGTGCAGGACGAGGAGGTCGGCGTGAAGGCCTTCGCCTCCGTCAACGCCCTCGTGGACTTCATCGAGCAGAAGAAGATCGCGTGACCCCGACGGACTTCCCCCACGCCTATCCGTTTCGTCTCGTCGACGCCGTTCTCGAGGAACGCAACTCCGACTTCTCCCGCGGCCGAGTCCGCGTCGGTGTGACCGTCAACGGCCGGCTCGCGATGGGGGAGCGCTGGGGCAGCCCTCTGCTCCTCGCCGAGGCGATCGCGCAGTCGGCGCTCCTCCTCGAAGGCGGGGACGCCGACGCCGGCCGCCGCGGATTCCTGGCCGGCA
Organism: Thermoanaerobaculia bacterium; assembly: GCA_035498835.1. Lineage (GTDB taxonomy): Bacteria > Acidobacteriota > Thermoanaerobaculia > UBA5066 > Gp7-AA6 > DATBFU01. The sequence continues at coordinate 31,266 of DATJZU010000092.1, forward strand.
TCGAGGGCTTCCAGGCCCGGCGTCCGCCGTTCGCCGGCGAATTGCTCTGCGTGGACGTGCGCCTCTCGGCGCGTTTCGGATCGATCGTGCGATTCGACGGAGAGGTGACGTCGGGCGGGGAGGAAATCGCGCGCGGGGGCGTTCTCGTGAGGAAGGGAGAGCCGCCGCCACCCGCGGTTTGATCGCAATGAAGATCGCGGAAGAACAGGGTCCCGAACACACGGTGCTGCGGGTCGAGGGCTCGCTCAAGGTCGGGGACACGGCGCAGACGCTCTCCGAGGCGTGTGAGCGCGTCGCGCTCGAGCGCAAGGGCGCGCTGGTTCTCGACCTCTCGGCTCTCGAGTACATGGACTCGACCGGCGTGGGAGTCCTCATCGGCGCGCTCAAGCGATTCCATGAGCGCAAGCGGGAGATCCTGCTCGCCGCGCCGCAACGCCGCATCCTCGCCGGACTTCGGGTGACGCACCTCGACACGCTGTTCCGGATCTACGAGTCGCTCGACCTCGCGCTCGCCGCGCTGGCCAAGGAGATGAACAAGGAGCCGACGGGTGAGCACAAACGCGTCCCCTGAGCCGGCCCCCGGCTTCACCTGCAGCGGCGATCCCCAGCATCGATTCGCGATCGCGGAGCGCTCGCGCACGCAGGGCGGCATCCTCGTGACGTTGACGCGCCTCGATGCGCCCTATCCTCGGCGGCAGGTCTTCGTGACCAACCGCGAGATGAAGATGGGGTACGACGACGTGTACAAGGCCTGCTTCGTCTGCGTGGACCAAGGAAAGAAGGAGACGGCGATCGCCATTCCCAAGGCGGACATCGAGCTGGGCCTGCCGCCGGAATAGCCGAGTTTCCGGCCCGCGGCCGGGCTGCGGACGTGGACGCCGGGGACCGCCGGTGGTACCGTTTTCACGGGATGAGCGAGCAAGTTTCCTTCCCGGACGAAGGCGGAAAGCGGGGCGGCGCGCGCCGGCTCCTCGAAACGACCCTGATCGCCATAGGCGCCGTTCTGCTCGTCGTCTACGCGGCCGCGCGGATCCACGGCGAGGCGGGGAGGCGGGCCGGGTTGCGGCAATTTGCTTCGTTCGAAAAGGGCGTCCATCGCGTTTCGCTGACCCTGCCGTCCCCGTCCGCCGTAGACGATCGGCTCTGGTCCGCCAAGCGGATCGTGTCTTTCAGAGAAAGCCTGAGGCAAAGCCAGTCGCCGCCGATTGCCGTGCTGCGGATCCCGCGTATCGGGCTCGAGGTGCCGGTGCTGGAGGGCACTGACGAATGGAACTTGAACCGCGGCGTCGGGCGCATCGAGGGGACGTCGGTCCCGGGCGGCGGCGGAAATCTCGGGATCGCCGGGCATCGCGACGGGTTCTTCCGGGGGCTCAAGGACGTCGCGCGCGGCGACACGATCACGCTCGAGACGCTCTCCGGTCCCGAGACCTACGTCATCGACTCGATCAAGATCGTCGCGCCCGACGACGTCTCGGTCCTCGATCCGACGACGCAGCCGGTGCTCACGCTCGTCACCTGTTTCCCGTTCTACTTCGTCGGGGACGCCCCCGAGCGCTACATTGTCCGCGCCGTCCGGCAGGGTTCTCCGGTCGCGAGCAAGTGACGTCGCTCCGGCTCCGCCGGCGCGCCGGGCGCGTCTAGGTTCGAGGGCCCGTGCCGTGTGGCGCGGGGCGCGCGATTCTCGCGTGAGCGTCGGCCCTCGATGCTAATGTCCGACACAACGTGACCTCGGGGATCGCGCGTCTCTCGCAAAGACCTCGTGCGATGGCGTCGCTGCGGGCGGCCGCCCTGCTCGCCGCGCTGTTCACGGCGGGCTGCGCGTCCCTTCCGTCGCTCGACGGTCGAACGACGACCTCCGCGCTGACAGGCACGGGCGACACGCGGCTCGGTCGAGCAGTTTCGGCGCTCGCGGTCTCGCACGCGGAAGGAGAGGACGGGGTCTATCCGATGCCACAGGGGCCGAACGCGTTCGCGGCGCGCGTGGTCCTCGCGCGGTCCGCCGATCGCTCGCTCGACGTGCAGTACTACATCTGGCATGCGGATACGACGGGGTTCCTCCTCCTCGAAGAGCTCTGGAACGCGGCCGAACGCGGCGTCCGCGTGAGGCTCCTGGTCGATGACAACGGGATCGCGGGGCTCGACCCCATCCTCCGAGCGTTCGACAGCCATCCCAACATCGAGGTGCGCCTCTACAACCCGTACCCGACGCGGGGATTCAAGGTCGTCGACTACCTGTCCGATTTCGGGCGCCTGAACCGCCGGATGCACAACAAATCGTTTACCGCGGACACGCAGGCCACCATCGTCGGCGGCCGGAACGTGGGTGACGAATATTTCGCGGCGGGAGAAAACACGTTCTTCATCGACATGGACGCGCTCGCCGTGGGGCCGATCGCGGGAGAGGTGGGCGCGGCGTTCGATCTCTACTGGAACAGTGTCTCGGCTTATCCGATCGACCGGATCGTGAAAAAGGCCGAATCCAACGGGGTCGAGTCGATGAAGGCGAAGTTCGCGGCGGTGCGGAGCTCGCCGGAAGCGGTCGAGTACATCCACGCCGTCCGGGAGGCGCCGCTCGTGGAGGCGATGGCGGCGCGCGGAGTCCCGTTCGAGTGGGGTTCAATCGAGCTCGTCTGCGATCAGCCGAAGAAAACCCTCGGCGAGGCGTCGACGTCGGAGCTGCTCATCACGGACCTGCGGCGTGCCGCCGGCGCGCCGAAGACCTCGTTCGACATCGTCTCTCCCTACTTCGTGCCGCGTGAGAAAGGAACGAAGGTCCTGGCGGCCCTTCCGGCGAGGGGAGTGAATCTGCGGATCGTCACGAACTCCCTCGCCGCGACGGACGTGGACGCCGTCCACGCCGGCTACTCCAAGAGCCGCAAAGAGCTCCTCCGGAGCGGAGCGCAACTCTACGAGCTCCGGCCCGACGCGGCCGGCGCCCGGCGTACCCGGCACGGCGGTTCCGGGGGATCGGGCGGGTCGTCCGGCGGCTCGTCCTCGGTGAGTCTGCACGGGAAGACGCTTTCGGTCGACCGCGAGCGCGCGTTCATCGGGTCGTTCAATCTCGACCCGCGCTCGACGAACCTGAACACGGAGATGGGTTTCGTGATCCAAAAGACGACGCTCGCATGGCAGATCTCGGAGCGTCTGGACGCGACGCTGCCCGCAATCGCGTATCGGGTGATCCTGACGCCGGACGGGTCGCTCGAGTGGATCGAGCAAACACCCGGGGGCGACGTGCGATACCACCACGACCCCCACACGGGATTTTTCAAGCGCCTCTTCGTTCACATCCTCGGCTGGCTCCCGATCGACTGGATGCTCTGAGGCGGAACGCCGGTTCTCAGCCGGCGGGGCCGTCGGCCACCCGTCCGAGCGAGGCGGCGAGCACGATGGCGGCGAGGAGCGCGTAGGCCGCGGCGAAATGGAAAGGCACGGGCGAGCCGGCCCGCCACGGCAGGAAGAGCGTGCCCGCCGGCGCCGCGGAATGGATGACCCCGAAGAGGCAGAGGATCGCCGCCGCGAGGAAGGCCGCCGCGCTGCGCCGGAAGCGGCGGTCGATCAGGTCCGCCGCCGCGGCGCCCCAGAGGAGCGCGGTGATCACGAAGCCGTTGCCGAGGAGCGTCAGCGCGCGGAGCGTCTCGCCCGTCTCCCCTCCCGGGAGCGCGGCGCCCGGCGCCATCGCGGAACGCGCCTCGAGCGCCGCGACGAAGGCGAGCGACGGCAGGGTCGCGATCGCGGCGGCCGCCGCGTGGCGCTGCGGGGTCGCCGTGAAGGCCTGCGCCAGGACCTCGACGCCGATGTAGATCAGGATCGGCGCGACGGCCGCCGCGGGGATCCAGTCCACGAGGAGGGGCAGATAGCCGAGGATGCCGCCGAGCCCGACGAAAAGGCCGGTCGCGACGGCGTAGCCGGCGCCGGCGCCCATCTTCTTGTAGGCGGGATGGCCGATGTAGGGCGTGCTCTCGACGACGCCGCCGCAGAGCCCCGCGACGACCGTGCAGATCCCTTCGGTCGCGAGGATTGCGCGCGTGTCGTATTCGTCGCCGGCCGCGGCGGCGCTCTCCGTGTTGTCGATGCCGCCGACGATCGTCGACAGGGCGAACGGGAGAGCGATCGGCAGGTACGACCAGGCGAGCGACAGGCCGCCGAGGAACGCGAGGCTCGGCCACGGGATCGAGAAATGCAGCGGCGCCTCCGCGTGGACGGCCGGGGCGAGCAGCGGGCTGCGCAGCCCGGCGGCGGAAAGGATCAGGGCCACCGCCACGGCGGCGACCACGGAGACGAACGCTCCCGGCAGTCCTCCCGGCAGGCGCACGCGCGCGAAGAGCGTGATGAGGATGATGCCGACGCCGACGAACCCCACGATCGGGTCGGCGATCACCTTGAGGAGCGGCAGAAGCCCGATGAGCGCGATGCCAGCGCCCCCGATCGAGCCGAGGAGCGCCGCGCGCGGCAGCATCGAGCGGACGCGATTGCCGGCGGTCGCGAGCGCCGTCTTGAAGATCCCGACCAGCACCGTGACCGCCATCCCCATCTTCCAGGACAGCATCGCGTCGCCCGTCGCGAGGTATGCCGGGCCGAGGACCGCGAACGACATCCCGAACACGCTCGGCGCGTTCAGACCGAGAGGCATCGCCGTGACGTCGGTCCGGCCGGTCCTGCGCGCGAGGCGGCGGGCGAGGACGGCGTAGGTCAGATCACCGAGGAGGACGCCGATGGCGGTGCCGGGAACCATGCGCTCGAGCACGACCTCCCGCGGGAAGTGGAAGGCTCCGATGAGGACGGTCGCGAGGATGACGAGGTTTGCGACGTTGTCGAACATGAGCGCGAAGAACGCGTTCAAGTCGCCGGCGCGGAAAAAGCGCGGTTGCGTCGTCATTTCGGCGGAAGTCGGGCGGATCGTACGCCAGGCGGGGCGGCGGTGAACGGGAGTCTGGGAGCGCAGCGGACGTGGTTTTCGAGGCGATTCGTACTCGGCGCTCGCCATCTGATGCTTTTTCATCAGTAACCTCCGAGGGGCCGCGTGCGATGTTCCTCTGTGATGGCGACCAAGGGACTCTTGAAGGGACGCCAGGGAATTCTTCGAATCGCCTACGAGCTCCTGGTCAACGATCGAGGGAAGTTCGCGGCCCTCCTCGTCGGGATGACGTTCGCCGTTTTCCTGATCATCTCGATGACGTCGATGTTCGCCGGCATCCTGGGCAAGGCCTCTTCGACGGTGATCAACGTCGGCGCCCGGATGTGGGTGATGGACCCGTCCGTGAACACCGTGGCGAGCAGCATCCCGATGCCGGCCTACGTCCTCGACGCGGTTCGCAGCGTCGAAGGCGTGCGGTACGCGGTCCCCCTGTACTCGGGCGGCGCGCTCGTGAAGCTGGGCGACGGCAGCTTTCAGGCCGTGACGGTGATCGGCCTCGACGACACGAGCCTGTTCGGCCGGCCCGCCCTGCTCGAGGGGCGCATCGAGGACCTCTACTCGGAAAACGCTTTCGCAGTCGTCCGGGACTCCGAATTCCGCAAGCTCGGGAACCCGAGGATCGGAACGGAGTTCGAGCTCAACGACCATCGCGCGGTCATCACGGGTATCGCCGACGTCGCCGTCAGCGGCCTTTTCGGAATCCCGACCCTGTACACGACGTACAGCCGCGCCACCCAATACATCCCGAGCATGCGCTACACGCTGTCGTTCGTTCTCGTCGAACCGAAGGCCGACGCGTTCGTTCCGACGATCCAGAAGCGCGTGCGTGCCATGGGTTACGAGGCGCTCACGGCCGACGAGTTCAAAGCCCGGATCGCCACGTTCTACAAGTACCAGACGGGGCTCGGGACGAACGTTCTGCTGATGACCGTCATCAGCTTCGTCGTCGGCCTGTCGATCTCCGGCCAGACCTTCTACACCTTCATCCTGGAGAACCTCGACAAGTTCGGCGCGCTCAAGGCGATCGGCGCGAGGGGAAGCACCCTCGTGTCCATGATCCTTTTTCAGGCGACCTTCGCGGCGATGACGAGCTACGGTCTGGGAATCGGCCTCTCCGCACTGATGATCACGGCCGCGCGGCTCCGCCTGCCGAGCTACGCGGCCACCGTGACCTACGGGAACCTGGTTCTCGCCTTCGTGATGGTCGTCGTGATCGCGGGCATCTCGAGCGTCATCGGGGTCCGGAAGGTGATCCGCATCGAGCCGTTCGAGATTTTCCGGGGCTGACGTGGCGAACCTCGCGATTCACAGCACCCAGCTCAACCGGTGGTTCGGTGAAGGGGAGGCACGCACCCACGCGGTCAAGGACGTCAGCTTCGACGCTTTCTTCGGCGAGATGCTCTACATCGAGGGGCCGTCCGGCAGCGGCAAGACGACGCTCCTGAGCATGATCTCCGGAATCCTGCGTCCTTCCTCCGGTCACGTGACGGTGGAGGGCCGGGACATCTGGGAGTTGTCGGCCGACGATCTCGCGGATTTTCGATTGAACCGGATCGGCTTCGTGTTCCAGGACTACCACCTGTTTCCGCGCCTGACGACGCTCGAGAACGCCGCCATTCCGCTCGTGATGAAGCATATGGATTGGAATGAGGCGATGGACGAGGCCAGGCACTACCTGGAGGTCGTGGGCCTGAAGGATCGCGCCGGTCTGCCGCCGGTGAAGTTGAGCGGGGGCGAGCAGCAGCGGGTCGCCATCGCGCGCGCGATCGTCAGCCAGCCGGACGTCCTCGTCTTCGACGAGCCGACGGCCATGCTGGACGGGGAGACCGGCCGCCGCATCGTGGAATTCGTCAAGAGAGAGATCCTGACCGACAAACGATGCATTCTGCTCGTCACCCACGACAACCGCATCTTCGAGTATGCCGATCGCATCGTGAGGATGGAGGACGGCCGGCTGAAGGGGATCGAGGAGGGGCGGCCGCAATGAGAAACCGGCTCATCTTCGGGATCGCGATCCTGGGCTTGCTCGCGGGCCTCCTGGCCGCCTACATCTCGGGCCGGGAGAAGAAGCCTCCGCCGCCCGCATTCACGCCGGCATCCAATCCTTACGCGCGGGGCATCTCTGCGAACGGAATCGTCGAGAGCTACCAGACGAGCGGCGCGAACGTCAACATCTATCCGGAGGTCGCCGGAATCATCGTCCGGATCCTCGTCGCGGAAGGGCAGCAGGTCCGGCGCGGCGATCTGCTGCTCGCCATGGACGACTCGGTCCAGCGGGCGACGGTGGAGCAGCAGACCGCCCAGCTCGAGGCGGCCCGGGCGGTCCTCGCCGAGCTGAAGGCCGAGCCCCGGCCCGAAAACCTGGAAGTGGCGAAGGCCCAGGTCGAGGCCGCGCGGGCGGCCCTCAAGACCGCGCAGGACCAGCTCGACAAGCTGAAGCGCTCGTCTCAGATCGAAGCCAAGTCCGTGAGCAAGGACACGATGGACAACGCCGAAAACGGGGTCAAGGTCGCCGCGGCGGGCGTGCGGGTCGCCGAGAAGCAACTCGATCTGGTCCAGGCAGGCGCGTGGATCTACGACGTCCGGAACCAGGAGAGCCAGTGCACGGCGCTTTCCCGCGCCGTCGCCTCCTCGACCGCGCTGCTGAACAAGTACACGATCCGCGCGCCGGTCGACGGACGGATCCTCGCCGTCAACGCGGCGGTCGGCGGCTACGTCTCCGCCCAGGGGGCGTACGACGGGTATGCGCAGAGCTACGGCCCGGTCGTCGTGATGGGCAGCGCCGAGGACATCGTCGAAGTGCGGTGCTATGTGGACGAAATCCTCGTTCAGAGGCTTCCCGATCCGTCCGCGATCCGGGCCACGATGTTTCTCCGGGGCAGCGACGTGAAGGTTCCGCTCGAGTTCGTCCGGGTGCAGCCGTACGTTTCTCCCAAGATCGAGCTCTCCAACGCGCGGACCGAGCGGGTGGATCTCCGCGTGCTTCCTCTGATCTTTCGCTTCCGCAAGACAGCCTCCATGGCCGTCTATCCGGGGCAGCTGGTCGATGTCTACATCGCCGCGAAGTGAACGTCCGCGCCGCGGAGCGGCGGCGGCTCTCGTTCGGGCCGTCCTGGCGACCGGACTGGTGGGGCTCCTGGCGGGCTGCGCCGTGGGTCCCAACTTCGCGCGGCCGCAGCCTCCGGCCACCGACCACTACGGCGAGGGGCCGGATCCGACCGCCACGCGCGAGGCGGAAGGCCGCGCGCAGCGCCTCGAGCGGGGAGCGCAGGTCGTCGGCGATTGGTGGACGCTGTTCGGATCCGAGGACCTCGATGCCCTGATGAAGCAGGCTGCGAGCGACAGCCAGAGCCTCAAGGCGGCGCTGGCGAGCCTGCGGGCGAGCCAATCCGACCTCCGGGCCGGCTACGGAATTTTCTATCCGCAGGCGGACGCCAGCGCCTCGGCCAGCCGGCAGAAGGTCACTCTCGTTCGGTTCGGCCAGCCGGACGGCCGCGCGACCATCTTCAACCTGTTCTCGCTCTCGGGAACGATCAGTTACGCACTGGACATCTTCGGCGGGCAGCGGCGCGCCGTCGAGAGCCTGCAGGCGCAGGCGGACTTCCAGACGTACACGGCCGCGGCGACGTATCTGACGCTGACGGCGAACGTCGTGAGCACGGTCATCGCGCGCGCCGCCTACGTCGAGCAGGCGCAGGCCACGCGGGACCTCGTTCGGGATCAGGAGGAGCAGGTCGCGATCACCGAAGCGCAGGCGGAGGCCGGGACGGCGTCCTACGCGAGCGCCCTGAGCCTGCGCAGCCAGGTCGCGGCGGCGGAGGCCACGATTCCGCTGCTGCTGCAGCGCGCGAGCGAGGCGGAGCACCTGCTCGCCGTCCTGGCCGGGCATCTGCCTTCGGAATGGTCCGTGCCCCGCGTGGCCTTCTCGGACCTCGAGCTCCCGGAGTCGGTCCCGGTGAGCCTGCCCTCGGATCTCGTCCATCAGAGGCCCGACATCCTTTCGGCGGAAGCTCAGCTGCATCAGGCGAGCGCGGCGATCGGGGTGGCGACGGCCGCCCTCTTTCCGAGCATCACGCTCAACGCGAGCCTCGGCGGCAACAACACGACGCTCGACACGCTGTTCTCGCCGAACGGGACGTTCTGGAGCATCGGAGCGGGCCTGGCGGCGCCACTCTTCCACGGCGGCACCTTGATCAACAAGCGTCAGGCCGCGATCGACGCTTACGATCAGGCGACGGCGTCGTACCGACAGACCGTCCTCGCCGCCTTCTCTCAGGTCGCCGACGTGCTGCAGGCGCTCGCGCACGACGCCGAGGCGCTCGATGCGGAGGCGCGGTCGCTCGCGGCGGCCGACGAAGCCCTTCGCCTCGTCCGCGCCAACTACGAGGCCGGGGTCGCGAACTATCTGCAGGTTCTCGTCGCGTTCGAGCAATACCACCAGGCCCGCATCGCCTACATCCAGGCGCGCGCGCAGCGCCTGCAGGACACCGTCGCCCTCTTTGCGGGCCTCGGCGGAGGCTGGTGGGATTCCGGCCGGTCGCTGCTCGCGGACGCGACGTGTGCGCCGTCCGACGCCGGGCTGGCGACCGAGCCCGCGCCGAGGTGAAGCGCGGGGATTCTGAGGCGGCAGGCGGGTGGGTGGTGCGAAAGGAGGGACTCGAACCCTCACGGTTTTACCCACAGGTTCCTGAAAACGGACTGTCGTTTTCGCCCGAAGGGCTGAAAAGCCAATACAGGCAAGCGTTTTCTGCGTTTCTCGGGGGTCGCGTTTCGGGCGCTCCGGGTCGTTTTCGGCGTCTGAATTCGCGACGAAAAGGGTCTAGAAAAGGGGGTACTGAATTCACGCGCGGGGGGCTTCGGCCCCCTGCTTCCTTTTCGGGAGCGGGAAGATGAGGGGCGCGGAATTGCGCGCTCTCGCCGCACGGGATCTGGCGGCGTTCGCGACGCTGGTCCACCCGGGCTTCGAGCTGCCGGCTCACCTCGCCGCTCTCGCGTCGAAACTCGAAGCGGTCGAGAGCGGAAGGCTGCGGCGCCTCTTGGTGTGCATGCCGCCTCGGCACGGCAAGAGCTTGCTCGCGAGCGCGATCTTTCCGGCGTGGTTCGTCGCGAAGCGCCCATATCGCCAGGTGATTTTCGCGACCTACGCGGCCGACTTCGCGGAAGACTTCGGCCGCAAGGTGCGAAACCACCTCGCCGGGGACCGCTGCCGCAGCGTGTTTCCGGCGGCACAGCTGAGCGACGACAGCGCGGCCGCTT
>DATJZU010000093.1:0-2089 GCA_035498835.1 Thermoanaerobaculia bacterium
CCGGCCCCCGCGCACTGATTCGTCCGGGGGGCGAAGCCCCCCGGATCCCGGGTCGCTCCGGCGACGCCCCGGATCTTCCACGACCTCCGAGCTCGAGGGGGCCAGGCTCCTCCGCCTGGGCCCCCGGATGATCCTGCCGGGGCAAAGCCCCCCCAGACCCCGGGTCGGTCGCGAGCGCGAGCGCAAACGAAAACGGGATCCGGCGGTCGCCGGATCCCGTTCGTCTTCGGAGTGCCCAGGGCGAGATTCGAACTCGCACGCCTTACGGCGCCACCCCCTCAAGATGGTGTGTCTACCAGTTCCACCACCTGGGCGTTGGAGCGGGAGGGTTTTTAGCAAAGGGTCGTTCGGGGCGCAAGCGACGCATGGCGTGGCGAGCGGGCGCGCATGGCCCGGCGCGGCACGGCGCTTGTATGACCCCCACTCATGCCAGACCTCCGGCGTAGAAGGGGGCAGACGGGTTCCGGGAGAGGGTCGTCGTGCAGCGCTCGAGGCTTCGTCCTCGCCAGTGAGAGTGACGCCCTCGCCCGGTGTTCCTTGCTCGAACGGTATCCCGAGGCGCGGCAGCAAGCGTCCTCGCATCGACAAGCGCGAGCACGATCACCGGCTCCGAGGCTCCCGGCCTCCCCCGTCCAGAAGGAGTGAACGGGTGCGCTTCGCCGGGATCGACATCGCTGCCGAGACCCACTTCGTCGCCGTCGTGGACGAGGCCAGCGGGACCGTGGTCAAGCCGACGAGCTTCAGCGAGGACGCGAGCGGCTACGAGAAGCTGTTCGGGCTGCTCGGCGCGCCGGGGGACGTCCTCGTCGCGATGGAGGCGACGGGCCACTACTGGCAGAACCTGTTCGCCGCGCTCGCGGCGGCGGGTTACGGCGTGGCGCTGATCAATCCGCTGCGGACGCGCCGGTTCGCCGGCGAGGATCTCGAGCGGACGAAGACCGACGCCATCGACGCGATCGGCATCGCACGCTTCGCCGCGCAGAAGCGGCCGGTCGTGACGCGGCTGCCGGACAGCGCCACCCAGGAGCTGCGCGAGCTCGTCCGGTTCCGCGACCGGCTGATGCAGGACTTCGGCGATCGCGTCCGCCAGTTGCACCGGCTCGTCGATCTCGGATTTCCCGAGTTCACCCGCTTCGTGCGCAGTCTCGACAGCGAGCTCGCCTCGGCGATCCTCCACGAGTACCCGACCGCGGAGGCCTTCCTCGGCCTGCCCTGGAAGCGGCTCGCGAAGCTCTGCTACGACGGCCGGCACAAGGTCGGCGAGGAGATCGCGAAGGCGCTCGTCGAGGCGGCGAAGACGTCCGTCGGCCGGCACCACGGCCCGGCATACCGCGTCCAGGTCCGCTGCGCGTGCGAGGACCTCGATCTGCTGCGCCGACGGCTGCGCGAGATCGACTCCGACATCGAGCGCACCCTCAAGGACCACGAGGTCGGCACGCTCCTGACCACGCTCGAAGGCATCGGCCCCACGACCGCCGCCCGCCTCATCGCGGAGCTCGGCGACATCGCGTCGTTCCGCAGCGCCGCCGCCATCGCGTCCTACGTCGGCGCGATCCCCGGCCTGCGCCAGTCCGGGAAGCGCCAGGCCAGCCGCGCCGGCCTGACGCCCCACGGGAACGCGCGGCTTCGCGCCAAGCTCTGGATGCCGACGCTCACTGCCGTCCGCAAGAACGCGTGGCTGCGCGCCTACTACGAGGGCCTGCGCGCGCGCGGGAAGCTGCCGAAGGTCGCGCTCGTCGCCGCGATGCGGAAGCTCCTCATCGCCGTTTACTTCGTCGCGAAGCACCGCAAGCCCTTCGTCCCCATCCTCGCGGAGGCCCGCGCATGAAACCGCTTGCTCGGCGTGACGGTATCTCACTGGAGCGCCTCCCGCGCGTCGGCCGCCGGCCCGGGCCGCAGCTTCCGCAGCATCTCCCGGGCGATGACGCGCCCCTCGTCCGGCTCCACGATCTCCGCCTCCGGGCCCCAGGCGAGCACCTGCCGCACGAGCCCCTCCAGGTTGCGCACCGAGAGCGCCGCGACGCGGGCGCCGCCGGAAGCCGCCGTCACCTTCGCGCCGCGCAGCAGCCGCGCCGCCATCGGCGCGAGC
>DATJZU010000094.1:0-4095 GCA_035498835.1 Thermoanaerobaculia bacterium
GGACAGGAAGAGATAGCGGACGGCCGCGGGATCATCGCGTTTCGCCAGCACGTCGGCGAGCGTGAAGAAGTTCCCCTTCGATTTCGCCATCTTCTCGCCGTCCACGACGAGGTGCTCGGCGTGCATCCACAGGTTCACGAAGGGAACGCCCGTCGCGCCCTCGCTCTGCGCGATCTCGTTCTCGTGGTGGGGAAAGATGTTGTCCACGGCGCCCGTGTGGATGTCGAAATGCTCGCCGAGATACTTCATGCTCATGGCCGAGCACTCGATGTGCCACCCGGGCCGGCCGGGCCCGAACGGCGACGGCCACGTCGGCTCGCCGGGCTTGGCGGCCTTCCAGAGGACGAAGTCCTTGACGTCTTCCTTCTCGTACTCGTCGTCGGCAACGCGCTCGCCGCGGCGCGTGCTCGTCAGGTCGATCTGCGACAGCTTCCCGTAGCCCGGGAACGACGCGATCCGGAAGTAGACCGAGCCGTCCGCCTCGTACGTGTGGCCGCGCTCCCGGAGCTTCTCGATCATCGCGATCATCTCGGGGATGTGCTCGGTCGCGCGCGGGTACCGCTCGGCTCGTTCGATACCGATCCGGTCGATGTCCCGATAGAACGCCTCGATGTACTGCGCCGTGAAATCGTCGAGCTTCTGGCCCGCCTGGGTCGCGCCGCGGATCGTCTTGTCGTCCACGTCCGTCAGATTCATGATCTGCGTGACGCGCAGCCCGCTCGCGAGGAGATGCCGCCGCAGCACGTCCTCGAAGAGAAACGTGCGCAGGTTCCCGATGTGGACGACGTTGTAGACGGTCGGCCCACACGTGTACATGCGGACGTGCCCGGCCTCGAGCGGCACGAGCTCGTCCACGCGCCGTCCCAGCGTGTTGAAGAACCTCACCACACCCCCCGCGCCTGCGTCTTCACGATCTTCCGCCAGGTCAGCTCGCGCTTCAACCCGCGCAGGCGATCCACGTAGAGAACGCCGTTCAGGTGATCGATCTCGTGGCACAGAGCGCGCGCCATGAGGCCTGTGCCCTCGATCTCGCGGAGCTGTCCGTAGGCGTCGAAGAAGCGCGCCTTCACCCGCGCCGGACGCACGACCTTCTCGGCGAAGTCGGGAATCGAGAGGCAGCCCTCCTCCTCTTTTTGCTCGCCCGAAGTCTCGACGATCTCCGGATTCACCATCGCGATTCGCGCGCCGGGATCCGCGCCGACCGAGAGATCGATGACCGCCACGCGCCGGTTGACGGCGATCTGCGGCGCGGCGAGGCCGATGCCGGGAGCGGCGCGGCACGTGTCGAAGAGGTCGGCGATCAGAGCCGGGACGTCCGCGCCGGCCGGGTCCACCTCCTCATTGCGAGCGAGCAGACGCGGGTCGCCATAGCGCACGATGTCGCGAATCACGCGGGTCCGCCGTCGCCGGGCTCTGTCCTCCTGCCCTCCACACTGTCCCCGGCATGGGACAAACCCGCCGCCGGGCCCCGGCGCATCCATTCCATAAGTCTTTTATTTAGAGCATATTTCGCGTCTCGGGACAAGGGTTTCCCGTGGCACGTTTATGGCTCCTTCATGTCGCCGGAGGCTCGAAGTCGATGGACGTCAACCGCAGCGGTCTTCTGGCGATCGGGATCGCCCTCGCCCTCTCGGGCGCGGCGGCCGGCCAGACGGGCGGCTCGGGGGGCGGCTACTCGTACATCCGCGAGGCGACGGGCGACGTCCACGTCGAATCCCGTTACAACGGGACGGTCACGGCCGGACGCAACATGCCGATCACGGTCGGCGACGAGATCGTGCTCGCGGACTCGGGCAAGGCGGAGGTGAGCCTCGCCGACCGGACGAGCCTCTATTTCGGCGGCGGGACGCGGGCGAAGTTCGATTCGATCCGCGACCAGCAGGGCGAGGACGACGCGTTCTCGATCGTGCGCCTCAAGGAGGGCTCGCTCATCCTCGCGGCGATGGGCCAGGACGACCGCGGCATCCCGCGGATCGACACGGACGACGCGACCGTGTACTTGAACCCGGGCGACCGCGCGCGCGTCAACTACGATCCGAGCCGCGGGACCGTCGTCGTCGCGCGCGAAGGAACGATCGAGGTGCGCACGCGCGCCGGCAACTACCGCGTGCGCGCCGGCGAGTACCTCATGGTCCGGGGCGAGGAAGAGCCCGAGATCGAGAAGGGCGTGTTCTCGCGCGACCGCTTCGACCTGTGGGCGGCCGACCGCTTCGACGCCGCGACGACGACCCGCGCCGCCTCGGTGAACTCCGTGGACGAGGGATACGCGAACGATCTCGTCGCGCTCGACGGCTACGGCAACTGGGACTACAGCGACACGACCGGCTCCAACGTGTGGCGGCCCAACGTGGCCAGCGGCTGGAGCCCCTACTCGAACGGAACCTGGTACTACACGCCCGCGGGCCTGACCTGGTGGCCCTACGACCCGTGGGGCTGGTATCCGTTCCACTACGGCAACTGGTTCTTCGACACGTCCTGGTCGAGCTGGTGCTGGGCTCCCGCGGACGTCTACTCGCCGGCCTGGGTCTACTGGGGCTACGCGTCCGGTTACGTCGGCTGGTGCCCGGTGGGCTGGTACTCGTTCTATTCGCCCTGGTGCAACAACTACTACAGGCACTGGGGCTGGACGGGACGGGGCGGCGTGTACCTCTCGGTCAACGGCCGCTTCAATTCCCACAACGTGGATTTCCGCGGATGGAACTTCGCGGGCTCCGGCGGGATCGGCGCCGCGGGCCGCATGGACGTGATCCCCGGCTCGCGCATGGGCGGCCGGCTCGGCGATAGCGTTTCGATCTCCTCGCGGCCGATCGTCGCGCCGGCGCGCCCCGGCGGCGGAGCCGAAGCCGTGCAGAGCTTCGTGCGCGAAGCGCCGCGCGTGATCGACCGCTCGAGCACCGCCGCGGACTCCGAGCGACTGTCTCCGATCATGGCGCGGGAACGCACGCTCCCCGCGTCCACGGTCGACGCGCTGCGCGACCATGCCGCCATCGCCGAGCGCGGCCGGCTCGCCGGCCCCGGCGCCGCCGGCATCGCGCCTCGCGGCGCCCTCGTGGATCGCGGGCGGACCCTCGATTCGCTCGGACCGGCGCCCGCGATCTCGCGTCCGGACTCGGGCCGGAGCTCGATCCCTTCACGCACCGTCATCCGGGGCGACGCGAACGGCGTCGAGGCGAGGACTGCGCCGGCGAACGGCGCCTCGGACTCCTGGCGCAACGCGCCGCGCCGCGGCTTCGACTCCTCGCGCCCGTTGGCGGATTCCGGAGCCGGCGCCCGCGCCCAAGCTCGCGACGACTGGCGTGCGCGCGCGCTGCGCGGCGATTCCCTGCAGCCCCGCGACACCTCCTCGCGCGACGGCCTTTCACGTTCGATCGAGGACTGGCGCTCCCGCTCCTCGATCCCGCCCGCCCGCCGCGTGATCGAAGGCTCCGTTCCCAACCGGCGCGATCTTCGTCAGCCGGACGACGCCATGCCGACGCGCGACGCGGCGCCCCGCTCCTTCCGATCCGCGCCGCCGCGCGACAATCGCCCGGCGTTTCCGCCGCCCCGCGGCGAGATGCGCTCCGCTCCCGCTCCGCGCGGCGACATGCGCTCGGCGCCCGCGCCGCGTTCGGCTCCCCCTCCGGCCCCGCGGCCGGCGCCCGCTCCCCACGGCCGCAACCGTTCCTGACCGTCGAGCCCCTCTCCTCGTGGCCGCGCCTTCGGGCGCGGCTCTTTTTTTGGAGCGCGTGCTCGGCGGGCGGCACGAATCCGGCCGCGTTCTAAAATGACCGTAATGTCCCGGCGCCTCGTGACTCTCCTTCCGAGCATGCTGTTCATCTTCTATTGCACCGCGGTCGGCGTGTATCTCGTCCTCCGGCCGTGGTCGCCGGTCCGCGCGGCGGCGCTGCCGTCCTCCGGTTTCCTGCGGGGCTTCGTCTCGGGCCTCGGCATCGTGCATCTCGTGGCCGGCATCGCCGACCTCCGGTCGCTGTCGCGCGAGATCGAGGCGCCGGCCGAGGGCGCGTGAAGGCGCTCTACGTCACCGACCGGGCCGCGTCGGGAACCGAGCGGCTGAAGGAGGTCCTCACGGCGCTCGCCGGAGCGCCGGAGCTCGCG
>DATJZU010000095.1:0-14708 GCA_035498835.1 Thermoanaerobaculia bacterium
CTCGCGCTGCGGCGGGACCACTTTCCGCAGCTTGACCATGGTGTAGATGAATTGATGTGCCATGAGAACGGGAGAGTTTACAGGAGTTGTCAGTTGTCAGTAATCAGTTCCGGAGCTGAAAACTGAAAACTGACAACTATCGGGGCTTTTCGCCGACGTTGATGCCCATCGCGCCGAGCATTCGATTCTGCCAGCGCGTGTGGACGAAGCCGGCGTCGCGCATGAGGCGCTCGACGCCGCGCTGCGCGGGGTAGCGCTCGAGCGACTCGGGAATGTAGCGGTAGGTGTCGGCGTCGCCGTGAAAGAGCCGCCCGATGAGCGGCATCGCGGCGCGCAGCCAGGCGCCGGAGAGAAAGCGGATGGCCGCGCTGTCCGGCTTGCCGAAGTCGAGGATCGCGATGCGGCCGCCGGGGGCGAGGACGCGCCGCATTTCCGAGAGCGCCGCGGGCAGGTCCGCCACGTTGCGGAGGCCGTAGGCGATGGTGAGGGCGTCGAAGAAAGAGTCGGGAAACGGAAGGGCGAGCGCGTCCGCCTGGACGAACCGGGTGGCGCTGCCGGAAGCGGTCTTGCGCCGCCGCGCGATCGCGAGCATCGGAAGCGTGAAGTCGGCGCCGACGACCTCCTTCGCGCCGGCTTGCTCTGCCCGGAAAGCCAGGTCCCCGCTTCCGCAGCACAGGTCGAGGACGCGCGTCGGCGTTCCCGCGCCGTCGAGCGCGATACGAACCGTCTCGGCCTTCCAGCGGCGGTGCAGCCCGAAGCTCATCAGGTCGTTGACGAAGTCGTAGCGGGCCGCGATCCGCGAGAACATCTCGCGCACCCGCGGTCCGCGCGTCGCGTCGGAGGAGAGGTACTTGTTCGGCATCGGGCGCGTGCCGATTATCCCGAAAGGCACGCTGTGGTGCCGGTCAGGCAGTGGTCTCCGGTGTTGTAATCTTTTCCTTTCCATGAGCGAGGACCTCAAGAAGCTTGTCAGCGCCGACGAGGCCCGCCGCGTCGCCGAGGAGGCCCGCGAGACGGAGTGGAAGGCGCCGAGCTTCCTGAAGGAGATCTTCCTCGGGAACTTCCGCCTCGACCTCGTGCACCCCTTCCCGGAAGCGCCTCCGGAGCGGCCGGAGTTTCGGGCGTTTTACGACGCCATGCGCACGTTCCTGGCCGAGGAAGTGGATGCCGACCGCATCGATCGCGAGGGGAAGATTCCGCCGGAGGTCGTCCGCCGGCTGGCCGAGCTCGGCGCCTTCGGGATGAAGGTCCCGAAGGAGTACGGCGGCCTGGGTCTGACGCAGCGCGAGTACGGCGAGATCATGAAGCTCCTCTCGAGCTGGGACGGCAATCTCGTCACGCTCCTCTCGGCGCACCAGTCGATCGGCGTGCCGCAGCCGCTCAAGCTCTTCGGCACGAAGGAGCAGAAGAAGAAGTACTTTCCGCGCCTGGCGAGGGGCGCGGTCTCGGCCTTCGCGCTGACGGAGCCGCAGGTCGGATCGGACCCGGCGAACCTCTCGACGACCGCGACGCGGACCCCGGAAGGCGACTACATCCTCGACGGCGAGAAGCTCTGGTGCACCAACGGAACGATCGCCGATCTCTTCGTCGTCATGGCGCGGCACCCCGACACGAAGAAGATCTCCGCTTTCATCGTCGAGAAGGACTGGCCGGGCGTCGAAGTCGTCATCCGCTGTCACTTCATGGGGCTGAAGGCGATCGAGAACGGGATCATCCGTTTTCACAAGGTCCGCGTCCCGAAGGAGAACCTTCTGCTTGCGGAGGGGCGCGGCCTGAAGCTCGCGCTCGTGACGCTCAACACGGGCCGCCTCACGCTGCCGGCCTCGGGTGCGGCGTGCGCGAAGCGATGCCTCGAGATCAGCCGCGTCTGGGCCAACGAGCGCGTCCAGTGGGGCCAGCCGATCGGCAAGCACGACGCGATCGCGCAGTTGATCGCCGAGATGGCGGCGACGACCTTCGCGATGGAGGCGGTCTCGGACCTCGCATCGGCGATGGCCGACATGGGCGACCGCGACATCCGCCTCGAGGCCGCCGTCGCCAAGATGTGGAACTCGGAGGAGGGCTGGAAGCTCGTGGATCGCACGCTCCAGATCCGCGGCGGGCGCGGATACGAGACGGCCGACTCGCTGCGGGCGCGGGGCGAGAAGCCGATTCCCGTCGAGCGAATGATGCGGGACTTCCGCATCAACCTCATCTTCGAAGGGTCGTCGGAGATCATGCGGCTCTTCATCGCGCGCGAAGCGCTCGACCGCCACCTCGCGGTCGCAGGCGACCTGTTCAATCCGAAAGTTCCCGCGTCGCAGAAAGTCGGGAAAGTCCTGCCGCGATTCGTCGGCTTCTATGCGAAGTGGTACCCGACGCGCTGGCTCGGCTGGGGACGGGCGCCGCGCTTTTCGGAGTTCGGGCCGCTCGCCGGCCACGTCCGCTACCTCGAGCGCACGACGCGCCGGCTCGCGCGCGCGCTCTTCCACATGATGGCGCGATACGGGCCGAAGCTCGAGAAGCGGCAGGCGCTCCTCTTCCGCGCGGTGGACATCGGGGCGGACCTCTTCGCGATGTCGGCGGCGGTGAGCCGCGCCCAGGGAATGCGAAAGGCGGGCAAGGCGGACGCCGCCAGGGCGGTCGAACTGGCCGACGCCTTCTGCCGGACGACGCGGCGCCGAGTCGAGAACCTCTTCCGCGGCCTGCGTTCGAACGACGACGTCCGGAACTATCGGATCGCGCGCCGCGTGCTCGAGGGCGAGCACGTCTGGCTCGAGTCGGGGCTCGTGCCGGCGGATGCGATGCGGGAGCTCTCCGCCGAGCTCGGGCCTCGCGAGGCGATCGCGGTCCCGAGCTAGAAGCGTGAGGCGCCTCCTCGCGGCGCTGGCGGTTCTGCTCGCGCTCTCGGCGGCGGTCTTTTACGGCATCGCAGCGGGCGCCAAGCACTGGTTTCCCTACGGGCTTGCCGCCGCGGCGTATCGGACGGTCGTTCCCGAGAGCCCCGCCGCCCCGGGCGGCTCCCGGCTCGCCGAGCGGGAGGCCGTTCGCCGGCTATCGCAGCTGCCGTACCTGCAGGGCTACAACCCGGCAGGCAACGAGAGCGGCGTGACGGTCTACGACGCCGGCCGGGCCTTCGACGGCTGGAACCTCTGCGTCTCGGCGCACGCCGCGCAGGCCGAGCTCCTCGACATGCGGGGAAGCCTGCGGCATCGATGGAGCTTCGACTCCCATCGCCTCTGGCCGAACCTGAAGGTCCGGGAAGAGCTCTCCGAGCACGACGGCTACTGGAGACGGGCGCTGTTGCTGCCCGGAGGCGACCTCGTCGTGATCTGGGAGTACGTCGGGATGGCTCGCCTCGACCGGAATTCCCGCGTGCGATGGGCCCTCCGCAACGGCGCCAACCACGATCTCGCCGTCGATCGGGACGGACGCATCTACACGCTCACGCGCGAAATCCACGTCGTGCCCGAGATCAATGCGAAGGCGCCCGTCTTCGAAGACTTCGTCACGATCCTTTCGCCCGACGGGCGGACCGCGAAGAGCATCTCGCTTCTCCGCAGCTTCGAGCGATCCGACTACGCCCCGGCGCTCGCGGAGATGAAGACCGAGGGCGACGTGCTCCACGCCAACGCCGTCCAGGTGCTCGACGGGAGCCTCGCGGCCGCAAACCCCGCCTTCGCGGCGGGCAACCTGCTCGTCTCGATCCACGCGCTCGGGCTCGTGGCGGTGCTCGATCCCCGATCCGAGAGGATCGTCTGGGCGCTTTCCGGCCAATGGATGGCCCAGCACACGCCGCGCCTGCTCGACAGCGGCCGCCTCCTGCTCTTCGACAACGTCGGAAGTCTCCGCGTCGGCCGGTCGCGGGTGCTGGAGGTCGATCCGCTCACGCAGCGAGTCGTCTGGCGCTACGGGGATGAGGAGCGGGAGCGGATGTTCTCCGATACCCATGGCGCCGTGCAGCGCCTGCCGAACGGGAACACGCTCATCGTCGAGTCGAACAACGGCCGCGCGATCGAGGTCACGCCGGGCAAACAGATCGTATGGGAATACTTCAACCCCTACCGCGTCGGCGCGAGGAAGGAGCTCATCGCGACGCTCCCGCAGGTCGAGCGCATGGCGAGCGTGCGGCCCGGCGACTGGACGTCTCCCTGACCGGGCGAAGGCGTCTCACCCCAGGCCGGGCACCTCGTCGCTCGTCTCGGTGATCCCCTCGAACAGGATCGTCGAGAGATACCGCTCTCCGGTGTCGGGCAGCATCGCGAGGATCGTCGTCCCCTTGCCGGCCTTCTGCGCGATCTTGCGGGCGCCCGCGAACGTGCCGCCCGAGGAGATCCCGCAGAAGATGCCTTCCTTGGCCGCGAGATCGCGGGCCGCGTCGCGGGCCTCGATGTCCGACACCGTCACGAGCTCGTCGAACCCCTTGCGGTTGAGGACCGCCGGAATGAAGTCGGGGGTCCAGCCCTGGATCTTGTGCGGCTTCCACTCGTGGCCCTGGAGGAGCGCCGCGCCCTCGGGCTCGACGACGGCGATCTTCGTTTCCGGCCGCGCCTTGCGGATCATGTCTCCCGCGCCGGTCAGCGTGCCGCCGGTGCCGTAGCCCGTCACCCACCAGTCGAGCCGCTTGCCGACGAAGTCGCGCAGGATCTCCGGGCCCGTCGTGTTGCGGTGATACTCGGGGTTGGCCTCGTTCTCGAACTGCCGCGCGAGGAACCAGCCGTTCTTCTTCGCGAGCTCTTCGGTCTTCTTGACCATTCCCGAGCCGCGCTCCGCCGCCGGCCACAGGACGACCTTCGCGCCGAGAAATTTCATCAGCTTGCGGCGCTCGACCGAGAAGCTGTCCGACATCACCGCGACGAAGGGATATCCCTTGACGGCGCACACCATCGCGAGCGCGATGCCGGTGTTGCCCGACGTCGCTTCGATCACCGTCTGCCCGGGCTTCAAAGTCCCGCGCCGCTCCGCGTCCTCGATGATGCCGACCGCGAGGCGGTCCTTGACCGAGGACAGCGGGTTGAAGGCCTCGCACTTGACGTAGATGTTGACGCCGGCCGGGGCGAGCTTGTTGATCTTGACCACCGGGGTGTTGCCGATCGTGCCGAGGATGTTTTCGTGAATCACGGTGTCCCTTTCCTTTCGCGGCGACCAAAAGGCGAAAAGCGAAGAGCGGTAGGATATGCGATCCCGATGAGACGAGCCTTTCTTTTCATTTTCTTGAGTTTGCCGATGGCCGCCGCGACCGCCTCCGCCGCTCCGCGCACCATGCGCGTGGACTACGACCACACGGGCAATGCCACCGAAGAGCGTTTCGCCCTCGACCGCGTGGTGCTCGAGCCGCTCGAGTGGCCGGGGAATCCGGCCCGGCTGCTCGACGATACGAACCTCGGCAGGTACTTCTTCGAGGTCATCGACCGCAAGTCGAACCGCGTGCTCTACTCGCGCGGCTTCTCGTCGGTGTACGGCGAGTGGGAGACGACGCCCGAAGCCGCGGAACGGTATCGGACGTTTTCCGAGTCGCTGCGGTTCCCGGCGCCGGCCGGACCGGTGCAGATCGTCGTCAAGAAGCGGGACAAGGCGAACGCGTTTCGGGAAATCTGGTCGACTCTCGTGGATCCTTCGGACATGTTCGTCGACACTTCGAAACCGGCGTCGCCCGGCCCGCTGCTCGAGATCGAGAAGCACGGGCCGCCCGCACAGAAAATCGACTTCCTGATCCTGGGCGACGGTTACACGGCGGCCGAGCGCGGCAAGTTCGAGAAAGACGCGCGGCGCCTGACCGAGATCCTGTTCTCGGTCTCGCCGTACAAGGAGCGTCGCAGCGACTTCAACGTCTGGGGGCTCTGCCCGCCCGCGGAGGAGTCCGGCGTCTCCCGACCGTCGACCGGGATCCACCGCCGCTCGCGTATCGGCGCGAGCTACGACGCGTTCGGCTCCGAGCGCTACATGCTGACGTTCGAGAACAAGTCGTGGCGCGACGTGGCGTCGTTCGCGCCGTACGAGTTCGTCGAGATTCTCGCCAACGCGCGCACCTACGGCGGCGGCGGGATCTTCGGGCAGTACTCGACCGTCGCCGCCGACAGTCTCTGGGCGCCGTACGTCTTCGTGCACGAGTTCGGCCATCACTTCGCGGCGCTGGCCGACGAGTACTACACCTCGGCCGTGGCCTACGGTCCGGCGACGGAGCGCATCGAGCCGTGGGAGCCCAACGTCACGGCGCTCCTCGATCCCGACAACGTCAAGTGGAAGGACCTCGTCGCGCCGGGAACGCCGATTCCGACCGCTTGGCCGAAGGAGCGATTCGAGACGATGTCGCGCGACTTTCAGGGGCGTCGGCGCAAAATCCGGGCGGCGAACGGCCCCGAGGACCAGATGGACGCGCTCTTCTCGGAGGAGAAGACCGAAGAGACGAAGCTCCTCGGAGGCGATCCGCAGTCCGGCAAGGTCGGCGCGTTCGAGGGCGCGATGTACGAGGCGAAGGGCTACTTCCGGCCGCAGGTCGACTGCATCATGTTCACGCGGGACGACGTGGGCTTCTGCGCCGTCTGCCGCCGCGGGATCCAGGCCGTGATGGATCTCTACAGCCGCCCCTGAGGACGCGTCCACGGGCGCCGCGTAGAATCGCCGCGGGGATTTCCCGATGAGCTTCCGCCGCGGCCTGCAGCTCGCCGGTTTCGCCCGCCGTCATCTCGGCCGCATGGCGGAGGGCCGCCGTGGCGTCGTGACGCACCTCGCCGCGCCGCGACCCGACAACCTGCCGATGCCGACATTCGTGCAGCTGCGCGTCACCAACCTGTGCAACCTGCGCTGCAAGATGTGTGGGCAGTGGGGCGACACGGGGATTTACCGTTCGGACGGTTTCTCGGCTTCCGCCACCGACGGCGAGAAGGAGCGCGACCGCATCCGCGAGCTCATCGGCCGGAACCGGCAGCTCGCGCTGCCGGACTACGTGAAGCTCCTGGACGAGATCGCGGCGTGGAACCCCATCGTCTCCCTCTTCGGAGGCGAGCCGCTGCTGTACCCGGACATCCTGCCGCTCGTGCGCGAGATCAAGAAACGCAGGCTGACGTGCACCGTCATCACCAACGGCGGCCGCCTCGAGCCGTACGCACGCGAGCTCGTCGAGGCCGGCATCGATTCGATCGCCGTCTCGATCGACGGACCGCCGGAGACGCACAATCGCATCCGCGGCAAGTCGGACAGCTTCCAGAAAGCGGCGGCGGGCGTTCGCGCAGTGGAGGAGTGGCGGCGGAAGCTCGGCCGCGCCGCGCCGATGCAGATCGCGATCCTGCCGATCACGGAGTTGAATCTCGACGTCATCGCGCCGGCCGTCGAGGCGTTGCGCGAGTTGCCGCTCGACACGATCAACGTGGGACTGCGGTGGTTCGTGCCGAAGGAGGCGGGCGCGGAGTACGAGACGGTCATGCGCGACACCTTCGGCGTCGCGGGCGAGTCCTGGAAAGGCTTCGACTTCGACTGGACGACGGCCGGCGCGACGAAGACGCGGCAGATGACGGATCTCGTGCGGCTGCTCAAGAATCTCAAGCGCCGCCGCTATCTCGATTCGGCGTCGGGGAAGCCCTGGGTATCCTTCGTCCCCGACGTGCCGCCCGAGAAGGTCCCCGAATACTTTTCCGACTTCTCGCAGACGTTCGGCCACAACCTCTGTCCCGTCGCGTGGTACTTCGCCCAGGTCGAGCCCGACGGCGAGGTCTGCTTCTGCGGCGACTTTCCCGACTACTTCATCGGCAACGTGCGGCGCCAGGCCTTCCGCGAAATCTGGGCCGGCGAGAAAGCGCAGCAGTTCCGCGCGAAGCTCGCGAAGGAGCCGCTGCCAATCTGCGCGCGCTGCTGCGGAAACTACGTCTACGGCAAGTGGGACCGGCCGAACGGCGCTTCGTTCTCCCAGTACCCATAGAAGTTGAACCACTGGGTCGGGTGCGCGCGCACGACGCGCTCGAGGTCGGCGGCGACACGCGACATGACGCGGACGGCGTCTTCCTCCGGGGAGAGCTTCGGATCGGCATCGAGGAGTTCGCCCCAGACGTTGTAGTAGGCGCCGTTCGGGCGGCGCAGGAGGAAGCCGGGGAGGATCGGGCAGCCGCAGAACCGCGCGAGGAGCGCGGGGGAGCGTAGGAACGGCGTCGGCCTTCCGAAAAACGGGACGATCACGCGATCCTCGGGATAGGCGCGGTCCACGAGCAGCGCGACGGCGCGCCCGGCCTCGACGGCGGTACGCACTTTGAACGCCGTCGCCATCGAGGTGCCGATGTCGATCGACTCGACGCCGACGCGGCCGCGCAGGTGCTGCCGCATCTCCTGCACGCGCGGCGAGAGCTCCGGCTGGCCGACGACGGCCGGCGTCAACGCATGGCGCCGGAGCGTCACGGCGCCGAGCTCCCAGTTCCCGACGTGGCCGGTCACGAGGAGGAAGCCGCGTCCGTTGCGCCGCGCGGAGGCGAGAATCCGCGCGTCGTCGTCGAAGGTCTCGATCCGCGGGACGAACGCCTCGCCGCGGAGCCGCCACGTGTCGATCGTGTGCCGCCCGTACTCGAAGAAGACGCGCCGTACGAGGATGGCGGCTTCGTCCTCCGAGACGCCGAGCGCCTTTCGGAAGTTGTCGCGCATACCCGCTTTCGTCCGCGACAGGAGCGTCACCGCGAGCGAGTTGCCGACGAGATTGACGCCGTTGAGCACCGCCTTCGGGAGCCAGCGGCCGCCGTAGTGGAGTCCGCCGTAGACGACGCGGTTCGAGAGCCCGTGGCTCACCCACTTCGTCCGCGCCCGCAGCGCCTGCTTTTCCGGCATTGCCCGCGGACTATACAATTCGCGTTGGAATGAACGTTCTCCTCGTCCGACCCGACCCGGGCAACGAGCGCTTCGGGCTCGGGCCGTTCTTCCGCGTCGAGCCCCTCGGCCTCGAGTACATCGGAGCCGCGCTGCGGCGGGCGGGACACGAGCCGGCGATCGTGGATCTCCGATTCGGCCGGCGGCTCGCGCAGGCGATTCGGGAGGCGCGCCCGCGGGTCGTGGGCCTCTCCGGGATGCACGCGCTCGAGTACGACCGCCTCCTCGAGACCGCCCGCGAGATCCGGCGCCTCTCGCCGGAAGCGTTCATCCTCGTCGGCGGCCACGCGGCGGCCGCGTTCTCCCGGCCGCTCGAGCGCGACGTGGTGGACGCGATCTGCGTGGATGACGGCGAGGAGGTCGTGCCGGCGCTCGTGGCCGCGCTGGAGGACGGGCGGCCGCTCACCTCCGTCCCGGCGCTGCGGCTCCGCACCGCGGACGGCTGGATCTCGACGCCGCCGCTTGCCGAGCGCACGGGCCTCGACCGGATCCCGCTGCCCGCACGCGATCTCGTGGATCGCGACCGCAACCGTTACCACTGTCTTCTCTTCAAGCCGGTCTGGCTGATCGAGACGGCGCGCGGCTGCCCGTTCCGATGCAACTTCTGCTCGGTGTGGCAGCTCTACGACCGCTCGTTCCGCGAACGGTCGATCGGCGCCGTCGTGGACGACTTCGCGTCCGTCGGAGACAGCATCTTCGTGGCCGACGACCTCTTCTGGAACCATCCCGGGCGCAGCCGCGAGCTCGCGCGGGCTCTGAAGGCGCGCGGTGTCCGCAAGCGCTGGATCCTCGTTCAGACGCGCACGGACCTCGTGTGCCGGCACGCGGATCTGCTCGAGGAGTGGCGTCCGATCGCGAAGGACTTCGACATCTTCTTCGGGCTCGAGGCCGCTTCGGACGAGGGGCTCGCCTCGGTCGTGAAGGACTCGGGCGTGAAGGCCTCGATCGAGGCGGGACGCATCAGCCGCGAGCTCGGATACGGCGTGACGGGGAACTTCCTCGTCGATCCGGACTGGGAGGAGTGGCAGTTCCGCGAGCTCTGGCGGTTCGTGAAGACCTACGGCTTCGAGAAGGCCGGGTACACGATCCTGACGCCGCTGCCGGGCACCGAGCTCTACCGGCGCCTCGCGCCGCGGCTCGCCGGGCAGCCCTGGTACAAGTACGACATGCACCACGTGCTCTGGGAGCCGCGCCTCGGCGCGCGGCGATTCTTCGAGCTCTACGCCGAGACGTGGCGCCGCTCGATCCTGAACACGAGCGGCCAGAAACGCTGGATCGACTGGATGCGCCAGGTGCGCCCGGCGCAGATTCCGTATCTCACGGGCGTTCTGCGCCGGACGCAGCGGATGATGAAGGCCGACGCGTATCTCGCGGAGCACGTGGCGTCGCGCGGACGGTCTGCGGCGGTTCCGAGCGGCGCGCTCGAAGCGTCGTAGGCCGGTTCGCGGGCGGACGCTCTCAGCCCGGGATCCCTCGTCGCGGATTCCTCGGGATGAGCCGAGGACGGCTCACTTCTTCCGCGAGAACTCGAAGATGCCGGTCTGGTCCTTGCCGTCGACGCGGTGTGTCCACGCCTGCGTCATGTGGCCGGCGTCCTTGAACGTGACGACCAGTCCGTGCATAGGGCTGGCGTTCGCGCCCGAGAGATTCGTCGCATCCACGGAGTGGAATTCGAGCGTGCTCACGTTCCCGGCCGGCACCGCCGCGCGCATCCGCGGCTGATTGCCCTCGGCGCAGTAGTGCGTCATCGCGAGGTTCTTGCCGTCGGCGACGTACATCGTGATCATGTCCATGTCCTCGGGCGTGTTGAGGGTCTCCTCGAGGGCGGTGCCGTTCGAGACGAGCCGGTAGGACACGGTGACGGCATCTTCTTGCCGCCCTCGTCCACGACGCCGACCCATTCCCCGACGAGCGATTTCATCTTCTCGAAGCCCGGATTCGTGGCGGCGGCGGAGTGCGTTTCCATCGCCAGGGCGGCCGTCGCGGCGAGCACGGCGGCGAGCGCGACAGGGAATCCTTGATCGCGACCTTCATCCGATCCTCCTCTTCAGTAGCGCGAATCCGATCGACCCGACCGGAAGTACGGCCCGCGCGGCCGTCCTTCGGCCGAATCCTTCAGCCGATGCATGAGCTCTCCCCAGACGGTGTTGCAGGCCGGGAATTCTCCCTCGATCGAGCGCCAGCCGAGGTGACCGAAGTGGACAAGGGTGCCGCCCGCCTTCGCCGGGGAGAGGTCGAAGGTGAGCCGCGTATCGACCCACTCGGCCGGGACCCTGGGGGCGCCAACACACGTGAAGGCCGCCCGCCGCGGTGTGAGCTCGTCCATGCGGAAGTGGAACTCCACGGCTCCGCCGTCGAACCGAAAGATCGCGATGCGGCCGACCACCGGGGCGGCCTCGCAGTCGTCGGTCCACCAGGTGCGGAATCCTTCAGTCGTCGTGACGAGCGGCCGGATCTTCTCCGGGGGTCGCCTGGGCGGAAATTCGATGCAGGATGTCGGTCATGGGCGTCCCTCCTCAGGATCTCGGGGGCCGGCGGCGGCGCTTCGACGGCCTCGAATCCGGCGACGCGGCGGACTCCGACTCGCGCAGGTAACGCTCGAGCGCGTCGAGCTTCTCCTCCCAGAACGCCCGATAGAGGCCGAGCCAGTCGTCGGCGGATTCCAGGGGAGCGGGCACGAGGCGCAGGTGATGGACCCGGCCCTGCCGGCGGCGCGCGAGGAGGCCCGCTTCCTCCAGCACGCGCAGATGCTTCGAGATCGCGGGCTTCGACATTCGAAACGGCCGGGCGAGCTCGGCGACGGGCGTCTCCGGGGCTGCGGCGAGCCGCTCGAGCATGGTGCGTCGCGTGGGGTCCGACAACGCGCGGAACGTCCGGTCGAGCGTCGCGGCGGCGGATGCCGCCGAATAGTTAACCATATAGTTAACTATCACAGTGCTCGGCAGGCGCTGTCAAGCCCCCGGAGGGCCTCGCGGCTCCGTTAGTCTCGGCGCGTGTCCGGGAAGCCAATCCTTCCGAAAGCCGGCGACGCCGACGTCGAGGCCGCCGGCCGGGTCGTGCGGCTGACGAATCTCGGCAAGATCTTCTGGGGAAAGCCGGCGATCACAAAGGGCGACCTCTTGGGCTACTACGCGAAGGTCGCGCCCGACCTGCTCCCGCATCTGAAGGACCGGGCGATGGTGATGAAGCGCTACCCGAACGGCGCGGCAGGCAAGTTCTTCTTCATGAAGCAGGCGCCGTCGCCCCGGCCCGACTGGATCGCGATCTGCTCGGTCGCGCACTCCTCGGGAAAGGTCATCAATTTTCCGATGGTTCAGGACCTCGCATCGCTCCTCTGGGTCGTGAATCTCGGATGCATCGATCTGAACCCGTGGTACGCGCGCTGCGACGACGTGGACCGCCCGGACTACGTCCACTTCGACCTCGACCCCGTTCCGGGCGCGACGTTCAGGACGGTGCGCGAAGCGGCGCTCGCGGTGCGCGAGGCCCTCGAGGAGCTGCGGATGCCGGCGTTCGCGAAGACGACCGGCTCGCGGGGCATTCACGTCTACGTGCCGATCGTGCGCGGGCCGACCCAGAAGCAGGTCTGGGAGTTCGCGCGGCAGCTCGCGCTCCTCTGCGAGCGGCGACACTCGAAGCTGCTGACGACCGAGTACCGTGTGGCGGCACGGCCGCGCGGGCGCGTGCTCGTCGACTACAACCAGAACGCCTGGGGGCAGACGCTCGCGTCGATCTATTCGGTTCGCCCGACGCCCCGGGCCTCGGTCTCGACGCCCGTCACGTGGAGGGAGGTCGAGCGCGGCGTCGCGATCGAGGACTTCCGCATCGACAACGTCCCCGAGAGGCTCCTCGACGTCGGCGACCTGTGGAAGCCCCTCCTCGCGGCGAAGGGCCGGGTGCGGCTGGAGAAGTTCTTCTGACGGGTCAGGGGAGCGAAAACGTCCGCGACAGGAAGACCGCCATCTCGCCGCGCGAGACGACGGCGTCGGGGCAGTAGTTGCCCTCTCCGCAGCCGGACGTGAGGCCCTCCGCCGCCAGCTGCTCGATCCATTTGCCGAGAAACGTCCCGAGCGGCACGTCGAGGAACACGTTCCCGGTCGCCGCCGGCGGCTGATAGCTCGCTCCGTGCTTGGCGAGGAGCAGAAACTTCGCCATCGAGGCCCGCGTGACCGGGTCGTCGGGACAGTAGTTGTCACCGCCGCACCCGCTCGTGATGCCCTCGGCCGCGAGCTGCTCGATCCAGGCTCCGAACGGCGTGCCGAGCGGCACGTCGTCGAAAACGTCGCCCTTCGCTGCCGGCGGACGGTAGGCGCTCGTGTGCTCGCCACGCAGCAGGAACACCGCCATCTCGCCGCGGGTCACGGACTGTTCGGG
This sequence comes from Thermoanaerobaculia bacterium, assembly GCA_035498835.1. Lineage (GTDB taxonomy): Bacteria > Acidobacteriota > Thermoanaerobaculia > UBA5066 > Gp7-AA6 > DATBFU01. The sequence goes on from DATJZU010000095.1 coordinate 13,198, forward strand.
GCAGTAATTGCCCGCGCCGCAGCCGGTCGTGATCCCGGCGCGGAAGATCTTCGAGACGGCGCCGTGGTAGGTGTACGTGCCGGGCACGTCGGAAAAATCCGAGAGATATGCGCGCGCGAGCATGCCGCTCTCGCCGCTCGGATTCTCGGCCTGGAGGTCGTTGAGGGTGCCGGGCGGCAGGGCCGGCGCGTCGGCGGTGAGCGAAGTCGGTCCGACGACCTCGACGCCCGTCGCCGGCACGCCGCCGATCGTCACGGCGGCGCCGGGCTGGAAGTTCTGCCCGGAAACGGTCAGGGACGTCGCGCCCGAAGCCGGCCCCGAGGCCGGCGTAACGGCCTGAACCTGCGGCACGCACCCGAGAGCGACCATGACCGACTTGGTGTTGTTCGACGTGTTGGGGTCGCTCGTCGCCGCCGAGACGGACGCGGCGAGTGAGAGGTCGCCGGGCGCGATTCCGGCCAGCACCGAAAGCGAAAGCACCGGAGCCGGTCCGGCGTCGATCCGAGCCCGCGTGCACGTCACCGGCGCCGTCCCCGAGCACGACCAACCGTCCCCGGACCAGGACTGAAGGGTGCCTCCCGTCGGCAGCGTCGCCGCGATCGCGACGGTCGTCGCGGCACTCGGACCGGCGTTCGAAGCCGTGAGCGTCCAGGTGATCGTGTCGCCCGGACAGACTTTCGCGGGAGAGGCGTCGGCGGCCAGGGAGAGGTCGGCCGCCGTGAAGGTCGCGACATACGTCGCGGGCGACGCGCCCGCGACGATCGAGTGGCTCGCGGCGCCGCCGTCGGACCAGGACGCGAAGCCGTAGGGAATCCCGCCCAGCGTCTGCGGAGAGGCCGCGACGATCGTCTTCTGCGATCCGACGATCACGGTGTCGGTGAAGGGCGTCGATGAGACTTTCGTTCCGGAGACGACAACGAGCCCGGTCGGGCTCGACTGATACGTGAGGTCGGTCGTCACGGGATAGAGGAGCACGCTCTGTGAGCTCGAAAGCCCGGCCGAATTCGTCGCCGTGAGCTCCAGCTCCAGCCACGATGGATATTCGTGGTCCGGCGCGGCGAAGGATCCGCTTGCCTGGCCCGAGATCGTTTGGACGGGATGGGTGTGGCAGTTAGACGGGCAGTGGTGCTGGATGACGTTCCAGGTGAGGTCCGAGGCCGGCAGCGTGCCCTCCTGCGGATCGGTGGCATGTCCGGAGAAGGCGATGGCGTCGCCGACCTTCCAGGTCAGAGTCGAGTTCGGCGTGTCGATGACGGCCGTCGGGTACGTGTCGCCCACGGCGATCGTGATCGGATCGCTCACGCTCGAGATGCCGTGGTTGTCGGTGACCTTGAGCCGCGCCGCGTAGCTGCCGTTCGTCGTATAGGTAAAGAGCGGCTTGGCGGCGGTGGAGTCGCTGAAATTTCCGTCGCCGTTCAGGTCCCAGGCGTAGCGCAGCGGGCCGCCGTCGGCGTCCTTGGAGCCCTTGGCCGAGAGGGAGACGGTGAGCGGCGTCGGCCCCGAGCTCGGGG
>DATJZU010000096.1:0-8413 GCA_035498835.1 Thermoanaerobaculia bacterium
TCTCGAGGACGCGATCGCCCGTGCCGTCGAAAAGCCGCGCGGCGCGCAGCACCGTCACGGACGGCGGGGTCGGCGACGGCGCCGGAGGCTTCTGGCCGAGGGCCGCCGCGGCGGCCAGGAATGCGAGGGCGGATCCCAAGAATCGGCGCATCGGGACTCTCCTTTTCTCCTCTAAGCGGACTCGGGTGGCAGGATCTCGCGCCGGCGGGACAGGAAGATCGCGGCGCCGGCGGCGAGCGCGATCGCGCCGACGCGGAGGTTCTTCGCCTCTGCCTTGAAGAGAAGCGCAAGGCAGATAGCGATTGCGGCCAAGGGAATGACCGGTCCGCCGGGCAGACGGACGGTGCGCTCCGTCGCGGGCATCTTGCGCCGGAGGATCGGGACCGCCGCCGCCGTTCCGATGTAGGAGGCGAGCCGCGCGATCACCGACAGCTCGGCGAGCTGCTCGGCGGTGCCGGTGAGCATCAGCGCCGCCGCGAGTCCGGACTGCGTCAGAATCGCGACGTAGGGCGTGTGGTACTTCGGATGCACGCGCGCGAAGAGGCGCGGCAGCGCGCCGGTCTCGGCGAGGGCGTAGAGATATCGGGGCCCGGACAGAATCGTATTGTTGTTCGTTCCGAGCACCGAGAGCGCGGCGCCGAGCGTCAGGAGGAAACCTCCGATCGGTCCCATCATCCGGCGCGCGGCGTCGGCGAGCGGCGTCGGCGAGGCGCCGAGGTTGTCGATCGTCCCGATCGCCACGAGCTGCACCGTCGTGTAGATCACCGTGACGAGGACGATCATCACGATGAGCGCGAAGGGCACGTCCCGCCGGGGATTACGGAACTCGGCCGCCGGCGCCGCCGTGTTCTCGAATCCGGCATACGCGAACAGGACGAGGAGGGCCGCCTTGAAGAAGTTCTCGCGCGCCGGCGCGGGCACGGGGAAGACCCGGTCCCACTGCACCGCGAAGATTCCGACCGCGACGAAGAGCGCGAGCGGCAGCACCTTTCCCCACGTCAGGACGACCGCGGCGCGAGCGCCCGACTTGACGCCGCGCACGTTGATCCAGGTCAGGAACGCGAGCCCGAGGAGGATCGTGGCCCATTTGCCGGCGCCGTCGCGCGCCCCCTCCCACAGGAACCCCACGGCGCGGGCGAAGAAGACCGACAGGCCCGCCACGGACGCGATGCGCGCGATCCACGTCATCCACCCGACCTCGAACCCGGCGAGGTCGCCGAACGCCGCCCGGGTATAGACGTAGGCGCCGCCCGCCCGGTCGAAGAGGCTCCCGGCCTCCGCGAAGCACAGCACGATCAACAGGACCGCGAAACCCGCCGCCAGGATCGCCCAGACGCTCGCCGCGCCGAGCAGCTGCGCCGCCGCGACCGGCAGGATCAGGTAGACGCCGCTGCCGATCACGTCGTTGACCGACAGCGCCACGATCTCCCAGCGCGAGACGACGCGCAGCAGTCCCGGACCGGACGACGTCGAGGTGGCGCTCAAGTCCCGGGGATTCTAACGGCGTTTCGCCCGGCTCCGACCGATGACGGTAAACTGCGCCGCTCATGTTGCGCGCCGGAATCGTCGGGCTCCCGAATGTCGGCAAGTCCACCCTCTTCAACGCCCTCACCCGGACGCGGAAGGCGGAAGCGGCGAACTATCCGTTCTGCACGATCGACCCGAATGTCGGCGTCGTGACGGTCCCGGACGCGCGCCTGGCGCCGCTCGCGAAAATCGCGAAGACCACGACGATCGTGCCCGCGGCGGTCGAGTTCGTGGACATCGCGGGCCTCGTCAAGGGCGCATCGAAGGGCGAGGGCCTGGGCAACAAGTTCCTCCAGCACATCCGCGAGGTGGACGCGATCGTCGAGGTCGTGCGGTGCTTCGAGGACAAGGACATCGTCCACGTGGCCGGCGCGCTCGACCCCGTCGCCGACATCGAGACGATCAAGACCGAGCTCGTGCTCGCGGACCTCGAGACCGTCGCTCGCATCCGAGACCGCGCGGAGAAGGCGGCCCGCGGCGGCGACAAGGAGGCCCGCGCGACGCTCGCGGTCGCCGACCGGCTCGCGGCCCACCTGGACTCGGGCCGCCGGGCGATCACGCTCGAGCTCTCCGACGAGGAGCGCGAGACCGCGCGCCGGTTCTTCCTCCTGACCTCGAAGCCGATCCTCTTCGCGGCGAACGTCTCCGAGGAGGTGCTCGCGCACGCGGCCGACTCGCCGCAGGTCGCGGCGGTCGCCGACTACGCCCGCACGCACCTCGGCACCGAGGCCGTGGCCGTCTCCGCCCAGATCGAGTCGGAGCTCGCCGAGCTGCCCGACGCCGAAGCGCGCGAGTACCTGGCGCACCTCGGGGTCGAGGAGTCCGGCGTGGGCGCGCTCATCCGCGCGGCGTACCACCTGCTCGGGCTGCGCACGTTCTTCACCGCCGGCGAGAAGGAGGCGCGCGCCTGGACGATCCACGCCGGCGACACCGCTCCCCAGGCGGCCGGCGTCATCCATTCGGATTTCGAGAAAGGATTCATCAAGGCCGAGACCGTCTCCTACGACGACCTCGTCGCCTCGGGATCGATGGCCGCCGCCCGCGAGAAAGGGCTCGTACGCCAGGAGGGCCGCGACTACGTCGTCGCCGACGGCGACGTCATTCTCTTCAAGTTCAACGTGTGAACGTCCCGCAGGCCCCTGAAAAATGGATGCGGACGTCGTGTCCGGCTGTCGGCCCCAGGCGTTCGCTCCGCGAACGGCGGCCGAGAGTTCCAGCTCGGGTCGCGGTTGAGCTCTCCGGACCGAAACTCTCGGCTGCCGGTCGTCTTCGACCGCCACAGCCGAAAGTCACCGGCACGGTCGCGTCCGGAAGGCGCCGGGTCGGGCGCGGTCTCGACGTTCTCGCGCTCGTGCTGCTCGCGCTCCACGTCCTGCTCGTTCTCCGCCTGCGCGTCGTCGCCTGGCCGGAGGTCACGACCCCGGGATACCTCTGGTCGCGCGGCCTCGAGATGTACCGCGAGATCAAGCGGGAGCACACTCCGGGCGCGACGGGACTCCTCGCGATCGCATTTCTCCTCTTCGGCGTCCGCGGCTTCACGCTCGATCTCTTCGCGATCGCGGGGCCGCTCGCCGCCCACGTCGCGATCCTCCGGGAGACCCGCCGGTTCTCGCCCGCCGTGCGCACGCTCGCCTCGGCCTTCTTCCTCGCGCTCTTCTACGCCGCCGACGGCAACGCTGTCTGGCCGACGGTCCTGATGTCCGCGCTCGCGATTCCGATCGCCGCGGCCCTCTCGCGCGGGCGCCCCGCGCGGGCGGGGCTCCTCCTGGGCCTCGCCATCCTTCTCAAGCAGACGGCCGCCTACGCGCTCGTCCTCGCCGCGATCGCGCTCCTCGTCCGCCGCCGTCCGCGCGACGCGGCGGGTCTTTTCGCGGCGGGATCCCTGCCGTACCTCGCGGCGCTCACGCTTTTCGCCGCCGTGGGAGCCGGCGCCGACATGCTGCGCTGGACCCTGATCGTGCCTTTCACCGTGCCCGTTCCCGTCGCGCGGTTCGCGCCGTCGCTCGGGACCCTGGCGGCGGTCATCCTTCCCTTCCTGCCGCTCGCGATCGAGGCGGCGCGGGAGGAAGCGGGCGAGTTCGACGTCGCGGCCCGCGACCTCCTCCTCGTCGCGGCGGGCCTGACGCTGATCTGCTTCCCGCGGTTCGACATGCTCCAGACCGTGGCGGGCCTTCCGTGCCTCGCGGTGGGAGCAGCGCGCCTCATGAACCGGGAGCCGCGCCGGCGGGCCGTCTGGGCGGTTGCGTTCGTCGCGACGATGACGGTCTCGCGCGCGACGGTACTGGCGGCGGGGGCAACGTTCGACGGAAAGATCCTCTTCTGGAACGACGAGCCCGCCTTCAACGCGCTCGTCGACCGACTGCGCACGATGCCGCCCGGGCCCGTCCACTCCGAGCTCTGGGGCAACGTCCTCCCGCGCGCCGGGCGCCTTCCGCCCGGACGGCTGTGGGTCCATCCCTGGTTCGGCTGGTTCTTCGGGGTGGATCGCGTCGGCGCGCGGATCGCCGAGGCCTCGGCGCGGCCGGGAACGATCCTCGTGGGCTTCCGCGACGCGCGGAACGGCGGCGAGGTGGTCGGACCATACGAGATCCGCGTCGTGGGCGGCGCGCCTCCGGCTCCCTGAGCGCTCGGCGTCCTGCACCAGCTCGCGACAATCAGAGTTCGGCGATGGAAATCGGATCGGCCGGCGGCGGCCGCGAGCTCGGGGCGATCTTCGGCGTGACGGTGGCCACGTGGCAGTCGCGGCCCGTCTTCGACGACGTGGCGTTCGGCCTGGAGTGCGTGGATCTCCTCGTCCCCGCCTTCGATCGCGCCGGCGCGTCCCTCCATGCCTACTGCCTGATGTCGGACCACGGATGCGTCCTGCTCGGCGTCCCGCGGCGCGACCATCTCCCTCCCGCGGTCACGCTCTGGAAGTCGCTCTGCGGGCAGGCCTGGCGGCGCCGCGGCGGGCAGTCCCTCTGGCAGCGCGGATACGCCGAGCGGCTCCTGCCGGACGCGCGAGCGGTGCGCGCGGCGGCCGCCTACCTGCTCGCCAAGCCGGTGCGGGCCGGGCTGGTGCGGGACCCGGCGGATTACCCTCTCTGCGGCCCCGCCGCCGTGTGCTGACCCGCGCCGGCCGATCCGCCCCCGAGACGGGCCCGCTCCTCGAGCCGCCGCGCGCTCTCGGGGTCGCCCAGGATCCGCAGCGTCTCGGCCGCGGCGGCGTAGCCGCGCGGCGTCGGGACGGTGCGCAGGAGATCCTCGAGGTCGCGTCGCGCCGCCTCCGGCTGTCCGAGACTCGCGTGCAGCAGGGCGAGCCCGGTCCACGCGGACGTGTTGTCGGGAAAGATCGACAGCTCCTTGCGGAACTCGGCCTCGGCTTCCGCCGTCCGATCCATTCGCGCGAGGATGTCCGCGCGGAAGTAGTGGAGGTTCGACATCTCCCCCTGGCCCGAGCTCTGGAGCTTCGCCTGCACCTCGTCGAGCATCTGGAGGGCACCCGGAAGATCGCCGCGGGCCTTACGCACCTGCGCCAGGACGATGTACGGGAGCTTGCGTCCCTGATGACCCTCCAGCGCGAGGTTGGCCTGCCGCTCCGCTTCGGGCCAGTCGCGCCGCGCGAGCGCGATCCGCGCGAGCACCTCGTTGGCCTCGGGCGGGGCATTGGCGGCCAGCGCCCGCTCGGCGTAGAGCCGGGCGCGGTCGAGGTCCTGGAGCTCCAGGTACTGGTTGGCGAACGAGAGGAGGATGTGCGGCGAGCCCGGAGTCAGGCGGTCCTGATGCTCCAGAGCCGCGAGCGAGGCCTCGTGACGCCCGAGCTTGTGCTCGGCCTCGGCGAGCGATCCCCAGGCGTCCGCCATCGCGGGATTCTTGGCGAGCAGGGCCCGGAAGGCCGCCGCGGCTTCCGCGTAGCGACGCCCGGAATACAGCGCGAGGGCGGCACGCATCTCCTCGAGCTCGGCGACGTGGTCGCGCGGGTCGGGCAGGTTCTCGGCGATCTCCGATGGCGACGCCCGGCCGATGTAGCCGAGCGAGGCGAGCTTGCGGATCTGCTCGGGATCGGAGGCGCCCGGTGCCTGCCGCGGGCGCGGCATCGCGAGCAGCTCCGCCCGCAGCGCCCGGAAGGCCGCCGGCAGGCCTGGGGAAAGATCCCGCTTCTCGCCCGGATCGGCCACGATGTCGAAGAGCTCCGCCCGCGGCCCGTGGATGTAGGAGTACCGATCGTCGGTCAGCGCCGCGAGATCGCTCCACCCGAAGTGATACCGCGGGAAGAGCGTCTCGCTGTAGATCGCGCGCGCCTTGTCGCGCGGCCCGGCGGCCGTCGCGAGGAGCGGCGAGCCCGCGATTCCCGGGGGCGTCTCGAGCCCGACGAGCTCCAGAACGGTCGGAAAGACGTCCACGAGACCCACGGGCCGCGCGACGCTCTCCCCCGCGCGGCGCGCGCCCGGGAGCTTCACGAGCAGCGGCACGTGCAGGGATTCGCGGTACAGCAGGAGGCCGTGCTCCTGCTCGCCGTGATCGCCCAGCCCCTCGCCGTGGTCGGACATCAGGATCACGACCGCGCTGTCGTAGAGATTCCTGGCTTTCAGGAACGCGAGGAACTTTGCGACGATCGCGTCGGCCGTCGCGATCTCGCCGTCGTAGGGCCGCTCTCGGTACGTGCTCGCGAAGGGCTCGGGCGGCGCGTAAGGCGTGTGGGGCTCGTAGAGGTGCAGAAAGAAGAAGAACGGCCGGCCGGCGTGCGCGCCGACCCAGTCCTCGGCGATCCGCTCGGTCTCGAAGCCCGATCGCTGGATCGCGCCGAGCGGCATTCCCGGCGCCGCCGCCTCGACGTTGTCGTCGTAGAAATCGAATCCCCGGTCGATCCGAGACGTCTTCGCGAGAACGACGGCCGAAACGGCCGCGCCGCACGCGTATCCGGAGCGGCCGAGGCGTTCGGCGAGCGTCGGATGGTCGGGTGACAGGACATAGCCGGTGTTGTCGCGCACGCCGGACTGCGGCGGAAGCTGGCCCGTCAGCATCGTCACGTGCGACGGGAGCGTCAGGGGCACGTGGCTGTAGGCGTTCTCGAAGAGAACCGCGTCGCGGCGGAGCGCATCGAGCGCCGGCGTCGCAACATCGTGATAGCCGTAGGCCGGCAGGTGGTCGGCCCGCAGGGTGTCGATCGAGATGACGAGGACGGGCGCCTTCGGAAAGGTCGCGTGGCCGCGGCATCCGGCCGCGCCGAGCACGACCCCGAGCAGGATCGCGACGCCTCTCGCCTTCCCTGTTCGCATTCCGGCGTCCACAACAAGACCCCCGGCGCGATCTTCCACCAAAAAAGAGCCCCGCCGGATTCCCGGCGGGGCTCGGGAAGGGAAATCCGCTGTGGACGGTCTAGAAGCTGACCCGAGCGCCGAACCGCCAGATGCGCGGGCTCTGGATCTCCTTGATCAGGCCCGTGTTCGACCGGTTCAGCCGGTTGAAGCGCTGGAGCACCGTGTCCTGGTTCGTCACGTTGAAGAGATCCGCCGAGAGCGTGACGTTGGCCGTCTGCGTGATCGGGATGAGTTTCTCGGCGCGCATGTCGAGCTCGAACACGTTGTCGTAGCGCAGCGAGTCCGTCGAGGCCGCCACCACGTCGCGCTGGAAACCGTCATCCCCGAAGACGCGCTGGAACGGGATGATCGGGTATCCCTGTCGTCCGTAGATGCTCGCCGCGACGTTGAAGTTCATCGGCAGCTGGTACATCCCGTTGACGTTGAACTGCCACTTCGAGTTGAGGAAGACGCTGTCCTTCGAGCCCGAGCCCGTCGACCGCGCGGCCACGAACGTCCCATCCGCGCAGCTCTCGCCCGTGTAAGCCGTCGCCGGGTTGCCGGTGTCGCCCGACTGTCCGGGCACGATGTTGGTCGGATCGACGCAGCCGTTCGCCCCCGAGTGCTGCTTGTTGACGTTGTACGTGAAGCTGCCGCGCATCATCCACCGGTTGGAGAGACGCTTGGTCAGCACGAGATCCACGCCGTCGTAGGTCTGGTGGAAGTCGCTCCGGTTGGTCCAGGTGTAGCCCGGCGGAGGCACGCACGTGTCCGGGCTGTTGAAGCACGACGTCAGCTCGTAGACCGGAGCCGAGTAGGCGCCGCCGCCGAACTGCGACGGGAGGACCCCGTTGATCGTCATGTACTGCGTGTAGTCCGCCTGCGTTGTACCGGCCGGGAACCGGTAGAGCTCGCCGCCGAAGTCGCGGTGGGTATATGCGACGCCGACCGCGAAGGCCGGGAGCAGCTCGTGATCCACTCCCGCCACGACTTCCCAGGTCCGCGGTGCGTGGAAGCCCGGCGCGAAGTTGTTGGGGGAAACGGCGGCGCCGGGGTTGGCCGGATCGTAGTTGCGGCTGTGATCGAACGAGCTGAGATCGACCTCGTTCGGCTCGACGAGATTGTCGTGGTTGGCGTCGTTCCAGGCGTAGTACGCGTACGAAACCGCGTTGGTCGGATTGACCTGCCCGGTCGTGTTGGTGCCCAGAGCCTCCGCGTACCGCGAGTAGCTCGCCTTGAAGACCGTCGAGCGGTTGGCGCCGAACGCGTAGGTCAGGCCGGCGCGCGGCTGCCAGTCGTTCCACTTGAACGGCTGGTTCGCCCCCGGATAGACGACCGTCGGCAGAACGTCCGGGAACGTGGGGTTACCGAGGATCGTCGTCGGGTTGTTGTTGCCGAACTGCTGGTCCCAGCGCACACCGAGGTTGATGGTCAAGCGATCAAAAGTGATCGCGTCCTGCAAATATGCGCTGTAGTACTTGTCGTCGATCGAGAGATTCGATTGCCGCGTGATCGTCGCGCAGGGGCCGCCGCAGTCGAAGAGGTCGCCGTAGGTCTGCCCCGCGAGGGGTCCCGACCCGTTGAATTGGAAGCCGGCGGTTCCGGGC
>DATJZU010000097.1:0-9298 GCA_035498835.1 Thermoanaerobaculia bacterium
GTCGGGCGCCGCGTGCGCGTCGAGCGGCCGGGAGGCGCGTCGGCCGAGGCCGAGGTCGTCGCGGTGTCGGGGACGGGCTCCGAGCAGGTGCTCTTCCGCGAAGGCGGCGATCTCGTCTACGGCGAGCCGGGCGCGCGCATCGTCCTCGAGGGCGCCGCCGCCGCGGCCGCTCCGTCTCGGGCGGTGCGGCTCAGGCTCGCGAGCGAGCGAGCGGGCGCGCGCGACCTCGCGGTGCGCTACCTCGTCTCGGACGTCGGCTGGGAGGCCGACTACGCGCTGGCGCTCTCCGCCGACGAGAAGAGCGGGCGCCTCGAGGGCTGGTTCACTGTGGACAACCGCACGGGGGCGGCCTTCGCGCCGACGCGGCTGCGCCTTCTCGCCGGGATTCTCCGGACCGCGCCCGCGCCGGCGACGCCGGCCGTCGCGTATCGCGCCGGGGCGGTCGCGGCCGAAGGCGGCGTCTCGAGCTCCGAGGCCGTCTCCGAATCGCGCATGTACGAGATCCCGTCGCCGGCCGGCCTCCCTGCGGGCCGCACGACGCTCCCGCTCGCGGACGGCGCGGACGTGCCGGTCGAGAAGCGCTACGTCGCCCGAACGAGCTACTGGTTCGGCGAGAACGCCGACAGCCAGACCGTCCCCGTCGGCGTGATCTACCGCGTCGGCGCGAAGAAGCTCGCGGCCGCGCTCCCGGCGGGAGTCGTCCGAGTGTACGCGGACGGCGGATCCGTCTTCGGGGGCGAGGACCGCATCGCGCACACGCCGTCGGGCACCGACTTCGAGATCGAGGTCTCCGAGGCGTTCGATCTCGTCGCGCGCCGCCGACAGACGAGCTTCACCCAGGTCGGACCGCGCGAGTCCGAGTCCGCCTGGGAAGTCACGTTCACGAGCCGCAAGAAGGACGAGGCGACCGTGATGCTTCGCGAGACCTTCCCCGGCGACTGGAAGGTCCTCGAGTCGTCCGTCCCGCCGGTCTCGAAGAGCGCGCGCGTGGCCGAGTTCGCCGTCCCCGTTCCGGCGGGCGGCGAGGCGCGCCTGACCTACCGCGTCCGCGTGCGCACGGGCCGTTGAGCCTGCGCGGCGGCGGCGGCGCCCCGCTCGACGGCGGCCGCGGCGGCGATCGTCTGCTCGTCGTCGCGCTCGTCGCTCTCCTCGCCGCGGTCTGGTTCGAGCCGCCCGGCTCGCGCCTCGCGGAGCCCGACGAGGCGCGGTACGCGGAGATTCCGCGGGAGATGCTCGCGGCGCGCGACTTCGTCACGCCGACGCTGAACGGAGTCCCCTACCTCGAAAAGCCGCCGCTTCTCTACTGGGCCAACGCCGCGACCTTCGCCGTCTTCGGCGAGCGCCCTTTCACCGCACGCCTCGCGACCCGAGTCGCGGGCACGGCCACGGCCCTGCTCCTCGCCTGGGCGGTCGGCCGCCGCCGCGGCCGGGAGGAGGGGCTCCTCGCGGCCGTCCTCTTCCTCGCGGCGCCGTTCGGCTTCACTGCGGCGCGCACGAACCTGACCGACGGGCTCCTGACGTTCTGCTTCGCGGCGACGCTCTTCGCGGCGTGGGAGGTGCTCGAGCGCGCGGCGGAAGGGCGGGGCCGTTCGACCTCCGGATTGGCCGCGATCGCCGGCGTCTTCGCCGCGGCGGGCTTCCTGGCGAAGGGCCTGATCGCGATCGTGCTCCCGGGAGCGATCCTCGTGCTCGCGGCGCTTCTCTCGGGCCGCGCGCGCACGCTCCGGGCGCTCCTCGTCTCGCCCGCGCCGCTCGTCTTCCTCGCGCTCGCCTCGCCGTGGTTCGCGCTCGCCGAGCGCGCGCATCCCGGGTTCCTCGACTTCTTCTTCGTTCACGAGCACTTCCAGCGTTTCGCGACGCCCACGGCGAGCCGGCCCGGGCCGATCTACTACTTCGGGGCACTCTTTCTCGCGGGATTCCTTCCGGCCCTTCCTTTCTTCTTCCGCGGCGTGCGCGAAGCGTCGCGGCGCGATCCGTTCTCGCTCTTCCTTCTCCTCTGGACCGCCGTCGTGATCGCCTTCTTCTCGGTCTCGCGGAGCAAGCTGCCGCCGTACATCTTTCCGGCCTTCCCGGCCGCCGCGGCCCTCGCGGCCCGAGGCCTCGTGGCCGCCGGCCTCCGGAAGGCGCCGTGGATCGGGCACGCCATCCTCGCCGCGACCCTCGTCGTCGCGGTCGCCGCCGTCCCGGACGCGCGCCGGGAGATCGCGCAGGGACGGATCGGCGGCCTCGCCCTGACGGGAGCCCTGTCGCTCGCCGCCGGAGCAGGCTTCGCGCTCTTCGCCCGGAATCCCTTGCGAGCCGCCGCGGCGCTCGGCCTCGGCTGGGCGGGCTTCTACGCCGTCCTCGATCTCGCGTGGCCGCGCATCGAGCTCTCGACGGGCCTGCCCGCGATCTCCGCCGAGGCCCGCGATGCCGCCGCGCCGTCGGGCGCCCGCGTCGTCTCGTACCGCGGCTACGCGCAGACCCTGCCGTGGGAGATGCGCGCCGTCGTGCCGATCGTCGACTTCAAGGGAGAGCTCGAGGACTGGTGGCTGCCCGTTGAGCGCCGGCGCGAGATCTTCTGGACGCGCGAGCGGTTCTGGGAGGCCTGGCGGTCCGAGCGGATCGTGGCCCTCGCGAAGGTCCGGGACCGCGGCGACTTCCGCGGCGCGAGCCCTCCGGCGCGCTGGCTCGCCTGCCGCGACAAGTACTGCCTCGTCGTCAACTGGTAGCGCGGGCCGGCGCCGGCGGCCGCGCGGCAAGCCGGTCGGCCGCGCCGAACGCGAGCGGATTGAGCGTGATCGACAGGAGCGCTCCCGCGAGGATCAGGCTCTGTCCCTCGCCCGGCAGGAGACCCAGTTCGACCCCCAGGGCGGCGAGGATGAACGAGAACTCGCCGATCTGGGCGAGCGCCGCGGAAACCGTCAGCGCCGTCGACAGCGGACGGCGCAGCGCGAGGACGATCGCGAACGCGGCGAGCGACTTTCCGACGACGATGATCGCGACGACCGCGAGGACACGGAGCGGCTCGCGCACCACGACCGACGGATCGAAGAGCATCCCGACGGCCACGAAGAAGAGCGCCGCGAAGGCGTCCTGAAGGGGCTGCGTGTCGGAGGCGGCGCGGCGCGACAGGTCCGACTCGTTGATCACGACGCCCGCGAAGAAGGCTCCGAGAGCGAAGGAGACGCCGAAGAGCCGCGCCGCGCCGAACGCCACGCCGAGCGCGAGCGCGATCGCGGCGAGCGTGAAGAGCTCGCGCGAGCCCGTCTTCTCGACGCGCCGCAGGAGCCACGGGAAGAGCCGCACGCCCGCGACGAGCATGAAGGCGACGAACAGCACGAGCTTTCCGACCGTGATTGCGAGGGCGAGGCCCAGGGAGCCGGACGCTCCGGAGTGCGCGGCGGCTCCGGCGAGCGCCGGCAGGAGCACGAGGGCGAGCACCATCGCGAGGTCCTCGACGACGAGCCAGCCCACGGCGATCTGGCCGTCGTGCGTCGTGATCATCCCGCGGCCCTCGAGCGCGCGGAGGAGAACGACGGTGCTCGCGACGGACAGCGAGAGACCGAAGACGAGCCCGTTCGAGAGTGGCCAGCCCCAGAGCCGCGCGAGGCCGGCGCCGAGCGCCGTCGCCGCCGCGATCTGCGCCACGGCGCCCGGGACCGCGACCGTGCGAACCGCCAGCAGATCCCGAATCGAAAAGTGCATGCCGACGCCGAACATGAGCAGGATGACGCCGATCTCGGCGAGCTGCGGCGCCAGCTTCGCGTCGGCCACGAATCCCGGGGTGAACGGGCCCACCGCGATTCCCGCCACGAGATAGCCCACGAGCGGCGGAAGCTTGAGCCGCACGGCCAGGAGCCCGCCCACGAACGCGAAGACCAGGCTCACCGCGATCGTCGAGAGGAGCTCCGTCTCGCCGTGCACGAGGTACGTCTATCAGAAATCGCCGCGCCGGTCGGCGCGAGCGTCGGTCAGGGAATGTAGCCGCGGATCGTGCGCGCGGTCACGCCGGGCTTTCCGATGGCCACGGCGATGGACCGGTATTCGCCCGGAGGCTTCGGCGAGTCGCTCCGGAAGGCGAGGATGTACTGCGAGCGCAGCTCCTCCTCGATCTGGTGCGTGACTTCGGCGATCTTCTCGGCGTTGCTCATGTGGAAAACGAGGCCGCCCGACTCCTCGGCGATCTGCTTCGTGACCTTGCGCGACCGGAAGTCCGTCAGCGGAATCCCGACGGCGAGGAAGTAGACCGGCGCGCCGGCCGAGCGCGCGTAGCGGAGCAGCGTGTCGAAGTCGACGTGGGACCGGTTGTCGTCGCCATCGGTGATCACGATGAGGGCCTTGCGCCCCTGCAGCGCCCGGAACTGGTAGAGGCCCAGGACGACGGCGTCGTAGAGCGCCGTCGCCCCCTCGGCGCGCGTATCCGCGGCGGCGCGCTGGAGCGAAGGCGAGTCGCCCGTCAGCTCCTGCAGGAACTTCGCCTTGTCGCGGAACTCGATGACGAAGCCCTGGTCCTTCGACCGGATCAGGTTCTTGAAGAGCGCCGCGGACGCCTCGTGCACGAAGGGGAGGCTCTTCTCCATCGAGCCGGAGCCGTCCACGACGAGGCCGACGGTGAGCGGCAGGTTCTCGGCGAGCTCAAAGCCGCTCATCTCCTCGGGCTTTCCGTCTTCCTTGATCGCGAAATCGCCCTGCGTGAGGCCCTTGACGAATCGTCCCTGTTTGTCGAGAGCCGACACGTGGAGCTGCACGACGTCGACGCGCACGGCCTCGACCGTCGTCTGCGGGCCCTTCAGCATCCGGATGTCGTTGGCCTCCTGGCCATCGGCGGTCGTCGCCGTTGCGCGCAGGAGCGTTGCGTTGGCGTACTGCGCGGCGGGAATCGTCGCCTCGTAGGGCGGCCCGGTCCAGGAGGTGATTTTCCGGGCGTCGAGGAAGAGGTCGATCCGCTGGGCGACCCCGCCGTTGACGGACTGGACGGCCACCTTGACGTAAACGACGCCCTTCTCGGCGTCGAGGTGCGGGAGCAGGCGGACGACCACGCGGTCCTTGCCCTGGTTGATCGCGTACGCGTCCTCGTCGATCACGGCGCCGGTCGCGTCGTAGCCGACGGCACGCAGGGTCTGCCGCCGCGGGACATCGCCGAGGTCGATCTCGACGGAGTACGGCGGCTTCGTGCGCGTGAGGATGCGCTTGTCCTCGAGATAGAACTCGACGCGCTCGATGGGCGGCGCGACGACCGCTTCGAGGCGGAGGATGCCGATCGGCGTCTCCCGCGCGGGCGGCAGGATCTTCAGCTTCGGCTCGGCCGGGGTCGCCGGCTTCTCCGCCGACTCCTCCGCGATCACGATCGCCTCGGCCGACGGGAGGGTGCCGGCCTCTCCCGGCGCCATCTCGGGCCGGAAAGGCGTCAGGACTTCCGGCACGGAAAGATCGAGTACGCCTTCTCCCATCTCTCTCCCGTCCGGGTCGGTCAGGAGGAGTCGCAGCTTGTAGTCGCCGGGCGGAAGCGACCGCAGGAAGGAGTAGGCGAACGGCGAGCCTCCCGAGAAGTCCGCCGTGACCGGGTACTCGAAGGAGTCCACGTCGGCCTCCGCCTGTCGGAAGCCGCCCTTCAACACGCCGCGGAAGCCCTTGATGGCGTGCGCGGAGGCCTCGCGCGACAGCTCCGGCGCGGTCAGCCGGATGCGGACGACCGTTTTCTTCCCGGCCTGCCCGAGGAAGTCCGTCCCGATTCCGAGCGGGAAAGTGCCGGCCTTCGTCTTGATCGGCAAGGGCTTGACCGGCTTGTCCTGACTCCGAGCGACCGACCCGCCAAATGCGGCGAGAACGAGCAGGGCGAGCGCGAAGCCGGGTTTTCTCATCGAATCCTTCGAACCGCTCGAGGCCGAACGGTCATTCCCGCCGTTTCGCGGGTGGGAAGGCCGTCAGGCCGTGGCCGCGAGCGTCGCGCCTTGCCGGAGGCCTCCGAAGAACTCCTCGACCGCGTCGCGGAAGTCTGCGGGCGTCGCGAGCGTCGAGATCCGGACGCGCAGCGCCCGCCCGTTGGGGAGGCCGTGGGTGTACCAGCCCGTCATCGTCCGCAGCTTGTGCAGCGCCTCGCGCGGATCGAAGGCGGTCCGTTCGATCGCCGAAAAATGCGCGAGCATCAGGTCGCGCCGCTCGGCAAGTGTCGCCTCCCGCGGCGGGCGGCCCGCCAGACGATCGGCGATCTGCCGGAAGATCCACGGGTTCTTCATCGTCGCGCGGCCGCACATCACCGCGTCGCAGCCGGTCTGGCGGAACATCTCGACCGCGTCATCGGCCGTCTCGACGTCGCCGTTGCCGATGACCGGGATCGCGAGCGTGCCCTTCAACTCCGCGATGCGGGTCCAGTCGGCGCGGCCCGTGTACATCTGGCGCGCGGTGCGTCCATGCATCGCGACCGCCGCAACGCCTTCGCCCTCGCAGATGCGCCCGAGCTCGAGGAAGTTCTTCCGCGACTCGTCGAGACCGAGACGAAACTTCACCGTCAACGGGATCGAGAGCTTCGACCGGACCGCCCGGATGATCCGGCGGGCGAGATCCAGGTCTCCCATGAGCGCCGCGCCGGCGCATCCCTTCAGGACCTTGTTGGCCGGGCAGCCCATGTTGATGTCGCAGACGTCGGGACCGAGCGCCTCGACGATCTCGGCGGCGGCGGCCATCCGGTCGGGATCGGAGCCGTAGATCTGGATCGACAGCGGCCGCTCCGCCTCCGAGAAGAGGAGCTTGCGCCTCTGCCGTGCGTTGCCGCGCGTGATCGCCTCGGAGGAGATGAACTCCATCGTGACGAGGCCCACGCCGCCGATCTGACGCAGCATCAGGCGGTACACGTGGTCGGTGATCCCGGCCATCGGAGCGAGGACGAGCGGCGGATCGATCGGGACGGTTCCGAATCGCAGCATCGGACCGGCCATTGTAGCTTTGGCCGCCCCGGACGCCCGCGGTTGGGCTATCTTGTTGCCGGGATATAGAATCCCGGGCTTTCGAGGAGGTGGGACTCTTCATGTCGACGCTCGCGCGCGCCGGACATCCGGCGGATGGAACGGCGGGGAACCTCTGGATTCACAACCGCCGTTTCGACATGCTCTTTCTGACGCTCTCCGGCCTTCTGGTGTTCTTCCCCTACGTCTCGTACGGCGTTCTCCAGCGGCTCGGCGCCTCCGAGGGGACGGCGAGTCTCGTCGTGGGGCTGTCGGTGACGCTCCTGGTCGGCGGGCCCCACATGTACTCGACGTACCTGCGCACCGCGCTCGAGCCCCGCTTCCGGCGCCGCTACGGCTTCCTGGCCTACCTGCCGCTGGTCCTGATTCCGACCCTGGTGGTCATCGGATCGATGTACTCGTTCCTGCTGCTCCTCACCGGCTTCTTCTTCTGGGCTTCGATGCACGTGACGCACCAGGCGCAGTGGATCTCGGAGACGTACCGGCGGCGCGCCGGGCTCGCGACCACGACTCTCGATCGGCTGCTCGACGGCGCCGTGATCCTCGGCGCGCTCTACACCATGGCGATGTACAAGTTCGTCGAGGGCCAGTTCAAGCTCGGGACTTCCGCGCTCCTCTTCCCGAACTTCCTGAAGCGCCCGTGGGTGGCGCCGGCCTTCACGGCGGCGTTCGCCGCGCTCTTCCTCTTCTACGTCGTCCGCACATACCGCGAGATCCGGAGCGGCCGCTCGAGCTGGCCGAGGCTCGTCTTCATGGCGGCGACCGTGGCGCTCGCGTTCATCATCCCGCTCTTCGACAATCTGGACGTGGCGTTCCAGGGTTTCAACACCTGGCACTCCCTGCAGTACCTCGCGCTGACCTGGTTCATCCTGTCGCGCAAGGCGGATACCGGAGAGATCGGAAGCTCGTTCGTCCAGAAGATCTCCGGCACCTCGCACACCGGAATCTTCTACGCCTCCATGATCGGCGCGACGGTCCTCGCCGGCGTCGTCTACCTCGTGCTCTGGCAGGGATTCGACGTGCCGCAGGATCGGGCGTACTACGTGGTCGTGCTGTCGTTCCTCCTCATCCACTACTTCTACGACCACATCCTGTTCCGGGACTTCGGCTCTCTCGACGCCTCGGCCGCCCGCCCGTAGCGGGCTCGGGAGTTACTTGCCGAGCTCGGCGTAGTTGCCGACGCGGGCGAAGCCCTCCGGCTTCTCGAAGAGCTTTCCCGGGGCGCCGAGACGCACGTCGTCGAGGCGCGTGTCTGTGACGCCCTGGTACTCGTCCTTCGGGTCCTTCTTCTCGTGCTCGATGCGCACGACGAGGCGCTCGAGATCGCGGGCGACCCACAGGGTCACGCGGTCGCCGGAGGGCAGCGACATCACGAAGCGCTCGCACGGGTGTCCCCCGAACGCGGCGTCGTCGACGCGCTTGACGGTACCGTGGAAGCGGTCCGCATAACCTTCCGGGTCGAAGTGCGGGTCGAGCGGGTAGCCGGGCACCAGCTCTTCCAGCGGCGTCCAGGGCATCTCGATGATCTTGCGCGTGGACGGGCGGAACTGCCAGATCTTGCCGAGATCCGGCCGCTCGATCTTGACGAGCTCCGATCCGTCGAAAATGCCCGAGACGCGCTGCTTCTGGCCGCGCACGGCGACCTCGTAGCGATCCGTCGGCGAGTAAACGAGCGCGGCGCGGTAGCCGCTCCGCGTCACGGTGCGCGGACCGCCGCCGAACTCGTCCTGGCAGGCCGCGGCGGCGAGAAGAAGCGACACCGCGAGCCATGCGCGCGCGCGGAAAGGGAACATCGCGCGAACTCTAACGCCTTTGGCGCCTGCGCCATAATGCGCCCGGCATGACCTGGTGGGAGTCGTGGTTCGGCGAGGAGTACCTCGATCTCTATCCCCACCGGGACCGTGATTCCGCGCGCCGCGAGGCCGCGTTCGCCGCCGCGCGGCTCCCGCCGACGCCCGCGCCGATGCTCGACCTGTGCTGCGGCGCCGGCCGGCACTTCCCCTTCTTCCGGGAGCTCGGCATCGATCCGATCGGTCTCGACTACTCCGCTCCTCTCCTGGAGCTCGCTCGGGCCCGCGCGGGCGCCCGCGCGCTCGTGCGCGGCGACATGCGCTGGCTTCCGTTCTCCGACGGCGCGTTCGCGTCCGTCGTCAACTTCTTCACGAGCTTCGGATACTTCGTCGCGGAGCCCGACAACGCCGCCGTCGTCGCGGAGATCGCCCGCGTGCTGGCGCGGCGCGGGCGTGTGCTCTGCGACACCTTCGGCCTCGAGCACGTCCTCGCGCGCCTCGTCCCCGAGGAATGCCGCGCGGGCTCCGGCCGTGAGTATCGGATCCGCCGCTGGTGGAACGCCG